>CAVVHS010000009.1:0-467918 GCA_963748215.1 uncultured Gammaproteobacteria bacterium | reverse complement strand
GCTGATCATCGGTTCGTTCGCACCCCAGGCGTTTGCCGGCAAATCCCATGGCGGCAAGACCGTAACACTGATCGAGATGGGCGACCTGCACGGCACCCTGGTGCCGCATGCCGCGGTACTCAAGAACAACGACGGCACGGAACGGCAGGTCGCCAGCGCGGGCGGACTCGCCAGGCTCAAGACCGTGGTGGACGGTATACGCGCGGACAACCCCCGTGCCATCCTGCTCTCGACCGGTGACCTGACCCATGGCAGTGCCGAGACCATGTTCACCGTCGGTGATGCCATGATGGTGGCGATGAATGCCTTCGGCATCGACGTCTTCACCCCGGGAAACTGGGATTTCGGTTACGGTCCCGCCGTGTTCCGCAACCGCTTCGCCAGCCGGCCGCCGTTTCCGACGATACCGCCGAACATTCGCGTGATGTCGAAATATATCGGCTGCGGTGACATCCCCGTGATCGCGGGCCTGACCGATGCAGCCAGCGGTTATGCCTGTACCGAGAACACCGCGACCGCACCGAACCCGACACCGGCCGGTTTCGGCGTCATCAAGGCCCAGTTCCCGGCGGTCGCAATCAATGCATATAACGACACGCCGGTGCCGAACCTCAACCGGGTGCTGGATCCCTACCGGATTATCGATCGCAACGGTGTGAAGATCGCCGTCATCGGCATCACCGCCGCCATCGTGCCGCAGCAGGCCGATACCTTCAATATCGGCCTGCGTTTCACCCAGGGTGTCGAGGAACTGCCCGGCATCACTCGACGAGGTCAAGGCGGCCGGCGTCGATCTCATTGTGGTGCAGTCGGAACTCGGCCTGTCGCAGAACATCAAGATTGCACAGAGCTTCGAGGACATCGACGTGATGTACTCGGCGCATACCCATGAAATCACCCTCGGCGCGCTGCTCGCCGACAAACGGGGCGTTGTCAGGACCGAACCGGGTGAACGCCTGAGCGGAAGAGAGCGAAGCCGGCTGGCGCGCGGCGCCGCCATCGTGGTGGAGACCAACCGCGACATGTACGTGGGTCGTCTTGACGTGCAGGTAGCCGGCGGCAAGGTCATCGATTTCAGCTGGGAGGCCATCCCGGTCGATGGGAGCGTCGCCGAGGATCCGGCCATGGCAGAGCTGGTCGCCTGGATCGAGGCGCCTTTTGTCAGCGGCCCTGACCTGATCCGCCACACCTTCATGCCCGGCGGCTTCTGTACCCCGCCGAACAGCCCCGGTAACTGTGGTGATACCGACGTGCGCGGCCTGCAGCTGGTTGATGGTCTGGATACCGTGGTCGGCACCACCGATACCCTGCTGCTGCGCCACCATGTGCTGGAAGACACCCTGAACAACTTCATCGCCGATGCCATCTGGCAAGTGACCAACGCGGTGACCCTCGATGTCGATATCTCGATGGCCAACGGTTTCCGCTTCGGTAACGCGGTGCTGCCGGGTGGCGATATCACGCTGCGCGACCTGTACACCTGGTTCCCGATTGCACCGGCGGTGAATTACGCCGAGTTCTCCGGCCAATCGGTGCAGCGCAGTCTCGAGACCGTGCTCGGCGCCGTGTTCGACCGCAATCCCTTCCTGCAACGCGGTGGCTGGTATCTGGGACTGTCCGAGAGCGTGGAGCAGACGGTTGATCTGAAAAACCGGCCATTCGGCAGTTCGACCGGCCGCAGTGTGGACATCAAGATCGGCGACGCACCGCTGAATCCCGGCAAGCGTTACCGCTTTGCCTCCTGCTATGGCCATGGCAACCCGCTGGACGAGGTCTGCCGCACCGGTGGCGGGTCCGGCTTCAAGTTCTTCGCACTGGCTGATCCGGATGACTATAGCAGCATCATCAACCACCTGGTTGATCCGGTCAACGACCCGACTGTCCCGGTCATCGTGGGTGCGACCGTGCAGCAGGTTGCACCGGACACCTTCCTGCACCCGGTGCATGCGCTGCGCAGTTATCTGGATGGGTTGCTTAACAGGGAAGTCACCGCGGCACAGTTCGGCGTCGGCCGGGTGAAAACGGTGGACTCCAGTCTCGTGGGCAACCCGGCACAGCCCGAGTCAGAGCAGATCGGACAGCCGGACAACACCCCGGATCCGACCTTCGTGCAGCCGCCCTTCGGTGCCGGCCCGACATTCTTCTCGGGACATGTTGGTCACTAGCAGAGCCGCCCGCAGCCGGGCAATCACGTAACCGTACAGAATGCACGGCTATTCCGGTCCCGGTCATTCCTGGTCCGTTTCTGATGGAACGGACCAGGAGCGACTAAACTGACTGCTGAAAGCCGATGCAACCATGAGGAGGAAATAACAATGACCAGATCCATTCAACGAAGCAACCTCAGCCGCTTCATGCTGGGCGCAGCCGGTGCCGTACTGCTTGGAATGCAGGCACCTGCAGATGCCAGGGAAGACCGGGCATTTTCCTATACCGGCAATTGCGCATCGCTGGGCGCGGACCGCACCACCGAGTTCCATGGCAACCCGGAGCGGGCGAAGCTGCTGCTCGGCATGGCCGGGAACCAGTGGGTCGTGTTCGACCAGGTGATGCGCGATTTCAACCTGTCCCGCGGCCTGGACCCGACGATCCCTGCCAACCAGGCCAGCTACACCCTGGAGGATTTACGTGCAAAGGGCCGCAGTGATTATTACATCCAGCTCATCCCGCCGGGACAGATTCGCGACCAGATCAAGAGCGGCTGCATGCTGCTCGGCAATGTTGACCCGAATGATCCGGAGCGCAACTTCCTGCCGTTCAGCATCCAGGTGGAATTCGACGTCTTTGCCAGCACCAACTACAACCTGATGCGGGACCTGGCGACCAGCGGTTTTGTCCGCGAGGCCCAGCCCTACATCAAGAACAAGCTGGATCTGCTGGTGCTGCAGGGCAATCCGCATGGCATCGGTGACGGCGTAATGCCCACCGGCGTGGCACCCACGGGCAATGCCGACGTCGACAAGATCGTCGACATTGTGCTCGATCTGCTCGATCCGGCTGTACCGGTATCGCAGGTCGATCACATCAACGAGGGCATCCACAACGCCATCAACAACATGTATCGCTTCATGGACGACTATATCCGCACCAACGGCACAGCGAGCCAGGTAGCCGAACTGGATGCACGCCTGGCCGCGGTGGCCATGCCGCAGGCCGGTTCCCCGGCGGCAACCCGCACCGGCGTCAGCACCAACTTCGACCTGGCCGCCAATCCGGCCTGCAACTACGGGAACGCCACGCTGCGGTTCTGTGAATTCGCGGTGCTGAACAAGGCGAATACCCATGAAACCCGCGTGCACCACGTCGAGACGCCGGAACGCGTGCGCAATGACGCGTCCTTCACGGGACCGCTGTGGATCACCGAAGTCACCTATGCACAGAACTCGGGTAATCCGGTGGCTGTCGAGGGTGTGGACATCGCCGCCGCCGACCTGGCCGAAGTCGTTAACCCTCCGGTGTCCTACTCGATCGCACTACTGTCGACCGCCAAACACAAGCGGCTGGCCAAGGCCTTCATCGACTGGATTCGCAGCCCCGATGGCCAGCGCGTCTACACCGATGGTGGCTTCATCGGCCTGACAGACGATGAGCTTGCCGGTGGCGAATGCTACGCCATCGACCGCAAGACCAGTGCCCTGGTCACCACGCCGCGGGTAAACAACAGCTGCGGGAAATCAAGAAACCATCACTGAGAGCCATACTGCGGCAACATGTAACAGGGCTGCCTGAATGGCAGACCTGTTTTTTGGATCTTCCCCTGATTGAGTGGGTAACACATCAATTCAGACGAGACGCATTCCTTCTGATGGCGACGTTGTTGGCCGAATGAATTCGACCCTGCAACGGTTATCTACCCACTCGATTTGGGGAAGAGCCGCTTTTTTATGCAGCACGGACCGGCAGAATGCGCCTGTACTACAGCCCCAGCGTCTCATCGTCCTGCTCCCGGTCGTGCAGTTCCCCGCTCCTGGCCGCCTCGATAGCGTTGGCCAGGATGGCATGCTCATGCTCTTCCTGTCCGAAATGCAGGTAGTTCTTCGCCGCATCGAACACGGCTTCCAGCAGCCGCACCCGATGGTCGAGGTAGTGCAGTGACCGGGCGAGATAATGGGGATCCGCACCCTGTTCGCGCATGCGTTCGGCCTCGGCCAGCGCCGCTTGCAGTTCATGGTCTGTCGGTTTCAACATGGCATTTCCTCTTCCCTGCCGTCGATAATCCGGATAATTTGACGGTATATTGTCAGATCTGATGGTGCTTGCGAGCGTGGTTACGTTTAGTATCGGGTAATTGACCTTCCTCAATGTCAATCAGGTCAGTCAAGTGATTGAATAATACCTGTAATCAGTCAGCCACCCACAACCCGTAAGGATGACCAAATGACCGATGCGACCAAACATGCACCGAAAGTCGGCGCCCCCGACCCGGAATTGAAGAATTCGCCCATCTTCGACGAATCGGACGCCGACGATCTGTCGCTGGATCTCGAACTGGAGACGGGCGTCTGTTACTTCAACTCGGAATCCTATGCCATCGGCAGTTATGTCTGCAGCGGCGATGATCTGCTGCGTTGCGAGGGGCGCGGCGTATGGATCCGCGAAGGCAGTTGCTACCAGGACATGGTATGACCGGCGCATGGCGGCCGGCCCGACTGGACGGCCACCGGCATGATGCCGATCCACCAACTTCTCAGCCGCATACGCTGGGACCCGGCGTTCGGCGCGGCCGAGTTCGAGATCGGCTACTACGACCGGGTGGAAAACCGCATCATCCGCGTACCCCTGCGCGAGATCTTCTTTGAAACCGGCGATCACTTCACCTTCGACCTGTACGACCGCGACGGCGAGCTGCACAGTATCCCGCTGCACCGGGTAAAACAGGTATTCAGAAACGGTGAACTGATCTGGGAACGCGTACACTGAAAGGCAGGCATCAAGCACCTGCGACAGGAGGAACCTCTATGCAAATCCCGTTACAGATTACCTTCCGCAACATGGAACCATCCGAAGCCGTGGAAACGCGGATCCGCGAAAAGGTCGACAAGCTCGAGCAGTACTATGACCGGATGATGAGCTGCCGCGTAATAGTGGAGGCGCCACATGCCCATCATCACCAGGGCAGGCTGTTCGAGGTACGCATCGATGTCACCGTGCCGGACGGCGAGCTGGTGGTGACGCAGCCGCATCACCACAAGGACCACTCGCACGAGGATGTATACGTGGCCATCCGCGACGCCTTCAACGCCATGCAACGCCAGTTGCGTAGCCATATCGATGTACGGCGCGGCCGCGTCAAGCAGCACGAGCCGACGCCCGGCGGCCATGTCATCAGCCTGCACCCGGACGAAGACTACGGCAAGATCGGCACCCCGGACGGACGGGTGATCTACTTCCACCGCAACAGCGTACTGAACGGCGGCTTCGACACGCTGGAAGTCGGCAGCGAGGTGCGCTACGCCGAAGAGGCCGGCGAACTCGGACCGCAGGCCAGCAGTGTATCGCCGGTCGGCAAGCATCACGTGGTGGTGTAACCATAACCGTGCGCGGGACTGCACCTGGCAAGGCAGTCCCGCTTCCCGATTGAACAGCCTGCTGCGCACGCAGGCAACCGCTGGTCATGCAGACATGCAGCGTGCAACCGCATGCTGCCGCCACGTCACTGCTGCGAGATCTAGCCGGGAACCACCCGAACGGTTCCCGGCTCACCGACGACGCCGGACACGGCTATCGCTACCGGCAGGAAGCACCGGATCACGTCGGCGTTGGTTAGCAAATGCAGGGTCACTTCACTGGTACGCAATACCGATGGCTGCCCGGCACAGGCCAGCGGCAACAGCAACTGGTCGGCCAGCCAGCGATCCACGGCGCCATCAGTCGCCAGAAATTCCAGCAGGTCAGCCACGGCCTCGTCGGCCACCCGTTCGGCACGCTTGCCGCGCGCGCCAAGCGCAAAGAAGCAGGCCTGGCTGTGCTCGAACTCGGCCAGCAGCACCAGCACCGTGCCACGCGACCAGGCCGGCAGGCTGGCCAGCGCGATATCGATGTCGCAGTCGAGGACGCGCAACTGCTGCAGCGCGCGGTTGCGCTGGCGCTGCCCGACCTCTGTCGCGAGATTGGCAATCGCGGACAATCCGCGCACCCGCAACAGCCTGCCGCGCTCAACGAGTTCGAGCCCCTTGAGCCGCGCACCGCCCGGCAACACGGCGCGCACCTCGCCGCCACCCCGGGGATAGAATCCGGCCCGGATCATTTCCAGCTCGAACGTCACGCCCAGCCGTGCCAGCAGCGTCCGCCAGTGCCAGTCCAGGAAATGAAAGCACGGGCTCCAGGGCACGTGCGTGCCGCCCGTGACGTATAGCTGCGATCCGCCCGCGGCCAGTGCCAGCGGCAGCAGCACCGTCTGCAACACCAGCGAGGTTGCACCGGCCGTGCCGATATCGAAGTGATAGTTGCCAGACGCAACGGCAGCGGGTGAAAAATACAGCTCCTGCGAACCGATCCGGTCACCCTCGACCCGGGCGGCGCTGATGCGGCCGGCCGCCTGCACGGCCATGCGGTGCTGGTATACCAGCCCGGGCTTGTCACGCCCGGCGCGGATGCGCATGAGATGCACCGGCTGCCCGGTCAGCAGCGACAGCGACAGCGAGCTGCGCAACACCTGGCCGCCGCCCTCACCCATCATGCCGTCGATTTCAATCATCACGGTATCCGATCGCGGGCATGGCGAACGCGTCGCTCAAGGCCTGCAACCCGGGTTCGATGCCGTGCTGTTCGCGCAGGCGACGCGCGAAGGCCTCGACCGAAGTCGGTGGCGGATCCATGCCATGTAAAAAACTGCGCAGGTCCTCCATCACCGCCCAGGGATAGATGATCCACCGCCATTCAGCGACCAGCGCCGCATAAAAATCCGGGGTGTAGACGGAGACCGACTTGTGGTGCAGCACGGCGGTCCTGAGCGCAGCGGGTTCGCCATGCGCTTGTAGATGGCGGATGGCGACGGCAAAGGTCTCGCCCGAATCGCTGACATCGTCGATCAGCAGCACCCGCTTGCCTGCAACATCCGCGGTCAGCGGGTAGCGGACCCGCGCGGCACGCTCCCGGCGCACGCCCCGATAGTGTTCGATCCTGATCGAGGCGAGGTCGTATACATCCAGGTAATCCGACACGATCCGCGCCGGCAGGTATCCGCCCCGGCCGATCGCCACTATCAGCTCGGGCCGGAAGGGCGCCCGGTGGATGGCAAGCGCAAGTTGCCGGGTCAGCGCATGGAAGCGCTCCCAGCTCACGAGTTCACAGTGCATCTTCTCAACGCCCATACCCTGCCCCCTCATCAATCGCCCGGATGTGCCTGCACCCGTCGCTGCGATTTGACATCATATAACCCGGCGCGGACCAGGGTGCGCCACCGGCCAGGCAGGCGCGTTACCGGGTTTATTGACATTATCAGCTGTATTGCAGGCTTGCATGGCGTAAATTGCAATAATGGTTACTATAAGCGGATACTTGGGCAGGCAAAGACTGCCGCCACCGAACCGGTGACACCGAAGTCGGAGCGACTGAACACAACCCGACGCCGGTCCGGAAGTCACTGCCCGCGACCCCGCACAGACCAGACACCTCGACACAAACGGAAGCATGACATGGTAAATGGGAAGCAACCCGACAGCCCGCTGCGCAACCGGCTGGCTTTTTTCCTCGAGTTTCTCCGCTATCCACTGCAAATCGGTTCGGTCACGCCAAGCTCGCGTTTTCTGGAACAGCGTGTGCTGAAGAGCGCCGACATCCGGTCGGCACGCAGCATTGTCGAACTCGGTCCCGGTACCGGCGGCACAACACGGGCCATGCTGCGCGCGATGTCACCACAGGCTCGGCTGCTGTGCATCGAAATCAATCCGCACTTTTACCGCATGATTCACAAGATCGAAGACAACCGGCTGGTTGCACACCTCGGTAGCGCATGTGACCTGCAGGAAATACTCGCCTGCCACGGCATGGATGCACCGGACGTCATCCTGTCCGGCATTCCCTTTTCCACCATGAGCCGCGACACCGGCTCGGAGATCCTTACCGCCGTCTGCTCACAACTCGCCCCCAACGGGCGCTTCGTGGCCTACCAGGCCAGCGACCGGGTGATGACCCTGTGCCAGCCCTTGATGGGGGCCGGCCGGACCGAGCTGGAACTGCTCAACATCCCGCCAATGCGGGTGTTCAGCTGGGAAAAACAGGACCCCGGCTGCAAGGCCGGCACCGGCAGCGCAAGGGACTCACCGGCGACTGACACGGATCTTCAGCCGCCTGCCCGCGCGGCAGATGAGCCCGGCACCCCGGAACCGGACCGGCAGGATACCGGTACCCGTGACTGAACGCAGCGGCATACCCGGACAATGCGCCAGCACAAACAGTGACGGCGTTGTGAGCAGGCACAAGGTCCCGGCAGCTGCCAGCGCAACACATTCCATCGGCGTGCCACCACGCAAACGGCCGGCCGCCGCGAACCGGCCGGACGTCGCGGCGCCCACCGGGCTGGAACGCCGGGCGCTGCGCAAACTGCTCGTGCTGATGGGCAGCCCGCCCGTGTGCTTCGTGCTCTGGAACGGCGAGCAGGTGACACTCGGCGACGCACCGGGCGGCAGGCGCTTGCAGATCCATGACCGTAATACGCTGTGGCGGCTGATCATCAACCCGGAGTTGCATTTCGGTGATGCCTACTGCCGGGGCAGCCTGGAGGTGGAAGGCGACCTGGTCAGCTTTCTCGAAACCATCAACCGCGCCGCGCCCCGGACCGGCCGGTACAACACCCTGCTCCGGGCCTGGCAGCTGTGGCGCAATCGCGCGCGAGCGAACACGCCGGACAGTTCGCGGACCAACATCAGTCATCACTACAATCTCGGTAACGCGTTCTTCCGACTCTGGCTGGACGAGGAAATGGTCTATACATGCGCCTATTTTCCGTCCCGGGAGCTGACCCTGGAGCAGGCCCAGCGCGCCAAGATGGAATACGTCTGCCGCAAGCTGCAGTTGCAGCCCGGCGAGACCGTCATCGAGGCGGGTTGCGGCTGGGGGGCCCTGGCACTCTACATGGCCAGGGAGTACGGCGTCAGGGTGCGCGCCTACAACCTGTCCGGCGAACAGGTCCGCTATGCGCGCGAGCGTGCGGCGGCGGGAGGACTCGGTCAACAGGTCGAATACATCGAAGACGACTATCGCAATATCACCGGCCGGTGTGACGCATTTGTCGCGGTCGGCATGCTGGAACATGTCGGGCGCTCCAATTATCGCAACCTGGGCGGCATTATCGACCGCTGCCTCGCGCCCACGGGCAGGGGACTCATTCATACCATTGCCCGCGACCAACCCTGCCCCATGAACGCCTGGATCGAGAAGCGAATCTTTCCGGGGGCCTACCCGCCGACCCTGCGCGAGATGATGGACATTTTCGAACCCTGGGGCTTCTCGGTGCTGGACGTGGAAAACCTGCGCCTGCACTACGCAAGGACCCTCGAGCACTGGCTGGCACGCTTCACTGCCCGGGAGGACGAGGTGCGCGCGCGTTTCGACGAGGACTTCGTCAGGGCCTGGCGTCTCTACCTGGCCGGGTCGATTGCCAGTTTCAGCACCGGCTGGCTGGAACTCTTCCAGGTGGTCTTCACCCGCCCCGACTGCAACGAAATTGCATGGACGCGGGACCACCTCTATGCAAAACAAGGGCTGACAGGCCATGGACCGGTGTGATGTCCTGATCGTTGGCGGCGGCCCCGCGGGCAGCAGTTGTGCACGCGCACTGCGTCAGGCCGGACTGGATGTCGTCGTGATGGACAAGGCGGCATTCCCCCGCGACAAGACCTGTGCGGGCTGGATCACGCCGGCGGTCATCGAACTGCTTGAGCTGGATATCGAGGATTACCGGCGGCAGCGGGTATTCCAGCCCATCAGCGGCTTTCGCACCGGGGTCATGGACGGACCCATGCTCGAAACCGGCCACGACTGCGTGGTCAGTTACGGCATCCGCCGCTGTGAATTCGACACCTATCTGCTGCAGCGCGCGGACGCACGCCTGCGTACCGGGGAGCCGCTCGCACAGCTGGTGCGCAACGCGGATGGCTGGCGGGTCAATGGATCGTTGCAGACACCGGTGATCGTCGGCGCGGGCGGGCACTTCTGCCCGGTGGCGCGCAGGCTGGGTGCCGACGTCGGACACACCGAACTCGCGGTCAGGGCCCAGGAGAGCGAGTTCGCGCTGGATCCCGCTCAACGCGCCGCCTGCCGCTGCCAGCCCGGCATACCCGAGCTGTACTTCTGCAAGGACCTCAAGGGCTATGGCTGGTGCATGCGCAAGGGCGACTTTCTCAACATCGGTCTGGGCCGCGAAGGCGAGCCTGCACTGGCGCAGCACGTGACCGCCTTCCACGAGTTCCTGGGCGCCGCCGGACGCATTCCCGCCGGCCTGCAGCCGCGCTTCAAGGGGCATGCCTACCTGCTCTACCGGCACGCGCACCGCACGCTGCTCGACGACGGTGTATTGCTGGCCGGCGACGCCGCCGGCCTGGCCTTTAGCGAAAGCGGTGAAGGCATCCGGCCTGCCATCGAATCCGGCCTGCTGGCCGCCGCGACCATCCTGCAGGCGCGGGGACGCTATTCCCGCGCCGACCTCGAGCCCTACCGTGCCCGGCTGCAAGCCCGTTTCGGACCGCGCGAGGCACGCGACTGGTCGGCCTGGCTGCCACAGCCCGTCAAGTCACGGCTGGCGACAGGACTCATGGGCAACCGCTGGTTCGTGCAGCACGTCCTGCTCGAGCGCTGGTTTCTGCACACCCAACAGCCAGCCCTGCGGACCTGAACAGGCACGGCGCAAGGGCGCTGTCAGCAACGTGCCGGCATGATCCGGGAAGCGGGGCATGGCCCCGTCGATCAGGCATGGACAGCCGCGCCGGCAGGGTAAATATATTTCACCGGACGTCTTGTTTTTTATCCGCCCATCCCTATGATTGCGCAGATTCCAAAACCGGCGGCATGCGTCTTCACCAGCTAAAAGGCAACGGGAAGTCAACCCGGGACGGAACGGTTAAATCTTTTGCAGGATCAGCCGCTCACGACCTGCACGCAGTCACCGGCTGCTGAACGTTACGAGGATATATCATGAAGAAACAGATCGTGCTTGCCGAAGAGGAAGAGCCTCCAGGACTTGTTGCACAAACCCGCCAGAGCAATGCCTGTTCAGGCCCCGTTGCCCCGCATCTCGTCTCCCTCACCCGCAATCTCGCACACCCCGTTCCCCGGCTGACCATAAGCCCGCGCAGTCACGCCTTCCGCAAGCAGTTCTTCCCGGAGGCCAGTGTGCGCGACTGGAATGACTGGCGCTGGCAGAACCGTAACCGCATCCGCGACCTGCGCGAGCTGGCACGCATCATCGAGCCAAGTGCGGACGAACGCGAGGCCATCGAGCGTCACACCGGACCGCTGCCGGTCGGCATTACGCCCTACTATGCCAGCCTGCTGCACGCGACCGATCCGACCCAGCCACTGCGCAAGTCGGTGATACCGGTGACCGGTGAATACCTGAGGAGCCCCGGCGAGGCAGACGATCCGCTGGGCGAGGACCACGACAGCCCGGTGCCGGGCCTCGTGCACCGCTACCCGGACCGGGTGCTGTTCCTGGTCACGGGCATCTGCACCACCTATTGCCGCTATTGCACGCGCTCGCGGCTGGTCGGCGCGGCCGGCGAGAAGGCCATCCGGCGCAGCGACCACGAGGCGGCACTCGACTACATCGAGCGCACCCCGACCATTCGCGACGTACTGCTGTCGGGCGGCGATCCGCTCAGCCTGGACGACGACAAGCTGGAGTACCTGCTCACGCGTCTGAAAAAGATCCCGCACGTCGAGTTCGTGCGCATCGGCACCAAGGTGCCGGCCGTGCTGCCGCAGCGCATCACGCCCGCCCTGCTGCGCCTGTTCCGCCGCTACGGACCGGTATGGCTGTCCATTCACTTCACGCACCCCGATGAAATCACGCCCGAAGTCGCCGAGGCCTGCGGCAGGCTGGCCGATGCCGGTGTACCGCTGGGCAGCCAGACCGTGCTGCTCGCCGGCATCAACGACAATGTCGAGACCATGAAGAAACTCATGCACGAGCTGCTGAAGATACGCGTACGACCCTACTATCTGTACCAGTGCGATCCCATCACCGGCTCGGCGCATTTCCGCACCCCGGTCGAGAAGGGCCTGGAGATCATCCGCGGCTTGCGCGGCCACACCACCGGTTATGCCGTCCCGCACTACGTCATCGACGCCCCCGGCGGCGGCGGCAAGATCCCGCTGGTGCCGGACTACGTCGTCGGCCGCGACGGCGACGACCTGGTGCTGCGCAACTTCGAAAACAGGCTGTACCGCTACCATGACCCGGCCGTGACCGGCGCCGTGGCTGTAACGCCCAAGGAGCAGGACTCGTGAGAATAGGCTTTACCTACGACCTGCGCGACGAGTACCTCGCACAGGGTTTCGACGAGGAAGCCGCGGCTGAATTCGACCGACCGGAGACCATCGACGCCATCCGCGCGGCCATTGAAAGCTTCGGCCACAGCGTCGAGCCGATCGGCAACCTGGCGGCGCTGATGCCGCGGCTGCTGGCCGGCGAGCGCTGGGACCTGGTGTTCAACATCGCCGAGGGTGTGTACGGCCATGCACGTGAGGCGCAGATTCCGGCGCTGCTCGACGCGTACCGCATCCCGTACACCTTTTCCGATGCAACCACGCTGGCGCTGTGCCTGCACAAGGGACTCGCCAAGCATGTGGTGCGTGACTGCGGAATAGCGACGCCGGACTTCATCCTGGTGGAAACCCCGGCGGACCTCGCACACATCGGCCTGCCGCTGCCACTGTTCGCCAAGCCGGTGGCGGAAGGCACCAGCAAGGGTATCAGCGCGGCCTCGAAGATCAACGATCACGCCACCCTTGGCGCGACCTGCCGTGACCTGCTCGCGCGCTACGCGCAGCCGGTGCTCGTGGAGACCTTCCTGCCGGGCAGGGAGTTCACCGTCGGCATCGTCGGCAGCGGCAACGATGCGCGCCCGCTCGGCGTGCTGGAAGTGCTGGCGACCGGCGCAGGCGACAGCGAAGTGTACTCGTTCCTCAACAAGGAAGCGTTCGAGTCGCGCTGCGAATACCGGCTGGTACGCGGCCCCGATGCAAACGCGGCCGGGCAGGTCGCGCTCGACGCCTGGCGCGCGCTCGGTTGCCGCGACGGGGGCCGGGTCGACGTGCGACTTGCCGCAGACGGCACGCCGCACTTCATCGAGGTCAACCCGCTCGCGGGACTCAACCCGGAACGCTCCGATCTCGCCTTCATCGCGCGCTTCCAGGGCATCGAATACCGCGATCTGATCGGCACGATCCTGGAGGCGGCACTGCAGCGGCTCCCCATGGGCATGGCGCCCGCGCTGCAGGCGGCCACGTCATGACCGGCAAGTTGCGTGTTGCGGTGTTGTACGGCGCCGTCCCGGCCAATGCCCCGCCCGATGAGCAGGATGCGCTGATCGAGGCCGAGGCAGTGGCAGCCGCCCTGCGCGCGCACGGCTACCAGCCGCTGCTGCGGGCCGTCACCACGAACCTCGACAAGCTGCAACACGAGCTGCTGCGCTCGCGGCCGGCGCTGGCTTTCAACCTGGTCGAATCGCTGAATGGCCAGGGGGCTTTCATCGCCTGGGTGCCGCAACTGCTCGACCGCCTCGGCATCCCCTATACCGGCGCCGGCGCGGACGCGCAGTTTCTCACCTCGAACAAGCTGCTGGCGAAACGCTGGCTCGCTACGCACGGCGTGGCGACCCCCGCCTGGAGCGAGGATGGCAGCGACGCCGGGACCGGCAGCTGGATCGTCAAGTCGGTCTGGGAACATGCCTCCATCGGTATCGACGACCACGCCATCGTCAGCGGCGGCGATACGATCCGTGCGCGCATCGCACAACAGCGCGAGCGCTACGGCGGCACATGGTTTGCCGAACGTTTTGTCGACGGTCGCGAGTACAACATCGCCCTGCTGGAGGACGCAACGGGCGTGCGCATCCTGCCCGTCGCGGAAATCGACTTTTCCGCCTTTCCGGACGGCAAGCCGCGCATCGTGAATTACGCCGCCAAGTGGGACAGCGAGGCGTTCGAGTACCATCACACGCCGCGGCGATTTATCCAGGCCGGTGCCGAGACTGCGCTCGACAATACCCTGCAGGTGCTGGGGCGGGCATGCTGGCAGTTGTTCGGCCTGCGCGGTTATGCCCGTGTCGACATTCGCATCGATACCCGGGGCGAGCCGCAGGTGCTGGAAATCAACACCAACCCCTGCCTGTCGCCGGACGCGGGTTTTGCCGCTGCCGCAGCCGAGGCAGGCCTGGACTTCACCGATTTGATAGGACACATCGTGGCGCGTGTCCGGCTGCCTGACAGCACGACCGCCCCGGCCCGTACACAAGTCGCTTCACTGGGCTGACAGCCCCCGCAGGTATCCATGTTCCTGATCCGCAAGATCTACGACGACGCCACGCCTGCCAACCAGGCGGCCATCGCGCAGGCACAGGCCATCCTGCGCGCGCAGTTTCCCGGCCTGGGTGAAGACGACATCGCCAAGCTGCCGAACCAGCTGCACGATCCGCTCAAGCACCGCTTCCATGCCCAGCTGCTGGCCGCGGAAAAGGGCCATGGCGAGCTGCGCGGGTTCGCGCTGTTGCTGCATGCGCCGGACCTGCGTTTCGCCTACCTGGAGTACATCAGCGCCGCGCCCGGCGGCACCGGTGGCGGCATCGGCGGGGCACTGTACGAACGGGTACGCGAGGAAGCCGCCGCGCTGGATGTGACCGGGCTGTTCTTCGAATGCCTGCCCGACGATCCGGCCCTGTCGCCCGACCCGGAGGTACGCGCGCAGAACGCGGCACGCCTGAAATTCTACGAACGCTATGGCGCACGTCCGCTGGCCAACACCGCCTACGAGACACCGGTCAGGCCCGGTGACGACAACCCGCCCTACCTGGTCATGGACCCGCTCGGCAGCGACCAGCCGCTGGGTCGTGCCGCGGCGCGCCGCATCGTACGCGCCATCCTGGACAGGAAGTACGGCGAGCTGTGTCCGCAGGACTATGTCGAGCTTGTCATCGCCTCCATCAAGGACGACCCCGTGCAGCTGCGCGCGCCGCGCTATATCCGCGGCGCCGGCAAGACGGCGCCGGCACCGGTGCGCGAGCGACGCATCGCGCTGATCGTCAACGACAAGCACGATATCCACCACGTACGCGAGCGTGGCTACGTGGAATCGCCGGTGCGCATCAAGGTGATCCTGCAGGAACTGGAAAAACCGGGTTTCTTCGAACGCATGCCGGCACGCAAATTTCCGCAGTCCTGGATCAGGGCCGTGCATGATCGGGATTTCGTCCAGTACCTGTTGCATGCCTGTGCGCGGGTACCGGAAGGCAAGTCGGTCTACCCGTACGTGTTCCCGATCCGCAATGCAGCACGCCCGCCACATGACCTGCCGCTACGCGCCGGCTATTACTGCATCGACACCTTCACACCGCTGAACCGCAATGCCTCGCTGGCGGCACTCGGCGCCGTCGACTGCGCGCTGACCGGCGCGCAGTGCCTGGTGGACGGCTACCGTGCGGCCTACGCCCTGGTGCGCCCGCCCGGCCACCATGCCGAACGCGGCAGCTTCGGCGGGTTCTGCTATTTCAATTCCGCGGCGGTCGCGGCCAACTACCTGAGCCGCTACGGCAAGGTCGTGGTGCTCGACGTGGACTATCATCATGGCAACGGCACGGAAAACATCTTCTACCAGCGCGCCGACGTGTTCACGATATCGTTGCACGGCCACCCGCGCATGACCTACCCCTACTTCAGTGGTTTCGAGGACGAACGCGGGGAAGGCGAGGGACTGGGTTACAACCTCAACATTCCGCTGCCGGAAGGACTGGACGGTGCCGCTTACCGGCAGCATCTCGCGCGTGCGCTGAAACAGGTCGCCCGCTTCGAACCGCGCTACCTGGTGCTGGGGCTCGGCCTGGATACCGCGAAGGGCGACCCGACCGGCTCGTTTACCCTGACCACCAGGGACTTTCACGAAAACGGCCGCATGATCGGCGCGCTGGGCCTGCCGACGCTGGTTACCCAGGAGGGTGGTTACCGCACGCGTTCGCTGGGACAGAATGCCAGACATTTCTTCCAGGGGCTCTGGGAAGGCATGCACCCGGCGCAGCCGCCGCGCAGCAAGGGACCTTGACGTGGCACAGGCAAGCGCAGCTGACCCGGTGCTGCGCACGGCGCTGCAGCCGGCGGACATCGCTGCCGTGCGCGCACTGGTGCAGGCAACCGGGTTTTTCAGTAACGATGAAGTCGGCATTGCCGCCGAGCTGGTCGAGGAAGCCCTCGCCCGCGGAGCGGCCAGTGGCTACCGCTTCCTGCTGCTCGAGCAGTCGGGCACCCTGCTGGGCTACACCTGTTATGGCGAGATCCCCGGCACCGCCGGCAGCTATGACCTGTACTGGATCGTCGTGGCGCCGGATCAACAGGGCCGGGGCTATGGACGCCGACTGCTCGAGGCAACCGAGGCGCACATCGGCGCGTCGGGCGGACGCCTGGTGTATGCCGAAACGTCCTCGCGCGCGCAGTATGCGCCGAC
This sequence comes from uncultured Gammaproteobacteria bacterium, assembly GCA_963748215.1. GTDB lineage: Bacteria > Pseudomonadota > Gammaproteobacteria > UBA9214 > UBA9214 > UBA9214. Next base: position 451,267 of record CAVVHS010000009.1, on the reverse strand, counting down.
GCGCAAATTCTACGAAGGCACGGGGTTTCACGCCGCGGCCCGGCTGCCGGATTTCTACGCGCCGGGCGACGGCAAGGTGATCTACGCCAAGTCTCTGCAGCCGGTGGGCTGAGTCCGCACGCGGTACACAGCGTCCGTGGCGCAGGCGGCCGGGCGGCTTGCGACCAGGTGACCTGGCTTGCCAGCGGGCGGCGGTTTCCTGCTGCAGGCTGTCTGCCCCTGATCGCGGCCCTGGTTGACCAGGGTAGACGCTGAACCTGTGCCCCCGGCCTCTCACCCTGCCTGTCATCGACCACGGCGCGTGGCCGGCTCACAGCCTGGAATTACAAATAATGCTATTTTACAAGTACAATCGAGGCTGACGGTTATGACAGCATCCCCACAGTGCATGCGCACCGCAGGACGGCTGTATGTAGCCATGGCATTCTGATCCACTGTGGCAAGGGGGGTTGTCGTCACACAGGCGCAGATTCCGGAAAACAACGCGGTCACACAGAAGAGTATAAAACCATGATCAAACAATTCCCGTGCCGGCCGGTCGCCGGCAACAGCAAACTCACAGACCAAACCGGCCTGACAGCGGTGCATCAGCCCGGCGCACGGCTGGTCACACCCTGGCTGGTCATTATCGTCGGGGCACTCTTATACCTGCCGATCGCGCACGCCGAGAACTTCACGCCGCCGGGACTGGAGGGTTTTACCCTGCACTCCGAACGCGATGCCGACGGTGACGGTGACGGCGAGAACGAAACTCATATCATGCAGTACATGAGCATAAACGGTGACAGTTTGTTCAGCATGACCACCAGGGACCGACTCTGGGCCTGGAGCCTGGATACACGCGACTCCGACCAGCGGCATCGACAACTATGTCATCCGGGACAGCGATTGCGACGGCAGCTTCGACGAAGTCTACGGACTGGACCAGGAATATCACGTCCCCGACTGCCTGGAATAGCCCGAGCCTGTCTCCCGCATGCGCGTGAGACCCGTCGGGATTGCGCTGTCTGCCCGCACCCGTGTTGGGCAAATCTGCCTGTCCTGCACACGGTTCGTGCGCACCGTCCGCTGCAGGGTTGTCAGCACGCACGGTAATACCGGCTGTTTACAGGTGCTTGCCGAATCCCTGGGCAACTGGCATGCATCCTGCATTTCCCCTGGTGAAGCTGGTGTTTTTGGCGGCACATGCCGCCTGTCAACGGGGGCAGCCATGGTCAACACACTACGGGACACCCGGCCACAGGATTTCGACGCGCTCGGCCAGCGCTTCGATACATCATTGCGCCTGATCGCACGGCGCTCGATCAGGGTCTGGTTCAACCGCGGCCGGCTCGACCAGGTATTGAGCGAAAACGTCGGCGTCTGTCCGCACTGTGAATTGCTCTATGCCATCGACAGCGATGGACGCCAGGTCAGTTCCAATATCCGCACCGGCGCGATCGACACCGACGCCTACGGCCAGGACCTGTCCCGGCGCCCCTACTCCGTCAGCCTGTCGGTGCTGAACAACGCGGCCTTCCAGGGTGCGTTTCTGTGCGACACCTACATCAGCCAGGCAAACCGTCGGCCGTGCGTGACCGTGATGTACGGCGTCACCGCGGGACAGTCGATCCTCGGTTACATCGCTGCGGACTTCGACCCGGCCAGCCTGAACCGGTCACGGCAGAAAATACAGGCGGTATAAACCGTGTAATTATCGTACCAATGCCTGAACGCTCACCGGCTGTCTCCTGCACAACGGCATTCTTCACGGCACTGATATCGTTGCTACCGTAAATATACGGTACCGGAGCATCACAACCATCGATCGTCAGGCTGACGTTCAATGGCGCATGACCAAATCCTCGCGGGTTTGGCCCGGCTTGGTCAGGCATTACCCTGTTTTTTCAATTCCGGAATGAAAAACCGGGGACAGGAGGAAACCTCGCCCTTCCCTCTGCCCCTGCTTGCTGTTAAGGGCAAGAATGCACCTCCGACACGCGGACTCAGGCGCGCGTGCTGCCGATGCGTGCGAGAATATCCTGGCGCGCCCGCGCCAGCATCGAGTCGCGGTCGAGGCTGTCGAGAATATCGCGGATCACCCGCTTCGGCCCGCCCTCGCCCCAGGAACAGCCGGCCGCGAGGTAGGCCTCCGCCGCGCGCCCGACCACGTAGGTCGAGTAATACGCCACCGCACCCTGCGTGCCGGCGGTCAGCAGGGTCGACAGGCCGCCGCTGCCTGCCTTCAGCAGCGACGACACCAGGTGTATGAACCAGGTAGTGCCCATCAGCAGCAGCAACTGCTTGCTGATGGTCTTGATCAGCTTGCCGGACTGTGCGCGCGTCATGGGCATGCCGTAGACATCGGCCAGGTGCACCACCATGGAAAAATCCACGGTCACCGCCGCCGCCAGGTCCGCAATCGGCACCGGATTGATGGCCACCGCGATGCCCTTGACCAGGCTGTAGTTGCGCACCACCCTGTCACCCAGCCGGCGGCGCGCAGCCAGTACGCGCACACCGACCCTGTCGCTCAGGTCGCCGGCAAACAGGCTGGCATTGAGTGCCGCCAGCGTCTTGCCTTCCGCCTCGAGGATGTCCCAGATACGGTCCTTCAGCGCCGTGACATCGGGCGGCGGCGAACGTTCGGTCTCGGTTTCCCGGCCCTCGGCATCCGTGGTGATATAGATGCGCGGCGCCGGATCGGCAGACACCTCGATGAAATTCCCGGGCGGGATGAGGTGTTCCAGCCGCGCCAGCAGGCTGCTGCGCAGCTGCGCGCGCTGCGCGGCGGAATAGCGGTCGCACTTGTTCAGCACCAGCAGCAGCGGCCGGTGCTGCTGCGCCAGGCCCTGCAACGCGTGGTACTCGCTGTCGGTCATGTCGCCGTCGATGACGAACAGCACCAGGTCGGAGCGCTGCGATACTTCGGTCGCCATGCGCTCACGCGCCTCGCCGTCGATTTCGTTGATGCCCGGTGTATCGATCAGGAACAGCGAACCACTGGCCTGCTCGTCCCAGTGCGCCATGGCGTGCTGTTTGGTCTCGCCGTGCAGGGCGCTGGTGGAAAAGCGCCGTTCACCGATCAGGGCGTTGAGCACCGAGGACTTGCCGACACTGACGCGACCCAGCACCGCGATATGAATGTGACCGTGCTCCAGCTTGTCGAGCATGGCCTGCACCTGCCGGAAATCGTCGGCCAGCTCCGTGCGCGCCTCCGGCGGCAGGCGCTTGTCCTGCAACAGCAGTTCCAGGCTGTCGCGCGCCTGGTCGAGGTGCTCGTCGGAGCTCATGTCGTCATTACCGCTATTCGAAATATCAATATCTCGCGCAGAGACGCAGAGTGCGCAGGACAAATCCTGCCAGAGAGAACAGGGAGTACGCGGGTATGTTGCATATCGTTGAGTATGTAGCCTGTTCAGGAAAACCAAGGAAATCCGGAAACTTGCCCGTTCCCAGATAGTATCCCGAGCATGCCACCATTCATCCTGCTCTTTGCGATCTCTGCGTCTCTGCGCGAGAGCTTGTTACGCACAGACCCTACCCGTCGGCCGCCCGGGTTCTCGCCCTGTTCCTTGCGCACGTCGAGTGCCAGCCGCAGCAGCTTGCGCGTGCGGGTTTCCACGTCGGTGACGAGGTTGTCGCGGAAGGTCAGGCTGGTCGGGGCGGGCCGCAGCTCGCCGCGCGTCTCCAGTGTGCGGATCACGGCATGGCCCAGCGCGTCGAAGATCAGCCCGTAGGCGACGGCATGCATCAGGCCGCCGGCCAGCGTACCCACGCCCGGGAACGCCTTCGCCGCATTGCCGGCCACGGCCAGCAGCAGCGGCAGGGCCGTGCGCACCTGTTTCTGCGACAGGTCCAGCAGCTTGTTCAGCTCGATCTCGCGCACCGGTACCTCGTACAGCTCACACAGTGCCTTGACCATGCGCGTGCCCAGGTAGCCCTGGATCAGGATGTCGGTGCCGGGGCTGATCGCCGCCATGCCGCCGGCCACGGCGCGCCGGGTATAGGTCTTCACCAGGGAAGAGGACTCCCTGACCCGGTATTCCGCCTTCGCCTGGTCCAGCTTGCGCGCGGTCAGTTCGAACACGGCGGTATCGCGCAGGCGCTCCAGCAGCAGCATGTTGCGATCCAGCGCGGACTGCACGGCCGCGCGCAACTCGTCGATCTGCGGTGGCAGGACCTGCTCCTCCTCATGCTCGCTGCCGTCCGCACCGACCCTGACGACCTTGCGCGTCGGGTGGGTGGCGATACCGACAATGCTCACCTCCGGGTTGCCGGCGAAACGCGCGGCCAGATGCTGCCGAATCAGTTTCCGGTCCTCCCGTGAATAGCGGTCCAGCTTGTTGAAGGCCACGATCAGCGGCTTGTTCAGCGCCAGCAGCGGCTGCAGGGCCATGAATTCGCCGCGGGTCAGGTCGCCGTCGCAGACGAAGATCACGGCATGCGCACGTTGCGCCTCGTCCATGACCAGCGGGTCGTACTCGCCGTCCATCTGATTGAGGCCCGGCACATCGATCAGCATTACCTCGTCGCCGGATTCACGCTGCCAGCGATAGTGCTGGACGGTGGTCGTGGTACCGCCGATCACGTCGGTCGCCACGCTCGCACCCGGCAGCAACGCATTGATCAGCGAACTCTTGCCGCTGCTGATCTCGCCGAACAGCGCAAGGTGGACGACCTCCAGCTCGCGGCGCCGTGCCAGCTCCTCCAGCTCGCGGCGGGCGGATTCGACGTCGATGCCCGCGGCACGAGCGGCCTCCAGGTGCGCCTGCAGTTCGGCCTCCGTCAGTGGCGGGGCCGCCTTCCCGCCCCGGCCCCGGGCCGGGCGTGCAATACGCCAGACCAGCCAGAGGCCGAAGCCGAGCAGCACGCTGGCAAGACCGGCCACCAGCACCACCACCCAGGCCGGCGCGGCCTGCAGCTCATGCCACAGCGACAGGGCGAACTGCGCCGCGCTGAGCAGGATCGCCAGCAGCACCAGTATCCCGACGAAAACGCCGGCCGCGAGCAACAGTCTGAAGGTGGGGTTACGGGACATGGTCACTGCAGGTTGTGTAGTCAGTGTCCAAATATACATGAGTTGCCGCCGCCCGCGCCCGCTTTCGCCCCTGCCACGACAGACCATCCAGCAAGGACGTATCTGCTGATGCCCCTACCGGATCAACTGATTGATATTCACGCCAGCCATGCAAAGACGTATTTATCCAGGGGACGGCGTCAGCGCCGGAAATTGCAAAGAATGGTAATAGCCACGGAAGCACACGGAATAATACGGAAAAATTGATTGTATCGGGCGCTGCCGGACCACAGACACACTCGCCATGCTCGTCGTTACCCCGTTCAGTTAGTTGATTACAGACGTGTTCATTCCGTGTAGTTCCGTGTGCTTCCGTGGCCATTTATGATACCTGTCCGGCGTATTGGACAACCCGGGACAGGCAGCAGGCGGCGGCATGCCATACCGCTCCGGCCATTGTGGCAGAATAGCTGCATTGACACAGACGAGGCATGGCGATGACCCCCTTCAGTCTTTCGGCGTTTCTCAAGTTCCTGATCGGGATCTTCCTGCTGCAGGGCGCGACAGCCCTGCTGCTCATAACCGCACAGGACGCCGACCTCAACAAGAGCGGCTGGCTGTTCGGCGCGCTTGGCCTGCTGATCGGTGTGATAGCCGCATTCTGGTTTACCTCGATCACCGGCCATGCCAGCCAGCATTCCTTTATCAAGGCCAGCGAGAAATACCAGCGCCAGCGTGACCGCCTCGTGCGCCAGGCCGAAAAGGAGAAAACGAAGGAAATCCGCAACAGTCACCAGCAGTTGCTGCGAGAGACCCGGCGTGTGCAGAGTCGCTCGACGCTGAAACTGGGCGCGGCACTGACGGGCATCGCCGGCCTGGGCGTGTTGCTGCTGTTCACCCAGTTCATGACGCTCGGCCTGCTGGCCGTGTCCGCGACCGGGGGTGCCCTGCTCGGCTATGGCATCCGGGCGCGCCAGTACCCGGCATTGGGCCGCTCGAACAAAGCCGGCAAACTGCCCGGAAAGCCGGTCGGTGCGGGTCGCGTGCTGCCCGGCGAGCAGGTCGCGAAGGAGAACGGGGACGGGTGGCTTTGATCAGCGACGTCAGGCAGCAATGCGGCAGTGCCAAACAGCCGGATCAAACCGGCCCGGCCATGGGTTTCACAACCGAGGTGACAGATGAGCTTGTTTTCCAGGGGTAAGCATGGCGCAGACGCCAACCCGCCACCGGACGCGGAGGCGGACCGCCAGGCCGCCGCAGAGGCCGTGGCGGACCAGGTGCTGGATACCCTCGCGGGTGTGCTGCGCACCTACGGCGCGCGCGGCTTCGATATCGAGGCCATGCCGGCCGCCGAGCTGGAGCGCCGTTGCGAGGCATGGGCGCTGCACATTCTGACCGGCACACCCGCGCCGCTGGGCGTGGACTGGCCAGAACAGGAGGAAGACAAACCGGAACCGGTCAGCATGGACCAGCGGCGCTGGGCTGACCTGCTGCACTTCTTCCGCGCTCACCGGCGCGACGAACAGTCCGCCGTGCAGAGCAGCGCCGAGGGCATGCGTGGCCTGATCGGCGATCTGACCAATGGCCTGCGCAACGCCATCAGCGAGGACAGCGCAAAGGATGACCTGGTCACCTGCGAACTCGCCGCGCTGAGCACCGCGGTCGAAGGCAACTCCCTGGGCGAAATACGGACCCAGCTGGCGAAAACCGTCGATATCGTGTCCCGTGTGATACAGGAACGCCATGCCCGCTACGAGGCACAGCTGCAGTCCATGGGCGAGCGCGTGCGCAGCCTGCGTGCCGACCTGGTGAGTGTGCGCGAGAAAGCGAGCCTCGATGCCCTGACACGCGTGCACAATCGTGGCGCCTTCGACGAGGTGATTGCCCGGCAGATCGATTTCTCGTTCCTGTCCGGCCAGACCATGGCCCTGCTGATGCTCGACCTGGATCATTTCAAGCACATCAACGACAGCCACGGGCACCCCGCCGGCGACCAGGTGTTGCAGGCCGTGGCCAACGCCATCGTGCGCGTGTTTCCGCGGCGTTCGGATTTCATTGCCCGCTACGGTGGCGAGGAATTCGCCGTGATCCTGGTGGACGTGGAACCCGGCGATCTGGCAGCACTGGGTGAACGCATCCTGGCGGCGGTTCGTGACCTGAGCATCGACTACCGGGATGTCAGCATCCGCCTCACCTGCTCGATCGGAATCGCGGTTTGTACCCGGCAGGACACCGTGGAGACCCTGCTGTGCCGGGCCGACCGCGCGCTGTACCAGGCCAAGCAGTCAGGACGCGACAGGGTGGTGGTCGATACGGGAGCAGCGCCGGGCGCAACGCCCGGCGCTGCAAATGCCTGATTGAGGAACGCAGCCGATCGTTCGGCTCACCCGGGCCGGCGGTTAAGCCACACGATGGTTTGCGCTGCGCCTCAATATCATTGGGCCCGTATCCCTGCAGCACAGCAGCGGCCTGTTCTGACAAGATGAACCCATGATCGCAATCAACCGCCGGCTGGTGATGTCCTGTCCTGGCACGATGCTCTGCAGTTGTGTTGGGGCACGGTGCGACCAGCACTGCAGAGCCTCGACCTGGAAAAACGGGCATGACCCCGGGTTCTCCCGACCCTGCAGAGAGACCGGGGGCTACCCTGCTGCCGTGTTGCCGGCAAGGTCGGCGGACGGTGTATCGAAGCCGGGCCTACTCGCGCTTCATCAGGGTCTCGAGCATGATCTCGATCTTGGCCATGCGCGCCTCGATCATGTCCAGGCGCTCCACCACCTCTGCATGCCGGGCCGGCATGCCCTTGCCAGGGTGATCGTGGCCCGGCTTCATGCCGCCCTTGCCCATCATGCCCATGCCGCCTTTCCAGCAGGGTCGCTTGCCGGGCATGCCGGCGGCGGATGATCCGGTGTCTGTGGCAGTGTCGGTGGCAGCCGATTCCACAGGCGCTGCCGCTGGCGCTTCGACCATTGCGGCGCCGGCGGCCGGGGCTGCATCCTCCATTTCCGCAGCGGCCTGTTCTGCTGCCGTTGCAGCAGCCGCGGCGGCCGGTGCCGGTGTTTCCGTTACCGCCGGCTCTGCGGCCGTTGCGGTGTCGATCGCTGCGGCGGCTGCCGGCGCGGCCTTCATTTCCGCTGCGGCCTGTTCTGCTGCCGCTGCAGCAGGCGCGGCGACTGCCGGTGCCGGTGTTTCCGCTACCGCCGGCTCTGCGGCCGTTGCGGTGTCGATCGCTGCGGCGGCTGCCGGCGTTGCCTCGACCGATGGCTGCTGCACCGCTTCGGCGCCGGCGGCTGTTGCCGGCAAGGCCTCCAGTGCCTGCTGCGTGGCCGCTTCAACGTCGAGGGGTATCACTTCCACTGCCAGCGGTTTTACGGTTACTGCCGGCACTTCGGCCAGGACCGAAGCCGGGCCGGCCAGGGAAAACAGGATGGCGATTGCCAGTGTTGTACGCTTCATAGGATTCACCTTGAGTTGTCATTAGCAGGCGCAACGCACGCCTGCAGCCGTTTCGATGTGACGGGCACAGGTAGCATAACGCGCCCGTTTCGCCGGGCGCAATCAGGCAGGCAGGCACTCGGCCGGATTGCCGGCAAAAACAGGGGCAAAAGCCGGCATTTATCAGATAAATATTAATCGATCGTGCCCGTGGCCGGTGCATCCGGTCGGGCTGGCTGGCCGCCGCCGTGACGGCTACAATCGGGCAGCCCAAGCGGCATCCTGCGCAAAACCCATCAACGGATGATTTGACATGACAAACGAGTCACTGATCGAAGACGTCAAGGAAGACCTGCCCTCCCCGGCCAATATCGTCATCTTCGGTGCCAGCGGCGACCTGACCAAGCGCAAGCTCATGCCGGCCCTGGCGCGCATGTACCGCACCGGGCTGGTCCACCCGCAGAGCCGCATTATCGGGGTGGCGCGCGACATCGCCGAATCGGACTGGCCCGGGATGATGCGCACGGCACTGGACAGCTATGCGGCAGACCTCCAGCACACAGCCGAGGAGTGGCAGGCGTTCGCGGCGCGACTGCATTTCGTCCAGGGCGACCTCGCCGACGCCGACACCTACACCCGGCTGGCCGGCGCACTCGATACCGAACAGGGCCGGTGCAATGCCCTGTTCTATCTCGCCATCCCGCCCGAGTGGTACGCGCGCGTCGCACAGGGCCTGGGCCAGGCGCAGCTCGCCACCGAGGACACGGGCTACCGGCGCATTGTCATCGAGAAACCGTTCGGCCTGGATCACGCGACCGCCATCGACCTCAACAAGGCGCTGCAGGACGTGTTCAGCGAGTCGCAGATCTACCGCATCGACCACTACCTCGGCAAGGAAAGCGTGCAGAACCTGTTCGTGTTCCGCTTCGGCAACAGCATCCTGGAGCCACTGTGGAACCGCAACTACATCGACCACGTGCAGATCTCCGTGACCGAGACGCTGGGCGTCGAATACCGCGCGCCCTACTACGAGAAGGCCGGCGCCCTGCGCGACATGATCCAGAGTCACATGATGCAGGTCCTGACCCTGGTGGCCATGGAGCCGCCGGGGGAATACACCGCCAAGGCCGTGCGCGACGAAAAGGTGAAGGTGTTGCGTTCCCTGCGTGCCACGCCGCCGGCCGAGGTGGACCGGCTGACGGTCGCCGCGCAGTACGGCGCCGGCGAAATCGCCGGCGAACAGGTGCCGGCCTACTGCCGGGAGCCCGGCGTTGCCGCGGACTCGGTGACGGAGACCTTCGCGGCCGTGCGCCTGTACGTGGACAACTGGCGCTGGCAGGGCGTGCCGTTCATCCTCTGGTACGGCAAGCGCCTGAAGAAGCGTGCCTCGGAGATCGTGATCCGTTTCCGGCAACCGCCGTACAACCTGTTCGATCCCGGCGGCGCGCCGCCCGTTTCCGACGCCCTCGTGTTCCGCCTGCAGCCCGACGAGGGCATGTTCCTGCGCATGAACGCCAAGCTGCCGGGACTGACCACGCAGATGCGGCGTCTGGTCATGCGCGGCCCCTACGCCTCGGCGACCGAGCCGCTGTTCGAGGCCTATGAAATCCTGCTCAACGACGTCCTGCTCGGCGACGCCACCCTGTTCTCGCGCGCCGACGAGATCGAGGAATCGTGGCTGAAACTTGCGCCGATCCTCGATGCCTGGGGCAGGCGCATTTCCATCGACCGCTACCGCGCCGGTACCTGGGACGTACGCGGCATGGACGCGATGTTCGATGGCTGCGTGGGCGGCTGGCACAAGCCGACGTAGGAAAACAGGACGCTGACTCGCCCGAGCCGGTGACAATCACCTGATGAAAGAGCCGCGCATCTCACCATGACCGAACACACCACCCCCGCCGATACCGCACGGCTGCTGAAGCTTGCCACCACGGCCTCTGTCCTCACCGCGCTGCTGCTGATCGTGGGCAAGACGGCTGCCTGGCTGTTGACGGGCTCGATCAGCGTGCTGGCCTCGCTCGTCGACTCGCTCATGGACGCGGCAGCCTCGATCATCAACCTGGTGGCAGTGCGGGTTTCGCTGCAGCCACCGGACGAGGAACACCGCTTCGGCCACGGCAAGGTCGAGCCGCTGGCCGCGCTGGCCCAGGCCGCGTTCATCGCCGGTTCCGCGGTCTTCCTCGTACTGCATGCCGTGGACCGCCTGATGCATCCGCGCCCGGTCGAGGACGTGATGGTCGGCATCGTCGTGATGGGCTTTGCCGTTACGGCCACCGCGGCGCTGCTGCTTATCCAGCACCACGTGATCCGTCGCACGCGCTCGACCATCGTGCGCGCCGATTCCCTGCACTATACGACCGACCTGCTGACCAACCTGGGGACCATCGCCGCGCTGGCACTGACGCAGTACGGGTGGTCGGTGCTCGATCCACTGTTCGGCATCCTGGTGGCGATCTATATCTGTTACGGCGCCTGGCACATCGGGCACGATGCGTTTCACCATCTCATCGACCGCGAACTGCCCGACGAGGTCCGCGAACGCGTGAAACAGCTCGCCCGCGCCGAGCCGCTGGTGCGCGGCCTGCACGACCTGCGCACCCGTCAGTCGGGAGCGATGGAGATCATCCAGTTACATCTCGAACTCGATGCGGACCTCACGCTGGGCGAGGCCCATGCCGCCACCGACCGCGTCGAACTCGCGATCCGCGAGGCCTTCCCGCTGGCGGACGTGATCATTCACCAGGACCCGGCCTGATGCCGGCGCCCTGCTGAACAGGGACGGCGCTAACCGGGCATTGCGCCTACCTGTTGCTTTCAGTCCAGGCTGACGCCTGACCTGGCATCGGGGACCTCGACCAGATTGCGGGACACCGGGCACTGTTTCATGCGCGCCACGATAAAGTCGATATCCTCCTGGCTTGCCTGCCCGCTGCGAACGTGGCCGGAAAAATGCACTCGCAGGGTTTCCATGTTCCAGTCCGCGCCGGCGCCGATGACGATGCTGCCCCCGGCGCTGTTCAGCAGCAGCCCGCGTTCCGCGCAGTTGACCCGGAAATACATATGCTGGCAGGTGAATACCGCGTAAACGAAAATATCGAATCCCGGTGCCGTCAGGCCGAGCTCCAGCGGCTGCCACTGGCCCTCCACCTCATGCTCGACGACGAGGTCGGCAATGGCGTTGGTATCCCCCTCGTAGCTGCATTGCATGCGCATGCTGAAATTGCGTTCACTCAAGATCATGCCCTCCGGATATTGGCGTCAACAGCCGGTAACACCCCGATTTGGCGACATGGCGACGCCTGCATACCCGGCTTGATCAAGGGCTTCCCAGCCTACCCGGGGCCGCGGGTTCAGGACATTGAGCTTTATCAAGTACCTGCCGATCCGGTCGGCCGGTATGGCGCGAAAATTTCCAGCCCCGTTTTCCGCCCGGGTATGGTTGAATAGGCACATCCCAGACACGCAGGACGGACAGCACCGTGGACATTAAAACCGTTGACACCCAACCCTTTACCGACCAGCGCCCCGGCACCTCGGGCCTGCGCAAGAAGGTCAGGACCTTCCAGACGCCGCACTACCTGGAAAACTTCGTCCAGTCGATCTTCGACACCCAGCCGGCGCTCGCGGGCGGCACGCTCGTGCTGGGCGGTGATGGCCGCTATTACAACCGGCAGGCCACCCAGCTCATCATCCGCATGGCGGCCGCCAATGGCATTGGCCGCGTCCTGGTCGGCCAGGGCGGCCTGCTCTCCACGCCGGCCGCCTCCTGCGTCATCCGCAAATACCGGGCCAACGGCGGCATCATCCTCTCGGCCAGCCACAACCCCGGCGGCCCCGACGAGGATTTCGGCATCAAGTTCAATACCGCCAACGGCGGCCCGGCACCGGAGGGTGTCACCGAGGCCATCTTCGCACGCACCCGCGAGATCACCGGCTACCGCACCCTCACCACAGAGGACATCGACCTCGACACCCTCGAATGCGTGACACTCGGCAACACCCACGTGGAGATTATCGACCCGGTGGCGGACTACGCCGCCCTGATGGAAGACCTGTTCGATTTCGACATCGATCCGCGCGTTGTTCAGTGAAGGAAAATTCCGCATGCGTTTCGACGCCATGCACGCCATCACCGGCCCTTATGCCCGGCGCATCCTGGAAGACCTGCTGGGCGCGGCACCCGGCACCGTGATCAACGGCATTCCGCAGGAAGACTTCGGCGGCGGCCACCCAGACCCCAACCTGGTGCATGCCCATGAGGTGGTGGAGCTGACCACGGGCCCCGACGCCGTCGATTTCGCCGCCGCCTCCGATGGCGACGGCGACCGCAACATGGTCCTGGGACGCAATTTCTTCGTCACCCCCAGCGACAGCCTGGCGGTGATGGCCGCCAACGCGCACCGCATCAAGGGTTATGCCCGCGGTATCAAGGGGGTGGCCCGCTCCATGCCCACCAGCCAGGCCGTCGACCGGGTCGCGAAACAACGGGGCCTGGACTGCTACGAAACACCCACCGGCTGGAAATTCTTCGGCAACCTGCTGGACGCCGGCCGCATCACGCTCTGCGGCGAAGAGAGTTTCGGCACGGGTTCCGATCACATCCGCGAAAAGGACGGCCTGTGGGCGGTCCTGTTCTGGCTCAACCTGCTGGCGGTGCGGCAGGAATCCGTGGCGGACATCGTGCAGGCGCACTGGCGGGAGTTCGGCCGCAACTTCTACACCCGCTACGACTACGAAGGCATCGAGACCGGGGCCGCCAACGACCTGATGAGTCACCTGCAATCACGCCTGGCCGTCCTGCCGGGCACGACACTCGACGGCTACACGGTGGAATATGCCGACAACTTCGCCTACACCGACCCGGTGGACGGCAGTGTCGCGGAAAACCAGGGCATCCGCATCGGCTTCAGCGACGGCTCGCGCATCGTCTACCGGCTCTCGGGCACCGGCACCGCGGGCGCCACCCTGCGCGTCTACCTCGAAGCGTTCGAACCCGATCCGGCCAGGCAGGACCAGGAGACCGCCGCGGTGATGCAACCCCTGGTCGCCATCGCCATTGCGCTGGCCGGGATCGAGTCCCGCACGGGTCGCAGCAAACCCACGGTGATTACCTGAGCCGCACATTGACGGGAAAAGTTGGTGCGTTTTACGCACCGGGAATGGTGCATTGCAGGAGCGGACGATGTCCGCGATCCTTATGTTGCAGATCCCTGTACGACCCATAAAGATCGCGCATGAGATGCGCCTACCCCAATAGTAGGGTGCACTTCGTGCACCGTTGTCGGTGTGTAAAACGCACCCTACATTCCGTGGAGTAGGGTGCGCTTCGTGCACCGTTGTCGGTGCGTAAAACGCACCCTACATCCCGTCATGTATTTATTTCCGTGTTCTTCCGTGTATTCCGTGGCCATTATGTTTTTCACGTCTCACGTCTTTACGTTTAGCAGTAAAACGCACCCTACATGTCAAACCGCATTAATCCAGATTTCCGTGTTCTTCCGTGTATTCCGTGGCCATATATCGTCTCACCTCTCACGTTTCACGTTTCATACCTCTCCGTCCAGCCACTCAGGTTCCGGTCCCGTCTTCCTCCACGACAACACTGCCCTTCATGGAGGGATGCAGGTCGCAGACATACGCGTACTCACCGGGTTTCTGAAAGATGTAACTGTAGTCCTGACCGGTGTAGAGGGTATTCGAACGCATACCGGTGGCCTTGCCGCTGATGATATGTGGCATACCATCGGCCTGTACCCAGGTCACCCTGGTGCCGGGCTTGACCGTGATGTTTGCCGGTTCGAAACGCATACCATTGATACGCACGGTGACGGTTTCACCGGCAGCTTCGCTGTCGTTGCCGAGAGCAACCCGGGTGGTTTGGACGGCAGCTGTCATAGCGGGAGCCGGGGTGGCGGGGTTACCGGTGCGGGGACCGGCCTGCTGAACTGCCATCGGTCGGTAGTAGGGAGCCGCCATCCTCATGCTGTTGCCTGCCGGGGCAGCCTGGTAAGCGTAGGGCGTCATCTGCCGGTAGGCCGGTTGCGGGGCCATCGGGCTGTACGGGTAGACATTCCTCGTCATGCGCTGATCGTTCATGCAGCCCGGCCCGGCAAGCAAAATGCCAGGTGCACTCATTCCTGCCGTAAGTGCGAGTACGATGCCGGCGCGCCGGCAGCTTCCAAGGTAAATTTTCATGATCGTCTCCTTTGAGGTTGATTGGCGTGTTGATAGCCGCGCATGGCTGATCCACAACGACCTTATACATTATCTGTACAAAAATGTACAGTCAGCGTACAATTGTTGTACAGATATACAAAGGACACAAGAACAATGCCAGTCACACCCGCTACGGAGCCGGATTTGCACACGATGACCACTCCTGCCGGATCACGCCCGGTGGTATTTTTCGACGGCGGCTGCCCGCTATGCCGTCGCGAGATTGCCCATTATCGACGCATGGACAAGGCGGCCCGGCTGCACTGGGTGGATGCAACCAGCGCAGCCGGCACACTGGCCGCGCATGGCCTCGCACTCGAGGCCGCCATGGCTGAACTGCACGTGCTGGACAGGACCGGGCAGTGGCAGCGCGGTATCGATGCTTTCATGGTCATCTGGAACCACCTGCCCGGTTACCGCTGGCTGGCACGCTCGGTGTCGGTACTTGGCTTGCGCCACCCCCTCGGGTTCGCCTACCGCCACTTCGCGGCCTGGCGCTACCGTCATCGCTGCGACACAGGCAGTTGTGCGACTGCCAACACTCAGGGCCTGCCCCGCGTGAGAAAGGAGAATGCACCATGAAAGTCACGGTTTTCGGAGCGACCGGCTTCGTTGGCAGTTACCTCATCGACGAGCTGCTGGATCGGGGTCATCGCCCCGTCGTGCTGGTACGCCCCGCCAGCAAAGACAAGGTCAGTCAGCCAGCGCGTTGCACGCTGGTTCAGGGTGACATTGCCGAGCCGGCAGCGGTAAAAATGGCCATCGATGGTACAGATGCGGTGATCTACAACATCGGCATACTGCGCGAAGCGCCGGCCCGGGGTGTAACCTACGAGGCATTGCATTTCGAGGGTGCAAAACACGCGATGGATGCAGCAGAACAGGCTGGCGTGCGCCGCTTCATCCTGATGAGCGCCAACGGCGTGAAAATCGACGGCACCGCTTATCAGCGCACCAAGTACCGGGCAGAACAGTATCTGGCCAGCACCGGTCTGGACTGGACCGTCTTTCGACCCTCCGTGCTGTTCGGTGACCCGCGCGGCAGACTGGAATTCGCTACCCAGCTGTATCGGGACGTGGTGCGTTCCCCCCTGCCGGCACCCCTGTTTTTCGATGGCCTGCTCCCGACAGACGCCGGCATGTTCCGTATGGCGCCCGTGCACGTGAAGGATGTCGCCGCGGTCTTCGTCAAGGCCCTGGATATGCCCGGAACGGTGGGTCGCAATTTCAGCCTGTGCGGAGCCGATGCC
Source organism: uncultured Gammaproteobacteria bacterium (assembly GCA_963748215.1). Lineage (GTDB taxonomy): Bacteria > Pseudomonadota > Gammaproteobacteria > UBA9214 > UBA9214 > UBA9214. Next base: position 435,364 of record CAVVHS010000009.1, on the reverse strand, counting down.
CTGCCATGGCGGGATATCCTGCAGACCATTGCGCGGGCCGGCGGCGTCACCAAATGGGCCCTTCCCGCGCCTGTGCTGCTGTTGAAGGGAATTGCCGCCGTGCTCGATCGCTATGCGTTTTTCCCGATTACCCGTGACCAGCTAACGATGCTGATGGAGGGAAATACCTGCGACGGCCAGGATATATTCGATACTTTCGGCCTGATGCCGACGCCATTCAACGAGGCAAACCTGTCTTATCTCCGGAATCATGGCTGTAATAATGCGTAGCCCGGGTGAAAAACGGGGCTGCATATCTGGATGCCTGCCGGTCACGACTGTCAGCAGCGCATACCCTGCCCGGTAAAAGCTGTGACTGCATCGCAGGACAACAGTTGAAATATTTTCCCTTTGGACAGGGAAGGCAAGTTGTTGGCCGAATGAATTCGGCCCTTGTAGGGTCGAGTTCATTCGACCAGTGGTTTTTCTGTAGGGTCGAATTCATTCGACCAACGGTGTTTCATTCGAGCAGGCGTGGTGCAGGGAGGCAGGAGTTACAAGCACGTGGAGAAGGCAAGACCGGGAACCATTCGAGAGGCTGGCCCCGGCCTTGTCGCCGTTGCTGGTCTCCTACAAGGCACGCAATGCGCTGGTCACGGGCTGGCGTGCCGCGTGGACGGCCGGGAACAGCCCACCCAGCAGACCGATGCCGAGCGCCCACAGCAGACCGTTCAGGATCAGCTGCGGCGAGACCTTGAAGGCGAACACCACCTGGCTGAAATTCGCGCCCAGGGTGGATGCCGTGTAGTTATCGAAAACAGCCCAGGCGATGCCGGCGCCGATCATTCCGCCTGTCAGGGCCAGCAGCGCCGCCTCCAGCATCACCGAGATCACCACCGGCGTCGCGGAAAAGCCGAGCGCGCGCAGGGTGGCGATCTCGCGCGAGCGCGTGGATACCGCCGCGTACATGGTGTTGAGCGCGCCGAACACGGCACCGACACCCATGATGGCCGCGATCGCCACACCCAGGATGCGTATCAGCCGCGTCAGGTCCTCGGACTGCGTAGCGTAATAGTCGCGCGTGCGCTGCACGTCCACCTTCAGGCGCGGATCGCTGCTCAACGCGGCCTTGAGTGTGTCGAAGGCATCGGCGTCGGTGAGCTTGACCGTGACCGACTGGAAGCCGTCGCGATTATAGGCGCCCTGCAACACCTCGGGATCGCTCCACAACTCCGACTCGTGCGCATCATTCGAGGCGAACACGCCCACCACCGTCCAGTCCTGCAGCCCAAGGCGAATCGTCCTGCCGACCTCCAGCCCGGCGAACTCGGTCTGCGCGGCCTTGCCGATCACCAGTTCGCGCTTGCCGGTCTCGAAGCGCCGGCCTTCGATGATGCGCGCATTGCTGCGCAACTCCCAGACGCGCTGACCCACGCCGCGGATCTCGACATTGGCATCGGTGCCGGAACTGCGCTTGGGCAGGTTTGCGACCACCACCACCTCGGCCGAGGCGATCGGGTTGCCGGTTTTGTCCCGCAGTATGCCCGGTGCCTGCGCAACCAGCACGACATCTTCGCGGCTCAGGCCGCTGTTGAGTTCGGCACTCGCGCCCTTGCGCAGCACGATCGCATCGTCCAGCCGCCCGGCCTGGGCAAGTACCGATTGAAAGCCCTCGCCGATCGCCAGCAGTGCGACCAGCACGCCGACCACACCGGCGATACCTCCCACGATCACCAGCGCGGAACCCAGTCGCTGGGGAATGGTCGCCAGGCTCATCCAGGTGATCTCGAAAATCTGTTCCAGCCAGCGCATGTGCAGGCTCCCCCCTCAACGCTCGTTCAGGGCATCGACAATGCGCAGCCGCATTGCCCGCCAGGCCGGCGGCAGGCCCACCCCAACGCCCAGCACCAGCATGATCATGAGGCCGGTCAGCCAGGACTGCGCGCCGACAGTAAAGGCACCGCCGCGGAAGGCGGCACTGAGTGCACCCGCGCCGGCCATCGCCAGCAGCAGACCGAGGCTGCCGCCGATCGCGGCCAGCAGCAGCGATTCGCCCAGCACCAGCCACAATACGCTCTGATTCGAGAAGCCGATGGTCTTGAGCACGGCCAGCTCCGGGATGCGCTCGCGCACCCCCTGCGACATGGTATTGCCGGTAAGCAGCAGGATGGTAAAAAATACCGCGCCCATGATCGAGCTGACGATCAGGCCGATATCACCGATCTGCTTGACGAAATCCAGGTTGAACTGCTTCTCGGTCTGGGTCTTGGTTTCATCGGCCGAGTTCGCGAACAGTCGATCGATGGCCTGGGCCACCTCCGTGGCACGCTCCGGGTCACCGATCTTCACCATGTACCAGCCGACGGTGCCCTGGCCGAAGGTGCGTCCCTCGTCGAAATAGTCGTAGTTGAAAAGCATCTGGTCTTCCTGGTTGCGATCGCGCGCCTCTCGGGTGCGAAAGATACCGACCAGATCGAAGGTCCAGGTATTGTCGCCGTTCTTGTGCGGAAAGATGGTCGCCTGCAGCGGAATCCTGTCGCCGACCTTGAAACCATAACGTTTGGCCAGATTGTCGCCGACAATCGCGGCGGTGCGGGTCTTGAGGAAGGCCTGTCGCTGGTCCTCGGGCAGCACAAACTCGGGATACATGTCCAGGTAGTTGGGACTCACGGCGAAGTTGGCAAAGAAATTCTTGCGCTCCTGGTAAATTCCGCCGAACCAGTTGGCGAACGCCACCTGCTCCACCCCCGGGACACGCTGGATCTGCGCCAGGTCCGCGTAGGGCAGCGGCTGGATGATCGACAGCTTGGAACTCACCACCAGCCGGCTCGCGCCCTCCAGACTGTCGCGCACGGTAAAGGCGACGCGCACGGAATCGAGCATCCCGAACAGCAGAAATGCGACGATGATCGACAGCAAGGTCAGGATGGTGCGCACCTTCTTGCGCAACAGGGCGGCCCAGATCAGCGGCAAAAACCTCATGACCGTGTTCGGGTCACGGCCCGTCTCCGGCGAGCGTGCCCTTGTCCAGGTGCAGCTGGCGATGCGCAAACCCGGCCGCCTTGGGATCGTGGGTCACCATGACAATGGTCTTGCCGTGCTCGCGGTTGAGCTGCTGCAGCAGACCCATGATCTCGTCAGCCGTGTGACGATCGAGATCGCCGGTCGGTTCGTCGCAGACCAGGATCTTCGGATCGGACACGATGGCGCGCGCGATGGCGACGCGCTGTTCCTGACCGCCGGACAACTCGCCCGGCCGGTGTTGTGCACGGTCCTCAAGGCCCACCAGTGCCAGCGCGATCGCGGCATTGCGCCTGCGGTCACGGGCGGAGAGCCGTGTCAGCAGCAGCGGCAATTCGACATTCTTTTGCGCGCTGAGCATCGGCAGCAGGTTGTAGAACTGGAACACGAAACCGATATTGGCGGCCCGCCACCTGGCCAGCTCGCCGCTGTTCAACCGATCGATACGCGTTCCTGCCACCTCGATGCTGCCTGCGCTTGTCTTGTCCAGCCCGCCGATGAGATTGAGCAGCGTGGTCTTGCCGGACCCGGACGGCCCCATCAAGGCGACAAAATCACCCTGCTCGATGTCCATGTCAATGCCGTGCAGCACCTCGATGTTCTGCTTGCCACGCCGGTAGCTTTTGGTAACGCCGCGCAGGGTAACCAGATTGTCCATGCCTGACCTCGTCGAATCCCGGGCGCAGGGCGCGCTCAGCCGGGCTGTTCCGTTTTCACCCGGTCGCCGTCCTGCAGATCACCGGGCGGCGCGAGTATGACACGTTCACCGGCACTCACCCCGTCGAGCACCTGGCGCAAGTCCGAATAGGCCTGTCCCAGTTTCACGCTCCGCGCGCGCGCGTACCCATCGGTCAACACGAACACCTGCTCGCTGTCACCCGAGGTGCGAATGGCATTGGCCGGGACCAGTACCCCGGCCGGTGTTTCGGCTTGCATGCCGGTCCGGACCGTGGTTGTGCTGTTCTCGAGAAACGCCACGCGTGCGCCCATGTCGGGCACGATGCGTGCGTCCTTCGCGTCGAGGCTGAGTCGCACCTTCACCGTGGCCTTGCTGCGGTCGGCGGCCGGAATGATCGCGATGACCCTGCCGGGAATCTTCCAGTCCGGGTAGGCGTTGAGCGTGGTCTGCACAGGCTGGTCGGTCTGCACGCGACCGATGTAGGCCTCGTTGACCTCCACCTCGATCTCCAGCGAATCCATGTCGACAATGGTGCCGATCCCGGTACGGGTGTAACCGCCGCCGGCGGAGAATGGCGACACGATCTCGCCGGGCTGCGCCGCCTTGACCGTGATCACCCCGGCAAAGGGTGCCCTGATCACGGTATTGTCCAGCGCGACCTGCGCGACCTCGACACCCCGTTCGGTCACCTCCACCTGCCGCTGCTGGGTGGCAATATCGGCATTGCGGGTGTCGACCAGGGTGCGCGCATCGTCGGCCGCCTGCTGGCTGGTGAGTTTGCGCCCCAGCAGGTCCTGCTGGCGCACATCATCGCGCCGCGCCTGGGCAAGCAGCAGACGCAGCCCTGCCAGCTGCGCGCGCGCCGCATCGAGCTGGGCCTGCGCCAGGTCGAGCTGGGCCTGCGCGTCGCTATTGTCGAGTCGCGCCAGCACTTCGCCGGACTGCACCTGCTGGCCTTCCTCGATCAGCACCTCGGTGACCTGCCCGGTCACCTTGGCCGAGACCGTGGCCTGCCGTCGTGCGGTGACATAGCCGGTGGCATCGAGCACGGACGTACTGCCCTGGACGCCGCTCAGTGCCTGCGCCGTCGCGGTAGTGACCGGAAGCACCTTGCCCCCGGCCAGCCAGTACCAGGCACCGAGCCCCGCGAGCACTGCGACCACCAATCCGATGACCAGCGGAGCCGCCGGCCTCGTACCCGTGCCACGCACGCTTGCGTCGAGTTGCAGCTGTTTCAGGAGTTCCGATTTATCCACACGCGCGGTTTCCATGATTAACCGTGAGCAGGCCCCGGTTTTCCTTAAGGAAGCTCTGATTAATTCGTCATGCCGGCGCATGCCGGCATCCAGACCATTGAAAACACTGGATCCCGGCATGCGCCGGGATGACGATGAGTGAATTAATCAGGGGTTCCTTAATATACGTCCCGTTCGACCACAATGGAAACCGGGGTGAAAGCGGGGGGTGGCTTAGACTGACCCCGGTTCGATCATAAAGGTGCACGGACCTGATCCGGCAATGCAGAACCGGGAAACCGGCGCGGTGATGCAACCCCCTGGTCGTGAACGTTTTCGGACTGGCCGGGATCGAGGCCCGTACGGGACGGAAGCAAGCTAAGGTGAATACGTGGGCGTCGGTGCACGCAAGATAAAGATCAGTGTCAGGCACCAGCGGATAATCAACCAGGTGTCGAATCCAGTAACCCTGACCCCTCTGATTCATATCAACTAGCCCGCATTTCTCACCGGGATCCCGGATGCTGGTGCAGGGCTCGTGTGACCGGATGCCGCTCTGGAACGAAACGGGTAGCCGTAGCTGCCCCTTGAGTGAAGAGCAAGTTTGGGCGCGCGAGAACCAGCCAGGGCCGGGATTGGCAGCGCCCGATGACACGCTGTTTTTTGCTGAACGGGTTTCTGTTCGTTATTTCAACTCATTAGTTGGCCAACCGCCGCCCGGTGAGAAATCAGGCTAGTACATACGTATTAGCGCACGACACTTATGCCGCCTTATTGATGTCAATCAACCGGGTTTCGCACTGCATCGTGTTACAAAGACGGGTGGCTGTTATGCAGTCACTCCAAACCATAATGAAATCACTGGAGAATATGCATGATGACTACCCGTCCCTTGCGCCTTGTTTTCGTGCTGCTGGCCGCAGTCCTTCTGGCACCTGTCGGTGCCTGGGCCGACAGACCGCATGGCAAACCGGAGCACCGCCCGGATGATCTGGCTGGCCTCGTTATCTTCGGCGACAGCCTGTCCGACACCGGCAACAAGTTCATTGAAACCGGGCTGGTCAACCGGCCGCCCTACGATCTGCTCGATGAGTTCCTGATTCCCGATGGCCCCTATGCCCGCGGCGGCCTGAACCACAGCAACGGCGCGCTGTGGATCGAGCAGCTTGCCAGGCCACTGGGGCTCGGCAAGGATGTCAGGCCATCCCTCAGCAGCAGAAAGCAGGGCAAAAACTATGCCTATGGCGGTGCGCGGGCGCGCGACGCATCATCGACCAGTCCCAACCGACACCTTCCCACCCAGGTCAATGATTTCATGGCGGACGTCAACTACAGCCCGTCCGCCGACCCGCTGTACGTCCTGTTTATCGGTGGCAACGATGTTGTCGATGCGGTGCGTGCGCTGGCAATCGATCCGACCGGGGCAACCAGCGTGGGCATTATCATCGAGGCGCTGACCTCGATTTCCGACTCCGTCCAGACGCTGTACAATTTTTCGCAGGGTGCACGCGAGTTTCTGGTCTTCAACTCGCCCGACCTCGGGCTGACACCGGCATTCAATCCGCCGCTGAATATCGAGGATGCCCCCGTGCTTGGCACCTGCTTTACCTTGCTGTTCAACCTGGGCGGTAACGAGAGCGTGTACCCGTCTCCCTATGACCTGGTGTGCTCCCTGTTCAACTTTCCGGATGCGATCCCCGGCTTCGCGGCGATCATCGGCGGACTGGAGGCGGCATTGCCCGGCACCACGTTCACTCGCATCGATTCCTTCGCCCTGTTTCGTGACATCGTCGGGAATCCGCGGGACTACCGGCTGCGCAATGTCACCGATGCCTGCATCATGCCGAACGTGCCTCCATATGCCTGCAGGAGACCGGACAGCTACCTGTTCTGGGACGGCGTCCATCCGACCCGGAAAGGGCACGCCATCGTCGCCAGGTACGTAAAGGGTGTGATCAAGGACTGACAGCAACGGGGTCGGCGGCCATGGTAATACATTGCGAGTGTCAGCGACCCCGTATTTTCAATATCAGGCAACGGTCGAATCAGTCGACCCTGTCCCCCTTTGTATAGATATCCATGATCCTCGAACCTGAACCTTGCATGAAGCACATGCGACAGCCTGCCGTGCCTGTCTTGCTCGTCGCCCTGCTTGCCTTTCCACTCACAGGCACCGGTGCAACCGTGGCACTTACCAAGGACGGACCGGAAACGGCGCGGGAAGGCGACCTGATCGAATACCGGCTGGAGGTCGTGAACGAAGGCACGGCGGACGTTGCAGGTGTCGAGGTACTCGACACACTGCCGGCGGAGGTCACATTCGTGCAGGCCACGCCCACACCCGGCGGGAGCTACAATCAAGCGTCCGGTGTCTGGACGCTGCCAACGCTGGGCACGGCTGTCGCCGACAAGACGGCCGGACTGCGACTCGAGGTGATGGTCAATCAGAACCTGATACCCGGCCCGGCCGTCGTGGTCAGCGCAACAAACAGGGCGGACGTTGTGGCGCCGGCCACCCAGCTGCCACTCGATGCGCTAGCCACCACGAACATTATCTGCGCCTTCTGCATTGACTGGGAGATCGAGTCCGTCACGCTTGATAGCGCCTACACTTCCTTTCCGGACCCTTTCCAGTTGCGCTTCTTTCTCTATGTGGACGTCGCCAACAACGGGCCGGTGACGTCCGATGCTACCGTCAGCGTGACGCACTTCAACATCAGCGCCTTCGGTGCAGTACCGCTGTCACCGAACCTGCCAGTGGCTGTCAGCCTCGATCCGGGGCAGACCCGGACACTCACCTTTGCTACCGACTGGCTGGATGCTCCGGAATCGACCTACACGATCGACTGGGAATTCCAGATCAGCGATGTTGCGCTGCTGGACCCTGTCCTGCCTAACACTGTGACAGGCAACTGGACCGGGATTGTCGAAGGCGGTGGTGGCGGTGGCTGTTTTATCGCCACGGCTGCCTATGGCTCATACCTGGACCCGCATGTGCGCAGCCTGCGCCGTTTCAGGGATGAGACACTGATGCATAGCCGGCCGGGGCGGATGCTGGTGTCCCTGTACTACGATTTTTCACCACCGATTGCCGCTTACATCGAACACAACGAAGGCCTTAAAACCATCACGCGCTTGGTGTTGACGCCGGTCGTATTCGCCGTGAAAAGTCCTGTAGTCGCGCTGCTGTCATTCTGCACAGCAATATTCATGGCGCTGGGGGTGTACAAGCGAATCAGCAGGGGTCGTTGAGCATGCGCGCAGATCCATGTGCCCATGCGGCCGATTTAATCCGCCGCCTCATCGGAAAACCGGGAAGTGTAAATAGAATGCAGGGTGCCTTTCACGCAGAAGTCACTGCAGGCTGAGGATTCGGGCGGGTGCTGATACGCGCCACAACAAAAGCAGATGCAGGGATTCAATAAACAGGGGCCAGGCCCCTGTGTTTCGTTCTACCTGTTTCGTAACATCCCGGGCAGATGCGAGAGGGACTCCTCGATAGCCTCCGCTGGAAACTCGTAGTCTTCCAGCTCGTTCCTGAAGTAGCGATCGTAAGCGGACATGTCGAAGTGGCCGTGACCTGAAAGATTGAAGAGGATGGTCCTGGGTTCACCGGTCCCGGCACACTCACGGGCGGAACGGACAACGGCCGCGACGGCGTGGTTGGATTCCGGCGCGGGCACGATGGCTTCAGTGCGCGCGAAGAGCACACCGGCCTCGAACGTTTCCAGTTGCGGTATCGCGACGGCATCCACCAGGCCTTCATAATGCAGCTGACTGACCAGCGGCGAATCGCCATGGTAACGCAGGCCGCCGGCATGGATGCCCGGCGGCACGAAATCGTGCCCCAGGGTGTGCATTTTCAGCAGCGGGGTCAGGCCAATGGCATCACCGTAATCATAGGCATACGGTCCCTTGGTCAGGGTCGGGCAGGATGTCGGCTCCACTGCAATCAGGCGCACGTCCCTGCCGGCCGCCTTGTCGGCAAAGAACGGGAAGGCAATGCCGCCGAAATTGGAACCACCACCACAGGGGGCATAAATCTCATCCGGGTAGTCACCCGCCAGGGCCAGCTGTTTCTTCGCTTCCTCACCGATGATGGTCTGATGCAACAGCACGTGATTGAGCACCGAACCCAGCGAGTAGTTGGTGTCCTTGCGGCCTGCCGCCTCTTCCGCCGCCTCGGAAATGGCGATACCGAGGGACCCGGGGGAGTCGGGGTGTTCGGCCAGGATCTTGCGCCCGGATTCGGTCATGTCGGTGGGACTCGCGAACACCTCGGCGCCCCAGGTCTGCATCATCGAGCGCCGGTAAGGCTTTTGTTCATAGCTGACCTTGACCATGTATACCCGGACCTCGATCCCGAACAGCTGACCTGCCAGCGCCAGGGCACAGCCCCACTGCCCTGCGCCCGTCTCGGTGGACAGGCGCCGGATGCCGGCGACCTTGTTGTAATAAGCCTGTGCGACAGCGGTATTGGGCTTGTGCGATCCGGCGGGACTGACCGTCTCATTCTTGTAGTAGATCTTGGCCGGCGTACCCAGGGCTTTTTCAAGGCGGTGTGCACGGTACAGGGGAGAGGGACGCCAGAGTTGCAGGATCTCGCGCACTTCTTCCGGAATGGGAATCCAGCGCTCGGTGCTGACCTCCTGCTCGATGATGTTATCGGGAAAGATCGCCTGCAGGGCTTCCGGTCCGACCGGCTTGCCGTCAGGTCCCATCGGCGGTGCCGGCGGATTCGGCATGTCGGCAACAACGTTATACCAATGGCTGGGTATTTCAGATTCTTTTAACAGGATCTTGGTGCGCATTCAGGTCTCCCGATTCATTCGATGCAGGCACGACGCCGGAGGCAACGATCAGCAAGGTAATTCGAGGCCGGAATCATCACACAATGCCCCGCAGGGTTCCAGCAAGCGACAGAACCCCGACATTGAAATCAATACCCTGAAGGGCTGTTACCTGCCGTCCGTAAAAGCGGTGGTGCCTCACCCTGAGCCCTTTATTCACCGGGCTTTGAACGACTCGACCGGGCGAAAAGGTGATTTTCAAGGCACGCGTATACAGCAGGGTGCGGCACATCGTGAAGCACCAGAGTCCACGTCGCCGCACAACGGCGCGGCGGACCGTCAGCTCACTCGCAGCGGGCGTACGGTGAACCGTCTACGAGCGCCTTGTTCCTCGGGCTTAGCGGCGGCCCGCCGGCCCAGCCCTCGTCCTGAGGGTCAATGAGTAATGCGCCCTGCTGCTCGTTGGCGTTGAACGTCATCAGGATGGCGTAGCCGTCTTTGAGGCGGAATGGAAATATCCACTTGCTGATGCCGTCGTAATCGTGAGCACCATAACTGGCGGCGTACTCGGGGTTGGTCACTGTTACGGTATCACCAGGGACCTCGAAGGTCAGTCCGCCGAGTTCAACGAGTATCTGCGGCTGTTGACTGCAGTCGCCACCCGGCGCATAGCGGCCGAATATGTCCTCAAGCCCGGCGAGGCTGGTCACCTCGATCGCACCTGCAACACCCGGGGCAATGGTGACAAGCAAAGCCACCGCATACAGGAAGCCGATCCGAAGCTGATGTTTCATGGCGTTCTCCTCCATTTTGGTGGGAAACACGTCAACGATTCTCTGCTCGGGCGCTATAAAAGAAAAGTGGCCCCGGGGTCGGACCTGGCCAGGCTATTGATGTCGATTAAACAATCCGTTAATACCGGCAGGTTTCCGGTGCCGAAATGAGCGTCCTCGCCCCGAAAACAATCCGCTTCAGGGTCTTATCTGGATTTATTTCAGTGGGTTGCCGAGGTCCGACCCGTGCAGGGCCTCAGTGGGTGCCGAGGTCCGACCGGCAGGGCTGCCGAAATGAGCGTCCTCGCCCCGAAAACAATCCGCTTCAGGGTCTTATCTGGATTTATTTCAGTGGGTTGCCGAGGTCCGACCCGTGCAGGGCTCCTGCTTACCGCTGTCCCTGATTCACTTGACACCTTGGAGTGACTTCAACGCCTTCGCGGCACCCTTGTTCCCGGCTTTTTCCGCCTTGCGATACCATTCCCGCGCCGTCCCGTGATCCTGCTTCACACCCAGACCCTGCTCGTACATCTTGCCAAGGTTGAACTGTGCCAGTGGATGACCGCGTTGCGCGGCCTTACGGAACCAGTCCACCGCCTCAGCGTAATCCCGGCTGACACCCTGGCCTTTTTTATACAGGATGCCGAGGTTGTTCTGGGCATCGGGATACCCGTGTTCGGCAGCCTTGCGGTACCAGCTTGCCGCTTCAGCATCGTCCTTGCCGACACCATTGCCTCTGGCATAGCGCAAACCCATGCTGTACTCGGCAGGCGGATAGCCCTTCTCTGCCGCCTTGCGATGCCATTTGACGGATTCCCGTGTAATCCTGACCGATGCCCTTGCCCGCGGAATAAGCGAGGCCCAGGTTTTGCTGGGCGATGACATCGCCCTTCTCCGCGGCCTTGCGGAACCACCGCGTGGACTGCGCGTAGTCTTTCCCGACGCCCTTGCCCTGCAGGTACAGGGTGCCCAGCTGGACCATGGCCTGGGTATCACCCGCGTCCGCGGCACGCTGCAACCACTTCAGGCCCTCGGCCTCGTCCTGGTCCACACCCATGCCCCGGGCATACATCATGGCGAGATTGATCTGCGCCTTGGTATCTCCCTGTGCGGCGGCCTTGCGGTACCATTCCAGCGCCGCGTCATAATCCTTGCTGACACCCTGCCCCGACCGGTAAAGATTGCCCAGGTTGGTCTGGGCACGGGCATACCCCTGCAAGGCGGCCTTGCGGTACCAGTCAGCGGCCTGCCTGACGTCACGGTCAACACCCTTGCCCGCTTCGTAGCGCTGGGCCAGCCGGTACTGGCTTGCCGCATCCCCCTGCGCGGCCGCCTTGCTGTCCTCCTCGAAGGAGGCGGCGTACAGGGCAGGAGCCGGCAGGACAATCAGGAGTGTGAACAGGGTCGTGGCAAGCAGTCTTGGCATGGCGCGAGTATCCGGCGTGTCGGTACGAGATGGTCCCTGAATATAACCGGTTTGCCCGTACGCGGTAAGACTGTGTAGACCAGCATGCACCGGGAGATGTCGGCCAGCTCCCTGCCGGCATCCGGGAAATCATCGGCGCGGTCCGGCGTACCCGCGTCACGAACCGGATTCCTGCTGCTGTGCCGTGCGGTTCCACGAGAATACGGGCCTGTCAGGATCCTGACGGGTCACTGATACGCCTTGGCTTGCATGTGTACGAACACTGGAAATCCGGGCGCGCGCACAAATTGCTGGCAGTCAGACATAGGATGCCAGTCATCAGGGACTTGCCCGTACAATTGACCGGATACGGCTAACGGGTACCCGCTTTGATTGTGTAACTGTAGCGGAGACGACTCAAACGCTGCCAGCTGATTCGATGGTCACCCGGAACTCCGCGCCGGGTTCGCGGTTGACCACATCCACCTGACCGCCCATGGCCCGGGCCAGCTGGTGCACCAGCGCCAGGCCGATACCGGTGCCGACGGTCTCGCGGGTGAGTTCGCTTTCCGAACGGTAGAACAATTTGAAAATCTTTTTCATCTGGTCCCCGGGGACACCGGGGCCGTAATCCCGCACGCTGAACTGCACACTGCCGTCACGCAGTCGCTGGCTGCCGATGTCGATGACCTTCTGTTCCGCGCTGGCGGAGAACTTGATGGCGTTGTCCACCAGGTTGATGAAGATCTGGATAAACCCGTCCGGATCGGCCTGGATGCTGGCCCGCCCCGCTTCCGGATCGCAGTGCATGTTCAGCTCGAAACCCGCACGTTCAAGCTGCGAGGAAACCCTGGACTGAATACCATCCATCAGCTCGGCCACAGTCAGTGTTTTTGTGTCAACCTGCAGGTTATTGCGGGTCATGCGCGCCAGCTGCAGCACATTGGCGATCAGGCGAGACAGGCGTTCGCTTTCATCGAAGATGTAATCGTAGTAGAGCTTTTTCTTTTCATCGGTGGCCCAGCCCTCGCGCAGTATTTCGCCATACATGCGAATCGAGGTGAGCGGGGTTTTCAGTTCGTGACTGACGGCGGAGACGAAATCCTGCTGCTGCCGGGTGAGGTCGATTTGCCTGGCCCCCAGCCGGTACATCAGGTAAAAGCCGCCGCACAGCACCAGCAGCAGGATCGCCGCAAGCCAGCTGATGACCCTGCCACCGGCACCCGCCGGCAGCCGGTTGATGCTCAGGATCAGTTCCACGTCACCCAGCGGCGCTGACAGGCGTGTCTGATAAAGCAGCGTTCCGCGCAATGCCTCGCCACTGGACAGGTAGTCCCGCGCCGCCTGCCCGCTGAAGGCCGATAACACATCACCCCGATACGCAACCAGCAGGTCACTCATGTCTGACAGGGCCGTGTCGAGGAACATTGTTTCGATCAGGTCATGGACAAACGGCTGCTGCTCGATCAATGCGCCCTGTATGTAACGCTGGCCGTCACGCCAGACCTTGCGGAACAGCACAAAATGACCGCTGTCGAGCAGGCTGAATTCGAATGGATCGATCTCGCTTTCGAAGGTGCGGATGCGAATTGCGCTTTCCAGCCGTGACTGCACCGGGGCGTCGGCCTCGCGCGTGCCCGAATAATACGCGGCGCCGGATTCATCCACCGCTTCCGGCAACGCGCTGCGCTCCCTGCGCGCGCGTTTGGCGGCGACGGGCGCCCCGCCCGCGTCCTGGCGCCGGGCTTTATCGGCGGATTCGGACTGGTAGCGGTAGTCCAGTTGCAGATCCTCGACCCGACCGAGGGCGCCGGCGGCCTGCTGTTGCTGCTCCTGCTCACGGGGCGCGGCGGCCTTGTTGAGCCGGTCGAAGGCGGCCTGACCCGGCACTTCTTCTGCAGCCGTTTCCACCGTACCCGGGACGGCACGATCATCCAGGGCGCGCTGTTGCCATGCGTCCCTGTCACCGGCAACCAGCGGTGCAGCCGTACCCGCCTGGCCGTCGACACGTGCTTCACTCGCAGGCAATGCATCCGCGACGGACTCTCCGCTCATTACCCTGCCGGACTTGCTGTCCCGCACCAGCCGGTTGCGACTGAGGACCTGTTCTATTTGCTGTTGCAGTGCCAGCCGCTGTTGCAGTTCCCCGGCAGAAATACCGTAGGTCGACATCACGGTTCCCGCCGGCGGCACCAGCGGCGTCGTGAACTCCCCGCGGGTGTCGACCTGGAAGTAGCCGACCAGGCCGGGAACGGATGACGCGGGTGGCCAGGCCGACAGCGGCGAGCGTTGCAGGAAGTTGGCGGACGGATCACCCGCCACGTTCAGGAAGGCATAATCGGCGAAGGAACGCGCTTCCTCGGCATTGATCAGCTGAACGATGCGGTCATCGATGCGTGCAGCCAGTTCTTCTGCCAGTACCCGGTACTGGTGAAACGCCTCCCACTTCAACTGGCTGTAGGCCTGGTAGACAAGGATCCCGGTCGGAATGGCCAGGGCAAGAAAAAACACGGCCAGCCAGAGCCGCAGTCTTTTCCGGTCCAGGCCTGTCAGCGGGTTGCTGAACATGGCGGGTCTGTTACCGTGGCGGGTCATTCCGCCAGCAGCCGGTAACCCGCACCGCGCACCGTGACCAGGTAACGGGGTTGTGCCGGGTCCGTTTCAATCTTGCGCCGCAGCTTCGCGATATGAATATCGACGGTGCGGGTTTCTATATCGAGATTCCTCGCATACCCCCAGACCTTCGCCAGCAACTCGTCCCGGGACACCGGCCGATCCGAATTCATGCGCAGATACTGCAGCAGCTCCACCTCGCGGCGGGTGAATGACAATGCCGCCTCGCCCCGCATGACCCTGGAGATTACGGCAATCGACCACGACGTCTTCACCCAGCCTGAGGGTGGCATCCCGTTCGGCGCCGATGCGTGAGCGGCGCAGCACGGCCTGCACCCGCAGCACCAGTTGCGCAACCGAAAACGGCTTGGCCACATAATCGTCAGCGCCCAGCGACAAACCCTGGATGATATCCTCATCCGTACTCTTGGCCGTCAGCATGATGACCGGCTGATCGCGATCTTCCGCGCGGATGCGGTTGCAGATTTCGAAGCCGTCCATGCCCGGCAGCATGACATCCAGCAGGACCAGGTCGAAGCGCCCGCCCAGCGCCATGTCCAGGCCCGCCGGGCCGTCGGCCGCGCACTCCACCGTCGTAACCATGATAGACAAGGACATCCATCAGCCCGGTACGGATGGCCTCTTCGTCTTCAACGATCAGTAGTCGGAGCTTGCGTTGCATGAATTGTTTGTCCCGGCCTTTGCGTCCTTGAGTCACGCCATGCGCAGCCCGATTAGATATCATCACTCGGTATTACACCCGCCAGTCATGCGCGCGGTCGCGACGACTAGTGCATGACTATTTAAAGCCTACCAGTTCGCCCGATCTCCGGCATGTAAATCTTTTGTAAATATCCTGCCACAGCTTTTACCAAAGCCTGTCTACAAGCTCACCGCCCGCTCGCCCAGACTGGATTCACATTCGGATCAACCCGCAGGAGGTAACAACCATGGCACTTATCACACGCGTCTCGCGACTGTTCCAGGCCGATTTCCACGCCGTGCTCGACCGCATCGAGGAACCCGATGTACTGCTTCGGCAGGCGGTCCGCGAAATGGAAGAGGAGCTGGCCCGCGACGAACAACGCAGCAAGCTGTTGCAGCATGAACTGCGACAGCTCATTAACCGTGCAACCGATCTTGATACAGTCATCTGCACGATATTGAAGCGGAACTCGACACCTGTTTCGACGCCGGTAATGACGACCTCGCCCGCGCCTGCATCAGGCGCAAGCTTGAGGCACAACGCTTCGGGAAAATTCTTGCCCGCAAGCGCAAGGCGCTCGAGGAAACGCTCGATGATCTCAATACCCGGGTCAGGGAAAACCAGGTGCGCCTGGCCAGCATGCGGCAGAAGGCCGAACTGCTGGCCGGGGAAAACGCCCGCGCCCGGCCCGAAGACGACTGGACCATTCCGGATATCACCGTCCGCGAGGAGGATGTGGAAGTGGCCTTTCTGCGTGAAAAACAGCACAGGAGCCGGTCATGAAACAACCCACCTTCCCTGAAGGCGTCGCCGTCGCGCTTGCCGCCAGCCTGGCCGGCGGCGTGCTGTACACCGCCCTGGACACGGTGTTTCCCGGCGTCCCGGTGCTGCGCCTGCTGATCGCCGCTATCGGTCTCGTCTATGTCGTCTATCTGCTGGGCCGCAGCACCGAGCGTGTCGGCCGGGTCACGGCCGCCGCGGCCTGGCTACTGGTCGCAGGCGTGCTCTGGTTCACGCACCCGCCCCTGCTGCTCTACGTGTGCGTGCACCTGGGCATGATCTGGCTCATCCGCTCGCTGTACTTCTATTCCAGCGCACTGTCGGCGCTCGCCGACCTGGGACTGAACGGCCTCGGCCTGGCAGCAGGCATCTGGGCGATCACCCGTACCGGCAGCGTATTGCTCGGCATCTGGTGTTTTTTCCTGGTGCAGGCACTGTTCGTCTTCATCCCGAAAAGCGTCAGTCGCAAGCCCGGTGCAGGTCAGGCCGGACAGGCAGGCGAAGACCGCTTTCAACACGCGTACCGCGCCGCAGAGACCGCGGTGCGCAAACTTTCATCCAGCCATTGAAGCTTCAAGGAGATACTCAAATGAAATCGAAATTCATCGCACTGGCATTGTTTGCCTTTACCACCGCCACGGTAGCCCTGCTGCCGGCCTACCAGAGCGCTGGCGGGATTAGCCCCACCGACCCGCACGTTATCGATCCGGTGATCAATGACCGTTCCCGTATCGACGTGGTGTTCGTTCTGGATACCACCGGCAGCATGGGGGGCCTGATCCAGGCCGCCAGGGAAAAGATCTGGTCCATCGCCACCACCCTGGCCTCGGCCCAATCCGCACCCGAGATCCGGATGGGGCTGGTCGCCTACCGTGACCGTGGTGATGCCTACGTCACCCGGGTAGTGGACCTGTCCAGTGACCTGGATTCCATGTACGCCACCCTGATGGATTTTCAGGCCGACGGCGGCGGTGACGGTCCGGAAAGCGTGAACCAGGCGCTGCATGACGCCATACACAAGGTGTCCTGGAGCCAGCAGGCCGGGACCTACAAGGTGGTGTTCCTGGTCGGTGACGCGCCGCCGCACATGGATTACCAGGACGATGTCAAATACCCGGTCACGCTCAGGGCGGCCAGGGCGAAAGGCATCGTGGTCAATGCCATCCAGAGCGGCCAGGCGGGCGAGACCACACCGGCCTGGCAACAGATCGCGAATCTCGGGGCTGGCCAGTATTTCCAGGTGGAACAGACCGGCAACGCCGTGGCGATCACCACCCCCTTCGACGAGAAAATCGCAACCCTGTCTGCGAAAATGGATGGCACGCGCCTGTACTACGGCAGCGCGGCGGAGAAGGAAAAGCAACGCCGCAAGAGCGAAGCGGCCGACAAGCTGCATGCAGCCTCATCGGTCGAGTCACGCGCGAGACGGGCGACGTTCAATGCCTCGAAAAGCGGTGCCGCCAATTTCCTCGGCGAGGGCGAGCTGGTGGATGAAGTGAGCAGCGGCCGCGTCGATCTTTCCAGCATCGACAAGGACAAGTTACCGGCAGCCCTGCAGGCCATGGCCCCGGAGGAACAGGCGCAAGTCATCAGCGAGACGGCCGAGCGCCGCAACGAACTCAAGCGCCAGATCAGTGACCTGACCCGGGAACGGTCGGCTTACCTGGACCGGAAAGTGAAGGACGCCGGTGGCGCCAGGGACTCCCTGGATGACCAGATCTACCGCACCGTGCGTGAGCAGGCAGGCCGACTGGGCCTGAGCTACGAAGCCGACGCGCCGGCTTACTGAGCCGCTGCAAACACGGCCCGGTAGCAATACCGGGCCGTGTTATCCGAATGTAAGGTAAACGGCATCTGGCACTCCGGATGCCCTGATTTCCCGGACTTTCCTCTTATTGAGTGGGTAACACATCAATACAGACGAGACGCATTGCTTCTGATGGCAAGGTTGTTGGCCGGTTGAATCCGGACCTGCTCAATCAGACCATAGGGTCGAATTCATTCGACCAGCGGTAGTTCATCCGAGCAGACGTCATGATTTGGGGATGAGTCGATTTCCCTTCAGTTACGTTCGAGAATGTATCAGGCATCGCTGCTGTCCCACATAGATTGACTGAAAGTACAGTAAGTCCATGGAGGCGTCCCGAAGGGAGAGGGAGTTTACGGGATAGCAGTGATCCGACCCCTTTTATGGTGCTCGTGTTTACAACCAGGTCTGACGCATATCGGCAATCTGCAAGTCCTGGGCCTCTTCGCACAGCTGACGGACCCGGGTCATGTCTGATTCCAGCTGACGTCTGTCACTGCCAACCATACACACAGCGATGACCGCCCGTTGCCATTTGTCCTGATAGGACACCTCGGCAACCGAGGCGTTGAAACGGGAACGCAGCCGATCCTTCAGGCCGCGCACGGCACTGCGCTTGTCCTTAAGGGACCGGGCCCATGGAATCATCAGTTCGATGGTGAGCAGGGAGATGAAAAGGTCTGGATCAGGCACGGTATCGAGTGGCGGACTGTGGCAGGGAACGTCAGGGGACAGTATATCCAATTCAACCGCTCAGGCCCTGCTGGCCAGGTCGCTCGTTCGGCCAGGCCGTGCAGGCTTCAGCGTATGCTCCAACCGGAAATGTACCCGGCCTCGTTTATTTGCAGAGTCACTATATTGCGTCCCGTGCAGCCAGCTTGCCGCTGGCGCCGCTCGGCTTCCTGCTCGCGGGCGTCGTCAATCACCTGCATGACCAGTGCCACATCGGCATCCACTGTGCTGCGCTCAAAGCGCCCGGTAAGCGGTGTATCAGGCTGAAGATTGCCGCTGACATACAGCGCCCAGATTTCCATGCCGTAGTCGGTTTCCAGTAACTCCGGGGCAAAACGGCCGAAATAAATCGCCATATTGTCAACATCCCGCTCCAGCATCATGCCCGCGCTATTATTGGCCGAGGCATTGACCGCTTGCGGCAGATCGATAATGACAGGCCCTTCCCCGTCAACCAGCACATTGAACGGCGACAGGTCGCCATGCACGAGGCCCGCGCAGAGCATGCGCACGATCTCTGCAATAACCCGGGCGTGATACTCACGCGCCTCTGCGCCGGTCAGGGTCAGCTCATTCAGCCGCGGGGCGGCGTTGCCGGCGACGTCCGTTACCAGCTCCATCAACAGTACGCCATCAACGAAGCCATAGGGCCTGGGCACCCGCACACCGGCAGCGGCCAGACAATAGAGCGCATCCACCTCAGCGTTTACCCAGGCCTGTTCCGATTCTTTCTGGCCGTAGCGGGTACGCTTCCCCATGGCACGGGCCTGGCGGCTGTTTCTGACCTTGCGCCCTTCCTGATACTGTGCGGCCTGCTTGAAACTGCGCTGGTTCGCTTCCTTGTACACCTTGGCACAGCGTATCGCCGCGCCACAGCGAACCACATAGACCTGCGCTTCCTTGCCACTCATCAACTGGGTGAGAATCTCGTCGACCAGGCCGTCGTCGACCAGTGGCTGCAATCTTTTCGGTACTTTCATAGGCGCTTTATACGCTGTCAGGCGGCGTGATGGAATGGAAGTCGGGGTCGGACCTACCCAACCTATTGATATATATTAAACAAACTGTCAGTTTCGGTCGTACTACTGCCTTATCGGATATTTTTCGGGGTCAAAATGAAGCGTTTAAGGAAATGCGGATTAACGGATACATCTCGTTAAAAAATGCTGCCGCATGGCGCGGTTCTCTAACATCTTATAGGCAATATTTGGGCACCAAAATGGATGCTCCAAGCCCTGGAAACAACCCCTTTCACAAGCTGATATTGAGTGTTTTCATGGGGTTTGCAAGGTCCGACCCCAAACGTCCCAAACGTCTCAAAGGTCCGACCCCAAACGTCCTATCATTGTTATGCTATTCAGATCCCTGCAATGGCGGCTGCAACTGGCGATGCCGTTCCGCATCCCCTGCGCAATCCAGACATTCCACCATTACCTCGATCTGCTGCACGACCGATTCCTGTGACGCCTGCGAGCGACCCAGGCCACCCTGGCGGCTGTTGCTGGTGGTATTGACTCCTCCCAGGCTGATCCACTCGCCAAGCCTGCCGCGCACCACCGTATCTGTACTCTGCGTACTGATGACACCACGCCGCATGCCGGGACGGTCATCGCGCTGGTTGATTTCAAGGGTCACGTACTCGCCGTTCAGGCGGGGTACCACGTAGAAGCCGCTGCTTGCATCCTGCATTCGTGTTACCTGTCGCTCGTGCAGATGTCCATTCACATGGTAACGCTCGACATCCTGTACCGGGATGCGTGAACCACTGGCGATAAAGGCGGACCTGCCTTCCAGTGCCTGCACCTGCTGCCCCGACATACGCGTGCGCTGGTCACTCGAGTCATGAATACGCAGACGGACACGCGTGTCATCAACAGCACGCCCCGGCGAATTGATGCTGATTTGTCCGTCACCGGTCCTGATATCAGCACCCGCTGAATAGCCGGAGGAACCACGCGCGCTGTCACCCTGTTTACTGACTGTTATCAGCAAGCGCCTGGGCGGCCGGTCAATCTCAAGCAGCAGTTTTCTGATTTCCCGAACCTGCGCCGGCGCTGCCTTGAGGACAAGGCTGTTACCCATGCCGGTCGCAGTTCCATCCGCACCGATCAGGGGCCGGATCACGGGCAGGATTTCCTCCAGCGGGCGTGATTTGAGCTGGATCACCTCAATGGGATAATCAGCCGTTGCTGCCTGGCTGCCGAACAGCAGCAGCAGCGGGACAGATCGCATCAATAACGAAAATAGTTTCATGTCTTACAGCTCGAACCCGGGTGATTGAAGGATAGCTGGAACCGGCATCTACAAAGAAGATATCACGAGATTGCGAGAAAAAGGCGTTGGTGATACTGCTGTCCCGCATACTCCCTCTCCCTCCGGGACGCTTGCATGCACGTACGACTACATGGATGTAGGAGGTTGAGTAACGCATGGAGCAGTTACCGAGGCGGTAGTGCGACGCAGGAGCCAAAGCCGAGAGGGTTGGGGAGACGACTGCAGGGAGGAGGTGAGCCATTATTACGGGCACGGCCCGGGTCGAGAGGCTGGCCTGGGCCATGCCAGAGTCGAGAGTAACGCATGGAGCATTTGCCGAGAAGGGACGCACTGTTCATGCAGTGATGTATAGGGAATCTCTGATTAATTCGTCAGCTTTCGTGTCCTGTCACTTTCAACCGATCCGTGCAATGCGTTCATTCATGGACTTACTGTACTTTCAGTCTATGTATGCGGGACAGCAATGATTTCGAATAAAGTGTGCTGCTGTTGACCGTACCCTTAAATCCGACCCTGCACGGCTTCAGGGTACGGTCACAGGGATTGCTGGATAACCAGCGCCGTCATCGCTGCCGGGCAGCCGGCGCGACCCGAGTTCGTGCAGATTTCGATTCCTAAGCCGGGCGCGACTGGACTAAAGCCGCACCACACGACCGGCAGGGTTTTGGTATACATCCCGCAACGCGGCGACGTTGGGCGATGGATACCTCGACTAGCCTTTGGCACCGGCGGCCAGCGCCAGTTTTCGGGAGGTCGACAGGGCCGTCTCCAGCGCCACGGGGTCAAAGCCGGCGCTGGTTTCGGGCCAGCCCGAGGCATGCTGCAGGATCCGCGCTGCCTGCAGCTGTACATGCGCCGCCCCGGCATTCAGGGCCGGGACATAGTCAAAACGTTCACCACCGGCCTGCAGGAAACTGTCCCGTCCCTGCATGGCAATTTCCTCCAGCGTCTCCAGGCAGTCAGCGGCAAAGCCCGGACACACAACCGTGAGATGCCTGACCCCTTCTGCAGGCAGGGCCTCGAGTCGTTCCACCACGTAGGGTTGCAGCCAGGCCGCACGCCCGAAGCGTGATTGAAAGGCCATTTCCCACTGTTGTTCCCCGAGACCGAGTTCATCTGCGATCAGGCGTGCGGTTTTATGGCAGTGGCAAAAATACGGATCCCCGGCTTTCAGTGTCGCTGCGGGCATGCCATGAAAGGAGATGAGTAACTTGTCACCCGGACCGTGGGTTTCCCGGTGTGTACGGACCGAATCGGCAATGGCCTGGATATAGCGCGGATCGTCGTGATAGGCGCCCATGAAGCGCAGCTCGGGCACCCAGCGCCAGCGGCTCAGGCTCGTGAATACGGCATCGGCAACCGAGCCGGTCGTGGCGCCGGAATATTGAGGATACAAGGGCACGATCACTACCCGTTCAACGCCCTGCGCCTGCATGTCGAGGAGCACGCGGTTGACGGCAGGCTCACCGTAGCGCATGGCAAGTGCAACGGAAACCGGACCCGGCACCAGATGTTCCAGCTCCTGACGCACCTTCTCCGCGAGCGCCTCGGAAAAGGCGCGCAGCGGTGAACCCGCCTCGGTCCAGACAGTGGCATAGGCGCGAGCGGATTTTTTCGGGCGCACCCGCAGGATGATGCCGTGCAGGATTGCCAGCCAGACCAGTCGCGGGATTTCGACCACGCGGGGATCGGAGAGAAATTCGCCCAGGTAGCGCCGCAAGGCCGCCGGTGTAGGAGATTCCGGCGTACCCAGATTGACCAGCACGACGCCCAGCCGCGGCATGCGTCCGTGCTCGAATTCGCGCTGTCCGTGGTACCTGGATTTCATGATAGGGCTGTCTCCGTCAGGCCTGTCCGACCTGCATAGTTGTACAAATATCTGTACCTGTCAACATTTTGTTCTACTTATAATTGTACATTTATTGTACATTTGTACTATACTGCGGTTCGAACGAGCCCGAACCGGAAACCCGATCGAGAGGACCTGCCAATGATTACCACCACACTGGACCCGATTTCGCTGAACGATGTGACCGACCTGGCTAATGCGCCATTCGTCGTGGAAGGCGAAGGTAATAACAGTCTGAAGATCTACTTCGAATCGGAAGCAAACAAGCGTGAATACCTGAATACGCCGACGCACGGTTCTGAGGCCATGTCCGGACTGAAAAAGATCTACGACGACATGGCGGACAATCCGAACACAGGCTCCATCAACTGACACTGCCCGGCGAGCCGGCCCCTGGAACCTGTTACCGCAACCGTGCCTGTATCGACTGGCTTGCCGGATACCGGTGCAACGGGCTCCCGTCGATTGCGATCCAGCGCAGTAGCCGGCGGCCGTTGTGCCGGTGAGCTGCTGCAGGATCCTCGGAGCGGTGCAGCGGCGGGTTATGTCATAAGCAACCCAGGAGGAGGACCATGAGCCACAGTCCCTTTATCGTGCCCTTTGATCAACTACCCGACACCCTGCCGATCTTTCCGCTGCCCGGAGCGATTGTGATGCCCGGCAGTGAGCTGCCGCTGAACATCTTCGAACCGCGCTATCTGAACATGGTCAGCGATGCGCTCAGCAAGCACCGCATGATCGGCATGATCCAGCCGGATCCGAACGCAAAAGGCGATGTCGAACTCTGCCGCACGGGGTGTGCCGGACGAATTACCCAATATCGCGAAACCAGCGACGGCCGGATTGAATTGGTGCTGGTCGGAGTGTGCCGCTACGATCTCGGCGAGGAACTGCCGACCACCCGCGGCTATCGACTGATCGTACCGCGGTGGTCGCGCTTCGCCGACGACTACAAGGACGATAGCGATGTCCTGAGAAATGCGCACAGTCTCCTGATTAAAACGCTGCAAGGTTACTTCCGCACCGAAGGCCTGGACGTCGACTGGACAATGCTCGAACGCCTGTCGACCGTGAAACTGATCAACAGCATGAGCATGGCATTGCCGCTCAGCGAAGCAGACAAGCAGGTGCTGCTGGAAACCGTCCAGCCCGCTGAACGCCTGGATACATTCATCGCTATTCTTGACACTGTATTCAGGTCACCCGGCTCAGCCACCCGACATTGAATGCCTTTCAGACAATGCGGTTGAAGCATGACACAAGGCAGGCACTGCCGAAGCGCCTGGCGTCACGGCCGGACTGAAGATGACATGGCAACCGGGCCCGGAAAACACGATCGCACTGTGAATGATGCCAGGGTGGTGACATCGTCGGTGCCCCGCAGCCGGCTCGGGCGCCTGGCACACCTGGGCGAGCTGGCCGGCAGAGTCGCTGGCGGCATGCTGGCCGAGGGCCTGCGCCAGGCGGCACAGGGCAATATCCCCCGTCCGGCGGACCTGGTGCTGACGCCCGCGAATGTCCGTCGCGTTGCCGACAAGCTGTCCGAGCTGCGCGGTGCGGCCATGAAGGTGGGACAACTGCTGTCCATGGACGCCGGAAACCTGTTGCCGGCCGAGCTGACTGAATTGCTCGCCCGCTTGCGCGCCCATGCCAGGCCCATGCCCATGAGCGAGGTGGTCGCGGTGATGCAGCAGGCGTACGGCAAGGGATGGGAGCAACAGTTCAAACGGTTCTCGTTTACGCCGATGGCGGCGGCATCCATCGGCCAGGTGCACGCGGCAGTATCGCAAAGCGATCGGCACCTGGCGCTGAAGATCCAGTATCCCGGAATCCGGCAAAGCATCGACAGCGATGTGGACAATGTCGCCACGCTGCTCAGGATTTCGCGACTCATACCCGGCGAACTGGATCTGAAACCACTGCTGCAGGAAGCCAAGCGACAGCTGCACGAGGAAGCCGACTACCGGCGTGAATCCGGGCATTTGCGACACTTCTCGGAGTGGCTGAAAGATACACCGGCGTTCCGGGTGCCGGGCGTCGAGGCGCACCTCACCCGGGAAAACATTCTCGCCATGGACTTCCTGGAAGGGGAGCCCATCGAGTCCCTGGCCAGTGCCGCCCGGGCGACACGCGATCGCGTCACCGGTTTGCTGCTCGATTTGTTTTTCCGGGAACTCTTCGAGTTCGGGATGATTCAAACCGACCCCAACTTTGCGAATTATTTGTACAACGCCGACACCCGTCAGATCGGTTTACTGGACTTCGGCGCCACCAGGCGTTATTCCGGCGCAGTCATCGCAGCCTACCGGGGACTGCTCGAGGCGGCGTTGCGCGAGGACCATAAGGCCATGACCGAGAGCGCAGAGGCGATCGGTTATTTCCGGGAGGATATCCATGCACACCAGCACGCGGCGGTCATGGAGCTGTTCGTTCTGGCCACCGAGCCGGCCCGCACGCGCGGCCGCTTTGACTTTGGCACCAGTGACCTGGCCGTGCGCATACGCGACGCCGGAATGGCACTGAGCCTCGATCAGGGCTACTGGCACACGCCGCCCGCCGATGCCGTGTTTCTGCACCGCAAGCTTGGCGGGCTGTACCTGCTGGCAGCACGCCTGCGTGCAAATATCGATGTACGGGCTATCCTTGAACGGTTTCTTTACAAATAACGGTGCCCGGGCACGTTGCTCTCAATATATAGACAGAAAATGCACCCGGATATCCTTGCGCCAGTGAACTGGCATCACGTCACCGGCATCTTTTTCAAACATCGATCCCGACAAGAGGAAAATCATCATGATCAAAGCCTTTGCAGCATTTGAACCCGGGGGAGAACTCAAACCCTTCGAGTACGATCCCGGTGATTTGAAATCCCGTGAAGTCGAAATCGATGTTCACTACACCGGGATTTGCCACAGTGATCTGAGTGTCATCGACAACGAGTGGGGAATGACCGAGTATCCCGTCGTGCCCGGGCACGAAGTGGTAGGCAGTATTGCCAGAGTCGGCGACCAGGTTAAACATCTGCAGGTCGGCCAGAGAGTGGGGCTGGGCTGGCATGCCGGCTACTGCAACGATTGCGCGCTTTGTCAGAGCGGCGACCAGAACCTGTGCACCACCGCACAACCAACCATCATCGGTCATCACGGCGGTTTTGCCGACAGGGTGCGCGCGGATGCCAACAGTGTCGTTCCGATTCCGGATGGTATTGAACCGGAATCTGCCGGTCCGCTGTTCTGCGCCGGGATTACTGTTTTCAATCCGCTGGTACAGTTCGACATCAAACCCACCGACAAGGTGGCGGTGATCGGCATCGGCGGTCTCGGCCACCTTGCGCTGCAGTTTCTCAATGCATGGGGCTGCGAGGTGACGGCATTTACCTCCAGCGAAGCAAAAAGGAAAGAAGCGCTGGGCCTGGGCGCTCACCAGACATTGGACTCCCGGGATCAGGGTACACTCGAGGCGGCAGCAGGTCGCTTTGACCTGATCATTTCCACGGTCAACGTCAAGCTGGACTGGAGTCTCTATCTCGGCACGCTGAATGCCCGCGGCCGTTTACACTTCGTCGGTGCCACCCTGGAACCACTCGATATCAATGTGTTTTCACTCATCATGGGGCAAAAATCGGTATCCGGCTCTCCGGTCGGCAGCCCGTCAACCATTGCCAGGATGCTTGAATTCGCCAGACTCCACAACATCAGGCCCGTGATCGAGCAATTCAGCATGGATGACGTCAACGAGGCGATTACCAGATTAAGGAGCGGGCAGGCACATTATCGCATCGTGCTTCATCGTTCCTGATTGGCGACTACCGGCCATATCGGCTCATCCGCTTCATGACGGTGAACGGCCGGCTGCATATAGCTCATGACTTCACGGGTTGTATATATAGCACCTGCATGAGAAACAGGATCTGAAGCTCTACTTCAAAACATATTGATTAAATGGTGGGTCGTGCTGGATTACCCGGGCCGCACCTTAGCTCCTTCGGGGTCAGCATCGCTTGTGCGATGCCGATGTCCCGACCGACGGCGTCGGCCGCGGCTCGAGCCAGCGACCATCGGATCAACAGGACAGAAAGGCAATTTATAAGCCTTTTTATTCAATAATTTACTGTTTCGACCAAGGCTCCACGATGCAGGACGGTGCATAACCGGGTCCCGAAAAATACCTGCATGGATTCATCAGCTTCCGCCAGATGGAACACACAATGCCACGGTCTAGACGCTGCCACCCTTCCGCCTGGGCTGAAATTCGCCCTGCACTTCGTGCCATGGAAGAATTTCCGGATGGTACAGTACAATCTTCCTGAAGAGGCCAACAGGCTCAAGCGGTTACCCGGGATGGATATCCATGTTTTTGGCAGCGCAGAACTCACAGCGTCCCTGCGGCGACACAAGTGGACCGCAACGACCGCATCCGGGAACTGAGCCGGATGAATCCCGTCGAGGAGACTCCGGCATGATGACAGTTCTGCGCAGCTTCGCCGTTATGGCAACCCTGGCGAGCGCCCTTCTCGCACTGCAACTGGCCGGTTGCGGCAAGAGTGAATCACAACCCTCGGAAGGCGGCGGTGCGTCACCCCCGCAACAGGTCACCGTGCTCGAACTGCAACCACAGGACCTGCCTGTACAATTCGAGTATGTCGGCCGACTGGAAGCTTCGCGCGAAATCGAGATCCGACCGCAGATCACCGGACTGATCGAGCAACGGCTGTTCGAGGAAGGCGGCCGCGTCGATGCCGGCCAGTCCCTGTTCCGCATCGACGCCGCGCCGTTCGCCGCGCGCAAGCAGGCGGCGGAAGCGGCGCTGGCGGAGGCCCGGACACGCCTGGTTCAGGCCGAACGCGATGTAAAACGTCTCGCACCACTCGCCAACAAACAGACCGTCAGCCAGCGCGAACTGGATGATGCCGTATCGAACCGCGATCTCAACCGCGCCGCCGTCGCCGTCGCCGATGCGGAACTGACACAGGCAACGCTCGAACTCGGCTACACCAACGTCACTGCGCCGATCTCCGGCCACATCGGACGCGCCTTGCAGGTCGAGGGTGCGCTGGTGTCACCGACATCCGGGGCGCTGGCCCGGCTCGCGCAGATCGATCCGTTGTATGTCAATTTCTCCATCGCCGAAAACGATCGATTGACCATCGACCGACAACTGGCCGATGGCAGCCTGGTCATGTCCCCGCCCGATCAGACCCGGGTCGAGGTGCGGCTCGCCGACGGCACGCCCTACCCGTTGGCCGGACAGGTCGATTTCAATGATTACCGCACCGATCCGCAAACCGGCGCCTTCTCGGTTCGGGCAACACTGCCAAACCCTGACGCGAAGCTCAGTCCCGGCCAGTTCGTGCGGGTCCGGATCGAAGGCGCAATCCTTCCCGGCGCCCTGGCGGTACCGCAGCGGGCAGTACAGGAGGACGCCAGCGGCAAGTTCGTTTACGTCGCCGGCCAGGGTGAGAATGGCATGACAGTCGCGCAGCCAAAGCCGGTCGAGGTCGGCCAGTGGGTGGAAAAATCCGGCACCAAAGGCGTCGAACGACTCTGGGTGATCCGCTCGGGTCTCACCCGGGGCGACCAGGTGGTAACTGACGGCACGGCGCGCATATTCTTCCCCGGGATGCCGATCATGCCGCAACCGGCCGGGACCACCCCCCCCGCACAGGACGCCACGACGCAGACCATCGACAACGAGGCGCCCTGATGGTGCTGTCGCGCTTCTTTATCGACCGTCCGATCTTCGCGGCGGTGATGTCGATCTTCCTCGTACTGGCCGGCGTGCTGTCGATGCGCATCCTGCCGATCGCGCAGTACCCGGAAATCGCACCGCCGGTGGTCACGGTGCGGGCGATCTACCCCGGCGCTTCGGCGCAGATCCTCGAGCAAACGGTCGCCGCACCGCTGGAAAATGCCGATCAACGGCGTCGAGGACCTGCATGTACATGAGCTCGACCTCGGCGTCCAACGGCGTGCTGGAGATTCAGGTCACCTTCGAAATCGGCGCCGACGTCGACCAGGCCGCGCTCAACGTCAACAACCGCGTCAAGCAGGCCGAGCCACGCCTGCCGGAAGAAGTGCGCCGCCAGGGCGTGACCGTCGAGAAGGGTTCGTCGGCCTTCCTGCAGGTGCTCGCCTTCCTCTCGCCGGACGGCCGCTTCGACGACATCTACACCAGCAACTACGTCACCCTGAACGTGCTGGATCGCCTGAAGCGCATCCCCGGCACCACCAACGTGCAGATCTTCGGCGCCAAGGACTACGCCATGCGCATCTGGCTGAAGCCGGACCGCATGGCGCAACTCGGCGTCACTGCCACCGAAGTCAGCGAGCGCCATCAACGAGCAGAACGCGCAGTTCGCCGCCGGCAAGATCGGCCAGCCGCCGATCGGCGAGGGACAGGAGCTGGTCTACACCATCACACGCCAGGGCCGCCTGTCCGACCCCGGAAGAATTCGAGCGACATCATCGTGCGCGCCGAGCCGGACGGCACTCGCTGCTGCGCCTGAAGGATGTCGCGCGCGTCGAGCTCGGCTCGAAGGACTACGACTTCATCGGCCGCTATCAACGGCAAGCCGGCGACCCTGGTCGGCATCTTCCTGCAGCCGGGTGCCAATGCGCTGGCGGTGGGCGACGAAGTCAAGGCGACGGTCGCCGGACTGGCAGAGCGATTTTCCCGATGGCCTGACCTACAGCGTTCCCTACGACACCACCCGCTTTGTCGAGGTATCGATCCGCGAAGTGCTCAAGACGCTGGGCGAAGCGATGCTGCTGGTGTTGCTGGTGGTGTTACATGTTCCTGCAGAACTGGCGGGCAACGCTGATTCCGGTGATCGCCGTGCCGGTATCGCTGATCGGCACCTTCGCCGGCCTGCAGCTGCTCGGCTACTCGATCAACACCCTCACCCTGTTCGGCATGGTGCTGTCGATCGGCATCGTCGTCGACGACGCCATCGTGGTGCTGGAGAACATCGAGCGCATCATGCACGAGGAAAAGCGCTGCCGCGCGCGAAGCGGCGATCAAGGCGATGCACGAGGTCACCGGGCCGGTGATCGCCATCGTGCTGGTGCTGTGCGCGGTGTTCGTGCCGATCGCCTTCCTCGGCGGCCTGACCGGCGAACTGTACCGGCAATTCGCGGTGACCATCTCGATCGCGGTGGTGATCTCCGGTATCGTCGCGCTGACCCTGACGCCGGCGCTGTCCGTGATCATCCTCAGGAACCAGGGACGGCAGCCGGGACGCTTCTTCGCCGCCTTCAACCGCGGATTTGCGCATGTGACCGGCGGCTACCTGGCCGGGGTCAATTTCCTGCTGCGGCGGACAGTACTTGCCATCGGACTCTACCTGTTGATGGTCGCCGCGGCGGTCGTTCCTGTGGAACATCACACCGGGCTCGCTGGTGCCGGACGAAGACCAGGGCTACTACATCGGCGCGGTCTTCCTGCCGGACGGTTCCAGCCTCGCCCGCACCGAGGCGGTCACGCAAGAGGTGATCGCTGTCATGCGTTCCGATCCCGATGCCGAGCACGTGGTGGCGTTCACCGGTCTCGATTTTCTCGGCGGCGGCTTCCGCAACAGCGCGGCGACCATCTTCGTCGCCGCACCGGCACTGGGACGAGCGCCAGCGCTCCAGTCAAGCGACTGGTCGGCGAGTTGTTCATGGCCAGACCGCCGGCATCAGGAAGCCCTGGTGCTGGCCTTCGGTCCGCCGCCGATCTTCGGCCTCGGCAACGCCGGCGGCTTCGAGCTGTACGTGCAGAACCGCGGCGAAGGCGGGCCAAAGGCCTCGCCGCCGCCAGTGAACAACTGCTTGCCGAACTGCGCAAGGACCCGCGCATTGTCCAGCCGCTAACGCTGTGGCGCTCGCGGGTGCCGCAGCTGTATGTCGACGTCGACCGCGACAGGGCGAAGCTGCTCGGCGTCGACATCGACGCGCTGTTCAACACGGTCGCGGCCACGCTGGGCACTTTCTATGTCAACGACTTCAACAAGTTCGGCCGCACCTGGCAGGTGCTGATGTCGGCCGACCCGGCCTATCGCGTCAGGCCGGAGGATATCGGCGCGCTGTACGTGCCGGCACAGGACGGTACCCATGGTACCGCTCGCGGCACTCGCCAATGTCGAGTACACCTCGGGTCCGGAAACGCTGGATCGCTTCAACAACCTGCCGGCGGTGAAGATCTTTGGCAATTCGGCGCCCGGCATCAGTTCCGGCCAGGCACTGGCAATCGTCGAGCGATCGCCGATCGCACCCTGTCCGAAGACTTCAGCTACGACTGGAGCTCCGCCTCGTTCCAGGAAAAACGTTCCAGCGGCACCTCCGGCCTCGCCCTGGGTCTGGCGGTGCTGATGGTGTTCCTGATCCTTGCCGCGCAGTACGAAAAGTGGTCGCTGCCGATCGCCGTGCAGCTGGCCCTGCCGTTCGGCACCTTCGGTGCGCTGGCCGCCGTCTGGCTGCGCGGTCTCAACAACGACGTCTATTTCCAGATCGGTCTGGTGACATTGCTCGGACTGGCGGCGAAAAACGCCATCCTGATTGTCGAATACGCCGTGCTCAAAAAGAGTGAAGGCTATTCCGCCAGCGCCGCGGCCATGGAGGCGGCGCGGCTGCGCTTCAGACCGATCCTGATGACCTCGCTGGCGTTCATCCTCGGCGTCATGCCGCTGGCGATTTCGACCGGTGCCGGCGCCGGGGCGCGCCACGCTGTCGGTACCGGTGTCGCCGGGCGGCATGCTGGCGGCAACCTTCCTGGCGATCTTCTTCATCCCGCTGTTCTACCGGCTGGTGACCGACCGTCGCCTGGGGACCGACCCGGACGATTTCGAGCAGATGCCGCACCGGCCGCCGCACACGTCGCCGCACACACCCAGTCATCACCCGGTGGAGCCGCGATGAGCCAGGTGCTGCCACGGCAATCACCCCCCGACACAGAAGCTGGCTCATCGTGGCTTAATCCCTACCTTCGGGATCAGCTGTTTTTTGAGGATGATTACCGTGATACGGAACCAGGGCTGATCACCTTGACCAGGACCACGATGATCACGATCAGCAGTATCCAGAACACCCACATGCCTAACCCCATGTCAAACCCCCATCCGACGTCTGTCCCAGGCATGATTCACCTCCCGGACGTCGTCAGATACGTGCCCTGCGCAGGCGCAATGAATTGGCGATCACGGATACCGAACTGAAACTCATCGCGGCTGCGGCAATGATGGGCGACAACAGCAGGCCGAACACCGGGTAAAGCACACCGGCGGCAACCGGTACGCCCAGTGAGTTATAGATAAAGGCGAAGAACAGGTTCTGGCGGATATTGCGCATCACCATGCGACTCAAGCGCCGCGCCCGTACGATGCCGCGCAGGTCGCCCTTGACCAGGGTGACGCCCGCGCTTTCCATGGCGACATCGGTACCGGTTCCCATGGCGATGCCGACGTGTGCCTGGGCCAGCGCCGGCGCGTCGTTGATTCCGTCGCCGGCCATGGCAACAATGCGTCCCTCGGCCTGCAGTTGCCTGACGATCTCCGCCTTCTGATCCGGCAGGACTTCTGCTTCGACCCGGTCGATATTGAGCTTGCGTGCAACCGCCTCGGCCGTGGTGCGGCTGTCGCCGGTCAGCATGACTACCTTGACACCTTCTGCGTGCAAATCGCGGATGGCCTCGGCCGTGGAGTCCTTGATGGGGTCCGCCACGCCGATCAGCCCGGCAGCACGACCGTCGATGGCCACAAACATAACGGTCTGACCCTCCGCACGCCCGGCCTCCGCCAGGCGTGGCAGTTCACCCGGGTCGATGGACAGGCTTTCCAGCAGCCTGATATTGCCCAGCGCCACCATTCGCCCGCTGACTTTCCCTGTCACACCCTTGCCGGTTACAGATTCAAAGTCATCTGTCTGACTCAGGGTCATGTTCCGGTCTTCCGCACCTCGCACAATGGCCTCGGCGAGCGGATGTTCACTGGCGCGTTCCAGGCTGGCCGCCAAGCTGCAGCACGTCATCCTCGGTAAACCCGGTGGCTGGCTGTACCGCGACCAGTGTTGGTTTCCCCTCTGTCAGGGTGCCGGTCTTGTCAATCACAATCGGTGTCGACCTTCTCCATGATCTCCAGTGCCTCGGCATTCTTAATCAGCACCCCCAGCGTCGCGCCCTTGCCGGTGCCGACCATGATCGACATGGGTGTTGCCAGTCCGAGTGCGCAGGGACAGGCAATGATCAGCACGGCAACGGCATTCACGATGGCATGTGCCAGACGCGGCTCCGGGCCCCAGAGGCCCCACACCACCAGTGTTATGAGGGCGATCATGACTACCGCAGGCACGAAATAACCGGCCACAATATCCACCAGTTTCTGAATCGGTGCGCGCGATCTTTGTGCCTCGCTGACCATGCGTACGATCTGCGCCAGAAGGGTATCGGCGCCGACCTTCTCGGCACGCATCAGCAGGCTGCCGGTGCCGTTTACGGTCGCGCCAATCAGCTTGTCACCGGCACTCTTTTCCACCGGAATCGATTCACCGGTCACCATCGACTCATCCACCGAGGTGTGACCTTCAGTGGCCACGCCGTCCACCGGTATCTTTTCACCGGGACGTACGCGCAGTATGTTACCGGGTTGTACCTGTTCCAGCGGGATGTCTTCCACGGAACCGTTGTCACGCACGATGCGTGCACTGTTGGGCACCAGGCCAAGCAACATCTTGATGGCAGCGTTGGTCTGACTGCGGGCCCGTAATTCCAGGACCTGTCCCAGCAGCACCAGTGCGGTGATGACGGCTGCCGCCTCGAAGTAGACATCCACGCGCCCGCCTTCCATTTGCATAAGCGCCGGAAAGATCCTCGGAAACAGCAATGCAACCGTGCTGTAGGTCCAGGCGACGGAGACGCCCAGGCCAATCAGCGTGAACATATTCAGATTCCAGGTGATAACAGATTTAACACCACGCACAAAAAACGGCCAGCCGCCCCAGATCACGACCGGAGTGGCTAGCACAAATTGAGTCCATTGCACGGCCTGCATGCTCAGGCCGTCCGGCAGGAGTGACGGCGCCAGGTCTGCAATCATCGCCAGCAGAAACACGGGGATGGCGAGCAGGCTGCTCACCCGAAAGCGCCGCGTCATGTCATCGAGTTCACTGGTATCCTCTTCCACCTGTACGGTGCGTGGCTCCAGCGCCATGCCGCACTTCGGGCAACTGCCAGGATGATCCTGAACAATTTCCGGGTGCATCGGACAGGTAAACTCAGTCCGCGTAGCCGCCAGTGGTACCGTCATTGGCTCCAGCGCCATCCCGCACTTGGGACAGGCACCCGGTCCTGTCTGTTGTATCTCCGGGTGCATCGGGCAGGTGTAAAGCGACGCGTCGATCTCACAGGTATGATCCGGGCAGGAACCGGCCACATCGGCCTCCGCCATCGATCCCTGTGCCTCCGGACGCAGATAGATTTCAGGTGTGGTAATAAATTTATCGTGGCATGACTCACTGCAGAACAGGTATTCCGTACCCTTATGTATATGCCGGTGTTTGCTGTCAGCACCAACCTGCATGCCACAGACAGGATCTATCGACACCGAATCGGCCTTGTCTTGTTTTGTCTTGTTCATCACAAACACCCCCCAGAGGCCAATTGTTGCATGAATAGGAATTCGCCAAGGACAGGCCTGAGCGTTCGGCAATTCCCCGCTGAAAATAGTAGCGCCAGGACATGTAATAACCCATAGGCTGAACATTGCAGTGGAGTTGTTCCGATATCAGTTTCGTATGTCCGAATTCGCCACTCAGCGACATTCGAGGTCAAACATCGGATTTTTTTGTCCATAAAACGACAGTTCGAATCAGTTACTGACTCGCAACTAATTGTATTTTCTATAGGCGTAATTATAGATTTGCGGCCAATCCCCGCAAAAGTCCCGCAATCAGTGGTTGCGGATCTAACAGCAGGGGGATAAGTCTTTGTATGAATGGTGGGGCGTGCTGGATTACTCGGGCTGCACCCTCGCCCCTTCGGGGTCAGCGTCGCTGTTGTCTCGGCCGACTGTGTCGCCCTCGGCTCGAACAACGATCATCGGATTGAAAGGACAGAAAGCGCGTTTTTACGCTCTTTATTTCAATGACTTACCGTAGCGCCCGTTGCAATCGGTGCACCACGATGCAGGACGATGCGGAACCGAGCTCCGCAAAACTTCCGCAGTGAATTTCTGCTATTCAAGTCGGCGGCATAATTTTCTATTCGCCATAGACACCCTGACGATTGCATTCGGCATGGTGATGCGCAAGATATTCTCAGGGTGCCCGGCGAAACGCTGCTTTCCTGAACAAAATCATGCAATCCTGGCATTCGTACTTTATGGAGCGCGCAAACCGCTCTGCGAATGCGCTGGAACATGCCGGGCAAACCAATGCAGGCGTCTATCACATGGCTCGTAACCCGCCGGCGTGCGCCGCCACCACCCACAGTCAGGCCACCTGACAACGTTACCAGGGAATCACCTTGCCGTCGCGGAAGAAGCCGCCGCTGGGGCCGTCGTCGGAAAGGCTCGCTGCCCAGACGATGCCGGCAGCACCCTCTTCGACACTGCGTTCAGCACCCTCACCGCCCATGTGGGTCCGCACCCAACCGGGGCAGACGGAATTGACCTTGACGGTCGTGTGTTTGAGTTCATCGGCGAGAATGCGGGTTACCGCGTTCAGCGCCGTTTTCGATAGCCGGTACCCCGGGCAGCAGCCGTTCATATCCGACAGCTGGCCCATGCCCGACGATACATTGACCACCGCACCCCGGCCTTTCATCAGGGGTATCAGCGCACTCGCGACACGGAACGCGCCATAGGCATTGGTCTCCATCGATTGCCGTATCCTTTCGAAGTCGGCATCGAACACGCTGGAGCCTGCATCGGGCGGGTAGGCATCGACAAAAATGCCGGCGTTGTTCACCAGTATATCCAGACGCCCGAACGTTTCCTCGAGGTAACGCGCCAGGGCGTTCACGGAATCGGCATCGGTGACATCCAGCGCCTGCGGGATGACATCCAGTCCCTGCGTCTGCAATGTTCGTGCGGCCGCTTCGGCCTTGTCGGCCGAACGCGCCGTCAGAATGACCCGGATACCCTTTCCGGCGAGCTGCCGGCAGGTCTCCAGCCCAAGCCCGCGATAGGCACCGGTGACGACGGCGAGACGTGTCGAATCTGTCATGACGAACTCCTATGGAATCTATGATTAATTTGTCATGCCGGCGAAGGACGGCATCCAGGTCATTGAAAAATCTGGATCCCGGCATGCGCCGGGATGACGATGAGTGAATGAATCAGAGGCTCCCTATTCATTGAATCTAAAACCGGCTGAGTGGCCATACCGGTAAACACCAGGTCACGTACGCTGTCTTCAGGACAGGGCGCGGCGGTGCCTGCCCTGCACCCGTTCGCAATGCAACAGTGGTCATGCATCACATCCAAGAGCCTGCCCGCTGGATAGCGGTCTACAGCAGCACCCGCTCAATACCACCGTTCTTCACACGCTCAGTGAAATCGTTCTGCCACTGCTTGCCGAGCAGGCGGTTGGCCAGCTCCACCACGATGTAATCGGACTCCAGACCGGTATCGTTGACGTAGCGTGACAGGCCCTGCTGGCAGGCCGGGCAACTGGTGAGTATTTTCACATTGCCGGCGACGGCGCGGTCAGCGCCGGTCAGGCTGTTAATCCCCTGCTGGAGTTCTTCCTGTTTACGGAAGCGGATCTGTGTCGAGATATCCGGGCGCGACACCGCAAGGGTACCGGCCTCGCCGCAACACCGGTCCGACAGTGTTACGTCCTGCCCGAGCAATTTTGCCGCCACAGCAACGGGACTGTAGGTCTTCATGGGCGTGTGACAGGGGTCGTGATACAGGTACTGCACAGTGTCCACGCCCTCGCTGCTGACACCCTTTTCCATCAGATACTCGTGAATGTCGAGCAGCCGGCAACCGGGGAATATTTTGTCGAACTCATATCCCATGAGCTGATCCATGCAGGTCCCGCAGGAGACGATCACGGTTTTGATGTCCATGTAATTCAGCGTGTTCGCCACCCGGTGGAACAGGACCCGGTTGTCGGTGCTCATTCTGCGACCACGCTCGGCATCTCCTCCCGAGGTCTGCGGATAGCCGCAACACAGATAACCCGGCGGCAGTACGGTCTGGGCACCGACATCATAGAGCATGGCCAGCGTGGCCAGGCCGATCTGGCTGAACAGCCGTTCCGAACCACAGCCGGGAAAATAGAACACCGCATCGGATTCATCGGTGACCCTGGCCGGGTCGCGCAGGATCGGCACCAGCTTGCTGTCCTCGACCCCCAGCAACGCACGTAGGGTCCGGGTCGGCAGGCCAGCGGGCATCGGCTTCTTCACGAAATTGATGACCTGCGCCTTGATGGGCATGGCGCCCGTGGTTGCCCGGGGCACACTGCCACGGGTGCCGATTCCCAAACGCCTGGCGAATCTGTAGGCGAGCCGCTGCCCCTTGTAACCCCACTCGATCATCGCCTTGCGCACCAGTTTTATACTGCGCGGATCGGTGATGTTGAGGAAGGCCATGGCCGCCCAGGTCATCGGACTGGAACGTTTCTGGCCGCGTGCGCGCAGGATATTGCGCATGCGGATGGAGACATCACCGAAGTCGATGTTGACCGGGCAGGGACTGAGACACTTGTGGCAGATGGTGCAATGATCGGCCACATCGTTCATCTCGTCGAAATGACGGATGGAAACACCGCGACGGGTCTGCTCCTCGTAGAGAAAGGCCTCGATGATCAGACCGGTGGCCAGTATCTTGTTGCGCGGCGAATACAACAGGTTCGCGCGCGGTATGTGCGTGTTGCACACCGGTTTGCATTTACCGCAGCGCAGGCAGTTGCGGATGTCGTCGTTGAGATCGCCCAGCTCGCTCTCTTCCAGCAGCAACGCCTCCTGCTGCACCAGGCGCAACGAGGGTGTATAGGCATTCTCCAGGCCGGAACCGGCCAGCAGCTTGCCGGCATTGAAGCGATGTTGCGGATCGACCTTCTGCTTGTAGGCAGTGAATGCATCGATGACCGCCGCATCCAGGTAGCGGAACTTGGTGATCCCGATACCGTGCTCGCCGGAGATGACGCCGCCCAGCGCGGTGGCCAGTGCCATCACGCGATCGACGATCTGTTCCGCTTCACGCAGCATCTGGTAATCGTTGGAGTTGACCGGAATGTTGGTATGCACATTGCCGTCGCCGGCATGCATATGCGTGGCCACGAACAGACGGCTGGAACGGATACGGCCGTGGATCGTATCCAGCTGCGCCGTGACACCATCCCATTCGCGACCGGCAAAGATCTCCTTCAGGGGGCGCTCCACCTCGCGCCGGTAGGAAATGCGCAACTCGCGGCGCAGCAGCATGGCCAACAGGGTATCACCGGGCTGGACATGTCCGCGCAAACTCTCCGGCAGCAGCGTCTCGTGTGTTGCCGCTGCCTGGTCGAGATTCTCCAGCAGAGTACGCCAGTATTCCGTGACCTTGAGCAGATGGCGGCGCGCCGCCTCGACCTTGGCGGAGACGATGGCGCGATTCTCCGCACTGTCCTCGAATTCCATACCGGCGCGGAGCTCGGGCATTTCACCGCCGAGATAGTCGAGCACCGTATTAATCACTGCCAGCTTGTTGCGCGTCGAATGCTCGATGTTGATACGCTCGATCCCTTCCTCGTATTCCGCGAGGCGCTCCAGCGGAATCACCACGTCCTCGTTGATCTTGAAGGCATTGGTATGCGCAGCGATGGCGGCAGTACGGGCACGGTCCAGCCAGAAACGCCGGCGCGCCTCGGGGCTGACGGCGATAAAACCCTCGGCACCGCGCGCATTGGCCATGCGCACGACAACGGAACAGGCATCGGCCACGGCGTCCTCGTTGTCGCCCGACACATCGACCAGTAACAGCATTTTCGGCAACTCGCGCCGTGGCGCCTTGGCGCTGTAGTTCACCGCCTTGATGTAACGCTCGTCGAGATGCTCCAGGCCGGACAGCAATACATCTTCGCGCGCATCCAGGTAATCCTTGGTTTCGATAATAGCCGGGACTGCGCGGCGCAGGTCGCTGCCGAAGAATTCCAGACACAGGGTACGGGTGAACGCCGGCATGCGATGCAGTACGAACACCGCCGAGGTAATCAGACCATCGCAGCCTTCCTTCTGGATCCCGGGCAGGCCGCCGAGGAACTTGTCGGTGACATCCTTGCCCAGTCCCTGTTTGCGTAGCGAGGCGCCGGGCATCTGCATCAGCTCGGGTTCGCCGATGGGCGTGTGTCCGTCGCGCTCATAGCGGGTGATGCGGAAGGTTACTGTCGCCTGATCGTGGATCTTGCCGAGATTGTGGTTGAGGCGCTCGACCTCCAGCCACTGTGCCTGCGGCGTTACCATGCGCCAGGACACCAGATTGTCAAGCGCGGTACCCCAGAGCACGGCCTTCTTGCCACCGGCATTCATGGACACATTGCCGCCGATGGTGGAGGCATCCTGCGAGGTCGGGTCGACCGCAAACACGTACCCGGCCGCCTCGGCCCTCTCGGCGACGCGGCGGGTGATCACCCCGGCGCCGGTGCGCACCGTGGCGACTTCGTGGTCGACGCCTTCGAAACGGCGCAGCTCGATCTGGCCCAGGGCCTCGAGCTTTTCGGTATTGATCACTGCACTGTTGCCGGATAGCGGGACGGCACTGCCGGTATAACCGGTTCCGCCACCACGCGGGATAATGGTCAGGTCCAGCTCGATGCAGGCAGCAACTACCGAACAGACCTCGTCTTCCGTATCCGGACTCACGACGACGAACGGCATTTCGACACGCCAGTCGGTGGCATCGGTTGCGTGCGAAACCCGCGCCAGGCCGCCGAAATCGATATTGTCGGCGCGGGTGACCCGCCCCAGGCGGCGGCGGATACGCCGGCGCAACTCATGTGCCTGCGGAAACCAGGACTCGAAACGCTGGACCACATTGCGCGCCCGTGCGACCAGTTCGAGCGCCTTTGCATTGTCTTCGGCGCGCGCGACGATCTGGTCCAGCCGGTGATGCAGCGCGTGCACCAGGGATCCCCAGCGCTTCCTGTTGTCGAGGAGATCGTCCTGGATATAGGGATTCCGGTCGATGACCCACATGTCGCCCAGCACTTCGAACAGCATGCGTGCCGAGCGACCCGTCTTGCGCGAACTACGCAATTCGTTGAGCACCTCCCACATATCCACACCGAGATAGCGGATCACGATCTCGCGATCAGAGAACGAGGTGTAGTTATAGGGAATTTCGCGGATGCGAACAGGGTTCTGGGTCATGCGAATCGATCAGGCTTCGGATACGAAGGGCTGCGAAAACCGTCAAGGGCAGTGTGACGTCATTCTAGCACCTGGCGACTTCAGCCGTCTCGGTCTATTGCGCGTCCGCAATAAGGTAAATTGGAGACAGACCACATTTTCCTGCACTCCTGCCGCAGCATCGCTAGATTTCGCGCAGGCCTTCGGAGGGTTCGATACGCGCCGAGCGCGTACCCGCCAGGCCCGCCGCAATCACTGCGGCACTGCAGGTCAGTGCCAGGGCAATGAGATAGTGAATATGCAACATCCGGCAGACCTGCTGGCCCGCCTCCAGTTGATCAGACATCATGCCATTGATAACCACTGCCGTTGCGTAGTAGATAGCCACAGCCAGCGCCCAGCCCAGCATGGCGGTGAACAGCGACTGCACCATCGGAAACCATACAATGTCCCGGGTGCGGAATCCCACCAGCCGCAGAATCGACAGCTGCTTCCGTTTGCGTTCGACATTGGCCCAGAGACTGGCACCCAGTGACAGCGAGAATCCCACCAGGCCGATCGCCGCAATGGCCCAGTAGATGGCGGTCAGGTTGCGGTTCATGCGCTGCACCGTTTCGATTTCTGCCGCCCGTGTATGCACCTCGACGCCAATGGCGGCGAATCCATCGCGCAAGCCCACCACGTCATGAATGGAACGCGCATAGAGCCGGAAGCCCGGATAACTGCGCTGGACGTCAGCGGGCAGGCCGCCCCAGTCGAGTTCGGGTACCGCCCGTCCGTCGCGAAAATCCTCCAGTGCCTCCAGCAACTTTACCGAGACAAAGGCACCATCGCGCGCAAACGCTCCCTCCGGGGCAATGGCCGCGACTGTCAGGGGCAGGTGTACGCGTTCCAGCTGACCCTGGAAGCGCCGGGCAAGACTGCCATCCAGCACGTCACCCGCACTGACGGCCAGCTTGTCAGCGCTGTTGCGCGAGAGCACCACCCGGTCGAATCCCTCCGGCAACGGAGCACCCGATGCAAGCAGCGGGTCACCGCTGCCGGAGGCGATCAGCTCCACCGGCACGATGCGGGATACCTGCTGACTGGAGAGTTCGATGGTCGCCGCGATGCTGCGTGTACGCGGCGCCAGGAATACGACCTCGGGCTTGCCGCGTACATTATCCAGCCATTTCTGCTCGAAACGCCCGCTCCCCACGGGGCGGATTTCGCGGTTGACCGGGTCTTCGATCAGGTTGTCCATCATCGCACCGACGATGCCGAACTTGAGACCGAAGAGTACCAGCATGGGGCCAAGCACCGCCGCCAGCCCGAGCACAAAACACACCGACATCTGCCACTCGTGGAGGTAGTCCCGGCTCGCCAGTCGCAGGATCCTGAACTTGTTTTTGATCATGACACAGCGCGGATGGCCGGGAGGGACTGTTGCATGATGCACGCCCGGAACGAGGACAGGTTTACAGAACGGTTTGAGTCTTGTGTCTTCATCTGTGGTTCAGCCTGTCCATGTATCTGCATCACTCAGACAGGCTCCTAGCCGCTGACCACCGTTTCTGTCAGCTTGCTGTCCTTTGAATGTGTGGTGCGGTGGGACAGCCGCCGCAGCCCGAGCTCCTTGACGTTGCGCCAGGCATGGCTGGCGAGGATCACCGTCGAATTGAACTCCTGTGCCACCGAGAGAAACAGTGACATGGCCTTTTCCGCGGCAAACGGATCCAGCGAGGCGGTTGGCTCGTCGGCGATCACGATGTCGGGCCGGTGCGCCAGCGCGCGGCCGATGGCCACGCGCTGGCGCTCGCCCGTGGACAGATCAGCCGGCAGTTTCTTCAACTGGCTGGCGATGCCCAGCATCTCGGCGAGGTGTTCCACCGTCCCGTCACGTTTCATGCCAAGCACATTGCGACTGAGGCTGATATTGTCGCGTACCGACAGGAAGGGCAGCAGGCCACCGGTCTGCATCACGTATCCGATATGACGCTTGCGCAGGTCACCCAGCTTGTCCTGCCTGGCACGCTGCCAGCAATCGACCACATCGACGGGATTCCCGTCCTCTCCCGGACGGAAACGAAAGGCGCCCGCCGAGGATGGCTGCAGAACGAAGGCCAGCATGTCCAGCAGGGTCGACTTGCCGCTGCCCGACTCACCGATCAGGGCGATCTGCTCGCCCTGGTTGATCCGCAGACGCGGCACCCGGAGGCGGAATCCCACTCCCCGGGACGTGCGGTCCTTAACCACATCGTGCAACAGGTAGATGGTGCTGCGCTGGGGTTCGCTCACCGCCTCATGCACCCTCTTCACAGCCTGCAGGGGCCACGGCATCAGGGCAACTGTTCCAGTTTGATCGGGTAGACCGAGTCACCGCTGACCGGCCCACCATCCAGACTGATCCAGAGATCGGTATGATCGTGCAGGGCGCGGTAATAGCTGACCTTGTCCTCCAGGCGATTGAGGAAGGCGATCTGCTCTTGCGTCGACCAGCTTTGCCAGTCAGCCAGCGACATGCCCATCACCTCACCGGTATAGGGGAGGTCCTCGATGTACTCGCGCATGAAACCCAGGTCCGCCAGGCTGCCACCCGCGCCCGCCGTGGTAGCCGTCGTCGCACCCAGGCGCTCGGGATCGCGCGTGGCGGTCGCAGCGAGGCTCT
The DNA here is from genome assembly GCA_963748215.1 of uncultured Gammaproteobacteria bacterium. Lineage (GTDB taxonomy): Bacteria > Pseudomonadota > Gammaproteobacteria > UBA9214 > UBA9214 > UBA9214. The sequence continues at coordinate 392,767 of CAVVHS010000009.1, read as the reverse complement.
GCAGTTCGCTGAGGAAGTTCTGCGGTGACAGCAGGCCCTCTTCCGCCGCCTCGAGCACCCGCATAAGCACATCACTCAGGTCCGAGAGCTGGTCACGGCTGAGCAGCACCCGCACGTCCAGGGAGTTGCGTTGCGGATTGCGGAAGTCACGGTCCAGCAGCCAGGCATCGAACATGGTGGGCAGCTTGCCATCGGTGGTCTTGCGCAGGTAGCGCATGCGCAGCGCATAGCCCAGCTTTACCACCCGCTCCTGCAGCTCGGCGAGTTGCGCATTGTCGCTGGCCGGTGCCGGAACCGGCGCCGGCCGGTTCGTGGCGGCTATCCGTACCTGCCCGGTGATCTGGCCTGCCAGCGCATCCAGCACCCGGCCGAATTCGTTGACATCGCCGGTGGGTACGCCGTAGTACAGGCTGCCGACACCCGGGAAGTCCGCCAGCCGTCGATATTGCGCGGCATCCGCCGCGTGATCCGCCATGGTGGCGCCTGTCAGCAGGTGCAGCACGAAAATGGCAATCCCCTTCTCCTGTGCCAGTTGCCGCAGGTGTTCGGCGTCCAGGGCCGTACTGGACAGCGGGTCATCGGCATCTCGCGCTCCGGCATCGGTCACCAGCACGATATAGCGGGCATCGTGACCCGCCCAGTCGATCCCCTCGATCGCCTGCTTCACTCCGGCATAGGCATCCTCGGTGAAATCCCGGCTCGACACGCTGGCATCGCGCAGCGTTTTCAGGCGGGAGAGAAAACCGTCGGCATCGCGTCCCTCGTCGAGGTCGACATAGGTTCGCACCAGGTAGTCCAGCCCGGGAGCAGCGGCGACGTTGTCGCGGTAGGCCACCAGGCCGAAGTTCATTTGACCGAGCAGGTCGGCCTTAGCCAGGGTATCGAAGATGGTGGTCACCGCCTTGCGGGTACGCTCGAGGTAGGGCTGCATCGACAGGGTGGAGTCGATGACAAACACCAGGCCCGCCGTGTAGCCCCGCCTGACGGCGCCGGCGTCCTCGGCGGCCAGTGGCACGCTGGAGACCTGCAGCAGGCGTGCCTTCACGCTGCCAAGATAGACGTCCTCGTAGCGTTGAATCGGCACGAGGTAGAAATCCTCCCGGATATCGAGGTGGCCAGCCGGCTGGATGGCGACCACGGGCGAATCATCGGAAAGTTGTCCCTTTACCGCCTCGTCGTACAGCCGCTGGTAGGTATTCAGGTCGTTCTGCTCGGCAATCCGGCGCAGGGAATCGCTATCCCTGAACAGCAGCACCCGGTCGTGTCCGGCCGGGTCCTCGAATGCGGCCGTAAGCCCATGGTTCCATTCGATGGATTCTGAACCGCGCAGCCATCCCGCGCGGCTGCCGTAGCGGTTCGTGCCGACCTCGATCCATTCCCTGCCGCCCTGCTGCTCGCGGGCATAGACATAGAAGGCGGTGAAGGGCACGACCGGCTTGTCCGCCGTGCCGCCTGGCCTGTCGGCGAGCCGGGCACCGGGCACGGACAGTACGCGCTGGTACAGACTGTGTTTGCCCGTCATCAGCAGCGGCCTGTCAGCGCTCCCCGCCCCCATGGCGGTCACTGCCTGGCAGGCCAGCATGGCCATCACCAGCACAAGCAATGTGTTCCTCATCGTCACCCTCTCCCGGCTGATCATCGCCACTGTAGCAGCAGTCGCTGTGCCTGCTCATCCCCGGCGGCTGCATCACGCTCCAGACGTACACGCAGGTCCTCCAGACGCTGACCGGCTTCCACGTCGCCGGCGGCAGCGGCCATGCTGTACCACTTGCGGGCCTGGCCGGGCACCGGCTCCGGAAGGTAACTGTCAGCTGCCGAGTGATAGGCCGGATCTGCCTCCGTGCCGAGCTTGATGGCCGCCTGCGTGTGGCCATGACGGGCCGCATAACGGTATAGCAGGTAGGCGTCTTCCAGCTCACCCCTGCCCTGCAAGCGTTCTGCCTCGGCAAAGACCACCTCCGGATCAGGCTCAGCGCCGCTGGCTTGCAATCTGTACAGGAAGGTGCGCGCTCCCTCGCCCCCGCCAGTGACGGTGGCAACACCACCCGGCGGCAACGGCAGATCAAGTGACCTGGATGTGCCCGTGGCGGATGGCTGTTGCGCGCCGGACGATGACTCGAGCGTTCCGGATACGTCTGGGCCGAAAGGCTGTTGCGGCAGTTCCTCTGTGCCCGGGGCAGACGGCAGTTCAGGCAGGGATGTCGGCGCATCCTTGTCGTCCACCGGCACCACCAAGACGGCGATAACGGTGATAAGAGCGACCAGCGCCATCAGAACCCAGGTCCTGGCCCCCGGCCGCCTGTTAGCGCCTGTATTCCGATCTTCGTTTTCCATGCAGCTCCTGTGTCCCGTGCTCGTTTTATGTGAACGGGATTATCCCGAATCTCCGGCCCGGTTGAAACCTCACCTCACGCGTTACAAAAAGCCCTTACGAAACAGAGCACATGCTGCTAGAAGCGACCGGCCTGAACAGGGAAAGCCTTTACCGGGCGTTATCCGGCATGGGCAATCCGGAACTGAAAAGCACGGCGGGCGCAGTGGGCTTGGTGCAGCCGGTGCTACATGAACGAGCTGCAACTATGCCAGGAAGCGAATTGCCCGTTCCCCAAAAGAGTGTACCCGACTATACGCGCTTGCTGTGTTGCCCGGCTTGCCCGTACATCAAGTACCGTGCCGTGCAGTGTACCTCGAGATGTACAGGGACGTACAAGTGGTCGCTCTCGCGCATAGCCCAGGCCAGCCTCTCGACCGCTACGCGGTCTCACCTTCTCCCTGTGCTTCGCGACACTCGGACTTCCTGTACATCGCTGCGGGAGGCAGGAGAAGGATAGACCATTTTTACGCACATAGCCCGGGTCGAGAGACTGGCCTGGTCCATGTCGGGAGCGGCAATGCACACCTTTCGGGCAGCAACGCGGTTCGCGAGGGATTATGAGACAGCTTTGGTAAACAAGCCACCATCGTATTCGGCCTCATTAAATTCAGTCACCAACCTTCTGTAACAGGTCCACGTGCACCGGCATCAGGAAGCGTGCCCCCTTTCCACCGAGGTGCGCCTCGAAGCGTTCCCTGATCCGCCAGTAAAGCAGCGCATCGAGCCGGTGTTCGAAATCCGCGACCCTGAGGACCGTGTCTTCGAATTCCGCGCAGTTCTCGAATGGCATCGGTGTGTTTACATGGCGCGAATGATACGAAGGAAGATACTGGCAGTAAACAAAACCCGGCCCCAAAGGTCCATCACAGGAACTCATGCAGGCCATTGTCAAAATGAAGCAACGTAACCCACGGTTTGGCTGCCCACGGATCGCACAGCAGATCAATAAAGCCTTTGGAATTAACATATAGAGATGTCATTAGACGTGTCCTCGCTGCACACTACCGGCCTGGTTTCGATGGCGGTGGACCGTCATGGCTGACTTTCCCTGGGCACGGCAAGGATAGCCTCTGGAGCATTGACCTGTTCCGGTGCGAATCCATTCTTTTGAAAAGCCGTTGGGTGCTCGTGATTATGTATCAGTTCACTCCGCGCATCATCGGCTTTAGTATCCATGCCGGTGATGTCGACGGTATCGCCCTTTGTCGCATGTTCAACTCCGCTATCTCATCCAGAGGTTCCCAAAAATATCTCAGCTCTGTTAACGATCCACTATTTCTGTATCACCAATAGCATGCGAATATGAAGATTCTTGGTGCCGATGAGATCAAGACCGTCCCGTATACACCGCTATCGCATCTCTTCGTCGAACGGCTGATCGGGACCATTCGTCGTGAGCACCTTGATCAAATGCTCTTCTGGAATGCCAGTGACTTGGAATGAAAACTGGAAGCATTCAGACAGTATTACAACGCCCATCGCGTCCACACGTCGCTTGACGGTGATGCAACGTCAGAAATCCGTGGCAAAACCGTGATCCGCCGTGCCACCCTCAAGCAATTCCGATGGAAATCTCATTGCCATGGACTTTTCCAACTACACGCTGTCGCCTGAACATCAATTCGCCACACACAGGATGCATTGTTTATTTTCGTGACATTCCGCGTGCTTCCGTGGCGATTCATCATCGCTGCTGGAATTCTTATTTCATGAATCATGCCTCACTCCATGATGAACAGGACTAGAATGCTAGGCGCATTTCTTGCATCGGCTCCTGGATATTTCAGCCCTGACAGCGACCTGTGATTTCTGCATCATCACTTACTCGTCAGCGTCCGGATTTTGGGTGTTGAGGCGATCAAGCCCCACTGCTCTCCGCTATCACGCCCCATTGGTGAGCGGGTGACTGGAACGATTTGTTGAGCACACTCACAGCACAGCATTCTGTAATGCTGCCGACCTGAAAAGAGGTTATGGCCTTCGGGAAATACCACATACACAACTTTACTTATCCATCGTTACGGCCGTTATATGCAGGGGATCATAAATGGTGACAGTAGAAATAGCGTGCAATTCACGGTATCTGTTTACAGGCACCGTATTTCAGCTGACTTTTCCAGACACAGATTGCTGTATGGACAGGTATTCACCACACGCCCTCCAAAGTCTTCGTAAAACCAGCACAAATTACCCGCTGCAATACAAAGTTGAATCTTCCCAGTGCAACATATTGAATCCAATTGGATATATAGGTACTGTTCTCAAAAATGGCACGGAGGCCAGGGACATGATCAGGGTATTGCTTAATGAGACACGAATGAGTTTTGCATGACCATGCGAATATGGCGCTGGATAATTCCTCAATTACTCGGGTTGACGCTGGGTGGCGATGCATTCGCCGTATCCCTTGCAGACACAGTAAGGGAAACCATCGAATCCAATCCGGACATACTGATAGCCGGCAGCGAACGGGATTCTGTCGAACAACAGATGGAACAAGCCAGAGGTGGTTTCTTTCCACAGGTTGACATCAGCGCCGGGGCCGGCCGGGAAACCAGTGACAATCCAACGACACGAACTGCCGGCGACGGTTCCAGGAATTTAAACCGGCAGGAGGCTGAAATCAGGATCAGGCAGTTGCTGTTTGATGGTTTTGGAACGAAGAGCGAATTCGGACGACAGCGCGCACGTGTGAACTCACAGGCCTACGATACCTTCGCGACTGCTGAAGCTGTCGGTCTCAAGGCGGTAGAGGCCTACCTGAATTTTATCAGCGAACAAAAACTCGTCCAGTTGGCAACCGAAAACCTGAAGAGCCATCAGGAAACCTATGACCGCATTGTCAAGCGCGACGAACGCGGCGTGAGCAGCAAGGCAGATGTCCAGCAGTCGCTGGGGCGTCTTGCCCTGGCCCGGACCAATCTCATGGCAGAGCAAAACCGCTTGAGGGATGCACGAGCCACATTCAGGAATATCGTCGGTCATGACCCGGCCAATCTGGCCGAACCGGCACCCCCGGCGCATCTGTTACCCGCGACACTCGACGAGGCAACTGCTATCGCCGTGGAGAATCACCCCAGGCTCAAGTCCGCCGATGCCGGTATCGAGGCTGCACGACAGCAGCATTCAGCAGCGAACGCATTGTTTTTCCCAAGGATAGACCTCGAGATAAAGGGTTCCAATAACGACAATCTTGATGGTGTACGGGGTTCCAACAATGATGCGGAAGTGATGGTGCGGGGACAGTACAAACTCACCGGCGGCAGCGACACTGCAAAACGCAAGGAGAGCGTCTTTAAACTCCGGCAGGCGCGGGAGTTTCATGAACGCACCTATCGACAGGTCGTTGAAGAGATCCAGCTCTCGTGGAACGCCTACGAGACAGCAAAAACCCAGCTTGAACACTTCAAGGTTTACGAAGATGCGAGCAAACAGGCATTAGTGGTCTTCCGCAAGCAGTTCAACATTGGCCAACGCACCCTGCTTGATTTACTCGACCAGGAGAACGAGGTATTCCAGGCAAGCATCAACTACATAAACGGCCTGAATGATCTCATATTCAGTGCCTACAGAATCCTCGCCGGCACCGGAAAACTACTCTGGGCTTGCGAGGTCAAACCGCCCCAACAGGTCAATACTATCCAGTAATTGCACATTAGCCACTGCAACGATCAGATAGTCATTCCGGCTTCACACTTCATTGGGCCACCGCCTTGCGGAGACCGAACCGGCAGATAGCACAATCTTCAGCCGGCAACCCCCCTTTCGTGCAGGTAGTTCACAAGTACATCCTCGCCTTCAGCGAAGAACTTGAACTCAAGACCACACTGGTAATTTTCACTGCTGCTCTGAATGACGTAAACGTTCCGTGCCAGCACGATCACAGCCTGAGAACCCGCATCGGTTGCCGGCACCTCAAAGCAAACCTCCACAGTAATCCCGGCGCCCTCGGTCACACGGCCGGAATTCGCAATCATTAGATCTGCCAGTGCCTTGCCAGCCTCAAAACGCAAGCCAGTGCGGGATAGATTGGTGACCAGACCTTTAACCGTGCCGCGCTCCGATATGAGTCTGGCCGGCAGGCGCGTCTCAATACGTGGAGATCGGCGCAGATCGATAACGAACGATGATCTGGCACGGTCAGTTTGTGCCGTGTCCAGGGTTTCCAGAGAAAAATTACCTGAACCTTTGCTGTCACCGGGGAAATCTGTCATTTTAGTGGCCCTGCCTGTGTCACGCCTGCCCGTTATAGGTAGTCACATGAAAAATATCGGCCAGCCTGACAGCCACCTGAAGACAGCGATGCCGGCTCGGTCTCATACGTCATTTCACTCCAGACAGTAACGCGGTTACGCCCGGTATTCTTGGAATGATAAAGCGCGATATCGGCCTGCTCGATCAGTTCCGACAAGCTGCCGGATCCGGAAGTGATTGAACTGACACCAAGGCTGGCGGTTACACTGATCACCTCTCCTGCCACCGCATTGTCAATCTTCTGCGACTCGATACTCCTGCGGAATCGCTCCGCCAGTTTCTGCGCGTTGACTTCGTACGTTTCAGGCAGCAGCATGCAGAACTCCTCACCAATCAGAGCCCCCTTAAGTTGGCCTGCCGATGGTTTTCATCTACCAGCGCGATTGCCTCGGAGGCAGGCAGCGGGTAACCCAGCAGATATCCCTGCACCATGTCGCAGCGCAAATTGCGCAGGAAGAACAGTTGCTGCTCGTTCTCAACCCCTTCCGCGACCACTTTCATATTCATACCGTGTGCCATGGTGACTGCAGCACTGCACAATGGCGGCATCACTCTTGTCTTCATCCACATTCTTGACGAATGCCCGGTCGATCTTGATTGTGCTGACGGGGAACCGCTTCAGATACTCGAGTGAGGAGTAGCCTGTCCCAAAGTCGTCGATTGTTATCCTGTGACCATACTTCCTGAGTTCCTCCATCGTCTCAAGCGCATGGTCAACATTCTCCATAATGGTCGATTCTGTGATCTCCAGTTCCAGACAGTCCGGATCGATTCTTGCAGATGCTACTGCATTCCTGATCTGTTCGATCAGACTCTTATGGCGAAACTGTATCGCCGAGATATTCACAGCCACCGGCAGGACAATCCCCATGTCAAGCCAGCTCCGGATCTGTCTGCAGGCTGTTTCGATTACCCACTGCCCGATATTCACAATCAGGCCGGAAGCCTCTGCAACAGGTATGAATTCGGCGGGCGATACCATGCCGCGCTCCGGATGGTGCCATCTGATCAATGCCTCCATGGAAATGACTTTCAGGCTAGCCAGATCGAGCTGCGGCTGGAAGTACAACTCGAATTCATCTGCCTGCAGCGCACGACGCAGGTCCTTCTCGATCTCGTAATCCTGCCTCACTGTCGAGATGTATTCATCCCTGAAAAACAGACAATTTTGATTGCCCATACGTTTTGCCTGCTGCAAGGCGAGTCCGGCCCGGGTGATCAGGGTATCTGCATCTTCGCCATCAGCGGGATAGCGACTGCCGCCAATGCTCACCGTCATGTGTACCTGGTGGCCATCGACCTCGAAGGGTTCGGTAATGCTGTTAATCAGGCGCTCGACAACAATATTGACATCATCGCTGGCTGACATCTCTGCAAGGAGGACACCGAATTCATCGCCACCCAGCCCGTATACACTCTGATCCAGCAGACCTTCCGGCAGCTTGGCCAGCGCATCCGAGGCGCGCAGTGATTCTGACAACCTTCGTGCCACGGTATTCAACATCGTGTCGCCGCAGGTATAGCCAAATACATTATTGATGCGCTGAAAGGTATCCAGATCCACCAGCAACACGGCAGTGTGCTTGCCTGATTCCCGCGACTTTACTATCGATTGCGCCAGCTTCTCCCTGAAATTGATCCGGCTCGGCAAACCCGTTACATGATCGAGGCCGGCTCTCGCCAACATATTCTCCGCTATCATCTGGTTACCGCCCTGCGCGTCAACAGACGCCGGCCCGGTCTCATGCAACATTTCACTCCAGACAGAAACGCGGTTACGTCCGTTATTCTTGGAATGATAAAGCGCGATATCGGCCTGCTCGATCAGTTCCGACAAGCTGCCGGATCCGGAAGTGATTGAACTGACACCGATGCTGGCGGTTACACTGATCACCTCTCCTGCCACCGCATTATCAATCTTCTGCAACTCGATATTCCTGCGCAATCGCTCCGCCAGTTTCTGCGCGTTGACTTCGTAGGTTGCTGGCAGCAGCATGCAGAATTCCTCGCCACCATAGCGAAACACCTCGTCATTACCGCGCAACATGCCACGCAAGGCATTGGCAACCGCTTTGAGGACCGTGTCTCCCGCCGCATGGCCGAAGCTGTCATTGATCCGCTTGAAGTGATCGATATCGATCATGAGACAGCTGAATTCGCTCTTTTCATCAACGGCGTCGTGATAGACACCTTCATACTTGCTGAAGAGTACGCGCCTGTTCTTGCAGTTGGTCAACGGATCGTGGGTTGCCAGGATGAGCAGTTCCTCGTTTTTCCTGTTGATTACCTCCGAAGACTCCCTGAGCTTATTGACCATCTCCCTGAGCGCATCATTTCTTTCTTCCAGTTCGGTGACATCATCAAATGTCACCATGGCACCCTTGCGGACACCCTTTTCATCAAGCACGGGCGAACTGTTAACGGTAAACTGCCTGTCGGCCTGGCCGGGAGTTTCGAGCGCTATTGTTTCACCTGTAGCACTGTCACCGGATTGCAGCGTCTTCAACCAGGGGATCTCGCCATCAATGTTCTTCCAGCGCAGGCTCACCGCCCGCTTCCCAATCAGTTCCTTTTCACGGGTACCGGTGGCTGTCAGGAACGTTGTATTCACGAACAGGATCATGCCCTTGTTATCAATCAGCAGCACACCTTCGGTCAACGTATCCAGCGCACGTTTGACCCGCGAGGGAACCACCGAGCCGGGATCGATAGATGTGAATATTTTCTTGACAAGAAACAGGAAGACGAGAAATCCGAAGATTGCAACAAACAGCGTCAGCACCAGCATGGGACTGATTCCGAATCCGAGAATATTGGTCCGGTTTACAGGCCTGAAGCGCAATTCAACGCTGCCCCATTTCTGTTTCAAACGCGCATTCTTATACAACGGAACCTGCATTTGGGTGGCAGTAGACTTGTCGCCAAGACTGGCATCTCAGTGGGCTTCATGATCACCCGATACTGCAATCAATCTGCCATTCTCTGCACGCAATGCTGCAGAGAGCACGTCGTCATTCCGCTCGACCAGCATCTTGAGGCTGGACTCAATGGAGTCGTAATCGTTTTTTCTGACTGCCATAGAGTACTGTACGGCCACTGTCTCTGCGATTCGTTTTCTGCCATCAATCACGGCTGATGAGCGGTCCGGAATAATTCCGATCAGGTCAGACAGCAGGATAATGGAAACTACGGCCATGATCAGGCCGAGGCTTATTCGCATCGCAGGACCAAGTCTTGTCATTTATCCGCTTTCCCTGCTGTCTGCGAAGCTTCTCCCTTCTCTTCCAGATCCGCCTCTTCGAACATATTATCAACATCACTGTCTGCATCATCTTCATGCCCGGGACGGTTACCCTTCTTGGGATTCATGTCCATGACTGGCAAGGGATCAAACCCTTTCAGCACAGAGACTGATGACAGCATACTCGCAGCAAGGGCACCGCCGCGAAGCACCCAGCTCACAACGCCCGCAGACACAGACAGGGCGAGACCACCCACAGACTTGATAACTCCACTCGCCGGCTGATCGTCCACTTCACTCATCTTGATACGTACAAGATCAAACAGTTGCAGCATCTCCTCGGTTATCTGATACCCGGCCTGGACAATACTGCGCACCGCATGTTTTATAACGTTGTCTTTCCGAACTTCATCCAGTTCAAGGTCAGCATCGTCCAGATACTGATACGGATCGACCCGGTAATCGGTATCGCCTTCCGCTGCAACTTCGTGGATGGCAATTATTTCCTTCATTACACCGGATTGCTCTTCATTTCCCACCGGGGTCGCGCCAATGCTGTCACGCAAAACCACAGGGGGTTCTGTTTGCGGCACAACTGTTTCATCAGTTGTATCTTCACTGGGGTCGACAAAAACACCCGCAACCAGCGCGCCCACACTGCTTTGGCTCTCGGCGAAACCCTGATCATCGGTGTAACTCGCCTCTACGGTAATGACAGTACCGACATCGGCCTGGGTGGTCGTATAGGTCATGCCGGTTGCCCCGGCAATGGCGACGCCACCGCGGTACCACTGATAACTGATCGGGCCGCTGATACCATCGGCATCCGCCAGCGTATGACTGACGCTGATGGTGTCGCCCTCACCCGGCATCAGGTTATCGATCGTCACGGCACCGGTCGGAATATCATTCACATTCGCGACCGGCGCGGTCTGCGCTGAAGTCAGGCTCTCTGCAGTACCCTTGGCATCGATGTAACTGGTCGTCACACTGATCTGGCTACCGACGTCGGCATCGTCCAGGGCATAGGTACTGCCGGTGGCACCGGCTATGGCTGATCCGTCACGCAACCACTGATAGCTGAAGGCTCCGAGACCGTCAGCATCGCTGATGGTGGATGTGTCGGCGACCAGGACCTGGTCTTCCTGCGCCATGCCTGTGATGGCCGGCAAGCCACCTGGCAGATCATTGACATTGGCAACCGGACCTACGCCCGCACTGGTCACGCTCTCACTGGTACCCTGCCCGTCGGTATAGCTGGTGGCGACGGTAATCATCGCGCCCACATCAGCATCTCCCAGGGTATAGAAGGACCTGGTCGCGCTGGTAATGGCAACACCATCCCGATACCACTGATAGGAGACCGGTCCCATACCATCCACATCCGCCAGCGTGTTAGAGGCGGTGAGCGCCTGGTCTTCTGCCGGCGTGCCGCTGATGCTCACTGAACCCGTCGGGGCATTGTTGACGTTGGTGACTGCCGCTGTGTCCGTACTGCTCACACTCTCGGCCGTGCCCTGATCGTCGGTGTAGCTTGCCACCACCGTAATGACGCTACCGACGTCTCCCTGCACTGTGGTGTAATTCGATCCCGTGGCACCGGCAATGGCCACGCCATCCCGGTACCATTGGTAGCTGATCGCACCGCTCAGGCCATCAGCGTCTGCCAGGGTGTTGCTCGCCGTCAGCATGTCACCCTCGGCCGGCGTCGGGTTTTCGATGGTGACACTGCCCGTTGGAGCATCGTTCACGTTGACCACCGGACCCACTCCGTTACTGGTCATACTCTCATTTGTACCCTGTCCGTCGGTATAGCTGGCGGCCACCGTTATCGTGGCACCTACATCGGCGTCACCGAGGGTATAGGCGCTTCCAGTCGCACCGGCAATGGCAATACCATCGCGGTACCACTGGTAGCTGATGGCTCCAAGCCCGTCGACATCCGCCAGCGTGTTCGAGGCCGTAAGCGTCTGATCCTCGGCCGGTGTGCCGCTGATGCTCACCGCACCGGTCGGAGCATTGTTGACGTTGGTGACCGCCGCGGTCCCGGCGCTGCTTATGCTTTCGGCCGTGCCCTGGTCATCGGTGTAGCTCGCCACGACGGTAATTACCGCACCGACGTCGGCCTGCACGGTGGTATAGGCACTGCCGGTGGCTCCACCGATGGCAACCCCGTCGCGATACCACTGGTAACCGATTGGGCCACTCAGGCCATCGACATCCGCCAGGGTGTTGCTGGCGGTCAAGGTGTCGCCTTCGGCCGGTGTCATGTTATCGATGATGACGCTGCCGGTCGGGGCATTGTTGACGTTGGTGACCGCCGCCGTGCTGGCGCTGCTGACACTCTCGCTGGTGCCCTGGTCGTCGGTGTAATTTGCCACCACGCTGATCATGGCGCCCACATCTGCCTGCACGCTGGTGTAGGTGGAGGCTGTTGCACCGCCGATGGCGATGCCATCCCGGTACCACTGGTAACTGATCGCACCGCTCAGGCCATCGGCGTCAACGAGGAAGTTTGACGCGGTGAGCATGTCGCCCTCAGCCGGTGTCATGTTGTCGATAAAAACGCTGCCGGTCGGCGCATCATTGACATTGGCAATCGGGCCGACACCGGCACTGGAAACGGACTCACTGGCGCCCTGGTCATCGACGTAGCTGACGGTAGCGGTAATGATTGCGCCAACATCCGCATCCCCAAGGATATAGCCCCCGCCATTTGCACCGGCAATGGCGACACCATCGCGGTACCACTGGTAGCTGAACGCACCGCTGATGCCGTCGGCATCAGTGATGCCTGTTGTATCAACCGTGATTATCTGATCTTCCACAGGTGTGCCGGCAATAACCGGTAGCCCAGCCGGTGCATCGTTCACGTTCACAACCGGACCCACACCGGCGCTGGTAATCGCCTCACTGGTTCCCTGCCCGTCGGTGTAACTGATCTCGACGGATATCGTGGCGCCGACATCGGCATCACCCAGGGTATAGGTGGAGTTCGTCGCACCGCCGATGGCCATGCCATCGCGATACCACTGGTAACCAAAGGTACCCAGCCCGTCCGCATCGCTGATGCCGGAGGTGTCTGCCGTGAGCACCTGGTCCTCGGCTACCGTACCGGTAATGACCGGCTGGCCTGCTGGTACATCGTTGACGCTGGCAATCGGACCCACACCGGCGCTGGTCACACTCTCACTCGTACCCTGCCCGTCGGTGTAGCTGGCCGCGACCGTCATCGTCGTACCGACATCGGCATCACCCAGGGTATAGGTGCTTCCGGTCGCGCCGACGATGGCGACACCATCCCGGTACCACTGGTACGAGACCGGCCCCATCCCGTCCACATCCGCCAGGGTGTTCGAGGCCGTGAGCGTCTGGTCCTCGGTCGGCGTACCGCCGATGTTGACGGAACCCGTCGGGGTATTGTTGACGTTGGTGACTGCCGCGGTACCCGTACTGCTGACACTCTCGGGTGTACCCTGGTCGTCGGTGTAGCTGGCGACCACGCTGATTACGGCACCCACATCCGTCTGTACGGTGGTATAGGTACTATTGGCAGCCCCACCGATCGCCACACCGTCACGATACCACTGGTAACTGATCGCCCCGCTCAGGCCGTCGACATCGGCCAGGGTGTTGGCAGCCGTCAGCGTGTCGCCCTCGGCCGGCGTAGTGTTGTCGATCGTGACGCTGCCGGTCGGCACGTCATTAACATTGGCGATCGGACCCACACCGGCACTGGTCACGCTCTCATTCGTACCCTGACCGTCGGTGTAGCTGGCCGCGACCGTAATCGTCGTACCCACATCGGCATCACCGAGGATATAGGTGCTCGCGGTTGCGCCGACGATGGCGACACCATCCCGGTACCACTGGTACGAAACCGGCCCCATACCATCCACATCCGCCAGGGTGTTCGAGGCCGTGAGCATCTGGTCCTCGGTCGGCGTACCACCGATATTGACGGAACCCGTCGGGGCATTGTTGACGTTGGTGACTGCTGACGTACCGGTGCTGCTCACGCTCTCGGCCGTACCCTGGTCGTCGGTATAGCTCGCTATTACAGTGATTACTGCACCGACGTCGGCCTGGACCGTCGTGTAGGTGGAGGCTGTGGCCCCACCGATCGACACGCCATCACGGTACCACTGGTAGCTGATCGGGCCACTAAGTCCATCGACATCGGCCAGGATGTTTGATGCCGTGAGCGTATCGCCTTCGGCCGGCGTGGTGTTGTCGATCGTCACCGCACCCGTCGGGGCATTATTGACGTTGGTGACCGCGGCGGTGCCCGCGCTGCTCACGCTCTCGACTGTGCCCTGGTCATCGGTGTAACTGCCAGCCACCGAAATCACTGCGCCCACGTCGGCCTGTGTAGTGGTATACGTTGTTCCTGTCGCGCCGCCGATCGCCAGCCCGTCACGGTACCACTGGTAACTGACCGGACCACTGAGGCCGTCCACATCGGCCAGGGTGTTGGATGCGGTGAGCGTGTCACCCTCGGCAGGAGTGATGTTGTCGATCGTCACGCTGCCGGTTGGGGCATTATTCACGTTGATCACCGCGGCGGTGCGAGAAACAGCTCGACCATCATGCCCGCCGCACTCACCGCCAGGCGCCGGTGCTTCTCCCGAAAGCCGGCCGACGCGGTCGCATCGACATAGGGGATGGGCATGAGCACCAGGAACATGATGCCCATCTCGTGCACCTCTCCACCCCACAGGCGCGTGGCAAAGGCATGCCCGAACTCGTGCAGCAGCTTGATGCAGGGATAGGTGAAAAACATGATGACCAGGTTCCAGGGATTCAGCACCCGGTCAACGATGTCTGCCGTGATGGATTCCCAGTGCAGGCCGGCCAGCACCACGCCCGTGGCCACGACCAGCAGCCACACGGCCAGCCCGGCCCAGGTGAACACCGGGCGCAGGTACGGCAGCCAGCGTAACAGGAAACGGTCCGGGTCCCACAACGGCAGCCGTAACGACATCGGATTCAGCACGCGCTGCTTCCAGTCCTGGCGCTGCTTGTGACGATGCCTGTGAAACACCTCGAGCGCATCCGGCGTCAGATCACACTGCAGGATATCAGCGGCATGCAGCTGTCCGAGCAGGTGCATCGTTTCTTCCTGGCCCGGCGCGTCATCGCCAAGCCGGTCGAGTGTCTCTTCCCAGATCTCGTTGACCGTGCGTACGCCATCCATCTGGCCGATCATTTCGTAGACTTCGGGGCCGAAGCGATGAAATGCACCGGTGGCCTCATCCTGCAGGAGATAGCAACGGTTACCACGGTAGTAATGACGGTGCAGGCTGATATGTCCGCGCAGCCGAGGCCTGATGTCCGCCACCCGGTACCAGTGCTGGCTGTACATCGACCGGGCCATGTCAGGGCAACCAGGACCAGGCCTTCAGCTTCATCCAGTCGAACAGGCGGTGCGTCCAGATCCATAACAGCTTGCGCTCGCCGAGCTCGATTTTGCCGACACCCTCCATACCGGGACGCAGCAGCGCCGGGGTCTCGTGCAACTGTGCCTCGACCCGGTAGTAGTTGCCGCCATCCGCGGACTCGGACACCGGGGTAATCCGGCTGACCTCGAAAGCCAGGGCATCACCGGGCAATCCCGACAGTTTCAGCCTGCCGGCCTGCCCCGTCGCGATCGCGTTCATGTCCCGCTCGTCCACGCGCAGCACCAGGCGGTAGGCTTCGAGCGGTGCCACCTCAAACAGCACATCGCCGCGCGCGACCGGCGAGCCCAGCGACTGGGACAGGTCGCCACTGACCACAACGCCGGTCAATGGCGCGGTGATCTGCATGCGCTCCAGCTGCTTGTTGATCAGCTGCAACTGGGCATCCGACTGGCTGATGCGCGCACTGAGGATCGAGACCTGCGCGCGATCATGCCCGGCGAGGGCGTTGCGATACTCGCGCGCATGGCGCGCCTTCTCACTGGTGATTTTCTGCTGCTCGAGCTTCAGCTCCCTGTCATCCAGAGTCCCCAGCACCTGCCCGGCCTGCACCAGATCACCGGCCCGAATGTCGGAATCGAGGATGAAGCCGTCGATGGGTGCTACGATCGCGCGCTGGATGGTACCTTCCAGGGCGGCATCCGCCGTTACACGCCAGGTGCCGGTTGCAAGGGCAAGAAAACCTGTCAATAGGGTCAGCAGCAACGCGGCGAGCTTGAGCATCACATGTCGCGCACCGAACAGCTTGTGCAGCACACCGCCAAGGGATTGGGCCAGCCGAATAAGCGGCCAGGTATCATTACGGCGCTTGAGTTCCAGGATCGGCCCGGCCAGGTTCGCGACATGGGTATAGAGCTCGACGGTATCGGCATCGAAGGCAATCCCGTTGTTGCGCTCGAAGGTCATGGCACCGATGATCCGCTGGTCATCGACGAGCGGAATACTGCAGACGGTTGTATCCCGGTTCTGTTCCATGAGTGTGCGGTGTGCGATATTGACATGGCCCCTGCCCGGACAGACCAGCACCGTATCCTGGTCAATCGCCTCTTCCATCGCCTCCGCAATCGCACGCAGCAGGCTGGTCTTGACGCCGTGGCTGGCACTGTGTGAGAGGGCACGCACGGTGATGAACCTGCCTCGCAGGAAGCCGATGCTGACACGGCTGCAGGATAGTTCGACGGCCAGTTTCGTCGCCAGCGCGATTGCCGCACTCTGGAAATGCGGCTGATCCAGCGTGAGTGATACCAGCTCGATGATTTTCGGCAGCCGGTTATCAGTGATTACCGGTTGCGGTTCCGCCAACTTTTGCGCCAACATGTTCAATACTCGAATCTCCGTAGCGACTGCATTGACAGGCACACGCCATCGCGATGTCGGCCACACCCTGGGCACTCTTCGCCCCACTGCATCACTGCCGCGTGCAACGCCTGTTCAGCTAGTTGGTTGATTATCGGCGAAAATTACGATTCCCTGAGGGAGGCTGATTGAATCAGTCATTCGTTCACTGCTGACTCATGATGTGGAACAGCAGAGGCCTGAACGCTCGGCAATTCGCCGCTGAAAATAGCGGCGCCAGGAAATGGAATTTCCCCATAGGCTGAACAATGCAGCGAAGTTGTTCCGATATCAGTTTCGTATGTCCGAATTCGCCACTCTGCGACATTCGACGACAAGCATCGAATGTTTTGTCCAGGAAACGACAGTTCGAGTCGGTTACTGATTCGCAACCAATTGAATTTATTACAGGTGAAATCAAGCCAACGAGAAAGTATGCGGTTAATCCCTGCAAAATCCCCACAATCAATTTTTGTGGGAAGAAATACAAGAGGTAACTAGTTGTTTTAATGGTAGGTCGTGTTGGATTACTCGGGCTGTGCCCTCGCCCCTTCGGGGTCAGCGTCCGTTAATGCGACGCGGTTGTCCCGGCCGACTGCGTCTTCCTCGGCTCGAACCACCGACCCCAGCATTATGAGTGACAGAGTTGGCATGTATATGATTGTTTTTATACGGGTAATTTGGGGCGTCCGTTGCCTCGATTGCATAACGGTGCATAGTTGTGCAGGACTGTGTCCCGTAAAAGTCCCGAACTGTGAACAGTCGATTCTGCCGGAAATCCCTTGCCCAGGCCTTCATCAGCTGCCTGTGGCTGCATAAGCAGTAATTCGCCATACACAGGATATCAATAGTGCCGCCTTCAGCAATCGTGGGCGTGTGGATTAAGGCTTCGCACCATACTTAATGCCACCGCCTCGGCGACCTTGATGCCATCCACCGCTGAGGACAGAATGCCGCCCGCATAGCCCGCGCCTTCACCCGTCGGATACAGTCCGCGCGTATTCAGGCTCTGGTAATCTTCATTGCGCTTGATACGGATCGGTGACGAGGTGCGCGTCTCGACGGCGGTGAGCACGGCGTCGTTCATGGCAAAGCCTTTAATTTTTTTGCCGAAGGCAGGCAGTGCCTCGCGGATTGCGGTAACCGCGTAATCGGGGAGCGCCTTGCTCAGGTCACATAGATGTACACCCGGTTTGTACGACGGTATGACCGAGCCCAATTGAGTCGAAGGGCGTCCGGCCAGGAAATCACCGACCAACTGACCTGGCGCTGAATAATCTTCACCGCCCAACTCAAAAGCGCGTTCTTCCCACTGCCGTTGGAAGGCGATGCCGGCCAAGGGGCCATCCGGATAATCTTCAGGCGTGATGCCGACCACAATGCCGCTGTTGGCATTGCGCTCGTTGCGTGAATACTGGCTCATGCCATTGGTGACAACGCGACCCGGTTCAGAGGCGGCAGCGACCACCGTGCCGCCAGGGCACATGCAGAAGCTGTATACCGAGCGGCCATTGCTGCAGTGATGCACCAACTTGTAATCGGCAGCGCCGAGCAGCGGGTTGCCGGCATTCCTGCCAAAGCGGCATGTGTCGATAAGCGATTGCGGGTGTTCGATGCGGAAGCCAATTGAAAACGGCTTGGCCTCGATATACACACCGCGATCGAACAGTTTCTGAAAGGTGTCGCGTGCACTGTGGCCTATGGCCAGTACCACATGCTCCGTCGCGATGCGTTCGCCACTGGCGAGCACTACGCCACGCAGCTGTCCATTATCAATTTCGAAATCGTCCACCCGCGATTCGAAACGAATCTCACCGCCGAGCGCCTCGATAGTGTTGCGCATGGTTTCCACCATGCCCACCAGCCGGAAGGTGCCGATGTGTGGCTTACTCACATAAAGAATTTCCGGCGGTGCGCCGGCTTTAACGAATTCCGTGAGCACCTTGCGGCCATGATGTTTCGGATCTTTGATCTGGCTATACAACTTGCCATCTGAGAACGTGCCCGCACCACCCTCGCCAAACTGCGCGTTGGATTCCGGATTGAGAACACCCTGGCGCCACAGTGCAAAGGTGTCCCTGGTGCGTTCACGTACCGCCTTGCCGCGCTCCAGCACGATGGGATTGAAGCCCGACTGTGCCAGGATAAGCGCGGCAAACAGACCCGCTGGCCCCAAGCCGATCACCACCGGGCGTGATTCAAAATCGGTGGGTGCCTGTGCGACGAAGTGATATTCGGTATCCGGCGTGGGTATGCAATGCGGATCGTGCGCGAATCGCTGAAGCATTGCCGCTTCACCCTTGATTTCAACATCCAATGTGTACACGGCCACGATCGCCTTCGGCTTGCGCGCATCATGTCCGCTGCGGGCGATGGAATATCCGAGCAAGTCCTCCGCCGGAATCCCCAGCCGCTCGAGGATCGCGAGCTTGAGCGAGTCTTCGGTGTGATCGAGGGGAAGCCTGATTTCGGTCAAACGTAGCATGTAGGATAATCCGGTTTGCTCTGTGGTGAGTCTGCATGTTCGGGTGGTGGTTGGGTATTCTAACGCAGGTCAGGTAACTTCAGGCGGGCAGATTAATCCTGTTACAGGCTGGATTCGGTACAGCAAGGGGAAAGGATACAAACACTATTATGCTATTTAATAATGGCGAATCGGGAGTTATCTCTGTCCGATTTCGACCGTTTGACATTCCTGGTCATTGCATGGAGCGTAGCGGCGAGGCAGCTATTGCCCGAAGCAGCAGGATCAACTTGCCTGTGACAGGTTGGTAAACTGCTCGACCGGCAAGAGGTGAAATCCGCCTTGATCGAACGCAGTGTGTATCCGGCCATGGCCGTCGCGCGCGCTGCACGCATGACCCCGGAGGATGTGCGCAGCATGAATCAAAAATTCGAGGAGCTGCCTGCCGACGGTAGCAGCCTGCCTGGTGCCGCGGCACTGGTGTTTCTGGTGTTGCCGTTCGCCGACATCATGGGATTTACCGATGTCTTTCCCTTTACTGAAAAAGACTGCCAGATAAACATGCCATGATAAGCCGGTAACCGCCTGGTTGCCGGCCTATGCATTCAGGCATATTGTCCCGCACACCAGCCGGACGACCAGGCCCACTGAAAGTTATAACCGCCTAGCCAGCCCGTCACGTCCAGCACCTCACCAATAAAATATAATCCGGCCACGTTTTGGGATTCCATGGTTTTTGACGAGAGTGCATCACAATCCACACCCCCGAGCGTGACTTCTGCCGTACGATAGCCTTCGGTCCCATTGGGTCGCAGCGCCCATTGATGGATGGCGTCACTGACAAACTGAATCTGCTCCTGATTCAGATGCTGTAACGGGTTCTCCAGCAGTGCATCATCGATCAGGGCCGCCACCAATCGCTTTGGTAGCCATTGCGTCAGGATGGTCTTGAGTTTTTTACTGGCCTCAGTCTGGCGTGCAACGGTGAGCAGTTCGGCGACGTGTTTGTCGGGTAATAAATTAATCGTGACACTTTCGCCGGGCTGCCAGTAGGAAGAAATTTGCAGGATCGCCGGACCACTCAAGCCCCGATGGGTGAACAGGATGTTCTCGCGAAACCGGGCGCGGTTATTCGAGACGACACTCTCCACCGCGATCCCAGCCAACTCTGCAAAGCGTTGTTTATCTGCCTCATGCAGGGTAAAGGGTACAAGACCGGCACGGGTGGCCCGGATGTTTATTCCAAACTGTTCGGCAATACGGTAACCAATCGGACTGGCGCACATCTTGGGGATCGAGAGGCCGCCGCTGGCCACCACCAGGGATTGGCAATCGGTAACAGCGGGTTGAAGGCGATTTTCGATCTTAACCTGGAAGCGGCCATCACTGTTTTTTTTAATTTCTCCAACCGAGGTGTCGAGTTGTACGCGCACCTCTGCACGTTGGCATTCCTCGAGTAACATGTTCAGAATGTCCTTGGCGCTGTCATTACAAAACAACTGGCCATGCTCGCGCTCGTGGTAAGGAATGCCGTGGCGTTCGACCATGGAGATAAAATCCCATTGAGTGAAACGACTCAAGGCGGATTTACAAAAATGCGGATTGTGGGACAGGAAGTTATGCGCACCGACCTGGTAGTTGGTAAAGTTACAGCGGCCGCCACCGGACATCAGGATCTTCTTGCCGGCCTTGTTGGCGTGATCGATGACCAGCACACTGCGTTGCCGCTTGCCTGCCTCGATTGCACACATCAGCCCGGCGGCGCTGGCGCCGATGATGAGGACGTCAACCGCTCTCGTAATCGATGAGTTCAAATTTCTCTATGCTTGTCAAATGAATAAGGTGTAACAGGGAGCTATTGTAGCGAAGAACATCATGTAAAGGGTAAGTAGCAAGCTATTACGTATCCAGAATTCATCTCCACTTTATGCTGAGCAGGTTACTGCCGGGGCCCGGCGGGGCGGGGGCTGTCGTCGCTGACAGCCTCCTCATGAAGCAGCAGCTCCTGGTTATGAACCGCGCCAGGAGACGCGCACCCAATCTTTCGGCACTTGATAGACTCCTGCTCGGCTTCTGGTCGCTGTTTCTCAGCCCATGCCGCATTCAGCGGGTCGACGTGATTATTCGGCCATCGACGCTTTTGGCATTTGACGACATTCTCAAGAAGCGAAATTATCAACGGCTGTATTCATCTGGCAGCAAAAGCAAGCCAGGTCCCAAGGGCCCATCGCAGGAACCCATCCAGGCTAACGTCGAACTGAAGCAACGCAATCCTCGATTCGGATGCCCACGAATCGCACAACAGATCAACAACGCGTTCGTAATCGACATCGATAAAGATGTAGTGCGGCGTGTCCTCGCCGCACATTACCGGCCAAGCTCCGATGACAATGGGCCATCATGGCTGTCTTTTCCAGAACACACGAAGGACAGCCTCTGGAGCATTGATCAGTTTCGGTGTGAATCCATTCTTTCGAAGAGCCACCGGGTACTCGTCATCATGGATCAGTTCACTCGGCGCATCATCGGCTTTGGCGTCCATACGGGCGATGTCGATGGTATTGCCCTTTGTCGCATGTTCAACAAGGCGTCCTCTACCCAGAGGTATTCCACACTACCTCAGTTCTGACAATGACCCTTTATTCCTGTATCACCGATGGCAAGCGAATCTTCGCATCATGAATGTCGAAGAGATCAAACCCGTTCCGTACGTACCGTTATCGCATTCCTTCGTCGAATGGCTGATCAGGACCATTCGCCGCGAATATCTTGACCAGGCACTCTTCTGGAACGCCAGCGACCTGGAGAGGAAATTGGAAAACTTTCGGCAGTATTACAACGCTCATCGTGTGCACAATCCACTCGACGGCAATACACCGTCAGAAATCAGTGGTGAAGCCATTATCCACCGTGCGGATCTCAACAAACTCAGTTGGAAATCTCATTGCCGTGAGCTATACCAGGTGCCCGCAGCAGCCTGTGTAACAATTCGCCACACACACGCTATAATCACCCATCATATTTACAATCAATTGATCAGGGTAATATCTTGGCTTCTAATAAAGGAAGGGCCTACTTCACACTAAGTGGCTATCATTTCAATCCCGATGACATCACTCGCCTGCTTGGCATAGAACCCACCGCAGTCGATGCTTCCGGTGCAAGCAGCGGATTGGACAAACCCGTGATCAGTTCATGGGAGTTATCTACGGAAACGATTACTGATGATGTGGACGTTTATGATTTGACGAACGAACTTATCAAGCAAATTGAACCGGTCAAGGAAAAGATCCTTGAAGTGATAAAAAGCCATAATTTATCACCCCGAATTGGCGTGGTCCTGGTTTTGTCAGTCGATAAAAACGAAACAGCACCCGATGTTGGTTTCGGCGCCAGAACGATTCGTTTCCTGGCAGATATTGGCGCTTTTATTAATGTGGATTACCAGCTTTCTAATCGTATTTAAGCTATAAACGAAATGGATCTTCCCCTGATTGAGTGGGTAACACATCAATTCAGACGAGACGCATTCCTTATGATGCCAAGGTTGTTGGACGAATGAATTCGGCCCTACAACGGTAATCTACCCACTCGATTTGGGGAAGAGCCAACGAAATTAGAAGGTGGCTGCAAGGTGCTGTCACCCGCCAGTACCAAGTCCAAGCACAAGCGACTTAGCCGTATGCAAAGTTAATATTTCGGATTTCAAAAAAGCCCGCAAAAAAAACACCCTTATACAAACAAAAAATCAGACTTGGTGGCCGCGCGACCTTGCAGGTACGCGCGGCTGAATATCTCAAGGCTTCTTGGGGGTCTTGTATGGTACTTCTTTCTGGAATGCTTCCCAGGTAGTTTTATAGCCAACGTAGCCTTTTTCATTAGCCTCCATCTGAGTGGTTGTCAGAAAACGTGACTTGCCTTCAGGAACTTTGGGCCTGGTTTTTGGTGCATCGCTCATAGTCATAACTCCTAAATGGTTGAAACGAGTGGAATATAAACAGGTATGTCAGCCCTCCCACTTGACTGACGTAAATAACAAAATCAAGCGCCTTCTTGTTTCCTGATTCATCTGCTAGAGCTAATCGCATGCTAGCGCACTTTGCCCTATTAATTTGCTCCTCGCAATGCTTTAAACAGAGTGGTTGAAGCGCATGCGGAAAACATTCGATAATCAATTCAAACTCATCAGCCGCTTCGTCGGCAATTGTAGTGTCTTTTGTTAACTCAGCCAGCACGCCTCGAGCGGTAGACCTGTTTACCTTGCATAGTACTGCGAGATGAATGGGAAGTTGCTGCTCCATGCAAACTGTCAATGCCGTCTCATATGATCTTATTGCCTCTTCCAGGCGATCCGGGTTTTCTTCTGATTCAGCCAAATTATGCAGTACTGCACCACAATTATTGTGTGTAGCGGCCAACTCGAAAGCATTATTATCAGCATCGAACTCTGCGATTGCATTTTTATAGGCGACAACGGACTTTTGAAAAGTACGGTTACCTTTTAAAAGTTTGCCATAAGTATGGAAAGTAGCACCAAGTTGATGCATGGCTGATGCCCATTCTTCAGGCGTCTTTTTTCGAGACCATTCCAATAACGCATTAGTATAAGCATCAATGGATTCTTTCAGCAATTTCGAGTTATCCAGTTGCCGGCCCAAAGCTTGCTTTGCGGTTCCCAGGTTATTTTGTGTTGCTGCCCAGTCGAGGGGTGACTTTTCCTGGTTAAACTCTGCTAGCGCATTGTTAAAACACTGAATGGCCTTTTCATACAATTCAACATCTCTCTGCTGTTGCCCCTGTGCCGCAAGAATATTGCCAAGACTATTATGAGTCTCAGCCCAGGCTAATGGCTCCTTGTCGCGATATTCATCTGTCAGTGATGCTTCAAGTGCCTCACGCGCACTGTCAAGAATATTGGAACTGAAACGATGCTGTTCATAATTTCCCCGTGTATAAAGAAAATTATCAGCTGCGGTTACCCTGGTATCCGGAGCAGCAACTTTGGCCGATTCCTCACCAAGCCCGGCTATAGAATTTGCTATTGCACGTTCCAAGGCCTTATTGACCGGGTAAAATATGTAAGTATTGGAGAATTTCATTTTGCCCGGCTGAAAATATCATTTAAGTCTGGGTCGGCGTCAACAGCTCCGCCAAGATCGATTTCTTCATCGGTCGCTTCACGTATGTTCAACACTTCCAACCTGAAAACAACGTCTCTACCACACAGTGGATTATTTCCATCGACGGTTAATGTTTTGTCATCGAAACGGGTGACGATAAAATTTCTGGGCTCACCCTTTTCATTTTCCATGGTAATGGTCATACCGATCTCTCGATACTCTTCAGGAACATTTTCGATGTGGTCAGTAAACACAAGTGATTCGTCTCTCTCACCATATAGCAGTTTAGTGTCAACAGGCACTTCGATGATATCACCGACTTTTTTGCCATCCAGTTGCTTTGTCACCTGATCAGACAAAACATCATTCACACCATGAACATACCCCAGAGGATAATCAACAGTAACAAGTATGTCACCGGTTTTTTCATCGATGATTTTATAACTTAGTTCAACGAATTTTTCGTTTTGTATTGTATCTGACATAACCAGAAAAACCTGTTATCGATAAAGCTGCCCTAGAACAGCGTAGCACCAAATATTTTTACCTTGTCCTTTTCATAACCCAGCACCAGCCTGCCCAGCCACTCGCCCTCTTTCTTGGTATGTCTTTGTTTATATAAAACCGTTACATGTTCACCACGGCGTATTATGCCAAGATATTCGTAATTTTCAGACAGGTTCTTTGTCAATTCACTTCTTGCAAACTGTTTGCCCATCTCGATTTCATTTGCACCCATCAGCATAGCTGCTGCGAAATGTCGGGTGAAAGCACCGTAGTTTTGTTCATTCGAGTATTTAACAAGATCAGCCCACATTGGGTTAGCGAGCGCCAATATCTCTTCATCTGTTTTTTCAATAATATTCATCATTCTATTGTTCACTTAAAACATATAAGTTTCGCAGGACTATCGATCGAACAAAGGCCGCATACTACTAAACTATGGAAAAAAAAGACCAACAAACAATATGCTGGTCTTTATTTCAAAGACAAGTAGAAATTAATCTTGATATTTACTCGGCTATTACCCTATTCATCACCCACCAGGTGGTAAAGGGGTGCTTTCTCCATAGTGTACTCACCCGTCTTACGATCACGATGAGAAACTGTCAGCACGTGCCAGTTTTTATCATCCAGTTTCATCGCATCACCACGGTAGTAGTAACCAGGCCAACGCGTTTCCTTACGGAACAAGGTATGCTGGAACACGCTTTCAGAAGTGCGAACACGGTGATTTAATTCCCATGCACGCAACAGCTCGTGGATATCTTCCGCCGCAATCTTCTCCATGTCTTCCTCAAGCGTTTTAAGCTTCTTGAGACCGATTTGGAGCAGTTTTTCGTTGGTCATGTAGTTGACACCAAAACCACCACAATACTCATCCATCAGTTTCTGCAAACGATCCAGACCCTGTCTTGGGTTGATGAAGTTTGGATTAACTGAACCGCCAACGATTTCATTGCTATAAACTTTGATAGGTTTCCAATGGCTTGTAAATCTTCTCTTTAAGATCAGAAATCTGCTTCTCAGAAACTCGAATGCCTTCGGCCTTGCCATCATCAATGTACTTACAGGCAGCTTTAGCAGCCAGACGACCTTCAGTGAAAGAACCCGATGAGAATGCGTGCGGTGTACCACCGACCGCATCACCCGCGCCAAACAGACCTTCAACTGTGGTCATACGGTTATAGCCCCAGTAGTACTCCGGTGGAGAAACATCTTCCGGACCTGAGCACCATGCACCACAACCCGTTGCATGTGAACCCATAACATATGGCTCAGAAGTGGTTAGTTCAGGGTTTTCGTATTTAGGATCAACGTCTGTTGCCGCCCAAAGTACCGCCTGACCAACGGTCATGCCCAGGAAGTTGTGCCAGCCGATCTCTTCAAGATGAGGATCCTGGAAGGCTTCCATGGTCACCATGTGGATAGGACCACGACCGGCATTCACCTCAGAGATAAATGCATGGTTACGCAAACAGGTCGGTATTGGCTTGTGGGACAAATGCTGGCCTTCCGTATCCAGATATTCCTTACCGACCATTTCGGTCAGCGCCGGGAACCACTTGGATTCATACTCTTCACCCAGACCATTCTGTGTATAAGTCTTGAGGTGCAGGAAGTAGGCGCCCACCGGGCCGTAACCATCCTTGAATCGAGCCAGTACGATACGGTTTTCCATCTGTGTCATTTTCGCGCCTGCTTCGATCATCAGACCATATGCAGAACCGGATGACCATGGGGCATACCAGACACGACCCGCACCTTCACCGACTGAACGTGGCTTGAAGATGTTAGAAGCACCACCGGCACCACAGATAACGGTCTTGGACTTGAATACGTGGTAGTTACCCGTACGCACATTGAATCCAACAGCACCCGCGACGCGGTTCTCTTTGGCATCATCCATCAGCAGATGGGTTACGCAGATACGGTTGAATACCTTGTCTGCTGATTTTTTCGCGGCTTCTGCAACGATCGGCTTGTATGATTCACCGTGAATCATGATCTGCCAACGCCCTTCACGCATATAGTGACCCGTCTTGGGGTCTTTCATCAACGGCAGGCCCCACTCTTCAAACTGGTGAACAGTGGAGTCAACGTGACGCGCCATATCAAAGGCCAGATCCTCACGAACCATACCCATCAGATCCATACGCGCATAACGGACGTGATCTTCTGGATTGTTTTCGCCGAAGCGTGTACCCATGTAGCAGTTGATCGCATAAAGACCCTGGGCTACTGCACCAGAACGATCGATGTTTGCTTTTTCTGCAATGACAATTTTTTTGTCCTTGCCCCAATATCTTGCTTCAAATGCAGCACCGGTACCACCGAGGCCGGCACCTGCTACCAGGATGTCGATATCGTCTTCAATAATAGTTTTGTAGCCCATTAGTAGTACACCCCTTCTTTCAGTTTCAGGCCATTTGACTCAAGTGTGTGCAAGCCACCTTCATCCAGGCGGATATACTTGGGCTCGTTAAACAACAGCTCACTGTCACGCATTTCGTTACTTGGTGCTGCTTCTTCGGACAGCTGGGGAATTGCGGTGCCCCAGGGTTTGGTTGTGATAGGCGCCAGAAGATCCATGTCTTTTTTGCCGTTGCGGAACTTGATGCGCCACGCAATCGTGCCTTTTTCCTCATCACGGAGCACGCGTACCGAGTGACCCAGTGGAGCGAAATCTGCATAACCACGCACATCAATCGCGTGGTGAGGGCAGGCTTTTACGCAGGAATAACATTCCCAGCACATGTTAGGTTCAATGTTGTAAGCACGACGAAGTGTTTTATCGATGTGCATGATGTCAGATGGACAGATATCAACGCACTGGCCACAACCATCACAACGAGTCATATATACGAAAGTTGGCATAATATATTCTCTCTATTCCTGTAACGGTAATTGAATGAATGTTAGTAGTGGTTTGCTGACTCACGCTTGATACCATGCCCCATGTAAGCTGGGTTCTTGCCCATATATTCCGGGATATCCGGAAATTTTGCCTGTACTGCAGGATCCGTCAGATCGTAATCAGCAGGTAAATTCTCTCTTGAACCATCGGCACGGGTAACACGTTTCTGAAAAGCAGCGGCAGGCTTGAAGAACATATGTGCGAACTTGGACCAGAATACGCTGCCAAAAAGCATCGTGCTTGAGACGATGAACAAAACGAAGACCAGGGTTGACCATCCGGCAATGCCCTGCGACTGCGTATAGGACCAGATTAATCCGAATGTCGCAGTAGTGAGCAGCGAGACAATAAACAAATCCGTACGTTCGAAGCGATACCACGAAAGGCCTTCCGCAGACACATCAACGCGGATAAAGAACCAGAACCAGTATCCACCAATAGCCAGCATCAGTGCGCCGATATGCCACAGTTGCGGCAGGATGGCTGGCGTAGGCGTCGCCGGCGTCGGATAGGCAAAAATCATAATGGCGGTCGTTGCGACGAAAATAATGAAGCCATACATGGTCAAAAGATGGGAAAGCCTGCGTTTTATGTTGCAGAATTCACCGGAAGTTAACACTTCATTAGCCAGCACCTTGAACGGCAATTGATGCCTTTTCACCAGTGCCCACAGACCGTTTCGCGCTCTTTTTCGCTTTTTTCGCATTCTCGAAAAAGTACTGCGCACTTTTCTTGTGAATCATATCAAGTACAGTTCCGCCTATGACCAGCAGGACCATCAAGATGACGTACCCCTGCATGACTATGGGTGATATAGATGCCGAAAGCTCGGAAAAGGGATTGCTGGTGAACATTAAATTATCCTCATTGTGTTAGCTGTTTATACGAACCACACCGAGACGGAGTGCCCGCCTCAAGCATCAGCCACTGACCCGGACGTTCGAATTAAGTAGATCGATCAACGGACAAAAAGTTCTACTCAGGTGTATGACAGCAACCATGCCACAGGGTTAAAGCCTACGTGCAATCGTGTGTTTCGAATACCCCATTGCGCTGCTACCCTATGGTAGCCGAGCTTCCGGAAAAGTGTGAATTCTCACAGCAAAATCTTTTAATGTCCTCATAAACACGCAGCGCATATCAGGCCCAGTCACGCCTAACCCTTCCCTGGATGCAGTTGAAGGCCAACCCAGCCCCAGGGCCGCCACAAAATTGGCCCGGATTTCGCCGTTACCGGTGGGAACCCCCCATTTTTGTGCTTTTTCGGCCTGTCCGTCGCACGGATATGAGGGTTTTCGGGGCCGGCTTCTTTTTCGCGGTCCGCTTTGCCCCCGCCCCAGGTCAGGAAAGATGTCCTTCCTGAAAACTCGTATCACACCCTATCATGCCGCCAACCGTTCATAATGGTGATGTAGACCACCGACTTCTGGAAATTGTACTACCTTTCCAAGGTCTGGTGACTGCACAGATCGCGACCCGCGACTGTCCATTCCCAGCGAAAGATGCGTGCGCCAGTGATGGTAATAGTTGAAATAACACGTCAGCATTCGTTTCAAATGACAATCGTTCAACACAACGACATGATCCAGACGACCTCGCCGGATGCTGCCAATGACGCGTTCCACAAATGCATACTGCCAGGGGCTTCGCGGCGCCGAGAGCACCTCTTCGATACCCATGCTTTGGACGCGTTTCTGGAATTGGCTTCCATAGACAGCATCTCGGTCCCGCAGTAGATATTTCGGTGCCGTATCCCAGGGGATGCTTCAATGATCTGCTGACCTGTCCACAGGGCGGTCGGATGCTCCGTGACATTGAGGTGCACAACCCTGCGACGATGATGTGCGAGTACCACCAAAACTAACAGCGCGATGTTTCTCACGGTTGGCACCACGAAGAAATCAATGGACACCAGGTCCCTGAGATGAATATTCAGAAAAGCCTTCCACGTCGGAGAGGATGGCTTACTGGGCCGCACCCGGTACTTCTCCACGCTTGATTTAGCAACATCGATGCCGAGCTTGTGTAGCTCCCCGACAATCCGTGGTGAACCCCGGCTGATATTGGCTGCCGACATCTTGCGGATCAACGCCTTGATTTGTTCTGATACCGGCGGTCTAACGGGCCTGCCATGCTTGCTCAATTTGGCCCAACGATCGCGATAACGTTTACGCTGCCAGGCAATCACAGTCCCTGTCTGGACAAAAACCAGCGCATCACACCACCCCGACCAGCGGCGCGCGAACCACGACCAGAGAATACGGTCTTCGGAGCTAATCTGCAGGTGTTTGGTTGATCTCTGATACACGGCAAGTTGATGTCGCAGTGCCACAATCTCGAGCTGCAGGGAAACCCGCGAACGGACCACAGTAGACACCAGCAGTAACAGCGCGCAGACAATGGGCTTCATGATTCTGGATACTAACAATGACAGCGGACACCAGATTGATAGCGTCTCTGAAAAAGGTCAAGAATATCAGGCAGTACGTATTTTCGGGAAGGACATGATTCGAGTCTGTTACTGGTGCGCAACCAAGAATTCTCTACAGGCAGAATTTAACCAACGAGGAAAATTTGCGGTTAATCCCCGCAGAATCCCCTTTAATGGTGGGTCGTGTTGGATTACTCGGGCTACGCCCTCGCCCCTTCGGGGTCAGCGTCGCCTATACGACGCTGTTGTCTCGGCCGACTGCGTCGTCCTCGGCTCGAACCAACGACTATCGGATTAAAAGGACAGAAAGGTGATTTTTCAGCCTTTCACTTCAATAACTTACCGTGGCGCCCGTTGCACACTCTGCACCACGAGACAGGACGATGCATAACCGAGTCCCGCAAAAAGTCCCGCAAGGATTTCCGGCTTCCACCAGTCGGAAATCTCATGGCCACTGTCTTTACCAGCTGCCGAAGCCGCCTGAACAGCAATTCGCAATACACACGGTGCAACCTGCACTGCTGACCAATCCTGTTACTGGGATATTTCTACCTGAATGGCATTACCAACATTTGTCGCCTTGATGAGCAATTTCTTGGTAAATCCGAGCGCCGACACGTTCAGCGTGCTCACCCCGGCATGCTTCACGGTTATTTTGATCTTATCACCCCGTACGGAGGACAAGACCACCATATCAGGGTCGGAGGGTATCCACTCGGGATCGACTGGAATGCGCCGACCCCGGTCATCGATACCATGTACCCGCAACTCCAGCGTGTACTCATCCCCCGCATGGTGAGTACTGGCAAAGGTGGGCGGCGTAACCCAGCGCTCGCCCATGTACAAACTCCGGGTGAGTCGCGGGTCCAGCTTGAACGATGCCTGGATATCCGTGAGATTATCGGTCACGGCAGCCGTATCGATGCTTGCAGGGACCCGGGCAGCTCCGCCAGGCGGACCTTTAATGGCAAGCAGTTCCACCTCGAAAATCAGTGTCGCGTTGGGACCGATCTGGTGGCCCGTGCCGCGCGTGCCGTAGGCAAGGTGCGGAGGAATGAAGAGCTGCCACTTCGATCCTACCGGCATCAGTTGCAGGGCTTCACCCCAGCCCCGGATGACCTGATTGACGGCGAAGGTCGCCGGCTGGCCACGCTGGTAGCTACTATCGAACTCGGACCCGTCGACCAGGGCCCCACGGTAGTGGACTACGACCGTGTCATCGCGGGTGGGCTTGTCGCCATGACCAGCCTCGAGGATCTTGTATTGCAGACCGCTCTTGAGGGTTATGACGCCCTCCGTGTCCTTGTTTGCGACAAGAAACGCTTCCCCTGTCTGTTTATTCAGTAACCGTTTGTCGTCCTGCAAGGCATTCTGCTGCTGCTTCAGCTTGGCTGGCTGTCCGGCGTGGATGCTTTGTACATCCGCTTCGGTCAGCAGCGTCTTGCCGCCGGTCGGGGCATCCCTGAATTCCTGAATGCTGAATTCTGAGTCCACCGCCATCGACTGGTCCTGGAGCCGGTTCCCGAAATTCATGCCGAGGGTGTAACTTAGCCGTGCCTTGTCACTCTCAAGCACTGCAGCATCCTGCGCGGCGGCGACACCGCAGGTGAGCAGCGCCAATCCGACTACTGTTATCCAGCACCTGGTCATTCCAGTACCTCCAACATTTTGCTCCACGTTACACTACCTCATGAACGTTTCGGGTTATATGACTCCCTGTCTGTGAATCATTCGCATGGAGTGGTATCTCGATGTTCGAGTTCTGGTTCTGTTCCGCCAGTCACGCCTGTCGGTGGGTAACTCGGCTATATAACGTCTACATGAAAAGAGCGCTGAAATCTAGCTGTTACTAACTTGATTAAAGGGTGGGTCGTGAAGGATTACTCGGGCTGCGCTCTCGCCCCTTCGGGGTCAGCGTCGCTGATGCGACGCAGTTGTTTCGGCCGACTGCGTCGTCCTCGGCTCGAACCAACGACCATCGGATTAAATGGACAGAAAGGCGATTTTTCAGCCTTTCACTTCAATAACTTACCGTGGCGCCCGTTGCACACTGTGCACCACGATGCATAACAATGCACAACCGAGTCCCGCAAAATCCCCGCAGGGATTTCTGCCTTTCCAATCGGCGGCATACTTATGAATACGCCATAAACACCCGGGACGCAGTCTGCCCGCATAGAGAGCGCGGTTCGCACTATGGCTTGAACGTCTGACACGACCGTGAGATTTATCCGTTTCTACCGCACCAGGCCACCATCAGACCCAGCAGCAAGAGAACCACCAACACGGTCCGCCAGCGAGTAAGCCCGAAGTCGATCCGTTCGACCATCCCCCTCCAATCCACATTGGACCAGGGCCGTCCCAACGAGACCAACCACGCATCGCACCAACGTGGCAATTGCTCGTCGGCCAAGCGGCGGACAAAGGTGAGGGCTTGAGACAAACCGCGGCTGATGGGCACCAACAGATCACCTGGAGGAAGAGTCGTCAGGCGCGGCACGCGCCTTTCAGCGCTCAGCCACGCTACCAGCGCGGCAGCTGACACCACCATGGCGGGACGCAACAGTTCGGAAAGTGATAGCCCGGCCAGGTTGTATGCCGCAGCCAGCAAGGCCGCTGCCGCCAGCCCCCCGGCCACCAGCAGGGACGTTGTCGTGGGCGCTTGCGCGGGTTGCTGCATGACGTACAGGGAAGTACTCATGTCGCGAGCACCCTGGCCGGGGGGACCAATCAGCAGCAGGCCGCGAATGACAAGGAAGGCGATAGCAGCCGTCGCACAGGACATCTGCACCGCCGCCATGCCATCGACCTTCGACAGGAACCCAGTGATGCCCACGGGTGCGGCCGCCAATAACAGAGTGGCCAACCACATCACGCCAGTTGACATACGACACAGCCATACCGGGGCACAACCGCCTGTACGCCAATCGAGCAGCAGCAAAGCGGCAAGGGCGAATCCCGACTGGAGAACGGCAGCATGTGTCGACTCGGCCATCCCGTTCCAGGCCTGCGGGTACAGCAAGGCCGACCCCAGCGTCGCTACCCAAAACCCGGACAGGGCAATGGCGGCATAAGCCAGTACCGAGCGAAAATGGGCCTGCAACAGACCCACGAAGACGGCGTACCCCAGCGTAACCCACGCCAGCCACTGCAGCACGGCTCCCGCAACGGTCCAGTGTATATCGTGTATGTCACCAAGCGGCAGCAAACGCAACCAGCCCAGCAGCCCGGCACTGAATATGAAGCTGATCAGCGCCGGGCGTACCGCCGTTACCGAGGTCACGAAAACCGGCGCCAGCCAGAAATGCACCCCAACGACACCTGTTTTGATCCCAAAGCCGACAATCAACAGCCCGAGCATCAGCCCCTGGTTGCCAGAGTCCACGAAAGCCTGGCGCAGGGACGGGAAATCAACACTCCCCGCCGCCTGGCCCAGCATCAACAGCAGTTCAAACACCAGAAGATCGCTCACCACGAGCAGCACCACCAGCACCCTGCCCGCCTTCTGCGCTGAGACATTCGCCTCGTGGACCAGCAGGCCGTACAGGGCATAGCCTGCCAGGGTGGCTGCGGTGAAAAACAACAGGGCGTCGGCCGCCAGCGCCAGACCAAATGCGCCCGTCATGGCAAGCAGCAGCAGAACAGCGAAGCGGTTAGCCCCGGCGTTATGCAGTTGGGGACGCGCGAGCAATCCGGTTGCCAGCCAGAGGAAGGCGCTCAACAGCAGGAACACCCGCCCCATTCCATCGAGTACCAGCGCACTGCCCAGCATGGCACCGGGGAGCCGCAGCCCGGTATCGGCGAGCGTTGCCACCGTCGCCAGCGCCGGCAACGCCGCCCAGGGCACGAGTCTTAAGGCCACAGAGCGCGTGGCGCCGAAAGCCAACCCCACAGCCAACAGCAGCGGCCAGGTCACAGCCAGCAACAAGGCCAGAGAGGTTGTTACCTCGATCATGGCCGGTAAAACTCCCGTGCCGCTATCAGTTTTGACCACTCCAGCGGACTGAAGGGCACCGAGGCCAACAGCCCCACGCCCAGGGCCATGACTGCCGTAATCAGCGGTGGCAGCAACAGCGCCCAGGCAGTCTCCTTGCGGCCAAAGTCGTGCTCCTCCGGCCAGACAACCGGAGGCTCCCTGAACCAGGCCGCATGCAGTATGGGCAGGAAATAGGCGGCATTGAGCAGGCTGCTGCCGGCCAGCACGAAGATCACCCAGCCCTGGCCGGCCTCCAGCGCGCCCAGACCCAGATACCATTTGCTAATGAATCCGGCAATCGGCGGCACACCCATCATGCCGAAGGCACCGACAGTAAACGCCGCCATGGTCCAGGGCATGCGCCGGCCCACGCCGTTCATCTCGCTGATCTTGTGAATCCCCAGGGTCTCGGCCAGATTACCCGCGCAGAAAAACAAAGTGATTTTCATCACGCCCTGGTGCACCAGGTGCACCACGCCGCCGATGGTAGCGACCGGTCCGACAATGGCGACACCCAGGACAATGTAGGACACCTGACTCACTGTCGAGAAGGCCAGCCTGCGCTTCAGATCATCCTGAAACAGGGCACGCAGCGATCCGTAGATAATCGTCACGGCGGCCACGACCGCCAACGGACCGGTGACACCCAGTCCGGCGGCATACTCCACCCCGAACACGTCATAGACCACACGCACGATGCCGAACGCGCCGGCCTTCACCACAGCCACCGCATGCAGCAGGGCGCTGACCGGTGCCGGGGCGACCATGGCCTTTGGCAGCCAGCCATGCAGCGGCACCAGCGCCGCCTTCACGCCGAATCCGGCGATCAGCAGGGCGAAGATGACCACCAGCGCCGGGCGATGCCCTTCCTCCACACCCTCAAGAAAACCCCGCGGGGTAAATTCCAGGGTACCCGTCAAGGTGTAGAGCCACACAGTTCCCAACAACAGCAAGGCGCCACCGAAGATGGTGTAGGCAAGATAGGTCTGCCCGGCAAGGCGAGCCGCTTCCGTGCCGCGATGCACGACCAGCGGGTAGGTGGCCAGGGTCAACAGCTCGTAGAACACCAGGAAGGTGATCAGGTTGCCGGACAGGGCCACGCCAACAGTGGCGGTTACGCACAGGTTGAAAAAGCCGAAGAAACGGCTGCGATGGGGCGAGCCTTCCAGGTAGCCGATCGCATAGACCGTAGTGACCAGCCAGAGCCCGGTGGACAGGGTGACGAACAACAGCGACAGTGGGCCAGCACGCAGCACCAGTTCCAGATCCGGTAACAGTGCCAGCCGCGTTTCGAAATGATGCCCGTGGTAGACACCCCACAGCATCCAGCCTACCAATGCGAGTTTGACCGAGGCCCCAAGCAGGTTGAGCAGCGTGCGTGTACGTACCCGGTCTTCTGCCAGACCGAAGATGATCAAACCCGGCAGCAGAGAGCTTGCAATTACCAGGAGAGGAATCCACGCATCCCAGTTCATGGCATGACCTCACCGGCGCCGAATGGGTCGCCGATGCCAATCAGCGACAACACAGGAACGGCCAGAAAGCCCAGCAGCACCGCCCCCATCGCGAGCAACAGCGCCGCCCATTCCATGCTGGCGGGCACTTCAATTGGCTCGTGTGTTTCAGGCGCCTGGGTAAAGGCGTGCCCCAGCACCTTGAAAATATAGCCCGCCGCCAGCAAACCGCCGAGGATCATGCACCGCCGCGAGGTCCCATCGTCCCTGTGCCAGGGCCGTCTCAAGGAGCAGCCACTTACCGATAAAACCTCCGCTCGGCGGCAGGCCCATGATGCTCACCCCGGCCAGCGCGAAGGCGCCGGTGGTGAGCGGCAGACGCTGCACCACCCGATCCAGGTCCGCGATGCGGTCATGGCCGCCAAAGCGCAACAGATTGCCGGCCGCCAGAAACATGGCCGCCTTCGCCAGGGCGTGAGAAAGCGCCAGGTACGCGGCCGC
The DNA here is from genome assembly GCA_963748215.1 of uncultured Gammaproteobacteria bacterium. Lineage (GTDB taxonomy): Bacteria > Pseudomonadota > Gammaproteobacteria > UBA9214 > UBA9214 > UBA9214. The sequence continues at coordinate 356,740 of CAVVHS010000009.1, read as the reverse complement.
GCTCCAGGCAGCAGCCCCGGCGGTGACCGCCAGCGGAAATGCCAGGAACAGGTAGCCGAGCTGCGCTACGGTGGAATAGGCGATGAGCAGCTTCAGCCGGGTCTGGCGCAAGGCCTGCAAGGAGCCCCAGAGTATGGCCACAGCACCGAGCAGGCCGAACAGTGTGTCGACGCCCTCGCCGAGGGTACCGAAGATCTCCAGCCACAAACGCAGCAGGATATAGAAAGAGGCTTTCACCACCAGCGCTGACAGCAACGCACTCACGGGTGCAGGGGCGCTGGCATGGGCCGGCGGCAGCCAGAAATGCAACGGGAAAAGTGCTGTCTTGAGCAACAGGCCGGCACTCATCAGCCCCAACGCGGCCCAGACCACTGGAGAGGGCTCGACCCGCACGGCAAGTATCGCGATGTCAACGCTGCCAAAGCCGTGATAGAGCAGCGCGACGCCAAGCAGGTACAGGAGCGACCCCAGCAGCGTAGCCAGCAGATAACGCATGGCGCCGGTCAAGGCATCGGCCCGACCGGACAGTGCAGTGAGCGCCACCGCCGCCAGGCCCAGCAACTCCAGGGTGACATAGAGGTTGAAGATGTCGGCGGACAGAAACAGCGCATTCAGTCCCGTCCACAAGAACAGCCACAGTGGCCAGAATTGTTCTGCCTTGCGCGACTCGTCCCGGAAATAAGCCGGTGCATAGAGGCTGATCGCCAGACCGACTGCGGCGGTCATGAGCAGCATCAGCACACTCAGGCCATCCGCACGCAGATCAATGCCGAGCGGTGCGCCCCAGCCGCCGACGGCGTGATGCACTGTGCCGTCCATAATCACCGCCCGGGCTAGTGCCACAGCGGTGAAGCTCGTCGCTACTGCGGTGCCGATACCGATTAAAGTGGCTACGCGCCGGAACAAAAAAGCCAGCAGGGCCCCCGCTAGCGGCAACAGGATGAGCACGACGCTCCAGGTGAGGGCGATAGTGGTTTGTTCCATTGGGCTAGTCACTTTGTCCGTCGGGCAACACGGTGCGGCCAGTGGCCGCCCGCACGCGCAACATCAGCACCAGGGCCAGGGCGGTGGCCGCCACCGCCACCACGATGCCGGTGATCACCATCGCCTGCGGCACCGGGTCTGGCGCCCCCTGCGGCACGCGGCGTGCCAGTCCGCCAAGCACCAGAAATACGCCGCTGCCCATGACGTTCAGCGCCAGGATCTTGCGCAACAGGTGGGCATGAACAATCAAGGCATAAAGGCCCAGGGAAAAGAGCCCCAACCCGGTCAGCGCATAGAGCAACGCAGGTGTCACGGACGATCCTCCGGCCGTCCGCCCAGAAACAGGGCCGCCAGGGTCGCGCCGATGGACAGGGTTGCTGCCGCCTCGATCAGCAGGATCAGGCCGCCAGCCCATTGCGGCGGATACTCCAGCAGCGATGCCCCTGTCCACATGACACCTGCCGCCACTGCGGCGAACACCGCCAGGCCCGCAACCAACGTCAAGCGCAGCGGCCAGCCCGCCAGCGACGCAGGCAGATGCCAGCCCGATAACAGCAGCAGTACGCCGCTGGCGCCCAGCACCGCCCCCGCCTGAAAGGCGCCACCTGGTGCATGGGCACCGGCCCAAAGCAGATAACCGGCTATCAGGATCATCAGCGGGGCAAAGAACCGGGCGAGAAATTCCAGCACGGCACCCGGCGAGGGTTCGCGACTCGATGGTGCCGAGCCCAGCGACCAGACGCCCACCAGCGCCAGCAGCAATACGCCCATCTCGAGTAATGTGTCATAGCCGCGGAAGTTGAGCAGCACTGCGGTCACCGGATGGCTGACCCCGCTCAGCGCCATTTGCTCTGCAACAGCTTCCTGCAAACCCGTGGTGACCAGCGGTAATGACGACACGGCATAAGCCAGCCCTGCAGCAACCGCCGAGACCAGTAGCGCAATCACCAGGCGAACCACCGGCGCGACCTGTGTGTATTCATCGGTTGTCAGCCGTGCCGTCTTGTCATGCATTTTGTGCGTCTCGGTTTGTCTTCTTTGCGATCCAGTAACCCAGCACCAACGCCAGGATGATGGCCGCCATTCCGACCAAGGTAAGGGGATCATATTCCTTCGGATCCACAGTGATAATCTTGCGGCTAAGTGCGATCAGGGCGACGGCAATGATCACATCCAGGTCCACCCGGCCTTCCGTGTAGTATTTCTTTATGGTTTCCAGCAACTCGATACCAATCAGGACCAGGAGAAACAGTCCAAACAGTTCCAGCAATTGCCTGATTTCAAGAATGAATCGCGGGGGCGTAGCTATATACTTGATCAATACCCAGCCCAGCTCCACTACCGACAGAAACACCACCAGCGCCAGCATCAGGAGCAATGCCCCGACAACCACGCGCTCGAATTTTTTCAGATAGCCAATCATTGTTGATTTTCCCGTATAGAGGTGTTGTGTTGAGCCGCGATGCATCGTTCTCTTATTGCTCATCGTGCTGTTTTTGTTTCCATTGTTCCCGATCGGCGCGATTGAGACGCGCCAGCGCCGCCATCAACAAGGCACCCGTGAGTCCTGCACCGATGGCCGCCTCCGCCAGGGCGATATCCGGCGCATCCAGGCGCGCCCAGGCCAGTGCCATCAGCAGGCCAAAGGCGACGAACAACACTATGGCCCTGAACAGATCCGGGCAGGCCAACGCCCGCCAGGCCAACCACAACAATCCCAATCCCAACAGGCTATCGAACGTCCATGCCAACAGGGTCAGCGTCTCCACAGCTGTATTCCCCTCTGCAATGCCCCCCTGGCGACCAGATGGGCAACACTGGCTCCGGCAAGCAACACCAAGACCCAGATCAGCAGCAGCTTGCCCACCACCGCCCATGATTCCGCCTGCACGGCCAGCCCCGCTATCATAAGACCCAGACCAACATTGTCGGCCTTGGTCAGGGCGTGAAGGCGGGTATACACATCGGGAAAGCGCAGCAGGCCCAGGGTGCCGGCCAGAAAGAAGACGGCCCCGGATGATCAGCAGTGCCGCGGAGAGGATAATCACTCGGAATCATGGTCCACCCCCTGATCCGGCCAGGCGCGCCGCACGAAGGCCACCGCCGTGACCGCGGCCAACAGGGCGAACACCAGAGCCACATCGCGCAAGGCTGCATTTCCAGTCGCCTGCGCCAGCAGCAGTAGCACGGCCACCGCAGTGGTACCAAATAACTGCGCGGCCAGCATACGATCGGCGGCAGTCGGGCCGCGCAGCACGCGCCACATTCCTGCGCCGAGATTCAGCAGCAGAAACAATGCCAATGCAAGGTAAAGGATCTGCACGTGTGTTCAACCCCCCAACGTGACCGGCGTGATGAAGCCGGGCGGCTTGATCGCGAGCACAGAGCAATCGATCTGGTTGAGGATTGTCTCCGCCGTATTGCCCATGATGAATCCGGGAACGCCGGTGCGCGCCACGGTCCCCATGACGACAAGATCGGCCTCGATCCGTTTGGCCAATGCCGGTATCTCTTTGCGAGCCCATCCCTTCACCAGATGCGTTTGAGGCTTGAGATAATTAAGGGCGTCCTGCCCCAGATGGCTGGTCACCTCGCGTATCAGCCCGTCCAAATTGGCCGTGTGCTGCCGCCTCACCTGTTCGACATAAGCGTCGACCTCGTGTTCTGGCCGACTCATGAATGCCCCGCTGCGCATGGCACTTTCGCCGATTGCATCCCAGGCATGCACAATGTGCAGCTCGGCGAAGTCGGACAGCGCCTGGGAACTGGCCATTTCTAGAATCTGCCGGTTCAGCGCGCGTCGTGATTCTAACTCCGCCGGCGGGTACGCATCGTCTACATCAACCGCCGCCAGAATACGCCGGTAGGCTTTCGGCGCCTGAGGCTTGATGAGCCAAACCGGGCAGGGGCACTTGCGCAGCAGGTGCATATCATCGCTGCCGAAAAACCGGTCCAGCCAATCCCATGTTTCGGGGATTTTGATCACCAGGTCGTGTCCGTTGCGCAGTACCTCGCGGATGATTTCCAGAAAAGGCACACCGAGTAATACCCTGGTGTGGATCTCGATCCGTTTGCGGTAAGGATCGACCAGGGTTTCCAGATCCTGCGTATGCGCGCTCACCGTCGCGGCCTGCAGGTCGACAGATATCGGCCCACCATCCGGCATCCCGATGCCGGCTGTAACGCGCTCGGCCACGTCAACGATCGTCAGGCTGGCCTGGTTGTCCTCTGCCAGCGTGACGGCACGCGCCAGCGCAGGCTCGCATGCCGCCGTGGTTTCCACCACGCAAAGAATATCCTTGAATCGCTTCATTTCATTCACCTCCTCCAGAAACCTTCATAGATATAGCGAATATCCGGGCCACGCTTTGCTCCACCGCCTCGAGCTCGGCTAGGAAACCTTTCTGCCTGTCCAGCACATGCACTTTCAAACAATTCGCACCGAGTTCGGCGGTCAAAGTGCCTGGCAGCAGATTGACTGCGTTGGCCATGAATACCCGCGGCAATCCCGGCGGCAGCTGCAGCGGGTATTCAATAAGGTCAGGGGCAATGGGCATATCAGGATGAAACGCGCACCATGCCACGTCCGCACCACCACGCAAGGAGCGCATGAGGAAAAAGGGCGCGAACCTCAGCAACTCGTACCAGACTAAAGGTGCAGGTGGCAATAGCGCGACGCTGGCAATAACCGCAAGCAACACCGCCGGCACACCGATCCACCATGACGGTGCGGCGCCGTCGGTGAGGCTCCACCAGATGAGTGTGAACAGAAGCCCCCGCGAGACGATGGTCGACCAACTGATTTTCGCCTTCATCAATGTCATTCGTCAGTACCCTGGCGAGAGAACTGCGCAGCCTCGCAGTCGTAGCCATCACCCGTTCCAGACACATAGTACCGAAGACCTTGGCCTTGGCCATGTCCCCCATCAGATAAGCGACTAATACTCTGTCTGCCTGGCCACAGATCGTGTGCTGCCGAATGCCAGGAAGAGACCAATTCCATCAGCAACCCCACGAGCCAGAATGACTGGTCTTGAGAACGCGGCTCGTCACGGTATCACCGGGGAATCCTGTCCCAGTAGCCGGCCAGCTGCCTCGCGAGCGGCATCAGTATACGGCACCAGCACCAGGTCGGCGCCCGCTCGCTCCAGTCTGGCAACCTCACCGGGGGTGCGGGCGGTTACCGCGATCTGTCCCGCATAGCCCATACTTCGCAGGGAATGGATAAGCGCCTGGCTGACGTGACGTTCGCGCACCGTGCAGACGACCCATTGGGTGCGTGCAAACGGCAGCGACGCGATGAACTCGGGATCTTCGGCATCGCCGTAAAGCACCGGATAGCCCATGGCTGTCGCCAGAGCGTACCAGTTCCGGGTTGTAGTCGACACTCAGCACCCGGCAGCCGCGCTGCCGCAGTGCCTGCGCGATGCCGGACCCGTAGCGCCCCATTCCAAAAAGTATGATCTCCGCGACGCCGTCCTCAGGCGCCACGCCCTGCCCGAGCTCCCGGTGGGGACGCTGGCGCTCGAACACCTTCAGCCAGGGTGCCAACCATTCATAGAGCGGATGGGAATAAATGATCATATAGGTCGAGGCGCTGATAGTGATGATGCCAACCAGGGTGATCAACCCCATGGTCTCGGCGTCAATATGACCGAGGCTCAATCCCAACGCTCCCAGAATCAGGGAAAATTCGCTGATTTGCGCCACCGTAAGCCCCGCCAGAAACCCGGTACGCTTGCGGTACCCCAACGCTCCCATGATGACCATCACGATCAGCGGATTCCCGATCAGCACGAATAAGGAGAACACCAAAGCCTCTACCAGTTGGGCACCCAGCAGTCCGAGGTCGAGTCGTGCCCCCAGATCGATGAAGAAAAACAGCAACAGAAAATCACGCAGGCTTACCAGGCGCGCGCCCAGCGCATCCCGGTAGGGTGTGGAAGCCAATGACACCCCGGCGACAAAGGCGCCCACCTCCTTGCTGAAACCCAGTGTATCACCCAGAATCGCCAGGCTCACGGCCCAGGCAATGCCAAACAGTACCAGCAGTTCCTGGGAGCGGGACAGCAAATGGAGCAGCCGTGGCAGGATATAGCGCATGACCAAGGCAATGACCAACAGAAACGCAACACCCTTCATCAACACGGTAAAAGCCGTGTGAGCCACAGAGGCCTCACCGGTCTCGCCCAGGGCATTGAGACCGATCATGACCAACACGACGACCAGGTCCTGCACGATCAGGAAACCCAGGGCGATGCGGCCGTGCAGCGTATCCACCTCGCGTTTATCAGAGAGCAGCTTGACGATAATGATGGTGCTGGAAAAGGTTAATGCGACCGCCACATACAGGGCGGAAATCGGCGCCATGCCCATCGCTAACGCAATGAAATACCCGATGACACTGGTAAATATGACCTGGCCAAGCCCCGTTGCCAGCGCCACGGGCCCCATGGTGCGGATGATATGCAGGTCCAGCTTGAGCCCGACAACGAACAGCAACAAGGTGATGCCAAATTTCGCCAGCAGATCGATCTGGTCGTTCGCGCTTACCCAAGCCAGCACCGAGGGACCGACCAGAATGCCCACCGCAATAAAGGACACAATCAGCGGCTGTCGCAGGCGCACACCGATGGCACCCACGCCGGCCGCCAACAGCAGCAGCACCGCCATTTCAGTGAAGACGTCAGGAAACATACTTATTTAGTTGCCTATCTCATCGCCGGCGCGACGACGCAGCCACTTCTCGGTGCCCACCACCGTGTAGATAGCCAATCCGCCAGTCAGAACCCACACCCATTCGGTAGTCTCCATTGGGGCCGTTCCAAATAATTGATTCATTGCCGGGGTATAGGTGAACAAGACTTGCAGCAAGGCCATTACAACCACACCGAGGATGAGCCAGCGGTTCGAAAAAACGCCCAGCTTGAACATCGAGTACCGCAACGATCGGCAATTGAAGAGATAGAAGAGCTCACCGAACACGAACATATTAACTGCGACGGTTCGCGCCGCTTCGACACTCCTGCCATGCAGCAACGTCCATTCAAAAAGACCAAAGGCACCAAGCAATAGCATCAGGCTCACGAGACCGACACGTACTGCAAGCTCCGTCGTGATGACCGGCGTCTCCGGACGTCGCGGCGGACGCTCCATGATCCCCGGCTCCTTACCCTCGAAGGCCAACATCAGACCAAGCAACACGGCTGTAGTCATATTGATCCATAGAATCTGGACCGGTGTAATGGGGAGTGTGAGGCCGGCGAATACGGCAACGAGTATCACCAACCCTTCTCCGATGTTGGTAGGCAGGGTCCAGGTGATGAACTTAACGAGGTTGTCGAACACCGCCCTGCCTTCCTCGACAGCCGCCTCAATGGTCGAGAAGTTGTCGTCGGTGAGCACCATATCAGCCGCCTCTTTAGCCACCTCGGTGCCTCCCACACCCATGGCAACGCCGATATCGGCCTGCTTGAGCGCGGGCGCATCGTTGACGCCATCGCCCGTCATTGCAACCACGTGGCCTGCGGCCTGCAGCGCCTCCACCAGGCGCAGCTTTTGTTCGGGTGAAACGCGTGCAAACACAGTCGTTTGCCAGGCGACATCCACCAGCTCATGATCGACCAATTGCGACAGCCTGTGCCCGCTGACAGCGAACTTGTCAGGGTCACTTCCAGCGGCGCCCTTGAGTCCAATCTGATGCGCGATCGCCGCAGCCGTGGCCACATGATCGCCAGTAATCATCTTGACCTGGATACCGGCTCGCTGGCAGGCACTGACGGCAGCGATCGCCTCCTGTCGCGGAGGATCCATCATGGCCTGCAGACCAAGAAAGCTAAGGCCATCAGCCACGTCGGCATGGGAGACCGACTGACTTGTGGCAGTCACCACCTTGCGTGCAAAAGCCAGCACCCGCAATCCCCTTGCCGCCATCTCCTCCACTTCGCGATGAACACTTGCCGGATCTAGCAACCCGGCCTCAGGTCCTGCGGCATAGGCGTCGCGACAGCGCGATAACACGCTTTCAACGGAACCCTTCAAATAAATAACAGCCGCTGCCGCTGTTCCCGCATCGTGTAGCGTGGCCATATATTGATGCTGGGATTCGAACGGCAACGTATCGATGCGGGGCAATTCCTGCTCCAGCACCTCCCGTGAAAGCCCTGCCTTGGCTGCTGCGGTAATCAAGGCAACTTCTGTTGGATCTCCCTCGATGCCCCACTGTTCGCCCTTGTTGATTAAACATGAATCGTTGCATAACAGGCCGGCCTTGAGACACTCCACAAGGACAGGATGCGCTTCTGGATCGATTGCGGATTCATCAAGGCAAACCTCTCCCTGCGGCGCATAACCCACGCCCGTGAACTCGTAACAGTTACCGCCGGTACAGACCAGCTGCACCGTCATCTGGTTCTGGGTCAGGGTGCCCGTCTTGTCGGAACAGATGACGGTCGTACTGCCCAGGGTTTCAACAGCTGGCATCCTGCGGATAATCGCGTGACGCCGCGCCATCTTGCTCACGCCGATTGCCAGCATGATAGTCATCGCCGCTGGAAGGCCCTCCGGTATCGCACCAACGGCCAGCGCCACTGCCGCCATAAAGTTGTCGAGCAGGGGTGTCCCGTGGTACCAGCCAGCCAGCAGGGTCAAGCCGGCAAGGCCCAGAATGACCCACAGCAAAATTCCGCTGAAGTGCGTAATTTTCCTGGTCAGGGGGGTTGCCAGGGTATCTGCGCTGGCGATCAGTGCATTGATCTGTCCGATCTCGGTGCCGTCACCCGTGGCAACAGCAATCCCTGCGCCGGTGCCATAGGTAACCAGGGTGGACGAATACGCGATATTGCTGCGGTCGGCAAGCAGCGTTTCCTGCGCCAGATGTTCCGGCTGCTTCTGCACCGGCACAGACTCGCCAGTCAAGGCCGACTCATCGATCTGCAGTTCCCGGGTACGCAGCAGGCGCAGGTCCGCGGGCACCTTGTCTCCGGACTGCAGCAACACAAGATCCCCGGGAACCAGTTCAGTGGCGGCGATTTTTTCTTTTTTCCCCGCCCGGACGACGGTCGCCATGCCCTCCATGGCATGTGCCAGCGCCTCGATGGCCTTTAATGCCTTTGATTCCTGGATGAAACCGATAATGGCATTGACCAGCACGACAGCGAAGATGACACCGCTATCAACCCATTCCTGCAGTGCGAAAGTGACGGCCGCCGCGCCCAGCAGGATATAAACAAGCGGCTGATTAAACTGCAGCAGAAATAATAGCAGCGGACTTTTGCCTTTCTTCAGGGTGAGGCGATTCGGCCCGAAATGCGTCTGCCGGTGCGCCACCTCGAAGATATCGAGTCCCTTGGCAGCGTCCGACTCCAGCAGTGTGGCGATCTCATCGCGTGGCAGATGATGCCAATGTCTTGAAAGCAAGGTATCCATGTTGACGTTTCTATTAGTCACGGGCCTATTTCAAACTAAATATACAACACGAACGCAGGCGGTCCGATAAAAGGTCTACCTTCTCGGCCATGAAGGACCCGTGTGACGCTCGCCCCCACCAATATGCCGACAGCCATGAAGGCGGCGATCAGCGGCTGCCGAAACGCACACCGATAGCGCTAACGACGTCGGCTACCAACAGCAGCGACGCCATTTCGGCAAAGACTCGTCATATATGGAGGTCATTATTCAGCAGCTTTCTCTGTGGATTTACGCATGATATATCCTAGGTTCCGCTTGACCGGGCAAGGAACGTGGCGCGAATATTGATATCGACCACCCCTTCGATTTCCGCCACCTTGTGTTTCAGGAAAACCGGATCACTCAGTCCGAAAAAACTGCCCTGGATAGATACAACGCCATTGTCAACCGCGACCACCACCCCGACACCATGGAAGCGCTCGTCAGTTTTCACGATCTCCCTGATCTTATGTTCGATTGCCGCATCCGCCACTGGCACCTTCGGTGCCACCCGTATTTCGTTGTCCACCTCGAACACGCCCAGCGTAGTCCAGGCAATACGGTCACTGATCAGCTTCTGCTCGTAAAGCCTAACCTGTCCTGTGAGCACTACCAGCCGTTTTTCCACGCGTACCTCGATCAGGGTGTCACGCAGTATCGCAGACTCTGCGATCTGCGCCTCGATCTCTCGCTGTATAACATCATCGCTCCGGGCCAGCACCGGGCTTGCCTGAAACAGGACCAGTATCAGCAACAAAACAGGCCCACCAGTACGCATCATTGACTCGCTCATCACTTGAACCTCTGCTGTAAGGCTCGATATTCCCGAATTCTCACAGGCTGATAATGCCCTGCCTCATCAATCCGCACCCTGACGGGAAGATACCCGGTGGGAAACCGGGTGATCTCAAACCACTGCCTGATAGCTCCAAGTATTTTTTGATACGCGTTGATAGACATAAGAACCTCCGTGGAAACGTGCTATTGGCTTTGCTTTCACGGATCACTCTATGCCTTTCGTGAAGTAATGATAAGTCGAATCTTTTAAGCCATTTGTTCGTATATTCCGATCATATGATCGGTTGAACCACACCTCAACTCCGTAACGTTTTTCGGTTACCGTTGATTTTCCCGCAATGCCCGGCATCCAAACAGCAATCAACTACAGCATCTGCGCTCCATAGCGCCCGTAATACCACTTCATGACAAAGGGCGGCAGCAACGTGGTCAGGGCGATGACGATTACCATCCCGGCATAGACCTCGTTGCTGAAAATTCCGCTCTCCCTGCCTAGCTCGGCGAAAATGAGTCCGACTTCACCGCGCGGAATCATCGCCGTGCCGATCATCCAACGGACAGGCCAGCTCTCTTTCAACAGGACTGCCCCGAAGAGTTTCCCGGCAACAGCGGCGGCCAGCAACGACAGGGAGAACAGCCAGATGAAGGATGAACTCCAGTCGATCTCGCGCAGGTTCAGCGATAGTCCCACCATGACAAAGAAGATCGGCGTGAACAGTTGCACAATGGGTTTCATCTGCGTTTCGATACGTTCCGCAAAGGCCTCGTCGGCATGCAACGCAACGCCCAGGGGCAGAAAGAAACGCCGCGATAGCGCCAGTCCGGCAGCGAAGCCGCCCAGCAGTTCCGGCGCACCTATGGCATGGGCCAGCCAGGCGAAAAACAACACCAGTGAGACAATAGTCGTTGGAATCAAGCCGGGTATTTCGCTGGTCGTATCGAAGCGTTTGATGACCATGGACATCAGTTTGGCGGCCGCCGGCGCCAGCACAAAAAACGCCGCCACGAAGATCAGCACCTTGCCGGTGTTTACCAGGCTCACACCGCCACCGATAGAGTACTCGTAGAGCAACGCCAGCAGCACCACGCCCATCACATCGTCCAGCACCGCCGCACCCAGCACGACCTGTCCCTCTTTCGAATGCTGGCGCTTGAGGTCGCTGAGCACCCGCACGGTGATGCCGATGCTGGTCGCGGTCAGTGTCCCGCCGATAAACAGAGATACCAGCAACGGCAATTCGTACAGCCCGTAAGCCAGCCCAAAACCAAACAGAAATGGCAGGATAAAACCGGCTAATGCGACGACGATGGATTCCAGGCCTGTGCTTACCAGGCGTTTGACGTCTGTCTCCAGCCCCACCTCAAACAACAGCAGGATAATGCCGATGCCCGCCATCAGACGGATCGCCTCCGTCGGCTCGATCCAGCCCAGCAAGCTGGGTCCCAGCACCACGCCGGCGAATAATTCACCGATTACTGACGGCGCCTGCAGGCGCGTGGCCAGCTCGGCGAATATCCGCGCCGTCAGCAGGATAATGAGCAGGGTAAGAAAAAAGTCGTGCGCTGCCATCTTCGCTCCAGGCTAGTCCTCAGCCGCTACTGGCCTGCTGACCCTATAAAACCAGCTACACACGCCAGCAGGGAGACGGCAAGAATTCCGGTCCTGGCCCTCGGTTGTAAGCCAATGGCGGTCTGGCGGTGTATAAACTATTCAAAAGGCGTGAGGATCCTGTCGAAACTCTTTTCCCAGGGGGCGTGATAAACGCCTGTTTTCACCTTGAGGTCAGGATTCCCTTTTTCATTCTAATCGGTCATCTTCCATATCATAATTATTCATCGGCAAACAGCGATTCACGCGCTGCCTCCATCACTGCAGAGACAACAGGGTGCAAGACCCGGCGCTCGACTGAAATGGCGTAGAAATGTTCTTTTACTTCATCGACCCGGCCAATCGCGGTCACCTGATACTGCCACTCTACCTCTTCCTCGATAGCGGCGGGCGCGATAAAGATCCCCGCCCCTTCTTGACCAAATGCTTTCATTAGTGCGCTGTCATCAAACTCGGCAATCATGCGCGGATGGATGCGATGTGTGTCCAGCCACTGGTCAATACGAGAACGCAATTGATTGCCGCTGCTGGGCAAGAGTAATGGTGCACCATCCAGACAGCGGGGGAAATCACCTTTGAGTTTCTTTTCAAGTTTTTTAGTGGCAAAAAAACTGACCCCACACTCGCCGAGCTTATGACTGAAGGCCCGCGTACTGACCGTGGAAGGGATAGGACGGTCGGCCAGCACCAGATCAAGGCGGTGCACGGCCAGCTCCGCCAACAGCGTATCAAGACTCGCCTCGCGGCAGATCATGCGCACCGGCTCCGACATTTGCAGCGCAGGCTGAAGAATACGATGGGCGATGGACTTGGGCAGCACATCGACTACACCAACCCTGAACAACTGGGGACGACCCTCCGGCAGCTGATGCATCACCTCTTCCAGCTCACCGCCCAAGGAGAAGATCTCATCGGCATAGCTCAACACCAATCGTCCGGCCTCGGTAAGTTCCAGATTGCGTCCGACCCGGCTGAACAGGTCCACCCCAAGATATTCCTCAAGCAGGCTCAGTTGCCCGCTGATGGTCTGTGGTGTCAAGTGCAGCCGTTCGCTGGCCCGGGCGACGCCACCTTCCCTGGCTACCGCCCAGAAGTAGTGCAGATGCTTGTAGTTAACCATACGGATTCCCGTTACTTCGTAATTAACGAATAGTATAGCTATTTTATTCGACTTTTATTGTTTACCAAAGCCGCCTAGGCTGTTTGTTCATGAAACATACAACAGCAAAGTAGCAGAGGACCCTATGCAGATTGACATCCAGGCACGCCAATTTTCACTGACCAACGCCTTGCGCAGCCATGCTGAACGGCGGCTGCGTTTCGTCCTGACCTGCTGTGGCGATCACATTCAGCAAGTGGTGATGCGGCTATCCGACATCAACGGCCCGCGGGGCGGAGCGGACAAGCGCTGCCACTTGCGGGTGGTGCTGACCGGTCTGCCCGATGTGGTGGTCGAAGATACCGAGGCCGATCTGTACGTCGCCATCGACCGTGCGACCGGTCGTGCCGGGCGTACTGTTGGGCGTCGGCTGGCGCGTCAGCGCGACACGGCTCGCGCATCCGGTCTGCGCGACACGGTAGCGATTACTGAATGAACCGCAATCACTTGATTACCCTGACAGGAGACAACCCACCATGAATACATCAATAACAAATGCGGCAACCCATGCACAAACGGCCGTCTTAGCCACCAATAAGGTGATCCGTAACACCTACACGCTACTGTCCATGACACTGCTGTTCAGTGCACTGACAGCGGGCATTTCGATGGCCTTGAACCTGCCCCATCCGGGGCTGCTGCTCACTCTCGGCGGTTATTTCGGCCTGCTATTCCTGACCGCGAAATTCCGTGATAGCGCTTTGGGGCTGGCCTTCGTGTTCGCCCTGACCGGCTTCATGGGTTACACCCTGGGGCCGATTCTCAGCGCCTATCTGGCCCTGCCCAACGGTGGCCAGGTCGTAATGATGGCCATGGGTGCCACCGGTGCCATCTTCCTCGGCCTATCGGGTTACGCGCTAACCACACGCAAGGACTTCAGTTTCATGGGTGGTTTTCTGATGGTCGGCATTCTGGTCGCCTTCATGGCCGGCCTGGGTGCGGTGTTCTTCGAGATGCCCGGCCTGTCGCTGGCGGTGTCATCCATGTTCGTGCTGCTAATGGCGGGCCTGATCCTGTACGAGACCAGCAACATCATTCACGGCGGCGAAACCAACTACATCATGGCCACCGTCACACTGTTCGTCGCCATCTTCAACCTGTTCACCAGTATGCTGCATCTGCTCGGCGCGGCAGGAGGTCAGGAGTAGTAACGATTTGCTTGCGAGGGTGGAGCTTGATCCAGGAGCATACATCAACGACACGGGTTGCGGCGTAACCGGATTAATATGCTTGATTTAATGTAAACGAACCACTCAGGGTAAAATTTCATGTTTGCCATCTACGACATCCAGGGCCGAAGCTTCCGTGACACACTGGAAAATCTGCGCAAGGTGCGTGAAGCCCAGGCCAGCGCGCGGACACGTTCATTTCCTGATGAGCCTGAACCACAACCAGGAATGATTGATAGCGCCTCCAGCGGTAAACCCGGCAAGGCACCGGTATCCAGCAAGGCTATAGAGTCCTACCGTGAAATGCGCCAACTTAACCGGCGGGAACCGGTTTACCACGCCTATCAACTAATGAGTTACCCGGTCAGTACCGTGTCCATGGAGATGGGAATACTCGAGGCACAGCGTCACTTTCAGCAATGGGGATTCCGGCAGATGCCGGTCATGAGTGCAGAACATCGCATTGTCGGCATGTTGTCGGTTGAGGATTTATTGCAGTTCATCATCATTGACGATGACAAGATGCAATATGTGGGTGGCAAGCGTGTAGCAGATGCCATGTCACCAGGGGTCATTACAGCCGACCCGGTATCGGATATTCGCAGGATTGCCCAGGTAATGCTGGAATACCATCTTCACTCCGTACCCATTGCCGATGATCAGGACAAGTTGATAGGCATTGTCGCACGCAGCGACATCCTGCGTGCGGTGATGAATGATCCACCGCTCACCATGTGGTCGTGATGGTTACCCCAGGCGCGATACCAACGCCAAGACAGCAGTCCAGACATAATCCGGCTGACGGCTACCCGTTTCGCTAATACCAGCCAAAGGAGAACAGAATCATGTTTGACGCCAAACGCTTGCTTGATCAACTCGTCGGCAGTGGAGCCGCTGGCGGTTTTGCCGGGGGACTGGCCGGTGGCGCGCTGGCCAATGTACTGTCCGGCAAGAAGGCGAGAAAAGTCGCCGGTTCGGCACTGCAGCTTGGTGGTATGGCACTGGTTGGCGGGCTGGCCTACAAGGCATGGCAGAACTACCAGCAGGGAGCGGGCGCCAAGGCCGGCACCGGTTTTGCTACCCCGCCTGCGGACAGTGCGTTTCTGCCTGCGGGCAACGACACAGCGGGGGCCAAAGCACTCAGCCTGCTCCTCGCCCGCGCCATGATTGCTGCCGCCAAGGCCGATGGGCAGATAAACGTGCAGGAAAGCCAAATGATCCTCAACCAGATCAACAGCCTGGATATGCCTGCAGAAGACAAGGCATTTCTTTTCGAGGAGTACGGTCGCCCGTTGGACGTAGCGGGCCTGACGGCCGCCATCGATTCAAAGGAGCATGCCGCCGAAGTGTATGCAGCCTCAGTAATGATGGTCGACCCACCGTCAGCACCCGAACAAATCTATCTTGATACCCTGGCGCGCGAGCTCGGCCTGGAGGCCGGTCTGGCAGGCGAGATCCACGCCACGGTTCAGGCTAACCGCGCATAGACCCGCCTATGGCGGGTCTGGATGAACATGAGGCCTGTTGATATGACACACATGACGACTTCCGACGAACTCAAACAGCAAATCACTGTACTGGCCAGCGTGGAAGAATCAGATGCACCGTTTATCAGCTGCTACCTTAACCTTGAGAACGGGCAGACTGGCTGGCGCGATGTGCTTGAGGAACGCGCCCGCATCCTGCGGCACATTCTCAAGGGCAATGATCTCGACGACCTCGAGGAAGTTCTGGGCAAAATCGAGTCCTGGATGGCCACCGATCTGCTGCCCGAGGCCAAAGGGGTGGCCATCTTTGCCCGCGGCACCTGCGGCGGAAGCTTCATGCTGGCCATGCAGTTTGCCGCCTCGCTGCCCAACTGGATCGCAGTCTATCCCACACCCAATATCTACCACCTGATAGAACTCAAGGACGACTACCACCGCTACGTCGTCTTGCTGGCTCTGCAAGATCGGGTCAGTATCGTGGCAGTGAATCTGGGCGCCGCCACGGTCCGCGCCTGGATAGATCAATCGGGGCTACGTACGCGTGTGGGGTCGGAATGGGCCCGCATCCACTATTGCGTGAACCAGGCGCATCGCGGGGACCGGTTTGTACACGAAAAGATCGCGGTTCTAGACAAGCTGATGCGCGCCGGGGGCCATACTCACCTGATCCTGGCCGGCGATCCCGAGATAACCGAGCGGCTACGCCATGCCATGCCCAAGGATCTGGCGGAAAAGCTGGTGGATATGGCACCGGCCAGCGCACGCGATCTGCAGACCGAAGTGATCATCATGACCCTGTCCAGCTTTATCGAGCATGAAAAACATGAATACCGGTCAGTTACCGAACGCCTGATCGAGGGACTGCGCAGCCAGAACCTGACGGTTGCGGGCGCGGCGGCCACACTGGATGCGCTGCGCTGGAGTGAAGTGGATACGCTGGTCATGGCCAGCAACTATCAGCCCGATCCCGGCTGGACCTGTACCGCCTGTCGAGCCAGCGGCACCGAGCCGCCCGAAACATCCATCTGCCCGCAGTGCGGCAAGCCAGCCACGCGACCGATGGATGTCAGGGAGGAACTGCTGCGCCTGGCCGACCAGCTGGAACGTCCGGTGGAAATCGTGGAAAACGCCGACGCGCTGATGTCTCTGGGCGGCGTCGGCTGTCTGCTGCGCACCCCCCTCGGCACACAGATCAATAAACAAACTGAGCCTGCAGTTGCAACCAGCTGAGGGGTGCGGGCATGTTTGCGATCAATGTCCGGCTTCTCAAGCGAATCCGGTGATGAGCAAACGCCTGGCCGACAAGCCATTCCATCCAGAGTTGCGATCAGATTACCCGATAGATAAATACTGGAAGACCGAAAACACGCTTGTGATAATCCACATCAGACATAGAGATACAGTATGACCAACACCCCTGCCACCTTCAAACAAACATCGCCTGACCATAAGCCACGCCCACTGGTTGACCTGCTGTTCAGCATTGTTATTCCCTCCTTGATCCTGACGAAGTTCAGTGACGATAATGCCCTTGGATCAAGTACTGCGCTAATCGTGGCACTGGCGTTTCCTCTGGGCTGGGGCCTTTACGAACTTCTGAAGTACAGGAAATTCAATTTTATTGCACTGCTGGGGTTAATCAGCGTGTTGCTTACCGGCGGCATCGGTTTGCTGCAACTCGACCCGCAGTGGCTGGCTGTCAAGGAAGCCGCCATCCCCGGACTGATCGGCATAGCGGTGCTGGTCTCCACGCGCACACCTTATCCGCTGATCAGAACCCTGCTCTATAGCCCTGCAGTTATTGATGTCGGAAAGATCAGGCAAAGACTCGAGAATCTGGGAAATACCGCAGCCTTTGAAGGTCGCCTGTTGAATGCCACGTACCTGATGGGTAGCACCTTTTTCTTTTCGGCTGTGATGAACTACATCCTCGCCAAGTGGATTGTTGTCAGTCCGGCGGGTAGCGCCGCATTCAACGAGGAACTCGGGCGGCTGACCCTGCTCAGCTATCCGGTGATCGCTATCCCCTCCATGCTCATGATGCTGGCAATCTTTTATTACCTATGGCGCACGATTCATGGCATGACCGGGTTCACGCTGGAAGAGATATTGGTCTCACTTCGCCCGCAGAATGAGCACGAAAATGTATCAAGTTGAACAGAGGCCGCACCCAAGCAGGAAATATACATGCCAGAATTGTTGCCTTACATCATCGCCACCTGCGTCGGTCTGTTTCTACTTGTCTGGAGCGCGGACCGCTTCGTAACAGGAGCCACGGGGCTGGCGCGACGCCTGGGTGTATCCCCCCTGGTCATTGGACTCACCATCGTCGCCTTCGGCACATCGGCCCCGGAAATGCTAGTCTCCGCCATGGCGGCCTGGGAAGGCAACAGCGGCATCGCCATCGGCAACGCTATCGGTTCCAACATCGCCAACATCGGCTTGGTACTAGGGGTGGCCGCCTTGATCGTCCCGATGACGGTACAGTCGTGCACCCTGCGGCGCGAGTTTCCGCTGTTGATCGCCGTGACCCTGGCGACACTGGCCCTGTTGTGGGATAGGGATCTGAGCCGATTCGACGGCCTCCTGCTGATCACGGGCCTCGGCGCCCTGTTGCTGTGGACCGTGCACCTGGCCCGTGCCTCGGCACCGAATGACCCGATGGTATGCGAATTCACTGCAGAGATGCCCGATCCCATGCCCCGTGCCCGCACCGGATGGCTGCTGATCTCCGGCCTGGTACTGCTATTGATCGCCTCGCGCCTGCTGGTCTGGGGCGCAGTTGGTATTGCCGAGGGGCTTGGGGTCAGTGAGTTGGTGATCGGCCTGACCATAGTCGCCGCAGGCACCAGCCTGCCCGAACTGGCCACCTCGGTAGCGGCGGCACGGAAGGGCGAGCACGACATCGTCATAGGCAACGTGGTCGGCTCCAATCTGTTCAATCTACTGGCGGTGCTGGGCGTTGCAGGCACCGTGGGGCCAAGCGGTTTCGACACCGCTGTGTTGACACGTGATTTCCCCCTAATGATTGCCCTGACCGTCGCACTGTTTTTCATGGCAGGTGATTTCCACCGCAAGGGGCCAGGACGCGTCACCCGCGTGGAGGGTGCAATGCTGCTAGCGGTATTTGCAGCCTACCAAGGCTGGCTCTTTGTCAACGCTTCCTAAGATACTGGTTTGGGCCCAGGACTGGGATACCGACTAACGGCCAAGGATGGTTCAATATGGAGTGCCAAGTTCATGGTCGGGGCGTGTACCGACCAATAAATAATAATATGCAGTTTCTCTATCAGTAGTTCGCTTGTTTCCATCGTTCATCTTTCTCCATCAGAACTTGTGGATCATGCATCTTCAAGCGTCACCGGTGTAACAAAACCATCCGGCTTAACCGTCATCACAGAGCAGTCCACCTGATTGAGCACCTCTTCCGCTATGTTGCCGATCAGAAACCCGGCGATTCCCGTGCGGCAGACCGTACCCATGACCAGCAGGTCGATACCCTGCGCTGCCACCAGTTCCGGTATACGTTCATAGGGATCGCCCTCAATCAGGTGCAGGTAGGGCTTCAGATCGGTGACATCAACCCGGGCCAACAGGGTATCGAGGCGCTCTTTATGCTGCATCTTCTCATGCGCCTTTGCGTCCTGAAGGTCCTTCTCAGTCATGCCGCGGTTGCGCACATAATGCTCACCGAACAAATGCCACACATGGACGATATGTAGCTCTCCCGCATCCCTGCGAGCTATACCGCCGGCCAGTTGCAGGATCAGTGGATTGAGCGAATCACGTTTCGGGTCATAGACCGATGGATCGACCGCCGCCAGGATGCGGGCATAAGGCCGCGTCTGCGCCTGCTTGACCACCCACACGGGACAGGGGCATTTTCGCATCAGGTGCATGGAGGTGGTTCCGAATACACGTGCGCGAATACCTTTCTTTTCTTCCGCCGTTGTTATTACCAGGTCGTGTTGTTCGCGTAGTACCTGACGAATGATCTCCAGAAAGTGAATACCTATCACCACAACGGCCTCACCATCGACGCCATGTTCCTGCAAGGTCGGTATAAAGTCTTGTAACCATTGCCGCCGGTCAGAAATATAAGCTGCCAGTAGAGTCTCTCCGACCGAGTCCGGATAGCTCTCAAGATCGGGATGCTCATACACAACCGAGAAGAGCGTCAACCGCGCATCATTCTGCCTGGCCAGCGAGACAGCCTTGTTCAGAGCCGTCTTTTCATCTATCTCAGGATTCAATACCAACAGAATGTTCTTGAACCTTTGCATATCGTACTCCTTGCTTCACAGCCATTAATATATGTTTCAGCCACAAACTAACAGAGAACGCAGGTTTCAATTAGTCGAATATTTAAACTGCAATACTCGTTTTTTACGTAATATCTGCTATCGATGATGAAATGACCTTGTAGTTAACCATCGGATTTCCAATGCTTCGTTATTTACGAATAATATAATTACTATTATCGACTTTTACTTTATTTAAAACCGGCCTACCCTGGATTTTAACAAGTACCCATGCGAATAACTGGAGATAACGATGCAGATCGATTTTCAAGCATGCGATTTTCCACTGACCGACGTAGGCTGGCAATTCATCATCTGTTTCAACTCGAAGAAAGAGCCAGGCGTATCCTGGTAGTCGAGACCTTGCTGGACAATGAAATCCCGAACCGGCTCCCCTATGGCCACGTCTCCGACACTTCTACTGAGACCTCTCTAGTGTGAGGACTAACGAATATGAATAGAGATGCAAGAAAACGTGAAGATGACTGGTTTCGGCTCAACGAGAAGGTTTTAATCGAAAGTGCGCGGCATAATCGCGAGCATCGCATTGAGCTGCTTAATAAACAGGGAGACCAGGTAACTCTTGAAAATCTTCGACAGACGCACTGGATGAAATGTCCCAAATGCGGCCATGACATGCAACCCAAGAAACTGCACGACATCGAGATCGATCATTGTACTTTCTGTGAAGGGCTCTACTTCGACCGAGGAGAACTGGAGGATCTTCTATTGAAGAAGAAATCCGAACGGTTCAGTTTCTTCCGAGACTTCTTCGGCCTGGATTGACAGTTTTCGATCAATTCTATCGCGTCGATCCGTCAAGACAACGCGGCAACAACGGCGCCAGTGTATGCGCCTGTCCCTGCTGAATTAATAATTTTCAGCTGAAATCGACGACTTGGACAGACTTGCCCCTGATGGCTAGACTCCCTACCCTGCTGCGCCATGAATGATCTGCTGATACTCCTTGCCATCTACTGAGCATAATTGCCAAGCTCCTGGGGCCTTGTGGCGCGAAGACCATTGTCGCCGACAGCCTGCTCCTGAAGCAGCTATCGTCCGCAATAATTGAATCCCTTTGATTCTTATGAATACTGTCCCTGTTTACCATTATCCTAACGAGGATGTCGGCATAAGACAGATATGCGCCATCAAGTACTGCATCCTGTATGCTGCTATTTATGTGGCAACAAAAGTCTATTTGTAATCACCGTATATCGGTATTCAATGCTGCCTCAATATTTCACGCCCACATGGTTGGAGATTAATCATTGAGTGTTGAATCTTTTAAAACCAATTCCGCAGATCTTGATCCCTACCAAGCTTGTCACGGATGTACCTAAAGAATCATAACTGCTGTTTTGCAACCACTTCAGATTATCTGCATGCGATCGAGCATCGGATTTTTGGTCCAGAAAATAGCTGTTCGAGTCGACTACTGATACGCAACCAATTGAATTGGTTACAGGCGAAATTGACCCAACGAGAAAAAATTGCAGTTAATCCCCGCAAAATCCCCACAATCCATTTTTACCGGGATGAAAAATCAGAGGGAAGTGACTGTTTTAATGGTGGGTCGTGTTGGATTACTCGGGCTGCGCCCTCGCCCCTTCGGGGTCAGCGTCGCCTATGAGACGCTGTTGTCTCGGCCGACTGCGTCGTCCACGGCTCGAACCAACGACCATCGAATTAAAAGGACAGAAAAAGCATTTTTACGCTTTTAATCTCAACAGCTTACCGTGGCGCCCGTTGCACACTGTGCACCACGATGCATAACAATGCAAAACTGATCCCCGCAAAATCCCCACAGGGTCGTTTGCCTATATCTGGCCCAAGACCAGAGCAACAATGCACTGTATGAACCACCCCGGGTTACTAGAGAGCCAATACAATTCAAACTGCTCATAGCCGCACGAGCAACAATTCTTCACACACACGCGTTCTGTGCCAGTGCGTCATAAAGACCCGACGATTTACCCTGAAGTCTTCGAATCCGGATCGAGACGCAGCAGCCGTTCACTGCGCCAGATACGCACAACCCTCACACGCTTCGTATCGTGACGGTAGACAAGTCGAAATGGCGGATGAATCAACTCCCGGAGGAATGATTGCTCAAATTCGGGGACTGTCCGGCCTATGTCGGTATGTTCGGCAAGCGTCTCGACCCGTTGAAAGACCTCAGCTACCAACCGTTCACCGATATCGGACACGCCCTGCTCCACATACCATGCCTTTATCTCCTCGAGATCGCGCAATGCCGACTCCGAGAAGCTGATAACAATCCGCGGCATTGATCTATTTCAGTCCCAGCCGCTTCCTGGCTTCCACAAGTGAAACTTCCCGTCCTGCCTCCAGATCCGCCAGGCCCTCCACAACCGCGCGCATGAAGGCGCAGTCCTCCTGTGTTTGTTCATAATCGGCCACGGACTGGACCACGGCAACACCGCGACCACGGCTGGTAACAAGTACCGGCCGATGCGCATCCGAGACATGTTTCACCACACGACCGGGGTTGGTTTTCAGGTCGGTAAGAGGAATGACATCCTCTGAAAATTTCGTGCTCATACCAGTTCCAAATGGGCCATTAACTGGTCTAACAATAGCACCTGTTTAGATCTCTAACAACTGGTCTCTGAAAAAAGAAAAAGGGGGGGGGACAGACCACGTTTTCGTCAATTACTGACGCACCTTCACGCACATTCACTACATAACCGCCGTATTCATGCATTCACCATTCAACTCTTACTCTAAATTGAACAAGGTTATTCTTATGCCACGCCGTGCCCGCCTGGTCATTCCTGGCATTCCCTGGCATATCATCCAGCGCGGCAATAATCGCAGCCCCTGCTTCTACGACAACTGCGATTACCAGTATTACCTTGATACCCTGGCTGAGCAGGGCGCTAGATATCGTTGCAGTGTACATGCCTGGTGCCTGATGACGAATCATGTACACCTGCTCCTTACCCCAGCAGCGCGTGATAGCGCCGCTCTGCTCATGAAACAGCTTGGTCAGCGTTACGTCCAATACAGTAACCGTCGCTACCAGCGCAGCGGAACGCTTTGGGAAGGCCGTTTTCGCTCCTGTCTGGTTCAGGAAAGTCACTATGTACTTGCCTGTTACCGATATATCGAATTGAACCCGGTTCGCGCAGTCATGGTAGAGCACCCGGCAGAATATCAGTGGTCAAGTTACAGGATTAACGGTCAAGGCGCACAGCACGACGGCCTGACGCCACACGCAGAATACCTGGCACTCGGAGGGAGTGAAGAAACGCGTCTTGCCAATTACCGTGGCCTGTTTCACACAGCTATAGACCCCGATCTGCTTGCCGAGATCCGGACTGCTTCGCATGGTAACTATGCTCTGGGTAATGAACGCTTTAAGTCTGAGATCTCCCACATGCTGCAACGACGTGTTACACGTAGAAACCCGGGAAGACCCGCCAAATCAGATTGAAAAACGTGGTCTGTCCCCTATTCTTCCTAGTCTTTAGGCTGTTCGCGGGAGCTTATCTGGCCATTTAACGCCAATATCAGATCGCGCAGGCCAGCATCGGGAAGATCGGCTAACCGGCATCCGCGTAGCCCCGATTTAGCGAGAGAAGCTCTGAATCATTATTATCCCGTCATCCCGGCGAAGGCCGGGATCCAGTAACCGGATTAATTATATGAACCGGTTTCCGGTACTCCGCTGCGCTCCGGCCGGAATGACGACAGATCAGAGGTTCCCTGAGTACCGGACATCCTGACCGTGTCGCGAAGGCGGGATGAATTCATTTTTCACTGCGACGAACGATGCGTCAGGAAGCGGCCTCTCCCGCAGCATCATCATGGCGGATACGCACCTCCAGCGGCTGCGAGGCATCCAGGTGCACATCGCGCTGTGGAAACGCGATACAGATTCCGGCGTCGTTGAACTTCCTGTTGATCGCCTCGTGCAGCTGCGTGAGCGCGGTCATGCGGATATCCTGCGTACCGACGAAGCAGCGCAATACCAGGTTGAGCGAGTTGTCGCCGAAGGCCACGAATATGATTGACGGTGCAGGCTCGGCAAGCACGTGTTCATTTTCCAGCGCGGCCTCGTACATCAACGCCATGGCCCGTGACACATCACTGCCATATGCCACACCCACAGCAACCTTGATGCGGGTCGTCTGGTCCGACAGCGACCAGTTGAGCAGTCGCCCGGTAATGAATTCCTTGTTGGGCACCAGCAGTTCCTGCCGGTCCCAGGTGCGTATCGTGGTCGCACGGATCTGGATACGGGTGACCACGCCGTTGGTATCACCGACGGTGACCACATCCCCGATCCTGATGGGGCGTTCGAACAGGATAATCAGGCCGCTGATGAAATTGGCCACGATTTCCTGCAGGCCGAAACCGATGCCCACGCCCAGGGCCGCGAACAGCCACTGCAGCTTCGACCAGTCGGCACCAATGACATTGAAAAAGGCCAGCAGGCCAATGCCCACGATTAAATAAGTGTAGAGCGTGGTGACGGTGTAGCGCGCACCCGAAGTCATGTTGACGCGCTGCAACAGCACGATTTCCAGCACTGCCGGCAGGCGTTTCATCGCGACGTAGGTCACGATGGCAATCAGGAGGGCCAACCCGAAATCTGCCAGCGACACCGGGGCAAAGGTCTCCTCACCGGCGACCACCACCGTGTGGTGCCAGAGCACAATCTCGTCAAGCACCCTGAATGCCGGCAGGACTTCGGACCAGATCTGCCAGAAACCGACAACACCGATAATCACCAGCAGCATATTGAGCAGCTTGCGGCTTTCCTCGCTCATCACGACCAGGTCGATTTCCGGTTCATCTGCCATGGCCGGCATACCCTCCATCCCGGAGTCGACCGGCGCTTTCTCATCCTGCGCGGCACGCATGCGCTTGTGTCTGGCCTGCAGAGCCAGCCGCCGCTGTGCCAGCAACAGCCAGCGCACCACCACCTGGTGCAGCACAACCAGACCGAAGACAAACCACAGGGTTTCTACCAGGCTGCGCCCCAGCGTGCCGGCCGTATACAGAAACCCATCGAGCGCCAGTCCAGCCAGCACCAGGGGGGTGCCCACGGTCAGCGTCACCCACAGGTAGCGCAGGCGCATCACGGGTCCGATTGAGTGTTCGACCAGCAACCCGGTCAAGCGGTAGAAAAATACCGCCAACGCAACCAGCGCCACGGCCATGACGAGGCGCTCCAGCCCGGCATGAAAAACTTGCTGCTCTTTATCATTTAAGAGCAGCACGAGAATAAAAATGGCCGGCAGAAGAACTGCCATCAACCATCTGAATCCACGCCGCAGTTGTTTAGTCATCGATTCAGGCCAGCGAAAATGCCGTTCGGCAACACCACCATGGACACACAACATTCTGAAAAACTGCAGGTACAGGAATGTGGGTGCAACCTGAAACAGTGCCTCAGAAACCGCCCTGGAAAATTGCGTCGCCTCCGCTACCGATCCGAGTTCCCAGCCTGTTACAGCCAGCAGTAATGGCAAGGGCACTGCCAGCAACAGGGTCAGGCCGAGTGCCTTGAACGTGAACGAGAATTTATCCCGCGACGGTTTGCCGATCGTATTGCCCGTCTCCCTGAGCAACGCCAGTAACCGGCGCACCCTGAAGAGCAGGATCCCGACCAGGCCAAGCAACAGCACGAACACTGGCGAGCGCACCACACGGTCAGCGAGTGTTCTGTAGACGCCAAGCCAGCTTGCCGGGGACACCAGCCCGACAACCTGCACGGGAATGGCCTGCAGGGTCGCCAGGTCCGGCCGCGGGTTACTGCGGATCCAGAGCAGTTTTTCTGCAAGCAGGTTGTCGAAATCCGCCGTCGTCTCGAGCAGGCGGCGGTTACCCGTTTCAAGCTCCGTCAGTGTCCTCGAAGTGGACTTGCCGAGGCTGATCGCGTTTTCGAGCAACACGCGCCGGGCGCTGGCGAGTTCCGTCATATCCGCACCCGCCTGTTCAGCCTCGGCCGCCTCGAGTCCGGCAGTACGCTCCCTGACATAGTCCTTGATGCTGCGCAGGCCCTTGTATTCGGCAGCGTACTGGATCTGGCGCAGTGTGGACCGGGCATTATCCTGTTCGAGTTCCCTGATTCTCTTTTCGAGCATGCGCTGGTCCGGTAATGCCCGCTGTTGCTGCCGCAGTACCTGGCCCAGCACGTCGGTCAACCCTGCCACCTCGAGCTTTTCCCTGGCAGTGCGGAAGTTTTCCTCGATACGTTCCGACTCCTCCGTGAGTGTCTCGTTACTGGAACCGTGTTGCTTGAGTTCCGTCGCCAGGGTACTGATTTCATCGGACAGGGCAGCGTTCTGTTCAGCCAGATCCTGAACCAGCGGATGTTTTCCGGCGGCATCCAGGACTGCCTGCCTGGCTGCGGCCCCTGCCTGCTCCGCCTCCGTTCCCAACTGGCGACTTGCCAATGCAGCCAGCCGTTTGACCCTGACGGCAACCCGCTCAACCGTGTAGCGGCTCCGGTCGCGCTGCGCCTCGAGCAACGCGATCCGCATCGGCATGCTCAGCAGCTCCTGGTCAAGCATGACATTCTTGCTGCGCAGTGCAGCGACCCGGGTGGTCTGCGCCCACTGACGTGCCTCCGTTGCCCAGGGCAGTTCATCCTCGGCCACCGGCGACTTGCGTGTTGATTCAATCTCTTCTATTTCCCGCTCCGCAGCAAGCAGCTGTTGCTGTGCAATTGACGGCCGGGCTTTAGACGCTTCCAGCTGCGACTCAAGGTCAGAAAGCTTGGCCTGCACGGCCGCAAGATTGGCCTTTTCCTGCAACAGTTCCTGCTCAATCTCCTCGAAAGGAGAGGCTTCCGTGGCAGTGACCGTCACCTCTCGATCGGCCTGGATGTCCTTGTCCAGCCGCGCACGGATCTCACTGGCCTGTTGCCGTGCAGTTTTCACAGCCTGGATATAGGTCTCCGTGGTGGCCTTGTTGGCACGGATCGTCTCCAGGTTGCCCAGTGCATTGTTGAGTAATCCAGTCAGAGTGTCCCTGCTCGCCTCATCCAGGGACGTTGCCGCCTCGACTTCCTTGAGCCTGGCATTCAGCTTGTCGGCGGTAACAATGGCGGATGTTGTATCAGCCGGCCAGGCCGGGGTTACCGGCAGGAACGGGGCAAGGATCAATATAAACCATAGCGCGCAGCTGACTGTCTTCATGCCCCTTGCCCCGTTGTATCAGCGGTTACCACTGGTAACCCAGCTTGATCCGGTAGGTTGTGTCGGTCTTGTCGACATTATCCGGTGCCCCGCCGTCGTACTCAATTTTCGGCCTCGGTGCTGGCAACGATGCCCCTGTAGAGCGGGAAGCGGAAGCCAGTCCAGGAATTGATGGTGAGGTTGTCACTGTCGCTGACGTCCAGCAGGCCGTTATCCCGGTGGTAGAACTGCACGCGGTCGGGCGCCAGGAAGCGGTCGAAACTGAACATCCAGCCGAGTGCCCGGTAGTCATAATCCGGGGCCACATCGAAGTTCTCGTCCACGTACAGGATACCAGCGTCAAGGTTGAGATTCATTGCCGTAGTTGCGCCGAATTCCAGTATGAGCCGTTCCTAGATCTTGCGGAAATAGTCCATTGCAGCGTCACCGGGCGAGTCTGCGCCCAGTTCCTGGAAATGCAGGCCTGTCACCTTGTCGGATATCCGAATGTGCACATCGATCTGTACAGAGGCATTGTCTGCAGCACTGGACAACATTCTGTACTGACCGTGTTGTTCGGCCACCTGCACTGGCTGCCCTGTGGTGGGATCAGCTATGGGCTGCCATTCGAAACCCAGATCTTCCAGCAAGGACCTGACTTCAGAACGCATGTCCTGCACCCCTTCCACATGCCGCGGGTCAATCTTCAGTGTCTTGTCAGCTGCCGACGCATAACCCGTCACAAACACAAGCAATGCGAACAACACCATGGCCGTTCTGCAAGAAACTGGCATGAAACATATTGACATCATCATGTCCTCTCCGCCCTCCAGGGTATCTGCGTGTTACAACTACCCGCACAGCCAGCGTTCATCGACATCTCATCGCCCTGCTCGCAGGTCGTGACCCAGTGAATGATCATTGCACGCCAGCACGAGTCATTCTGGCCATATCATGCCGCTCAAGTAACAAGGGGCCCGATACATTCTTGGGCCGTATGCAGTTCGCGACTGGAACGAAAGCGGAAAAAACGTGATCTGTCCCCATGAACCCTTACACGATTACGAGCAGCGGATTTTTTGGTCCAGGAAACGACAGTTCGAATCGGTTGCTGACGCGCAAGCAATTGAATTTACTACGGGCGAGATTATGTTAATGGAGAAGATTTGCGGTTAATCCCCGCAAAATCCCCGCAATCAATTTTTACCGGGATGAAAAATCGGAATTAAGTGATTGATTTAATGGTGGGTCGTGTTGGATTACTCGGGCTGCGCCCTCGCCCCTTCGGGGTCAGCGTCGCTGATGCGACGCTGTTGTCTCGGCCGACTGCGTCGTCCTCGGCTCGAACCAACGACCATCAGATTAAAAGTACAGAAAGGCGATTTTTCAGCCTTTTTATTCAACAACTTACCGTAGCGCCCGTTGCGATCTGTGCACCACGATGCAGGACGATGCATAACCGAGTCCCGCAAAACTCCCACAGAGGAATGGCGACAGCAATACAGACAAAATGCTGGAAGGTCCGCGCAGGGCCAGCTCTTCCTCCTGTACCCTCAACCATTTTCCATGCTGGAAATCTGCTTGCGAGACAGCAATAAAGCCAGTGCATTCTCGACCCAGCCGAATCCGATGCGTTCCTGCTCCAGGCGCAAATTCTTGCCCAGACGGTTGTCTCTCAGGTCATCGTACAGTGCGCGCTCCTCAGTATTCAGGCGAGACAAGTCCCGAAGCGTCTGTTTTTCCTCCCTGCCACATTGGGCCTTGAAGGCCAGTAGCGTATCACGGTCCATTAAAAGGGAATGCGCATGGGGCAGATATGCGCGCAGCTGATCCAGTATCGCGAAACCGTGTGTATCAATGTCACCCCAGTAATACACCTGGCAGCTAGCCAACCATGCAGCTTGTGCCAGCACCTCAAAACCGTAACCGGCGCCGAATATCAGCAGGCTGTCTGGCACCGGCGGGAAAGCCAGATAATTGATCTCATTCTCCGTGATAAATACCCGTGAAACTGCAGGCGACAGGGAGTCAAAGCTTTCAGCATCCAGAGTAATGTCCGCATTCACCGACCGCGGTAATAGTGCATGCTCGGGATCTAGCGCACGCAGACGAATACGCTGGGACTTGTCACGAAATCCGTACCGGCTGGCAAACCCGGAGACGCCAGTGGCACTGTTATTGACAGCCTCAGGCGGCAAGAGCCGGTCCAGCCACTGGAGCAGAACGCCCCTGTGTGCCTCGATGAATTTGCTATGGGCTCCGGGGATATCAATCTGTCGCAGGTATATGCCCGGACGAGGGTGCTGCTGGACCCACTCGGTTACATCCAGGAGCCGATCCCAGACCTCAGCCAACTCGTGCGCCTTGAGCGGCTTGCAGGCAAGCCATTCGAGCAGCAGAGGTTGCCGCAGTCGAGTACGCTCGACCATACTCGCGAAACGTTTGGCCTCACGGGATTTACCCAATATGGCCAGGGCATCGTCGAGAGTATCCACCCAGACTGCCGCCGGCACCTCGTTTGCGCCGAGTACCCGATGACGCACCTCGCGCATCTCGATCCGGTAGTGTGGCAGTGAGCGTAAGGCGGCGATCCAGTCGCGCACCTTGTCGAAGTCATCCGTCATCTGTGCGGATGTGGGTGCTTTCAATGTCAATCGTTGGGGGAATATTGATTCACCGGAAACCATTCCGGTCAGCAGATCACCGCGATTCCAACAGCGCAGTAATTGCACATGCAGTTCACGGGGACCGGTCCAGTTCACTGGACAGCCCTCGCTCTCTCCTCCCGGTACTCCTCGATGGTGAGATTGCGTAGCATGGAGGCTCGGCCGTCCTCGTTGTGGACAAAACCGACACTGTTAACGAAGGGCTCTATGATGTGGATTTTCTGCAGGGGTGTGACGATCAACAGTTGCAGATTGAGTTTCGCGAACAGCCGTAGGCCGTATTGCGCGGACTCATCCGAGCCACGCCCGAATGCCTCATCAATCACCACGAAGCGGAACGATCGCGAGCGCACTGCTCCCCATTCCAGCCCAAATTGATAGGCCAGACTGGCGGCCAGGATGGTGTAGGCGAGCTTCTCCTTCTGACCACCTGACTTCCCGCCCGAGTCGGAATAGTGTTCGTGCTCGCTATCATCCTCGCGCCAGCGCTCGCTGGCAGCGAATGTAAAGCCATTGCGTACATCAGTCACCTTGGCAGTCCAGCGGCGATCAGACTCAGTCTGGCCCTCACGCCCGCGAAAACGCTCGATGATATGCTTGACCTGTAAAAACTTGGCTTCTGAATACTGCGCATCTTCGGAACCGGTTAGCGCACCTTCGGTACAGGCGCGCAACTCGTTTTGGAAGTCTCGAATCTCGGCATCTGTACTCGGCCGGGGTTCGATTTTTATGTAGCGTGCCGGGTTGTAGTCAATCTGCGCCAGCGATTCGTTGATGCGCGTGATGCGCTCCTTGATTTCCTCGCGTTCGCGGGCGAGTTGCGACTGGAAGTTGGCCACCTCGCGGATGGTGTTCTCGTTAAGCAGATCCTTGAAGCGCGCCTCGAAACGCGGCAGATCATCAGCCTGTAGTGCAACCAGCATTGCGCTGTACTCATGTGCCGCCTCGATACTGGCATCCACCTCCGCCGTTTCCAGCCGGAAGGCCTCCTTGTATTCGGTCATTGTGCGAATAATCTTCTCACCCAGCCGTTTAAGACGTGATTCATCTGCGTCGATTCGAGCCTGCAGCCATTCGCGCATGTCACGCTCGCGGTTGTCGCAGGACTCCACGGTCAATCGATGCTCCCCCAGGGCCTCGGCACGCAGTTTATCCAAGGCCGTGAATCGAACCTCATGGGCCTGAACCACCGGTTCTGCAAGCAATGTCCGGGTCTGCACCTGCAGGGCAGCGGCGTCCTCCTGTTTCTGCTCGGTTCTGGCCCGCCCGGCCAGGCGCTCCTCCAGCTGTTTCTCGGTTGCAGTTAATGATTGTGCCAGCGCATTCAGTTGGCCGGTCAGTTCCCTGAGCATGTCAGAGGCACTCTCCAGCTGCCGTTTCTCCTCTTCAAGCCGCGCCACCTCGGCGGCCAGAGAACACCAGTCCAGCTCCCGGTAATCGCGATATTCATCGAGTTTCAGCAACAGATCTCGCTGCTTGCTGAGGGCGGCCTGCCCGGACTGCACCTTCGCGACGCGACTCCCCAGTTCGCCCAACCGCATCTCCAGTTGCCGCTGTTCGGCCTCCAGGGCGGCAATCTTGCCGGTATTGGTCCAGCCCAATATATAACGGCGGCGGTCATTGATGTGGTGTCGGTCATCCTTTTCGTGGCGTTCGCCAGGTGACTTGATCTGGCCCGCCCGGGTAATACCCCTTGTCTCACGCCGGAACTGCTCACCGGTTGCACAGCAGGCAACGTCGAAACGGCGCACGAGCTCGCTTTCGAGCCACTCGTAAAACGGTGTATCGGGCTTGATCGCAAGCTTGCGCACCAGAGAATCAGTGTGCAGCGCCCGCAACTCACCACGGATGCCAGCGCGCACCCTGAAGTAGACCAGACGGCCACGCAGATGGGTACGATCCACCCACTCCGAGACCCGTTGGTAATGGGCATCCGGTACCAGCAATGACAGGCCGAAATTATGTAACAACCGCTCGGCAGCCCCCTCCCAGTCCCGCTCATCCTCACGCACTTGCAGCAGCTCTCCGGCAAACGACAGGTCAGCAGTATACAAATTCAGAGCATCACACAGGGCGTCGCGCATTCGGATCTGTTCAGCAGGGATATTGCTGCGCCGGGCCTTCAGGCTGTCGATCTCAGCCGTGAGCTGGTCATGTTGCTGCTTGCACTGACGGAGTTCCACGGTCTGTTCGGTCAGTGCATTCTGCAGTTCTGCCTCACGCGCAGCGGACAGCTCCAATTGACGCTGGAATTCCTTGTGTTGTCCCTGGAAGGCAGCCGCATCCGTACCTGGATGCCCGCCGGCGGCTCGCACCAGGTCCGCGTAGCGATCGGCTTTGGCCTTTCTAACGTCACGCTCACTCGCCTTGACGCGCATCTCTTCCGTGAGACGTTCCAGCCGGTCGCCACCATTGTCGGCAATACTTTGTTTAAACTCAACAATCCGGGCACGTTGCGCATCCCGATGTTCCGTGAGGTCCTGGATGCGCAAGTTCTGACGCGCCCATTCCTCCCCCAGTCCGGTAATCCTATGCTCCAGGAGTTCGAGCTTGAGTACTGCAAAATACATGCGCAAGGCCTCGCGGCAACCGCGCAGATCTTCTGTGGAACTGGCCACTTCCAGGTGGCGATCGCAATCAGCCACCAGTGGCATCAACAACTCAATCTGTCGCTTGGCCTTGAGAACCGCCTCGTGAGCACGATTCAGGTCATCGAAGTGTGCGATAAGAGCCGCGATGCGCGGCATCACATCAAATGGCTCGAGCATATGGTTGCGGACAAACTCGGTAAGATTGCCCACGGATTTCATGGAAACGGTCTGATGAAACAGCTCCATTGCCTGCTCGTTTTCGATTCCGAAACGTCTCCGGAACCAGGCACCGTAGGGTGGGAAGCTGTCGAACACTTCAACATCCTCTCCACGCAAGCGCTTGCGTAACGAGACTATCTCTGTACCGAAACCGGCAAAGTCGCTCGCGATGGCAAGACCCCGCTCGGCACCCACAAAAAAACGCGCAGGCTGCCCCTGCGCGTCTTTGATCCAGAATACCTGCGCCAGGGTCACTGTCTGATCGTACCCGGCGTTATGAAACACACCGAGGATAACTGAATAGTTGCTGTTATCACGCAGGGCAACGGGCTTTGCCGCGGCACTGACTTCACTACGCTCCGTCTTGTAATAACCCAGGACGTAGGACTTGAGCGTCCGCTCTCTGCTGTCGGCGCCGGCGGCTTTGTTGTAGGCCACACGGTGCGCTGGCACCAGCAGGGTCGTGACGGCATCGACCAGAGTCGATTTGCCAGATCCAATATCACCCGTCAGCAGCGCATTGTTGCCGTCGGCTTGCAAGATCCAGACTCGTCTATCAAAGGTACCCCAGTTATAGACCTCCAGCCGCTGCAGCCGAAAGCCCGTCAGGGTATCGTCGGCAACAAAATCCAGTCCGGGTGTATGCGGAGATTCAGACATCACGTTTATCGGGTTCCTGCTCGCTAAGTTGCGCCTGATAGGCAGCCAAACGTGCGTCGAATTCAGCCAGCCATTGCGCATCGACGAAGGACTTCAGGATGCGGCGCACCTCGAATTCCGGGGCCTGCTGCCCCGGCTGCGGCTGCATACGGCGCAGGAAACCCAGCTCGACAACCTTGTTGATATCGCCATCCACACGATCCATCAAACGGACTTCGTTGCTGGTGTCGGGCAGGAAAACGCGCACCAGTTCGACAATGTCATCACGTGACATCACCAACCTGCCCGCCTCCACGTCCTGGCCACCACCTGCATCGAACTCAGCCAGCTTCTTGCGCAACAGGGCCAGCAACAGGCTGACCGGAAACGAGAGTGACCGGCGTGCCACCAGGCGTGGCAATTTTTTCGCACTCTCTTCATCCTCATGACCACGCGCACGCAGGAAGGCATAACCTTCGGCCTCGTCCAGCACCAGTTCCAAACCTATCACGGATACATAATCGCGCACTCGTGCCTGCAGATCGAGCAGAGCGTTCCATTGGCCGGTGCCACGCGCGGTTGCTTCATCGCGATAGATCACGCCCTTGAGCAAGGGAATGACCAGAGATGACAGGCCCTGTGCCGCACCTGTTATCCCGGTTTCCTGTTCGCTGTTCATCGAACGAATATCACCCGCGGAAGCTGTGCCTGCTTCTTTTGTTTCACTCCATCACGACTCGTGCCCCACCAAACGATACTGTCCTGCTCTGCCTCATCAATCGTGTATCTGAAATCTTCACACGACAACTCGAGATAGGCGACCAGTTCAGCCAATCCGTGCTGGAGAGGCCATCGTGCACACAGTTCTTGCAGAGTAATTTGCGGAACTTCTTGCAGGGCACGACGGATATGCGTCGACAGTTTCGCCTTGTCGATAGCGACCTGGGAAAAAAGCACTGCGGCATCCACCTCCGCCTCTTCTGCATCAAGGATGAGATCGGCGATTCGCATCTTCAGCGCCGGTGAATACAGCGGTCGTTCCATCGGCAGTTCGATATCAACCCCGATAGCCGGAATCACTGCAACCTCACCATCCGGCGGTCTCGCGCGCACGCTCAGCGCCTTGCTTTCGATGCTTCTCAGTATCTCCATAATGCGACGATTCTCCAGCCAGGCCTGATCGTCGAGAAAACGGCGCAGCTGTTGCGAAAGTTGGGCCACGGTTCGTTGGGTATGTTCACCGGCCTCAAGCCAATCATAGTGTGCGTGCCGGGTACGGGCATCCGGATTGAGTTCGGCAACCGCCGGCAGGGCCAATACCCGATCCAGCAAATGACTGAATTCTTCCTGTCGTGCGCTGGACATCAGGAAGTCCCAGAATGCACGAAAGCTGCGTCCCTGATCAGAATCAGCAATGGTGTCGCGCTCACCCAGGATTTCCTCCAGCAATTCTCCCTTGCCTCCTTCCCACAGTGCGATCCGTTCTCGCACCCCCCGGTCCAGCAACCGGAAATTATGCTCCACCTGACGAAAATCAGAGAGTAATTCCCTCGAAATCAACATGAACTGCTGAAAGCGGTCCTTCAGCGCCGTGTTGTCCAGCAGTGGTATATCACCCTCGAGCACACGAGCATTCTCGGCATCGATTTCATCACGGCGCCTCTGCAGCTCGGCAATTCGTACTAGCGGATCGGTCTCGCTGCCTGTACTGATCTGCTTGAGCAATTCGAACAGCGTCAACAGACGCGACTCGGTTCCGATAAAGTTTCGCTCGGTCAGGGTACCAAGCCAGGCGACGGCCTTTTCTGTGGCCGGCGTCAGGTCAAAATACGGCTCATCCGAACCCTGGCGGTAGAATTTTCGCAACCAGCCCTTGTCATTACCGGCCCAGTCATTCAGATACTCCAGTGCAGCCTTTGGAAAAATCTCATCACCCAACTGTTCACGCAGTGTAAACAGCTCATCTTCCAGTTTTTCCACCAGGTCTGCCTGTGCGATCACCCTCTCGTTGGGATCGATGAAGGCCCGATGCAGAAAACTCACAACCAGTGGTGCGTGGGGTGAATTTAGCAGCCGCCACGCCGGATGAGTCTGACGCAGCAAATCCAGCGTGTTGAAGTCCAGACTCATGATCGTCTAGCTTCCCTTACGCAATTCATCAATCACCTGCCCGGAAAATCTCCATGAATCCCCCTTGCTTCGCGTAATTAGCTCTCCAGATATTACCCGAGTTCACTCAGCCCTCAGCGCGGCTTCATGTCCTGACTGGGCCAAAGTTGATGTTACGATACCTCGGGGTATTTGCATATTCCCCGAGGTAATGTAACATTTGGCCCATGTCCGAACAGGCAAATAGGGTGCTCGAGCTCGTCCGGGATGCCGGGGTACTGCGGCCGCGCGACCTCGAGCCACTGGGCATACCCCGAACTTACCTGAGCCGTCTCCACAAAGCCGGGCGCCTGGAGCGCATCGGGCGCGGTTTGTACGTACTTCCGGCCACAGGCGCCACAGAGCACCGCACGCTCGCCGAAGCCGCAAAGCGCGTTCCCAATGGCGTGATCTGTCTGCTATCCGCGCTCCGCTTTCACGAGCTGACCACCCAGGCGCCTTTCGAAATATGGATCGCAATCGGCGAAAAGGCCTGGCGACCTCGGGGCGTGCATCCCCGCCTGCGCATCGTGCATTTTTCGGAGACGGCGCTCGATGAAGGGGTCGTTGTCAAGAAACTGGGAGGTGTGCCTGTGCGCATCTTCAATCCGGCCAAAACGGTTGCCGACTGCTTCAAGTACAGGAACAAGATCGGTCTCGACGTTGCGATCGAGGCCCTTCGGGAATGCTGGAAAGAACGCCGTTGCAAAATGGACGACCTCTGGCATTACGCCGATGTCTGCCGCGTTCGCAACGTCATGCGGCCCTACCTGGAATCCCTGGCCGCGTGAGTCCCTCTGAGAAGAATAATTCTGCAGCATCCGCCCGGGACCGGCTGCTTGCCCTCGCTCGTGAGCGTGGAGAGGATTTCCAGCTGCTGCTGACGCGCTACGGTCTGGAGCGCCTCCTCTACCGCCTGAGCCATTCGCCCCATCAAGATCGCTTCGTACTGAAAGGGGCCATGCTGTTCATTCTATGGAGTCGCAATCCGCACCGGCCGACCCGGGATGTCGACTTTCTTGGCTCTGGCGACAGCAGCGAAACGGGTTTACTCGAGGTCTTCCGCGATCTGTGCGCCATGTCCGCTCAGGGAGACAGCGTCACGTTTGACCCGGAAAGCCTTCGCGTTGAATCCATCCGGGACGACACCGAGTACGGTGGCATGCGGGTCACGCTGACAGGGCAGCTCGCCGGTGCACGGATCCCGATCCAGGCGGACATCGGATTCGGTGACGCTGTGACACCGGAAACAGTCGTGATGGAGTATCCAACGTTACTGGGTGGCCCTGCCCCAAGGCTCAGGGCCTATCCGCGCGAGACCGTGATTGCCGAGAAGTACCAGGCACTCGTTGCACTGGGCATGGCCAATAGTCGGATGAAGGATTTCTACGACCTGTGGGTGATGGCGCGGGATTTTGATTACCAGGGCGAGTCACATGCCCAAGCGATAGGCAATACATTCGCACGCCGGCGAACCGAGCTGCCAGAAGACACGCCATCCGGTCTCGGTCCCGACTTCGCGAGCGACCGGGCAAAGAACAGCCAGTGGAAGGCATTCCTGTCGAGAGTATCCACAGACGGAGACGGACCGTTGCTTACGGACGTGTGCGAGTTCCTGGCAGCGTTTCTGCGACCACCGACAGCAGCCGCCCGACAAGGATTGAAATTCGATGCGCGCTGGAAAGAAGGTGGACCTTGGCTGGAAGAATCGTAGTGTAGTGCGCTGATCTCGCTGCGGTTGGAACAGTATCGTGAATCCCGGAAACGGTAAGCACTCACCACCAGACCCCACGCAAGACGACTCGAAAGTCACACGGGAAGCGCTGTACGCACTCGTCTGGGCCGAGCCGATGCTCAAGGTGGCGGCCCGGTTCGGTGTTTCATCAAGCTACATGGCCCGGGTCTGTACCCAGCTCAACGTGCCACGACCTGAGCGCGGCTATTGGGCAAAACTGGCAGTCGGTAAGGCATCCACACAGCCAGCCTTCCCGGAAGCGCGACCCGGCGATCCACTCGAGTGGTCACGCGATGGCACACCACCCAGGCGCGCACGACCGCAACCGAAGCCACCGGACAAGAAAGACCGCAAAGCACACAAACATCACCAACCGCTCCCGGATCGACATCCGCTGACCACCGAGGTGAAATCACACTTCGAGGTAGGCCGGCTCTCCTATTCCGCAGGCTACCTGAAGCCCGCGAAAAGGCTGCTCATTGATCTGGTTGTGACGAAAACCGGCCTGGACAAGGCCCTGTCCTTTGCCAACCAGCTCTTTCTTGCACTGGAAACGCGCGGGCACCGGGTACTCATCGCACCGAATACAGAGCAATTTCACAGGGCAACAGTCGATGAACGGGAGCATCCGGAGAAACAACACCATTACAACAACCTCTGGTCACCGCAGCGCAGCACCGTCGTCTATATCGGGACCGTCGCGATTGGTCTTACCATCATCGAGCTGTCCGAGAACGTCGAGGTGCGCTATGTCAAAGGTGAGTATGTACGGGTGAGTGACTACGTCCCGCAACGGCGTGGCCGCTATGTAGCGGATAGCGGCTGGACCAGCAGGCGAGATTTCCCGACCGGCCGATTATGTCTGCAAGCCTATTCACCCTACCCGCGCGCGCAATGGACCCAGCAATGGCGGGAAACA
The DNA here is from genome assembly GCA_963748215.1 of uncultured Gammaproteobacteria bacterium. Lineage (GTDB taxonomy): Bacteria > Pseudomonadota > Gammaproteobacteria > UBA9214 > UBA9214 > UBA9214. Next base: position 318,714 of record CAVVHS010000009.1, on the reverse strand, counting down.
AACCATCGCGATCTCTCCACCCGAATCCCCGCGATTGTACGCGCGCTGACCAAAGCCACGATTGACATCGCGCGCCTGGTTGAAGAAGGCGAACGCGAAGCAGAACGGGAGCGCCAGCGCTGGGCCGCCCAAATGGAGCAATGGCATCGCGAAGAGGCGGAGAGACGTGCCGCAAAGGCCCTTAAAGACAGCAAAGAGGAACTGCTCGAGATCATCGAAACATGGGCCACGTCAAAACAACTCGAGGCGTTCTTCGCTGACGCAGAACGGAGATTGGAAGACTTACCAAAAGATCAGCGAGAGCACACCATGGAACGGCTGCGACGCGCTCGAAAGCTGATCGGCAGCATCGATACGCTCGACCGATTACAATCCTGGAAGGCGCCTGAAGAGCGATAGTGGTTAAGCATTGAATGGCGGGTTACATATCTGTACCACAGTCATTGATCTATACATGCATGTCATGGAGTTCGAGATAAAACTCATGCATTTTTCACAACATCTGCGTGTTTATACGAGCATCGGATTTTTGGTCCAGAGAATAACGGTTCGAGTCTGTTACTAACGTGCAACCAATTGATTTTATTACAGGCGAAATTTTACCAACGAGGAAGGTTTACGGTTAATCCCCGCAAAATCCCCACAATCAATTTTTACCGGGATGAAAAATCGGAATTAAGTGATTGATTTAATGGTGGGTCGTGTTGGATTACTCGGGCTGCGCCCTCGCCCCTTCGGGGTCAGCGTCGCTGATGCGACGCTGTTGTCTCGGCCGACTGCGTCGTCCTCGGCTCGAACCAACGACCATCGGATTAAAAGTCCGAGAATCACGACCTATCTAATTGTTTTATATAACATAATACCGGGGCGTCCGTTGCCTAAAATGCAGTACCGTGCATAACGGTGCTGCACCCAGTCCCGCAAAACTCCCGCAGGCATTTTCAGCACCTTTTCTGTCATTAAACCAGTAATCCGCATTAAAGGCTGTCTCCCCGCCCGTCGCTGTACTACAATGTAATACAGATAAACTTCTTTGCTTGGAGGACCCCATGGGCACCCTGACCATCCGTATCGACGACGAACTGGAAAAAGACCTTGACCAGCTAGCCAAGGCCCAGCACCGCACTAAAAGTGATCTGGCAAGAGAGATGCTGCGTAAACGCATCGCCGTAGAACGTTTTCGTGCCTTACGCCATAAGGCGCTACCACTGGCGGAGGCTGCCGGGTATGTTACCGATGAAGATGTCTTTCGGGACATCTAGTGCGGATATTTCTGGATACCAATGTATTGGCCAGCGCCTTGACAACACGTGGACTGTGCGCTGAACTCTTTGAAGTGGTTCTCCAGTCCCACGATCTATTAATCTCCGAAGCCGTCTTTAGAGAACTACAACGCATCCTCCCAGAAAAACTGGGTCAGACAGAAGCGATCACTAATGGCTTTATTGCACTACTCCGCACAGAGGGTCAGGTTATAGCCGCCGAACACCCTTTGCCGAAACTTCCTGATCCTGATGACGAAGCAATTCTTGCCGCCGCGCTGGCGGGCAACGCCAATGTGTTCGTCACAGGAGATAAGGCCTTATTGAATTTGGAAAGCGTGGAAGGGCTACCCATAATCACACCCAGAGGCTTGTGGGAAAGTTTGGCCGACAAATAGAATAATTAATCCGCTATTTCTGTTTTAACTTTATTTTGACTATTTGACGAACGTCCCCTGGGTTTCCCCCGTGGTGCCATCACGGTATGACGTCTTGAGTTGGGACTGCGAATCTACGTCCATCAGCGAACATTCAAGGTCACCCCCATAACCGACCGGTGGACCTTAGCATCCGACTTGAAACTTCAAGTTTCCTCGACTGAGACTATTTCATCGTAGTACTTCGTGAGTCCCGCATTATCGATCTGAAAAAGGGGGACAGACCACGTTTTCGTCAATTACTGACGCACCTTCACGCACATTCACTACATAACCGCCGTATTCATGCATTCACCATTCAACTCTTACTCTAAATTGAACAAGGTTATTCTTATGCCACGCCGTGCCCGCCTGGTCATTCCTGGCATTCCCTGGCATATCATCCAGCGCGGCAATAATCGCAGCCCCTGCTTCTACGACAACTGCGATTACCAGTATTACCTTGATACCCTGGCTGAGCAGGGCGCTAGATATCGTTGCAGTGTACATGCCTGGTGCCTGATGACGAATCATGTACACCTGCTCCTTACCCCAGCAGCGCGTGATAGCGCCGCTCTGCTCATGAAACAGCTTGGTCAGCGTTACGTCCAATACAGTAACCGTCGCTACCAGCGCAGCGGAACGCTTTGGGAAGGCCGTTTTCGCTCCTGTCTGGTTCAGGAAAGTCACTATGTACTTGCCTGTTACCGATATATCGAATTGAACCCGGTTCGCGCAGTCATGGTAGAGCACCCGGCAGAATATCAGTGGTCAAGTTACAGGATTAACGGTCAAGGCGCACAGCACGACGGCCTGACGCCACACGCAGAATACCTGGCACTCGGAGGGAGTGAAGAAACGCGTCTTGCCAATTACCGTGGCCTGTTTCACACAGCTATAGACCCCGATCTGCTTGCCGAGATCCGGACTGCTTCGCATGGTAACTATGCTCTGGGTAATGAACGCTTTAAGTCTGAGATCTCCCACATGCTGCAACGACGTGTTACACGTAGAAACCCGGGAAGACCCGCCAAATCAGATTGAAAAACGTGGTCTGTCCCCTATTCTTCCTATTCTTCCCTAAACGTGGTCTGTCCCCTATTCTTCCGTATTGAAAAACGCGGTTTGTCCCCTATTCTCTATTCATTGAAGTGGACCCCGGTCCCCTCCTGGCACAGGGGTAAGTGCATGACGTGCAGCAGTGTATGATGTCAACGGAATTGTTTGGCAACGCGGGCAGTATCCAGGTGAGCATGGTAGGTGTCGACAATCTAGCCAAGGTGTACTGGTCCGGCAGCACGCGACAAGTGGTATTCGACAGGCTGACGTTCAGCGTCGGGAAAGGCGAAACGGTTGCCTTGCTGGGGGCCAGTGGCAGTGGCAAGACGACCCTGCTCAACCTGATCAGCGGTATCGACAGCCCAGACAGCGGTAACGTGTGGCTGGACGGTGTCGATGTACACGCACTGGCGGAACCCGAACGCACCCTGTTGCGGCGCCGGCGTATCGGTTTCGTATTCCAGTTTTTCAACCTTATCCAGACCCTGACGGTGGGTGAGAATATTGCCCTGCCGCTGGAACTGCTGGGTAATGCCAATTCCGCAGCGCAACAACGCGCTGCCGATCTGCTGGAAGATGTCGGACTCGGCGGTCTGGAGCATCGTTTTCCCGAAACACTGTCGGGCGGTGAACAGCAGCGCGCCGCCATCGCCCGCGCGCTGGTGCACCGGCCCGACCTGTTGCTGGCCGACGAGCCCACCGGCAACCTGGATGAGGATAGCGCCGGCCGGATCATCGAGTTGCTCACCGGCCTGGCCAGGCGGCAGGGAACGACCATGCTGCTGGTAACGCATAGCACATATGTTGCTCAGGCGGCCGACCGGGTTCTGCGTCTGAGCCACGGGCAGGTAGCGGCAGACTGAATGCCGTGAGATATTTCTCGCCATTGCTGTTGCGTGCCGGACTGCGCTATATGTTGCGCCATCGCTGGCAGGGTCTGCTGGCCTTGTCCGGCATCGCACTGGGTGTTGCGGTGGTACTGGCGGTGGACCTGGCCAACAGCGGTGCGCGTGCCGCCTTCGAGCTGTCCGCGCGACAGTTGCAGGGCGAAGCCACACATCGCCTTGCCGTGCCCGGCGCCGAGCTACCCGATGAGGTGTATATCAGCCTGCAACGCCAGCCCGGCGCACCGCCCATGGCGCCGGTGGTGAGCGGCTGGGTCAGGGTCGAAGGCGGCACGGGACGTTATCACCTGGTGGGCTTTGACCTGTTTGCCGAGGCGCCGTTCCGCAGTCAGCTTGCCGAGGTGTCGACCGGCGCGGGCTTCACCGCAGACTGGCTGACACAGGCAGGTGCGCTGGTGCTTGGCGCGGCAACGGCGCGCGCGCTCGATGTCGCTGCAGGTGACAGGCTGGACATCGTTCACCGGGGCAGGTCCACCATGCTCGATGTGCTGCGTATCGATACGCGGCACAGCACTGCCGGTGACGACCTGCTGCTGGTCGATATCGCCACCGCCAAATCCATTCTGGAGATGAACGGGCAACTCAGCTACGTGGACCTGATACTGGATGCCGCCGGCGAACGCTGGGTCAGGCAGCGCATCCCCGCCGGCGTGCAGTTGCAGACAGTCGCCGAACAGGCGCAGGGTGTGACACGCCTGTCAGCGGCATTCGAGCTCAACCTCACCGCGATGAGCCTGCTGGCGCTGCTGGTCGGCATGTTTCTTATTTTCAACGCCATGACCTTTTCCATGGTGCAGCGGCGCAACCTGTTCGGGCGGCTGCGCGCCATCGGTGTGACGCCGCGGGAACTGTTCAGCCTGATCCTGCTGGAAGCCGCGATCGTTGCCGTGCTCGGCACGCTGATCGGGATATTGCTCGGTGTGTGGCTGGGCCAGGGGCTGACCCGGTTGGTGGCGGCTACCGTCAGCGACCTTTACTACACGGTCAGCGTGACGGCCCTGCACCTGGACTGGAGGTCACTGTTGATCGCCGCCAGCCTGGGCGTGGTGGCGACCCTGCTGGCGACACTGGTGCCCGCCTGGCAAGCCGCACGTACGCCCCCGTTGACGACACTCTCGCGGGCGGCACTGGAGCAGGCCGTGCAGCGCGGCGTCCCCCTGTGCGCGCTGCTCGGTCTGGTGCTGTTGTCGGCGGGCTTGCTGCTGGCACTGGTTTTACCGGGCGGCGTGATCATGAGCTTTGCCGGCTTGTTTGCGCTGGTGCTGGGCGCGGCCATGATGACACCCCTGATGATCCGCGTGCTGTACCGGCTACTGGCGCGTGCGTCCTTGCCCGGTATCTGGCGGATGGGCGTGCGCGATCTGGACCGGCATTTGTCGCGCCTGGGTATTGCCGTTGCGGCACTGATGGTGGCGTTGTCAGCCAGCGTCGGTGTCGGTGTCATGGTGGAAAGCATGCGTGGTTCGGTCAACACCTGGCTGAGCGACCTGTTAAGTGCAGACCTCTATGTAGCGGCCGAAGGCTTTGATGAAGGTGCATATCTGCCTGAAGCCGTCCTGCACGAAGTGTCCCGGCTGGGGACCGTGGCGGCGATCAGCCGTTACAGCGAGCGCAAGCTGCCGCTGGCCGGCCGGCGCGTGGAACTCGTCGGGGCGCACCTGGCCGCGCCGTCGCGCCGCGGCTTTGTGCTGTTGAGCGGTGCACGGTCGGCATGGAAGGAATTTGACAGGGGTGCGGTGCTGGTTTCCGAACCACTGGCCTACCACCTCGGCCTGACGCCCGGCTCGCGCCTGGAACTGCCAACACCCAGAGGCCCTCTGGCCGTTCAGGTGGCGGCTGTATTCCGCGACTATGCCAGCGAACACGGCCGCATCTTTCTGGATGAAACCGTCTACCGCAAGTACTGGCCCGAGCAGCAGGTCAACACGCTGGCCCTGTTTGCGCGTAACGGCGAAGTGGATAAAATGCGCCGCGATTTGAGTGAACTCGCCGCGCGCTACGCCATCGTGCAGACGCCCGCAGGCGCCATACTGAACGAATCCATGGCCGTCTTCGACCGCACCTTCCGCGTCACCGAAGTGTTGCGCGCCGTGTCCCTGACTGTCGCGTTTATCGGTGTGTTGAGCGCCTTGATGGCGCTGCAGCTTGAACGCGCCAGGGAGTATGCCGTGTTGCGTGCGCTGGGACTGACACGCGGCCAGATCGCAGGACTGATCGGCGGCGAGTCCTTGCTGATGGGACTGCTGGCCGCGTGTGTGGCAATTCCCACCGGCGTGCTCATGGCGTGGGTCCTGATCCAGTCGGTGCAACGGCGTGCATTCGGCTGGACAATGCCATTCAGCGTTGATAGCGGGCTGCTGCTGCAGACGCTGCTGGTCGGGCTGCTGGCTGCGGGGCTTGCCGCTGTCTACCCGGCATGGCGTTCCGCGCATCGCGACCCGGCACCGCAACTGAGGGAAGACTGACAGTGCGCTGCCTGCTGCTGTTGCTGGCGTTGCTTGTATCGGCCTGCGAAACAGGGCCGCCGGCAACCGCGCCGATGGTGCGCGTGGACCAGGTGCTGGGAGCGGAACCTGATCCCGGTTTTGCGCGTGCGCTTGAACCACGGGATTTCCAGTTCCCGCAGGATCACGGCGCACATCCCGAATTCGCCACCGAGTGGTGGTACCTGACAGGTAATCTGCAGAGTGAAAGCGGGCGTCGGTTCGGTTACCAGTTCACGCTGTTTCGTGTCGGGCTGCGCCCCGGGGAACCTGTAAAGGATTCGATGTGGCGAACCAACCAGATCTACATGGGGCACATGGCGATCAGCGACATCGACGAAGCCAGGCATTATTCGGCCGAACGTTTTGCACGCGCGGCGGCAGGCCTCGCCGGCGCCCGCGTAGCGCCGTATGAAGTGTGGCTGGGGCCCTGGTCGATGCATGCGGATACCGGCCTGTTTCCGTTGACCGTATCGGCGCAGAACGAGGACACCGGTTTTTCGCTGCAACTGCAGTCAGGCGACAAGCCACTGGTCCTGCAGGGCGATCACGGCTTGTCGCGCAAAAGTGCAACACCCGGCAATGCCTCTTACTACTATTCTTTTACGCGTCTGCCGACACGCGGCGAGCTGCGCACTGGCGATACGGTTTACACCGTGCAGGGCGATTCGTGGATGGATCACGAGTGGTCCAGCTCCGCGCTTGACAGGACCCAGGCCGGATGGGACTGGTTTGCCCTGCAACTGGATGATGGCCGAGAGGTGATGTACTACCAGCTGCGCAACAAGCAGGGCGAGGCGCACCCGTTCAGCCGTGGCAGCCTGGTGGAAAAAGACGGCGGCGTTCGCACCCTGCTGCCCGACCAGGTAAAGCTCACACCCTTGCGTTACTGGCAGGCCGAAGACGGTGCGCGCTATCCGGTTAGCTGGCGCCTGCAGGTGGACGGGTTTCAGCTGGATCTTGAAGTCCAGGCATTGCTTGATGATCAGCAGATGGATCACAGCGTGCGTTACTGGGAAGGCGCGGTCGATGTATCCGGCAGTCACACTGGCAGAGGTTACCTGGAACTCAGCGGCTACGCCGGTAACCGTTAGCTGCTGGTGTTCCTGGCCGTGGTCACGGTGATGGCAGCCTCGGCATTGCTTTTTCCAGGCATCGAACCCGGACATGTACGGCTTTAGAGCGCGTTCAGCCTTGAGTCAGCTGGTGACGTAGTGTTCCAGCTGTTTAATCACAAACTGCTGGTCGGCAATAATCGCCTTGACCAGGTCACCGATGGAAATGATGCCTTCCACCCGATCTCCTTTGACGACCGGTAGATGGCGGATTCTTTTATCGGTCATCAAGGCCATCCCTTCCTCCACCGTCTGCTCGGGTTTGACGCAGAGAATATTTTTCGCCATTAATTGTTTGACCTCGGTCTCTCGCGGGGATCGGTCTTCCAGCATCACCTTCAACAGACAATCCCTTTCGCCAACCAGGCCGACGAACCTGTCACCCTCCATCACCAGCAGCGCCCCGACTCCCCGCTCGGCCATGAGAGTGACGGCTTCGTATACAGAGGCCTCCGGGGCAATCGACAGTACATCACGACCCTTGGCATCCAAAACCTCCTTGATCTTCTTCATACAGGCTCTCCTCCAGCGATAGTGGTTAAGCATTGAATGGCGGGTTACATATCTGTACCACAGTCATTGATCTATACATGCATGTCATGGAGTTCGAGATAAAACTCATGCATTTTTCACAACATCTGCGTGTTTATACGAGCATCGGATTTTTGGTCCAGAGAATAACGGTTCGAGTCTGTTACTAACGTGCAACCAATTGATTTTATTACAGGCGAAATTTTACCAACGAGGAAGGTTTACGGTTAATCCCCGCAAAATCCCCACAATCAGTTTTTACTGATTTGGAAAATCAGAGGTAACTGATTGATTTAATGGTGGGTCGTGTTGGATTCGAACCAACGACCATCGGATTAAAAGTCCGGTGCTCTACCAACTGAGCTAACGACCCGTATTCGATTGACGTGCGTCGATGGGCGTCCTGAACAGGACGCTGGCATCATACCCTGCCCCCCTGAAATGGCAAGCCCCGGGCCTGCCAAGTCGTTGATTTGCAGCTAGACCTTGTCGAGCCTTCGCAGGCCGTCGGGCAGCAGGTGCATATCCGCCAGCGAGGCCACCAGTGCCTTGCCAAAGCCGGCCTCCGCCTCGTACACCATGCGGTAGTACTGCACCTTCATGGTCAGCGCGCTGCCCAGCACGATGGCGCCGAAGGTCAGGAACGAACCGAGCGCCAGCGTCGAGATGCCTGTGATTCCCTGACCTATGGTGCAGCCGAGTGCGAGCACGCCGCCGAAGCCCATCAGGATGGCGCCGACCAGGTGGTTGACGAAATCGCCGAACGAGCTGAACCATTCGATGCGGAAGCTGCGGCTCAGTAGCGACCACAACAGCGAGCCGCCCAGCACACCGAGGAACGCCATCACGCCGAAGGTCAGCAGGGAGGGATTGAACTTGCCGGCGGCGTAGCCGACGGTCTGGCCCATCGGGCTGATGAAGGTGAACGACTGCGGGCTGAGTGGCCGGCCCTGGCTGGGCTTGCCCTCGTTCGAGTCCGCGTACATGTCCCACTGGTCATAGTAACCACTCAACGACATCAGCTCACCGTCGGCATCGATCTGGATGTTGCTGGTCACGTACCAGGCGCCCAGCACGGCCAGCCCGACTGCCAGCCCGCCGAGGATGTTGTCCGACGCTTGCGCGGAATTCAGCAGATTTGAACACGATGACCAGCAGCAGCAGGCCGAGCACGCCACCGATGATCAGCCGCGCCATGGCCGTTCGACTCCGCGCTCACCAGCGCACCGAGATCCTGGCTGGCACCGACGTTCACGGCGAGCGGGCTGAGCCACTTGTAGAACAGCACGGTGTAAAGCGTCTGGTCGCTGCCCGGGAACGGGTTGATCATGAAGTATGCGATCACGCCGATCACGATCATCACCATGATCGACTTGAGGTTGCCGCCGCCGATTCGGATCAGGCACTTGTTGCCGCAGCCGCTGGCCAGCGTCATGCCGATGCCGAACAGCACGCCGCCGAGGATATTCTCGGCCCAGGCCAGTTGCCCGGCGCGGTACGGCGGGAACGCCTTGCCGGGCTGTGCGAATCCGTAGTGTTCAAGCACCACCACGCCAAGCACGGCCACGGCGATCGCCAGCAGCCAGGCGCGGAAGCGGCCCGAGTCGCCGATGTTCACCAGGTCGGACACCGCGCCCATAGTACAGAAGTTGGTCTTGTTGACGATGGCGCCCATGATCAGCGCAATGATAAACGTCGACCATAAAAAGAACGATTGGGCCTCGATGAAGGATTCGAATGTCATGCTGCGCTCCCGCGGGTGACTGGCATGCGCGCTGCCGGCCGAACCGGCCGCACCCGTATTTGTGTTGTCGTGCGCCCCTCTGCCCGGGGTTGGACCGTCGGCGCGTCGGGTGCGGGTGTTATGGGTTTGATACCAGGGGGAAAGTGTATCGGGTAATGCGGGCATGTGCCAGCTGATCGACGCTTGTAGGAGCGGACCGCGTCCACGAACGAATCGGCGACATTGTTCGCGCATGCGATGGGCTCCTATAGCTGCGCCCAATGCGCGTTTTTTAGGGAATCTCTGACTTAATTCGTCATGCCGGCGAAGGCCGGCATCCAGGTTATCGAAAACACTGGATCCCGGCATGCGCCGGGATGACGATGAGTGAATTAACCAGAGGTTCCTCTGGTTTACCGGTAGCGCGTGGGGTCGGCGACGCCGGCGGCCCGGAAGCCGGCCGCGCGCAGGCGGCAGGCATCGCACTTGCCGCAGGCACGGCCCTGCGCATTCGCGGCATAGCAGGACACGGTGTCGGTGTAATCCACACCCAGGCGCAGGCCGGTCTTTATGATCTCGGCCTTGCTCAGTTCGATCAGGGGCGTGTGGATTTTGAAGGTTCCACCCTCGACACCGCCTTTTGTCGCCAGCTGTGCGAGCGTTTCGAAGGCGGCGATGTACTCGGGCCGGCAGTCAGGGTAGCCGGAGTAGTCGACGGCATTCACGCCGATGAAGACGTCCCAGGCGCCGAGCACCTCGGCCCAGCCCAGCGCCAGTGACAGGAACACGGTATTGCGCGCCGGCACGTAGGTCACCGGGATGCCCTCGCTGGCCTGCAAGGGCACGGCGATGGCGTCGTCGGTCAGTGCCGAACCACCAATGACATCGAGCCCGATGGGGACAACCTTGTGCTCCACGCCGGCCTTGGCGGCAATGCGCTTCGCCGCCGCGAGCTCGGCGTCGTGGCGCTGGCCGTAGTCGAGGCTCAGTGCATGGCATTCGAAGCCCTGCTGCTGCGCCAGGGCCAGCACGGTGACGGAGTCAAGCCCGCCGGAGAGCAGTACCACGGCCTTCGGTTTCATTGCAGGCGAGTCCAGTGAGTTGTAATAGTGCATACAGGCATGGGGCAATGATACAGGATGTGTTTGCGCGCGGACCATGTCGACGTCCGTCAGCATACATGGTGCGTAAAACGCACCCTACATGCGCGATTTATTCCGCGTTATTCCATGTGGTTCTGTGGCCAATGTTTTCGTAGGGTGCACTCCGTGCACCGATGCTGGTGCGTGAAAAGCACACCACAGACATCCCCGGTGCGTAAAACGCACCCTACATGCGCGATTTATCCCGCGTTATTCGATGTGGTTCCGTGGCCAACCATTTTCGTAGGGTGCACTCCGTGCACCGATCCTGGTGCGCGAAAAGCACACCACAGACATCCCCGGTGCGTAAAACGCACCCTATATGCGCGATTTATCCCGCGTTATTCGATGTGGTTCCGTGGCCAACCATTTTCGTAGGGTGCACTCCGTGCACCAACCCTGGTGCGTGAAACGCACCCTACAGACTTTCCCGGTACGTAAAAAACACCCTACAGCCAATCAGCGCCCCGGCGCCTCACCCCACAAGTATTTGTGCAGCTGCACCTGCATGCGCACCGGCAGCTGTTCGGCGAGGATCCAGTCGGCGAGTTCGGTCGCATCCTGCTGGCCGAAGCTCGGCGAGAACACGACCTCGCAGCGATTGACGAGATCGTAACGTTTCATCATCTCCACCGACCAGTCGAAGTCGGCGCGGTCGCAGATGACGAACTTGACCTGGTCGTGGGCAAGCAGCCGGTTCATGTTTTCGTACAGGTTGCGTTCCACCTCGCCGGAACCCGGCGTCTTCAGGTCGATGACCTTGATCACGCGCGGGTCGACACCGGACACGTCCAGTGCACCGCTGGTTTCCAGCGACACGTGGTAGCCGTCATCACACAGGCGTTGCAGCAACGGCAGGCAGTTCCTCTGCGCCAGCGGCTCGCCGCCGGTGACGGTGACGTAGCGGGTGCGGTATTGCCGCACCCGCGCGATGATATTGTCGAGCGACATCCACTCACCGCCCTGGAAGGCGTATTCGGTATCGCAGTAGCCGCAACGCAGCGGGCAGCCGGTCAGGCGCACAAATACCGTGGGGTAGCCGATGGTCGCCGATTCCCCCTGCAGGGAATGGAAGATCTCGGTGATGCGCAGGCGCGGGGCTTCGATCATGGGATTCGGGCAGCAGGGTTAGTCGCAAGGTGGTACACGGAGCGGGGATTCTATCAGGCCTTGCAGCCGGGGTTTATCACGCCGTCAGGGTATTGGGCGGGATTACGGGATTCATCCCTGTATATTGCGCGGTCTTTTTTGAACACAAAGATCGTTGACGCGGCCTGCTCCTGCAGATACCCCTGGTTTTCTTCGTGCCCTGGCGTCTTTGTGCGAGCTATTTTCAGCGGGTAGCCTGGATTGAACGGAGTGAAACCCGGGTTTGCGGAGCCCATCCATGGCCTACGCCCTTTGGGCCAACCTGCGGTTCTCAAAATCACTCCCGGCGATTTTGTCTCTGACACTCAACCCACGCCATGATTTGTCTTCTCTGCGGCTCTGCGTATCTGCGCGAGGACCATTCGCGGATAGCATCCTCTTCAACAGGCAAGCCGACTTCGATTGATGCGGTTTGCGAGCTCACCTTATCCTGCGTTACTCCTGCAGGATCGGGCGGGAGTGTTTGTCGCGGATGAGATCCGCTCCTACAAGGTTCGGTTGGGACAGGTATTGTGGATGGACGCCGTACCTGCAGAGTAAACCGGTTTTGCAGGAGCGCTTCTCAAGCGCGATATTGATTTACACCGCTCGCCCTCAGTGACCTTCCTTCTTCATGCGCGCGAGACGGTCGTTGGCGAGGCGGGCCGCGGTCGAGGCCGGGAATGCGCTCACCACGCCCTCGAGTTCGGCGCGGGCCTTCTTCCAGTCCGCTTTCTCGAAGTAGATAAAACCCAGCTTCAGGCGACTGTCGGCGACCTTCGGGCTTTGCGGGTAGTTCGTCACCAGCCCACTGAACGTGGCCATGGCCTGGTCGAAGTCACGCGTAACATAGTAGGTCTCGCCCAGCCAGTAGTTCGCATTGTCTGCGAGCGAGCTGCCCGGGTGGTTATTGAGGAACTGCTTGAACGCCAGCGCGGCGTCCGCGTAACGTCCCTCGCGCAGGACCGCCAGCGCGGTATCGTACTCGGCCTGGGCCAGCGCCGGATCGACCGGTGCCGCCGCCGGCGGTGCACTGACCGGTGGTGCACTGGCCGGTGGCGCACTGACCATGGGTGGCGTACCGGCTGGCGGCATCAGCACCGGCGCCATGCCACCGCCGTCGCCGGGCATCGCACCCGGCAGTACGCCGGCCTGTCCGGTTTCGAGTTGCAACAGGCGGCGGTCGATGTCCATGTACTGCTCGCGCTGCTGGCGCTTGATGTCTTCCATCGTGTTGGCCTGCAGCTCGAGGGTGCCGCGCAGCTGCCGTAGATCGCGCTGCAACTGGTCAATGCGGTTCAGCATGTCGACCAGCCCGCGCGCGTCCAGCTTGCGCTCGATGTTGTCGAGCCGATCCTGCACCGAGGCGGCCAGCACGGGTGAACCACCAGCGGCGGCGGCCATCAGCACGGCCGCCACTGCCAGGGACTTCATTAGCTTGTTGCGCTCTACGATCATCACTGATAAACGATCTCGACGCGACGGTTCAGACGCCAGGCGGCCTCACTGTGACCTTCGGCGGCCGGCTTCTCCTCACCGTAACTCACCACGGACACCTGGCCGGCACCGACGCCGTTCAGCTCCAGCACGCGCTGCACCGACAGTGCGCGGCGGTCGCCCAGTGCGATGTTGTACTCGCGAGAACCACGCTCATCGGTATTGCCTTCCAGCGCGATGTACTGGCCCGGATTGGCGGCCAGGTAGGACGCGTGCGCCAGCAACGTATCCTGGTCGGCCGCGGTGATCTCGGCGCTGTCGTAATCGAAGTAGATCACGCGGCGCGCCAGCGGACTGTTAGGATCATTCAGTGAATAGCTGTCGAAACTGCTCGCACCGGCCGCACCGCTGGTCGCGACACCACCCTCGGCACCCATGCTGCGGTCTTCGACCGAGGCACCGCCCTGCGGCCCGCCCTTGGAACTGCAGCCGACCAGTACCGCCACCAGCATCACGACCAACAACTTGCTCATCTTGTACATCATTGCATTGCTCCCGGGTTAATACCCATCAAGTGAATTAAAAACCATGTGCAAATTCTCTGCTGCCACATACCCCTTCTCCCCCAGGGTGAGGGGGTTGGAATGCAGGGTGCGTTTCACGCACCGGCTATGGTGCGCAGAGCGCACCCTGCAATTTATTAATCCGCGAACGGGGACCACACCGGTTCGCGCACGTTGCCTGCCTGCAGCGTCAGGCGCTGCTTGAAGCGCCCGTCCACCGACACCGCGGCCAGCACCTCGCGGTTGCCGGCGCTGGTGGCATAGATAATCATACTGCCGTTGGGTGCGAAACTGGGGGATTCGTCCAGGCTGCCGTCGGTCAGAATGCGCATGCGCCGCGTCTGCAGGTCATACACGGCAATCCGGTAACGACCGCCCTCACCGTGTACCAGCGCGATTTTACTCCCGTCCGGCGAGACATCAGCACCGGCATTGTATTTTCCCTCGAAGGTCAGGCGCTGCGCCGCCCCGCCCGAGGCCGGCATGCGGTACAGCTGCGCCGAGCCGCCGCGGTCAGAGGTGAACACGATGCTATTGCCGTCCGGCATCCAGGTCGGCTCGGTGTCGATGGCGGCGTTGCTGGTCAGTCGCCGCAGGTTGCCACCGTTCACCTCCATGACGTAGATCTCCGGGTTGCCGTCACGGGACAGCGTCAGCGCCAGGCGCCGGCCGTCCGGCGACCAGGATGGCGCGCCGTTAATGCCCTTGAACGAGGCGAGCTTGCGGCGCGCGCCGGTGCCGATCTCCTGGGTGTAGATCTCGGCGGTCTTGTTTTCGAATGTCACGTAGGCCACGCGGCGCGCGTCCGGCGACCACGACGGCGACATCAGCGGCTGCTGCGAGCTCAGGATGGTCTGCGGGTTATAGCCGTCCGAGTCGGCCACCAGCAGGGTGTAGGTCTTGTTCTTGCCGCTGCCGCTGGTGGTGACGTAGGCCACCTGGGTGTTGAATGCGCCGCGCTCGCCGGTGATCGCCTTGTAGATGAGATCGCTGATGTGGTGCGCCACGCGCCTGAGGTCGCCCTGCGCAGTCGGGAAACTGTAGCCGATCAGCTGTTTGCCACGGAATACGTCGAACAGCTGGAACTGCACCTCGTAGTTACCGCCACCGGTCGGCGTGATCTTGCCGATCACCAGGTAGTCGACGTTCACCATGCGCCAGTTCTGGTACTGCACCTGCGTGGCCTCGGTCGGGTGCGCCACCAGGTCACGGTCCGGCAGCGATTCGAAGCGCCCGCTGCGGTCGAGGTCGGCGCCGATAATGGCGGAGATGTTCTCGGGGGCCGGCCCGGCCGCCGCCCAGCCGAACGGCACCACGGCGATCGGCACCGCGCCCTCCACACCCTGGGTGATCTCGATGGTGAGCGCGCTGTGCGCCGGACCGGTGATGAGCAATAACAGCAACAGTGCAGTGAATCGTCTGACTTGCATGATGGGTTTGGTTCCTATCGTCCTGGATTGAATTTGAAATTGATTTCGCGGAAATGTTTGAACAGCGTCGC
The DNA here is from genome assembly GCA_963748215.1 of uncultured Gammaproteobacteria bacterium. Classification (GTDB taxonomy): domain Bacteria; phylum Pseudomonadota; class Gammaproteobacteria; order UBA9214; family UBA9214; genus UBA9214. Next base: position 303,449 of record CAVVHS010000009.1, on the reverse strand, counting down.
ATCCTCGGGCATGGGCAGTGGCGATGCCTTCAGCACCGCGGATTCCACCGATCGGTCGAACACCGGGTCGCCGCTGCTCTGCACCACGCGGGCGCTGACCACTTCACCGCCCGGTATCAGGCGCACGTTCACCACGCACACCAGTCCCTCGGGACTGCCGGGCGGGCGGATCCAGTTGCGCTGCACCTTTTGCTGGATATACGGCACGAATTTCTCCAGCTCACTCAGCGCGCGGCGCTGTTCCGCCTCTTCCTGCAACTGCGCCTGCAGCGCGGCCTCCGCCTCGTGGCGTGCCGTTTCCTCGGCCTTGCGTTTTGCCTCTGCAGCGGCCTTTTGTTTTGCCTCGGCTGCCGCCTTCTTTTTCGCCTCTGCCTCGGCCTTCTGTTTCGCCGCGGCCTCGGCCTTCTGTTTCGCCTCGGCGGCGGCCTTCAGTTTCGCCTCGGTTTCGGCCTTCTGCTTCGCCGCGGCTTCCGCTTTCTGCTTTGCCTCGGCTTCCGCTTTCTGCTTTGCCTCGGTCTCCGCTTTCTGCTTTGCCTCGGTCTCCGCCTTCTGTTTCGCCTCGGCGGCGGCCTTTTCCTGCGCGAGCCGTTCCTGCTTGCGCTGTTCGTCGAGTTTGCGCTGCTCTTCCTGCTTGCGCTGCTCGATCTGCCTGAGCGGGTCCTCGGTAACCAGCTCGGCCTCGATCGGTATCTTCACACCCGGCGGCGCCGTCACCTTCGGCGTCCAGTCCAGGCCAATCACCAGCAATGCCAGCAACACCAGGTGCATGAGCACCGCATAGGTCACGGCGCGTGGATTCTCGCGTATCGCCTTCCACATAAACTGCGATCAACGCTCCGGCGGTTCCGTGACCAGGCCGACCTTGGGGATATCCGCCTGCTGCAGCAGCACCAGCGCCCCAACCACCGCACCGTAATCCACGCTGTGATCGCCGCGTATCAATACACTCTTGCCGGGCTGGCGGCGCAGCACGGCCGAGATATTGTTGACCAGCGTGGCGCCGTCGACCGGCGACTCGGGCGCATCGCCCACGTTCAGGTACAGGCGGCCGGCGGCATCGACGCTGACCACCAGCGGTTCATTGTCCGGGTCCGGCACCGGCTCGGCATCCGCCTGTGGCAACTCCACGCTCACGCCCTGGGTGAGCAGCGGCGCGGTCACCATGAAAATGACCAGCATCACCAGCATCACGTCGATGTAGGGCACGACGTTGATATCGGCCATGGGCTTCTTGCGAACGCGGTGTCGTGCCATTTAATCGGTCATCCGGCGACCACCCTCTGCTGCCGGTACGTGCACCTGGCGTTGCAGGATGGTGGAGAACTCTTCCAGAAAATTGTCGTAGCGGTTGATCAGCCGCTCCACGTCGTTGGAGTAGCGGTTGTAGGCGATCACCGCGGGGATGGCGGCGAACAGGCCCATGGCGGTCGCGATCAGCGCCTCGGCGATGCCGGGCGCAACCATCGACAGCGTCGCCTGCTGCGCGTTGCCGAGTCCGCGGAACGAATTCATGATGCCCCACACCGTGCCGAACAGGCCCACATAGGGGCTGGTGGAACCGACCGTGGCGAGAAACGACAGGTGCGTCTCGAGGTCGTCGGTCTCGCGTGACAGCACCACGCGCATGACGCGCTGCGCGCCCTCCACCACGCTGCGCGCGTCGCTGCCGGTCTGCTTGCGCAGGCGCGCGAACTCGCTGAAGCCGGCCTGGAAGATGCCGGCCATACCGATAGCGTCCACGGGCCGGGAGGAGATCTCGCGGTACAGCGCGGACAGGTCGCCGCCCGACCAGAAGCGGTCCTCGAATTCATCCGCCGCGGCCTGCGCCGCCTTCAGTGCCGTGCGCCGCCGGAAGATCATGGTCCAGCTCGCCATGGACACACCCAGCAACAGCAGCATGACCAGCTTGACGACCACGCTGGCACCCATGATCAGGTGGAAAAACGACATGTCCGTCGCCATTCAAAGCTCCTTCAAAATGAAATCCGGTATCGGCCTGGGCCGGAACGCATCCGCATCGAGGCAGGCGATTTTCACCTGCGCGTCGCACAGCAGCTGCGCGTCGTCCATGCGCGTTATGGCCTGCCGGAACGTCAGGCTGGCGCGGCCGCGCCGCACGACCTCGGCACTCACGTCGAGCTGCTCGTTGAAACGCGCAGGCAGCCGAAAATCGATGTGCGCGGAACGCACGGCAAACAGGATGCCATGCTCGGCATGCAGCCGGTCCTGCTCAAAACCCAGTGTGCGCATCCACTCCGTCCTGCTGCGTTCCATGAAACGCAGGTAATTGGCGTAGTAGACCACGCCGCCGCTGTCGGTGTCCTCGTAATAGACGCGCACGCGCCACTGAAAGCCGGCCACTCGCTCTCCTCATTGACCATTAACCCGCATCTTGCGCCATCATTCCGGCAACCGGTGCTGTATGCGGGGTAGAGACCACGGCGGGTACGATAAATTCACTGTCGCGTGATGGTGTTAGCATGCATGCAGCGTGTCAAGCTGTCGGGGAACAGCGACATCCGGTTGATCAGGATGAGACTTCCTCGCCGGTTGCGGCTTGTAGCAGTTCCAGCGGCTCCGTGAGCAGCAGCGCCGGCGGTTTCAGGCCGCAATGCAGGTAGGCGTGACGCGTGGCGACGCGTCCGCGCGGCGTGCGCATGATGAAGCCCTGCTGGATCAGGTACGGCTCCAGCACGTCCTCGATGGTGCCGCGCTCCTCGCCGATGGCGGCGGACAGGTTGTCCACGCCGACCGGGCCGCCATCGAATTTCTCGATAATGGTGGTGAGCAGCTTGCGGTCCTGGGTATCGAAACCCTTCTCGTCGACGTTCAGCATGACCATCGCGGCGGCGGCCACGTCGCGCGTGATGTGGCCGTCGGCCTTCACCTCGGCGTAGTCGCGCACGCGGCGCAGCAGGCGGTTGGCGATGCGCGGCGTGCCGCGCGAGCGCCGCGCCAGTTCCAGCGCGCCCTCGGCGTCGATGCTGATCTTGAGGATGCCCGCCGCGCGCTGCAGGATCCCGGCCAGGTCGCGCTGATTGTAGAACTCCAGGCGCTGCACGATGCCGAAGCGGTCACGCAGCGGCGAGGTCAGCAGACCGGCGCGCGTGGTGGCGCCGACCAGCGTGAACGGCGGCAGGTCGAGCTTGATGGAACGCGCGGCCGGACCCTCGCCGATCATGATGTCGAGCTGGAAGTCCTCCATCGCCGGGTACAGGATCTCCTCCACCACCGGGCTGAGGCGGTGGATCTCGTCGACGAACAGCACGTCGTTCGGTTCGAGGTTGGTGAGCAGCGCGGCCAGGTCGCCGGGGCGTTCCAGCACCGGGCCGGAGGTGTGGCGCAGGTTGGCGCCGATTTCGTTGGCAATGATGTGCGCCAGCGTGGTCTTGCCCAGCCCGGGCGGGCCGAAAATCAGGGTGTGGTCGAGGGCGTCGCCGCGGCCCCGCGCCGCACTGATGAAAATCTCCATCTGTTCAGATACTTGCGGCTGACCCACGTAATCGGCCAAACGTTGCGGACGGACAGTCCGGTCGAGGATCTCGTCCTCGCGTGAACCCTTGGGGGTCACCAGGCGGTCAGCTTCAATCATGGTCGAGTAGTGTCTGTGAGCCGGCGGCAGTAATCAAGCTAGCTCGCCTCTTGCACCAGTATCCGGGATGCTGGCGAAGGACAGGTGCGGCTGGACGCCGCCCTGGAACGAAAGGCATAGCCGTAGCTATGCCTTGAGTGAAGGGCAAGTCCAGGCGTGCATGGACCAGCCAGAGCCCGGATAGGCCTTGGGCCGTTACAAACTGTAACCCTGGATTTCGATGGACCATCGCTGCTTATTATCCCATTTTCACATGATATCCCGCAGGCACGTGGCCGACTGGTGCAAGAGGCGGGCTATTGCACCATCGATTGCAGGGCCTGGCGGATAATCTCCTCAGACGACAATTCCATGGCGTTTATCGCGCGCACCATGCGGCTGGCCTCCTGCGGCTTGTAGCCGAGCCCGACCAGCGCGCTGACCGCATCCTCCACCGGGCTGGACGCGGACGTCCCGGCCGCGCCGGGTGCCACCGCGGCCGTACCGGCTTCGGCCGTCAACCGGTCGCGCAGCTCGATGATGAGCCGCTCGGCGGTCTTCTTGCCGATGCCGGGCAGTCGCACCAGCGCAGCCGTATCACCGGCCTGCACGCAGGCGGTGAACTGGCCGGCGTCCATGCCGGAGAGGATGCCCAGCGCCAGCCGCGCGCCGACGCCGTTGACCTTGAGCAGGTGCCGGAACAGCGTGCGGTCGGACAGGCGCACGAAACCGTACAGGGTGTGCGCGTCCTCGCGCACCGCCAGGTGGGTGTAGAGCGTGATGTCGTGGCCGACGGCAGGCAGGTCGTAGAAGGTGGTCATGGGCACGTCGACCTCGTAGCCGACGCCCTGCACATCGAGCAGCAGCGTCGGCGGCTGCTTGTCGAGCAGGCGGCCGCGCAGCAGGCCGATCACGTGCGAGCCTCGCGCGCCGGCTGCATGGCCTGCATGCGGCGGCGCGTTTCACGGTGATGACCGTGGCACACGGCGATGCCGAGCGCGTCGGCGGCGTCGCTGGGCGGCTTGCCGCGCAGAGCCAGCAGCACGCATATCATGTGCTGCACCTGTTCCTTGGTGGCCGCACCGGTGCCGGTCACGGCCTGCTTGATCGCGCGCGCGGCGTATTCGTCGACGGGAATGTCCTGTTGCACCGCGGCGCAGATCGCCGCACCGCGCGCCTGGCCGAGCTTGAGCGCGGAATCGGCGTTCTTGCTGATGAACACGCATTCGATGGCCATTTCGTCGGGCCGGTATTCGCCGATGATGTCGCCGACGCCGGACAGGATGATGCCGAGCCGTTCCGCCAGCGTATCACCGCGCACGCGAATGCAGCCGCTGGCCACGTAAGCGAGGCGCTGCCCGTCCTGGTCGACGATGCCGTAGCCGGTGACCCGGGAGCCCGGGTCGATGCCGAGGATACGCGTCATGTGTGGCGGTCATGCCTCCGTTGATTGCGGCTTGCGAAAACAAGTGGCAAACATCATATAACAGCCTGCATGCCCGCGCTGGATAAATGTCGTCTATCGGTGTAACACCCCGTAATGGCCACGGAAGAACACGGAAGAACACGGAAAAATAAAACCCTTTCCGTATGGTTCCTTGGCTGGCGTCTACCGCGAGAAGTACAGGGAGAAGGTGAGACCGTTTTTACGGGCATAGCCCGGGTCGAGAGGCTGGCCTGGGCCATGTGCGAGTGTCGCGCGAGGGCAGGAAGCCCGAGGCGACCATGCCCGCGCGTGAAGGTGTAGGAGCTGATGCTGTCCGCGAACGAATTTCGCACACCCATTCGCGCATGAGATGCGCTCCTGCAACAATGATCCCAACGTGAACACAATTCACCTTTCACGTCTCACGTCTCACGTCTCACGCTCACGCAATGGTGCACCGGGTGCGCCCTACACTCTTCCGTGTGCTTCCGTGGCCATTTCCTTGTTTCATTTATTGCAACCGGATACCGACTTGCCAGCGAGGCGCGTCCCGCTCGGTCACGGTACCGAAAACCGCTCAGGCCAGCTGTGCCAGGATGTCCTCGGCGATGTCCGCGTTGGAATAGACATCCTGCACGTCATCGAGGTCTTCCAGACGCTCCAGCATGCGCACCATCTTTTCCGCATTATCCAGATCCAGCGCGACGGTATTGTCGGCGCGCATGGTGACCTCGGCCTGTTCGGGTTCCAGCCCGGCGGCGACCATGGCATCGCGCACGTCGATGAACTGTTCCGGCTGCGTCAGCACGTCGAAGGACCCGTCGTCGTTGCCGCGCACGTCGTCGGCACCCGCCTCCAGCGCGGCCTCCATGAGACTTTCCTCGTCGGTGCCCCTGGGGTAGCTCAGCACACCGGTCTTGGCGAACTGGTAGGCCACCGAGCCGTCGGTGCCGAGATTGCCGCCGTCCTTGCTGAAGGCATGGCGCACCTCGGCCACGGTACGGTTGCGGTTGTCGGTCATGCAGTCGACCATGACCGCGACGCCGCCGGGACCGTAACCCTCGTAGCGCACCTCTTCGAAATTGTCACCTTCCGCGGCACCCGAGCCGCGCTTGATGGCGCGCTCGATGGTGTCCTTGGTCATGTTGGCGGTAAGCGCCTTGTCCACCGCCATGCGCAGACGCGGGTTGGACGCCGGGTCCGGATCGCCCATGCGCGCGGCGACGGTGATTTCGCGGATCAGCTTGGTGAACAGCTTGCCGCGCTTGGCGTCCTGGGCATTTTTACGGTGCTGGATGTTTGCCCATTTACTGTGTCCTGCCATGGTGCTGCTACCTCGTAAATGCAATATCGCGGGATTCTAGCATTGCGTGCAGCCCGGCGGAATTAACACGCTTGTCTCCTGCTTCTCCCGCCGCCCGGCGATACACTGTTTGTTGCTGAATGGGCATCACTTTCATGATTTCAGTTCATTACGCGAGTCTACTGCCGCCCGGTGAGGAATGCGGGCTAGCCCTGGCAACACGCCGGGCCAAAGCGCTGCGGATCGACCCGGTCGATTACGCCCTTGAACGGCAGGCGCAACAGCTGGCGCGGACTGACCATGGGTACTTCACCCTCCGGCCAGCCGTTCTGTTCGATAACCGCCTCCGACTGGAAGTACCAGAGACCCTCGTCGTTCACCAGGGCCAGAAAGATTTCACTGTCTTTGGCGAATGCATACAGGCCGCTGGCCGGTTCCGGCACCAGACCGGTTATGGCCGCGGCAATGCTGTCGCCGATTACCTTGTAGCCGGCCGCCAGTGGATGACCGTTGATGTCATTCGGGTAAAGTGCCGAGTTGCCCAATGCCGCGCGTTGCAGCGTGCTCACCACGTCCACGTAACGCGCCCCGTCGATGGCCTGCAACTGTGCGGCCAGCGCCGCAACCCGGCCGGACTCTGCGTCGACCAGCGCACGGTAGGGCTCCGGAGCCTCGAGACCCTCCGCGCTCACCTTGTCCGCATAAGCCAGTTCCTTGGTGGGGATGATGGTGAATACCGGCTGTATGCCCAGTTGTTTTGCCTGCTCAGCGATCATCCGGCCTGCTGTTGCCATGAGTGCATAGCCGGCATCGACGCCCGGGTGATCAGTGTTGGATATCAACCGATATTGCGGCGTGAACACAGTCGCAACACCATCGCTGAAGGTCACCGGCCATTGTTCCTCCACGGGGGCATCCAGCGAAAACGTAGGTAACCCCTGCAACGAAACCCCGTCAGCGATGCCGGCGCGTGCCTTCAGCCAGCGCCAGTTCTCGTTGCCGTTCACCAGCTGCAGGGATTCGAGCGGATCATTGCCGGTGTAGAACGCGACCACCACGAGGTAGGGACGAAACGATGCCGCATGGCCGAGCATGTCCAGGTACTGGACTGCCGCCCAGCCGCCGGTTGACATGTTGTAGACATTCACGTCCTCGCGTTGCAGCGCGGACTGCATCCAGGCTGGCCAGTTCTCCTGCATGGGCGCGTTATTGCCGTAGGTCATGCTGTCGCCGATGGTCACGATATCCGCCGCCACCGGTACCGCTGCATTGCGGAACCCCAGCAAATCATTCGGGCCGATAGCCGGCTCGGGCGGGTAAAACGGCCGTGCCCGCACCCGCGTCAGCGGGTCCTTGAGGAGAAACTCCTGGCTGCTGGCGTGCTCTTCGCGGAACACGCCCTCGAAGAACGGGGGCACCCGCTCATCGAGCTGCACCAGCTGCAGGTCCGTCGGTCCGCCCAGCAGACCCGGCGCCAGCTGGCGAATCAGCCCCAGCGCGACCAGCAGGGTCAGGACCGTCACGCCCAGCAGCAGTAAAATATTCTTATTCATGCGCTTCTTCTCCGCCTGCGAGTGGCCCCGGGGTCAGTACCGCCATGCAACCCGGCTGCACTGCTACCGCCCCGCAGACATTGAGTGGATTTGCAGCAAGTGCATGCTCCGATGCATCCGCCTGCTGGTCACAACCTGCTGGGCATGGATCTCACCGCAACACATCAGACTCTCCGTTGCCGACACGGGACGAAACATCCCGCGCCGTCTGTCCGATCAGGACTCCAGCACCGGCGGCTTGCGCAGGTGGATGCCAAGTTCGATCAGCTGGCCCGGGGCCACGGCCGACGGCGCATTGGTAAGCGGACAGGACGCGGTCTGGGTCTTGGGGAAGGCCATCACCTCGCGGATCGAGTGCGCGCCGGACATCAGCATCACCAGCCGGTCAAGACCGAAGGCGATACCGCCGTGCGGGGGGCAGCCGTAGCGCAGCGCATCGAGCAGGAAGCCGAACTTCTCGCGCGCCTCCTCCTCCCCGATGCCGAGCAGGCGCAGCACCGCCTCCTGCATGTCGGTGCTGTGGATACGGATGGAACCGCCGCCCAGCTCGGTGCCGTTCAGCACCATGTCATAGGCACGTGACAGTGCATTGCCCGGATCGAAGGCGAGCTGCGCCGGGTCGTCGATATTGGGCGCAGTGAACGGATGGTGCAGTGCCATCCAGCGATTGGCCTTTTCGTCGCGCTCGAACATCGGGAAATCCACCACCCACACCGGCGCCCATGCGCCCTGCACCAGGCCGCGATCGTGGCCCAGTTTCACGCGCAGCGCGCCGAGCGATTCGTTGACGATCTTCGCCTTGTCGGCGCCGAAGAACACCAGGTCGCCGTTCGCGACGCCGGTACGCTCCACCAGCGCCGTCACCACGTCGTCGGGCAGGAACTTCAGGATCGGCGACTGCAGGCCGTCACGTCCGGCCGCGACATCGTTGACCTTGATATAGGCCAGCCCCTTCGCGCCGTACTTGCTCACATACTTCGTGTACTCGTCGATGTCCTTGCGGCTGATTTCGCCGCCGCCCGGCACCCGCAGCGCGGCGATGCGCCCGTCGGGATCGTTCGCCGGCGCGGAGAATACCTTGAACTCCACCTTCTGCATCAGGTCGCCGAGGTCGACCAGCTCCAGCGGGATGCGCAGGTCGGGACGGTCGGTGCCGAAGCGGCGCATGGCCTCGTGATAGGTCATGCGCGGGAACGGCTCCGGCAGCGCGACATCGAGCACGTCGCGGAACAGGCCGCGCACCATGGTCTCGGTGATGCCCATGATGTCGTCCTCGGCGAGGAACGAGGTCTCGATATCGAGCTGGGTGAATTCCGGCTGGCGGTCGGCGCGCAGGTCCTCGTCGCGGAAGCAGCGGGCGATCTGGTAGTAACGGTCCACGCCGCCCATCATCAGCAGCTGCTTGAACAGCTGCGGCGACTGCGGCAGCGCGAAGAACTCGCCCGGGTGCGTGCGGCTCGGCACCAGGTAGTCGCGCGCGCCTTCCGGCGTCGAACGCGTCAGCATCGGTGTCTCGACATCGATGAAGCCGTGTCCGTCCAGGTAGTTGCGCATGGCGCGGGTGATGCGGGCGCGCAGGCGCAGACGGTCCTGCATCAGCGGCCGGCGCAGGTCGATGTAGCGGTAGCGCAGCCGGTTCTCCTCGCTGACATCGGTATCGTCGAGCTGGAACGGCGGCGTCTCGGCGCTGTTCAGTACGGTCAGCGCCGTTCCGAACACCTCCACCTCGCCGGTCGGCATGTCCGGGTTCTCGGTGCCCGCCGGGCGGCGCCGCACCTTGCCGGTGACCTGCAACACGTACTCGTTGCGCACCCGCTCGGCGCTGGCGAAGGTCTGTGCGTCATCCGGGTCGAACACCACCTGCACCAGGCCGCGGTGATCGCGCAGGTCGATGAAGATCACGCCGCCGTGGTCGCGCCGGCGATGCACCCAGCCGCACAGGGTCACCTCCTGGTCGAGGTGGGCCGCGTTGAGTTCTCCACAGTAAAGGCTGCGCATGGCTGGATTCCGGTCGAGGGCGTTGGAAAGCGTGAAATGGTACGGGGTTGCGCGAGGAGGCGCAATATCAGACTGATCCGACTCACTTTTTGGGCTTGGAGGTGTCTCCGGAGCCGGTCGCGGCCGGCTTGTCTGAACCACTCTTGGCGGGCTTGTCGGAACCACTCTTGGCGGGCTTGTCGCCACCGGCGACGTTCTTCTTGGTGCCGGTCTTGAAGTCGGTCTCGTACCAGCCACCGCCCTTGAGGCGGAAGGCGCTGGGCGAGATCAGTTTTTTCAGCGCCTCTGCCCCGCATTCGGGGCAGCGCGTCAGGGGCGGCTCGCTGATCTTCCGCAGGGTGTCGAAGGTGTGCCCGCAGGCAGTGCACTGATATTCATAGATTGGCATGCATAATTCCCGTCATTCGGCCTGATTTCCAGGCCGGCGCATTATACAGGCCAGGCGGCCTGAAAACAGCGCCATGGCCCGGACCGCCGCGCGCCGGACTGAACCACGGTACCGCCTGCCTGCCGATTCTGTGAGAATAGTGTGTTCCGCTCACAGGCCCGGCACACCATGCAAATCCACCGCCCCACCGACATGCCCGGCAGCGCCGGCTATGATATCCGGACGCTGCGCTCGCTGGCGCCGTTCCTGTGGACCTACCGCGGCCGCGTGCTGCTGGCGCTCGCCTTCCTGGTGCTGGCCAAGGTCGCCAATGTCGGCGTGCCGCTGGTGCTGAAGGGCATCGTCGACAGGCTGGACGTGGGCAAGACCGAGGTGCTGGTGCTGCCGCTGGCCCTGCTGCTCGGTTATGGCGCCCTCAAGCTGACCAGCTCGCTGTTCAACGAGCTGCGCGATTCCGTGTTCGCACGCGTACGCCACGGCGCCATGCGCCAGGTCTCGCTCAAGGTGCTGGAACACCTGCACCGCCTGTCGCTGCGTTTTCACCTGGAACGCAAGACCGGCGGCCTGTCGCGCGACATCGAGCGCGGCACGCGCAGTGTCAGCTCGCTGATGAACTACATGGTGTTCAGCATCCTGCCCACGCTGGTCGAGATCACCCTCATCGCCGGCATCCTGTTGACGCGCTATGACGTCTGGTTCGCCGTGGTCACCTTCGTCGCCGTGGTCCTCTACATCGCGTTCACCATGTACATCACCGAATGGCGCATGAAGTACCGCGTCAGCATGAATGCCTTCGACTCGAAGGCCAATACCCAGGCCATCGACAGCCTGCTGAATTACGAAACCGTGAAGTACTTCGGCAACGAGGATTACGAGCTGCGGCGCTACAACGACAGCCTGCAGAGCTGGGAGGAATCGGCCGTGAAGAGCCAGACCTCGCTGTCGGCGCTGAACTTCGGCCAGTCGGCGATCATCGCCTCGGGCGTCACGCTGATCATGATGCTGGCCGCGCAGGGCGTGGTTGCCGGCACCATGACGCTGGGCGACCTGGTGCTGGTGAATGCCTTCCTGCTGCAGCTGTTCATCCCGCTCGGTTTCCTCGGCGTGGTCTACAGCCAGCTGAAACACGCGCTCGCCGACATGCACCTGATGTTCGAGGTACTGGAGCGCACCCCGGAGATCACCGACCGGCCGGACGCGCCCGCGCTGGATGCCGGCACGGGGGAGATCCGCTTCGAGCAGGTGTCGTTCGCCTACGAACCGGCGCGCCCGATCCTGCACAACATCAGCTTTACCGTGCAGCCGGGCCAGAAAGTGGCCATCGTCGGGCCGAGCGGCGCCGGCAAGTCGACCCTTGCGCGCCTGCTGTTCCGCTTCTACGACATCACGCAGGGACGCATCCTGATCAACGGCCAGGACATCCGCGAGGTCAGCCAGGACAGCCTGCGTCGCACTATCGGCATCGTGCCGCAGGACACGGTGCTGTTCAACGAATCGCTGTATTACAACATCGCCTATGCGCATCCGGGGGCAACGGTGCGAACAGGTGCAGCAGGCCGCGCGCCTGGCCAACCTGCATGAATTCATCACCACCCTGCCAGAGGGCTACGAGACGGTGGTCGGCGAACGCGGCCTGAAACTGTCCGGCGGCGAAAAGCAGCGTGTCGCCATTGCGCGCGCCGTCTTGAAGAACCCGCGCATCCTGGTGTTCGACGAGGCCACCTCGAGCCTGGACTCGCAGTCCGAACAGCTCATCCTGGACGCGTTGCGCGAGGCGGCCGCACATCACACCAGCCTGGTGATCGCGCATCGCCTGTCGACCATCGTCGATGCCGACCACATCCTGGTCATGGAGGCGGGGCGCATCATCGAGTCCGGCGTGCACCAGGCGCTGCTGGCGCACAACGGCATCTACGCGAAGCTCTGGGCACTGCAGCAGGAGGAACAGCGCGAACTGGCAACGGCGCAGGTGACGGATTCCGTCTGAAGTGTTTTTCCGCGGGCCGGAAACAAGGAACCCGCCGGACGGCGGGTTCCGGATAATGCGGGCTAGAACCCCATGCGCACGCCGACGAAGAACTGGTTGTCGCTGTCGTCCTGGAAGTAATTGTAGCTGCCGCTCAGCGCAAAGGTCTTGGTGATGTCAAACACGGCACCGACGCCGTAGCCGGTGTCATTATCGCCGTCGATATGCAGGGCGGAGACGGTGGCGTTCAGCTCCAGTTTTTTGCTCAGCATGGCACGCACACCGAGCTCGGCCAGGTAGCCGTCATCGGCCTCGGCCGGTACGCCATTCGAGTACTCGATATCGACGTAGCTGATGGCACCGAGCACATCGATGGTGTCGGTGATGCCGTAGTGCATGCCGCCGCCGATCTGAAAGCGGTCGGCGTCAAAATCGACAGAAGGAGGAGTGGATGCTTCCAGCCACAGCCGGGAATAACCGAACTTGAGGAAGATGTGGTCCGTCGCACCAAAGGAGATATTCACGCCGGCGCCATCGCCTTCGATCAGGTCACCATTGATATTGACGTAGCCGATTTCGGCGTAGCTGTACTCCGGACCCTTGGCAGCTGTTGCCTGCTGGGCAACGGCGGCGAACAGTACACCCGCCAGCATGGCTGACAATCGTTTGTTGTTCATTAACTCCCCTCCTGAATGTGCATGGCCATCCGTATGCGGCGGATGATTCTTTATGAATAACGCGGAGATACTAAGGAATGCGCACCTTGCAGACAAGTTTTTCGGTTAACCCTCAGCGACGGCCTGCACGCCCATCCCCTCGCGCGGCTGACAAATTTCTGGATAATCAGTCGCCTGTAACAGCAACCCGGCAGGTTTAATCATGCAAGAGCGATCCATCCTGATCACCGGCTGTTCATCGGGTATCGGACTGTGCTGCGCGCACGGACTCAAGGCGCGCGGCTGGCGGGTGTTTGCCACCGCACGCCGTCCGGCCGACGTGAAGCGACTGGCCGCCGAGGGGCTGGAAAGCCTGCCGCTCGACCTGGCGGACCCCGCCTCGCTCAACGCCGCCGTCGATGAAATCCTGTCACGCAGCGGCGGCCGGCTCGATGCCCTGTTCAACAACGGCGCCTACGGCCAGCCCGGCGCGGTGGAAGACCTGACACGCGAGGCACTGCGAGAGCAGTTCGAGACCAACGTGCTCGGCTGGCATGAACTGACCCGGCGCGCGCTGTCGGTGATGCGCGGCCAGGGTCACGGCCGCATCGTCTTCAACAGCTCGGTGCTGGGCTTTGTCGCGCTGCGCTACCGTGGCGCGTACAACGCCAGCAAGTATGCCATCGAGGGGCTGGCCGATACCCTGCGGCTGGAACTGCGCGGCAGCGGCATCCACGCGTCGCTGATCGAACCCGGACCGATAGAAAGCCGTTTCCGGGCAAATGCACTGCTCGCCTACCGGCGCAATATCGACGCGGCGCACAGTGTGCATCGCGCCGCCTATGAGCACATGGAACAGCGCCTGGCGAAGGAAGGTCCGGCAGTGTCGTTTACCCTGCCACCCGGGGCGGTACTGAAGAAACTCGTGCATGCCATCGAAAGTCCGCGCCCGCGCCCGCGCTACTACGTGACGTTTCCGACCTACCTGTTCGGCACACTCAAGCGCGTGCTGTCGACGCGGCTGCTCGACCGGCTGCTGTACCGGGTGTAGGGTGCGACGCAACAAGGGAGCAATGAATGGTGCATGAAACGCGCCCTACGCCTGCGATGATTGTATTTTCCGTGTCATTGCGTGGCTATTAAGCCCGTAGGGTGCACTTCGTGCACCATTCCCGGTGCGTAAAACGCACCCTACCCAATATGCTGGCACAGCAGCAAACCGTGGCCACAGGGTGCGTTTAGCCTTCCGTGTTCTTCCGTGGATTCCGTGGCTATTATTCTATTACGCCGCCGAGGCCGTGTCCCCGCCCCTGGCCGTGAATGCCAGGCGATCGCCACTCACGTCAATGTGTACCACGTCCCCGGGACCGAAGCGGCCGGCCAGGATCTCCTGCGCCAGCGGATTCTCCAGCTGGGTCTGGATGGCACGCTTGAGCGGCCGGGCGCCGTACACCGGATCGAAACCGGCTTCGCCGAGCAGGTCGAGTGCGGCAACCGTGAGTTCCAGGCCGATCTCGCGCTCGGCCAGCCGGCGCCGCAGGATAGCGATCTGCAGATCGGCAATGGCGCGGATCTGCTCGCGGCCCAGCGGATGGAACACCACCATGTCGTCGATACGATTGATGAACTCCGGCCGGAAGTGCTCGGCCACCACGTCCATCACCGCCGCCTTCATGGCGTCGTAGTTCTCCTCGCCCGCCATTTCCTGGATCATCTGGCTGCCGAGGTTGGACGTCATCACGATCACGGTGTTGCGGAAGTCCACCGTGCGGCCCTGGCCGTCGGTCAGGCGGCCGTCATCGAGCACCTGCAGCAGCACGTTGAACACGTCCGGGTGCGCCTTCTCGACCTCGTCGAGCAGGATCACGGAATAGGGTTTGCGGCGCACGGCCTCGGTCAGGTAACCGCCCTCCTCGTAGCCGACATAGCCGGGCGGCGCGCCGATCAGGCGCGCCACCGAGTGCTTCTCCATGAACTCCGACATGTCGATACGCACCATCGCCTCCTCGGTGTCGAACAGGAATGCCGCCAGCGCCTTGGTCAGCTCGGTCTTGCCCACACCGGTCGGACCGAGGAACAGGAAGGAGCCGTTCGGCCGGTTCGGGTCGGACAGGCCGGCGCGCGAGCGGCGAATGGCGTCGGAGACCGCGCGCACCGCCTCGCTCCTGGCCGACCACGCGCTTGCTGCAGGGACTCTTCCATGCGCAGCAGCTTGTCGCGCTCGCCCTCGAGCATCTTGGACACCGGGATGCCGGTCCACTTGGACACCACCTCGGCGATTTCCTCGTCGGTGACCTTGTTGCGCAGCAGCTGCATGTCCTGTCGTTTCGGCCTGCATCGGCCGCGGCCAGCTGCTTCTCCAGTTCCGGAATGCGCCCGTACTGCAGCTCGGACATGCGCGCGAGATCGCCGGCGCGGCGCGCGGTCTCGAATTCCATGCGCGCCCGCTCCAGCTCTTCCTTGATGTGAGTGGCGCCCTGCACGGCCGCCTTTTCCGATTTCCAGATTTCCTCCAGATCGGAGAACTCGCGCTCCAGCGTGTCGATCTCGCCCTGCAGGGCAGCCGAGACGCTTCTTCGAGGCCTCGTCGGCTTCCTTCTTCAGCGCCTCGCGCTCGATCTTGAGCTGGATCAGGCGCCGCTCCAGCCGGTCCATTGCCTCGGGCTTGGAATCGATCTCCATGCGGATGCGGCTGGCGGCCTCGTCGACCAGGTCGATGGCCTTGTCCGGCAGCTGGCGGTCGGTGATGTAGCGGTGCGACAGGGTGGCGGCCGCGACGATGGCCGGGTCGGTGATCTCGCACGCCGTGGTGCACCTCGTAGCGCTCCTTCAGGCCGCGCAGGATGGCGATGGTGTCCTCCACGCTCGGCTCGTCGACCAGCACCTTCTGGAAGCGGCGCTCCAGGGCCGCGTCCTTTTCGACGTACTTGCGGTACTCGTCCAGCGTGGTGGCGCCGACGCAGTGCAGCTCGCCGCGCGCCAGCGCGGGCTTGAGCATGTTGCCGGCATCCATGGCGCCCTCGGCCTTGCCGGCGCCGACCATGGTGTGCAGCTCGTCGATGAACAGGATGATCTGGCCTTCCTGCTTGGACAGGTCGTTGAGCACGGCCTTGAGGCGCTCCTCGAACTCGCCGCGAAACTTGGCGCCGGCGATCAGCGAGCCCATGTCCAGGGACAGCAGGCGCTTGCCTTTCAGACCTTCCGGCACCTCGCCGTTGACGATGCGCTGCGCCAGCCCTTCGACGATGGCGGTCTTGCCGACGCCGGGCTCGCCGATCAGCACCGGGTTGTTCTTGGTGCGGCGCTGCAGCACCTGGATGGTGCGGCGGATCTCGTCGTCGCGGCCGATCACCGGGTCGAGCTTGCCCTGCTCGGCACGCTCGGTCAGGTCGATGGTGTACTTCTCCAGCGCCTGGCGCTGCTCCTCGGCGTTCGGGTCGTCGACCTTCTCGCCGCCGCGCAGCTTGTCGATCGCCTGCTCGACCAGGCCCTTGCTGGCGCCGGCCTTGCGCAGCAGTTCGCCGAGCTGGCCCTTGTCCTCCAGCGCCGCCAGCACGAACAGCTCGCTGGAGATGTACTGGTCCTTGCGCTGCTGGGCCAGCTTGTCGGTCACGTTCAGCAGGCGTCCGAGATCGTTGGAAATATGCACGTCGCCGGCCATGCCCTGCACCTGCGGCATGCTGGTCCAGCGCTTCGCCGAGTTGCGAGCGCAGCAGGTTGACGTTGACGTCGGCCTGGGCCAGCAGGTGGCGGACCGTGCCGCCCTCCTGGTCCAGCAGCGCCGTCATGAGATGGGCCGGCTCGATGAACTGGTGATCGCGTCCCACCGCCAGGCTCTGGGCGTCGGCAAGTGCCATGCTGGAACTTGCTGGTCAGTTTGTCCATACGCATGAATCAATGCCTCCGCGGCAAATAATCGGTATATACCACCCAGATTGGGCGGTGATCGCCCGATTTCAAGCCCGCCAGGCGGCCGCCGGCTCAGTGCAGAGTGGAATGGGTGGCGTAGATCAGCAGTACGCCGAGTGCAATCAGGATGATCTGTTGGACCGAGGCGGCACCATCGACGCGCCGGTGCAGGGTGGGAATGAGGTCGGCCACCGCAATATAAATAAAGCTGGATGCCGCCACGGCCAGGATGTAGGGCAGCACCGCCTCCATCTCCTGCAGCGTTAACCAGGCCAGTACACCGCCCACCACCGTGGTCAGGCTGGAGAGGATGTTGTAAAGGAAGGCCCGGCCGCGCGTGAAGCCGCTGTGCAGCAGCACCGCGAAGTCACCCACCTCCTGCGGTATCTCGTGCGCCGCGACCGCCAGGCTGGTAACGATGCCGAGGTGGATGTCGACGAGGAACGCGCCGGCGATGAGGATGCCGTCGAGAAAGTTGTGCAGGCCGTCGCCGATCAGGATCAGCATGCCGGTGGAGCGCCGGCGCATGTGGTCGTGATCGTCGGGCACGTGCACCTCGCAGTGATCGGCATGGCAATGCCGCCACAGCACCAGTTTTTCCAGCAGGAAGAAACCCAGCAGACCCAGCAGTACCGCCAGCGGGATCGTATGGGTATCGCTGCCGGCGGCACTGGCCAGCGCATGCGGCAGCAGGCCGAGCAGCGCGGCGCCCAGCAGTGTGCCGGTGGCGAAGCTGACCAGGTGCGGCAACAGGCGATTGCGCAGCGACTCGCTGAGCACCAGAAAAACCGCGGCTGCCAGCACGCTGAGCACCCCGCCAACCAGGCAGAACAGGACGATCCAGGCAAGCAGCGTCATGGGGTTATCTCATGGACTCGAGAGGCGGCCATGATACGCACCCGCTCATGGCCCCGCCAGCCAGGCCAGCGTGGCCATGCGCCCGGTGGTGCCGTCCCGGCGATAGGAATAGAACCGCGCGCGGTCGTGGAACGTGCACCAGCCGCCGCCGTAGACGGCCGTTACCCCGCAGGCCGCAAGCCGTTGTCGCCCGAGCGCATAGATATCGGCGAACCAGCGCCCGTCCACGCCCGGGGTAAAGGCGTTCACCGCCTGTACATCCTGCGCCATGAAGGTATCGCGCACCTCGCCACCCACCTCGAACGCCGCCGGGCCAATGGCCGGACCCAGCCATGCCAGCACTTCCTGCGGCGGCACCGGCAGTTGTCCGACCGTCGCCTCCAGCACACCGTTCGCCAGCCCGCGCCAGCCGGCATGCGCGACCGCCACGCAGCGCCCCGCGCGATCGGCAAACACCACCGGCAGACAGTCCGCAGTCAGCACCGCGCACACCACGCCCGGACAGTCGGTCCAGGCGGCATCCGCCTTCGGCCTCTCCCCGGCCCGGGCCGCGTCGACCACCCGGACACCGTGCACCTGTTGCAGCCAGATCGGCTCCGACGGCAAGCCCAGCGCGCCGCGCAACCGTGCCCGGTTGGCCGCCACGGCGGTGGTCGCATCACCGACATGGTCGGCAGGGTTCATACTGGCCCAGGGTGTGACGCTGACACCGCCGGTGCGCGTGGTGGTCAGCGCGCGTACCGTCTGCGGTGCCGGCCAGTCCGGAACGAGCCAGTCATGCACCATCAGGGAGTACCTCAGTAGACGACCGCATACTATTGATCTGGCGTGTCATATCACCAGGCCTTTTGGCTATCCACCGGACCGTACGTCAAACACCATCAGGCAGCGCCTCAGCATCCTCACGCAACACCTTGATAAGCCGCGCCATGTCATCCGGCAC
This sequence comes from uncultured Gammaproteobacteria bacterium, assembly GCA_963748215.1. GTDB lineage: Bacteria > Pseudomonadota > Gammaproteobacteria > UBA9214 > UBA9214 > UBA9214. Next base: position 284,878 of record CAVVHS010000009.1, on the reverse strand, counting down.
CCCCGCCTCCCAGCTCACCGTTTCACCGCTGGACGGATGCTGCAGTTCCAGCCGCGTGGCATGCAGCGCCTGGCGGCGGAAACCGGTCAGTGCGGCCTGCAGGGCGGCGCCGGCACCGGCCGGCAGGCGCAGGCGACCGCCATAGACCGGGTCGCCGACCACCGGGGTATGGTGGTGCGCCATGTGCACGCGGATCTGGTGGGTGCGGCCGGTCTCCAGCCTGACGCGCACCAGCGTGTGCGCCCGGTAACGCTCCTCGACCCGGTAGTGCGTCACCGCTTCCTTGCCACCCGCGGTCACGGCCATGCGCTTGCGGTCCACGGGGTGCCGCCCGACGGGGGCATCGATGGTGCCGCCGCCGGTCAGCACCGTGTTGACCACGGTCAGGTACTCGCGGGTGATGGCGCGGGCCTGCAGCGCCTCGACCAGGCGCTTGTGGGCGGTGAGGTTGCGCGCCACCACCATGAGGCCGGTGGTCGCCTTGTCGAGCCGGTGCACGATACCCGCGCGCGGCAGCGCCGACAGCGTCGGGTCGTAATGCAACAGCGCGTTCAGCAGGGTGCCGGCGGGATTGCCGGCCGCCGGGTGCACCACCAGCCCGGCCGGCTTGTTGACCACCAGCAGGTCGGCGTCGGCGTACACCACTGCGAGTTCGATGGGCTGCGGCTGATCGTCGGACTGGTCGCGGAGCTCCGCCTCGATACGCACGACCTCGCCGCCGCTGACCTTTTCCCGGACCTGCGCCACGCGCCCGTCGAGTGTCACCTGCCCGGCCCGGATCCACTGCTGCAGGCGCGAGCGCGAGTAATCCGGCACCAGCTCGGCCAGCGCCAGGTCGAGGCGGCGGCCGCGCAGGGTATCCGGAATGGTCACTTGCAGCTGTACGGTCGGCATCATGCAGTCTTCGATATTGGGTTATACTTCCGCGCGGCGTCACCCGTGGCGCCCCTGTCCGGACATTTTGACACATCACAAGCGATGCGATTGACGAGATTATTCCTGGCCGTCCTGCTGCTGCTCTCCAGCGGCTGTTCCCTGTTGCCCGAACAGATCGACAAGACCAAGGACTGGTCCGCCAACCAGCTCTACAGCGCGGCCAAGGAAGAACTCGCGGACAAGAACTACGAGCAGGCGATCAAGTATTTCGAAACCCTGGAGGCTCGCTACCCGTTCGGCAAGTACGCCCAGCAGGCGCAGCTGGAGATCGCCTACGCCTATTACAAGTTCGACGAGCCCGACCTCGCCATCACGGCGGCCGACCGCTTCATCAAGATCTACCCGCGCCACCAGAACGTGGATTACGCCTGGTACCTGAAAGGCCTGGTCAACTACAACCGTGGCAAGTCACTGGCTGACCGTTTCCTGCCGCAGGACCCGACCGAACGCGATACCTTCACCATGCGCGCGGCCTACGACGACTTCAACCAGCTGGTGCTGCGCTACCCTGACAGCATCTACGCAACGGATTCCGCCCAGCGCATGGTCCACCTGCGCAACAACATGGCCGAGTACGAGCTGCACGTGGCCGACTACTACCTGCGCCGCAAGGCCTATGTCGCGGTGGTCAACCGTGCCAAGTACGTCATCGAGAACTTCCAGCGCACGCCCGCCGTGCCGGATGCGCTGGTGTATATGGTGCGCGCCTACCGCATCCTCGGCAGCGACGATCTCGCCGCTGACGCCCTGAAGGTGCTGCGTCTCAACTACCCGCAACACCCCGACCTCGCCCTGCTGGAATCGCCCGGCGGTTACCCCGCGGATCAGTCGCCCTCGTTCTGGAAGTTCTGGTAACCGCTGGTGATCGGGTAACGCCGGTCACGGCCGAAGGCGCGCTGGGTGATGCGCACGCCGGGTGGCGCCTGGCGGCGCTTGTATTCATTCGTATCGACCATACTGGCGACACGTCCCACCACTGCGGCGTCGAACCCGTCCGCCACGATGCGTTCGACGCTCATGTCGCGCTCGATATAGCGTTCCAGGATCGGATCCAGTATCGCGTAGGGCGGCAGGCTGTCCGCATCCTTCTGGTCCGGTGCCAGTTCCGCTGACGGCGGACGCTCCAGCACGCGCAGCGGGATCACCGCCGCCCGGGTGTTGCGGTAGCGTGCCAGCCGGTAGACCAGCAGTTTCGGCACGTCCTTGAGCGGCGCGAAGCCGCCTGCCATGTCGCCGTAGAGCGTGGCATAACCGACCGACATTTCGCTCTTGTTGCCGGTCGTCAGCAGGATACGGCGCTGCTTGTTCGAAATCGCCATCAAGATGATGCCGCGGCAGCGCGCCTGGATATTTTCCTCCGTCGTATCCGCGGCCAGGCCTGCGAACACCGGCGCCAGCACCTCGAGGAAACTCTCGAACGGCCGTTCGATGGGGATTTCCCGGTAGTGCACGCCCAGTGCCGTGGCCTCGGCGCGCGCATCCTCGAGACTCATCGGCGCGGTGTAGCGTGACGGCATCATGATCGCTTCCACCCGCTCCGCACCGATGGCGTCCACTGCCAGCGTCAGTGTCAGCGCCGAATCGATACCGCCGGACAGGCCCAGCACCGCCCCGTCGAAACCGTTCTTGCGGATATAGTCGCGCACGCCCAGTACCAGTACGTCGTAAACGGCCGCCTCCAGCACCTGGCGCGGCGCGCAGTCGGCGGCGACCGGCTGCGCCGGCACGCTCGCCGTGATATCGACCGGGTACAGGCCCTCGACGCAGGCGGGCGCATGCTGCGTCACCGCACCCTGCCGGTCGACGACGAACGAACCGCCGTCGAATACCAGCTCGTCCTGCCCACCGACCAGGTTAACGTAAACGATGGCAAGGTCGTTTTCGCGCGCACGCAACGCCAGCACCTGCTCGCGCTCGTCGCGCTTGCCGGCGTGAAACGGCGAGGCGTTGAGATTGAGCAGCAGTCGCGCGCCTGCCGCGGCGGCCTGCTGTGCCGGGCCGGCCTGCCAGATATCCTCGCAGATGGTGATGCCGACCGGTATCCCGCCGAGCGTGACGACACACGGCTGCCCGCCCGGCGTGAAATAGCGCCTTTCGTCGAACACACTGTAGTTGGGCAGCAGCTCTTTTTTGTACTGCGCAATGATGCCGCCTTCGCGGATCACCAGCGCAGCGTTGTACAGCAGCCGGCCTTCCTGCAACGGACAGCCGACGATCGCCGTAATGCCGCTGATCCTGCGACACAGGCGTTCGATTTCGGCCTGCACATGCTCCATGAAATGCTGGCGAAACAGCAGGTCTTCCGGCGGATAACCGGTCAGTGCCAGCTCGGGAAACACCACCACGTCGGCCGCGTGCTCATCGCGTGCCGCATTGCAGGCCTCCACGATCTTGCGCGCATTGGCGGGAATGGCGCCGACCAGGAAGTCGAGCTGGGCCATGACAATGCGGAGGCCCTTGGTTTGTTGTTGTGCTGATGTCATGGTTCGGGAGTCTTATTTCCTGCAAGATTCTTTGCAATTGAGGCTGTGAAGTTTACATCGCAGATTTCGCCCTGTCGGGCGAGATACTTTTCTTTGCGTCCGCCCAAGAGAAAGTACCCAAAGAGAAGGGCACCCGGTGCCCGCGCCGGCTGACGCCGGATGCCCTGCGTTCCTCGTCAAGCCGGGGCGCGCACAACTCGGAGCCGGAGCGGGATTTGCAATCCCGCTCCGGCTTGCCTCGGACAGGGTGCGCGCCTTTTTCCCGGCTTGCCTGCGGTACTCGGCGCGGGCAACGGGACCGGGGGTGGCCGCATAAAGCCCCGTCAGGCGCAGCCGAGCATCGCAGCCGGTTTGGGATTGAGCGAGCCGCCCTGTCGAGCTGGATTTGCTAGCCGGAAGGCGCGGCAAATCCTGCGAGTTCGGCGAGCGCCCAAACCGGCGAGAAGCGCAGGGAACCCGACCAGACATCGCAGATGACTGGTCGGGCAAGCCTTCGGGTCCGCCTTTCTTTTGGGTACTTTTCTTGGGCGGAGCAAAGAAAAGTACCTCGCCCCGACGGGGCGAAACCAGCAACCAAAAAAACACTTAGAAACCGATGCGGCTGCCTGAAGAAAATTCAACCTGCCATCGCCCGCTGCATGGCGACACCGATATCCGCGGGCGAACGCACCACGGTGACACCGGCGGCCTCCAGGGCGGCGATCTTGGCCGCCGCCGTGCCCTGGCCGCCGCTGATGATGGCGCCGGCATGACCCATGCGCTTGCCGGGCGGCGCCGTCACGCCGGCGATGTAGGCGACTACCGGCTTGTGGACCTGCGTGCGGATGTACGCCGCGGCGTGCTCCTCGTCGGTGCCGCCGATCTCGCCGATCATGACAATACCATGCGTGCCCGGATCGGCCTCGAACAGCTGCAGGCAATCGATGAAGCCCATGCCGCGGATCGGGTCGCCGCCGATGCCGATGCAGGTGCTCTGGCCGAAACCCTCGCGGCTGGTCTGGAACACTGCCTCGTAGGTCAGCGTGCCGGAGCGGGAGACGATGCCGATGCTGCCGGGGGTGTGAATGACACCGGGCATGATGCCGATCTTGCAGCCACCCGGGGTGATAATGCCCGGGCAGTTGGGGCCGATCAGCCGTGCGTCTGTTTCGCGCAGCACGGCCTTGACGCGCAACATGTCGAGCACGGGAATGCCTTCGGTGATGCACACGATCAGGCCAATGCCCGCAGCGGCCGCTTCCAGGATGGCATCGGCGGCGAATGCGGCCGGCACGTAGATCATCGTGGCATCCGCGCCCGTGGCGCCGACCGCGTCCTTTACCGTGTTGAACACCGGCAGACCGAGATGGGTCTGGCCGCCCTTGCCCGGCGTTACGCCGCCGACCAGTTGCGTGCCGTAATCAAGCGCCTGCTGGGAATGAAAGGTGCCCTGTGCGCCGGTGAAGCCCTGGCAGATCACCCGGGTGCCGCTGTCGATGAGTACGCTCATACCGCGCTGCCGCCCTGTGCCGCGGCGACCACCTTGTCCGCCGCCCCGGCCAGGTCGCTGGCGGTCACCACCGCCAGGCTGGACTGTTCAATCAGCGCGAGACCCGCTTGCGCGTTGGTGCCCTCCAGGCGTACCACCACCGGTACCTTTATCTCGACCTCGCCGATCGCCTGCAGGATGCCCTGGGCAATCAGGTCGCAGCGCACGATACCGCCGAAGATATTGACCAGGATGGCCTCGACCTGTGGATCGGACAGTATGATCTTGAAGGCCTCGGCAACCTTGTCGGCGGTGGCGCCGCCGCCGACGTCGAGAAAATTGGCCGGTGCGCCGCCGTGCAGCTTGATAATGTCCATGGTCGCCATGGCGAGACCCGCGCCATTCACCATGCAGGCGATGTTGCCGGTCAGGCGAATGTAGTTCAGCCCGTGCTGCTGCGCGATGTTTTCGCGCGCATCCTGCTGGCTGGCATCGCGCAGCGCGGCAAGCTCCGCATGACGGAACAGCGCGTTGTCATCGATATCGAGCTTGGCATCCAGCGCCAGCAGCTCCCCGTCGCCGGTCACCACCAGCGGATTGATCTCGAGCAGACTGGCGTCGCAGGCCTGCACCAGCCGGCAGGCGGCATCGAGCAGCCGGGCAAAGGCGCCGATCTGGCTGCCCTGCAGACCGAGACCAAAGGCGAGGTTGCGGGACTGGTAGCCCTGCAGGCCAACCGCGGGATTGACGAGCTCGGTGAGAATCGCGGCCGGGTCGGTGGCGGCCACCTCCTCGATATTCATGCCACCGGCCGATGAGGCCATGAGCATGAGACGCTCGCGGCTGCGATCCACCACAATGCTGAAATAGATTTCGCGCGCGATGTCGACAGTCTGTTCGACCAGCACGCTGCCGACCGGCAGGCCGGCCGCATCGGTTTGCCGGGTCACCAGCCGGCTGCCGAGCAGCGCTGCAACCGCAGCGGCAAGCTCGTCACGGTTATTCACCAGCCGCACGCCGCCACCCTTGCCGCGGCCACCGGCATGGACCTGGGCCTTGACGACACAGGCACCGGAACCGGCGCCGACTGCATCGATATCATCGCTACGGGTGATCAGCCGGCCGTCGGGAACCGGTATGCCGTATTCGGCGAACAGTTGCTTGGCCTGGTATTCGTGCAGGTGCATGGGCGAAGTGTGGCAACCTTGCGGTTATTGATCAAGTGATACGTGATCGACATTTCACGTGGCCGGTTTAAAGGTAGTATCATCACCGGTAACGCCACACCCGGCATGGCGATACACACCCTGCGACCCGAACCTGTTCAATGCGTACCCTGCTCATCTTTATCGCACTGGCGCTGATCGTCATGGTCGGCAAGCAGCTGCTGCGCAAGCCGCGCAGCCGCGGGCGCACGCAGAACGCGCCAGGCAAGATGGTGCAGTGCGCGAACTGCGGCATCTTCGTGCCGGAAAACGAGGCCATCGTGCAGGATGGCCGCTTCTACTGCTCCAGACAGCACCGTGATGCAATGCAGGACCGGTCATGACCGCTGCTGGCGCTACGGACACCGACCTGCCTGCCGGCGCTGAATCGGATTTCGGTGTGACCGTCACGGACGAGCGGCCGGCGTGGAAACCCCTGCGCCTGCTGACATTCTACCGCCTGATACTTGCCGGACTGCTGACGGTCCTGTACCTGACCATCAGTGGCGAAACCACGCTCGGCATGATGGCGCCGGGCCTGTACGGACTGACCTGCATCGTCTACCTGCTGTTTGGCCTGCTGGCGGGATTCGCCGCGCGCCTGCGCTGGCCCGGCTACGAGGTGCAGGCGATCAGCCAGCTGTTTGTCGACATCGGCGTCATCACGGTCCTGATCCATGCCAGCGGCGGCCTGGCCAGCGGCCTCGGCATCCTGCTGATCATTACGGTCGCCACCGGCAGCATCCTGTTCCCCGGACGCATGGCATTCATGTTTGCGGCGGTGGCCACCCTCGCCGTCATGGGCGAGCATTTCTACAATCACCTGCTGCAGGCTGTACCCAATACCAGCGGCTATACGCAGGTCGGGCTGGTGGGTATTGCACTGTTCGCAAGCGCGGGCGTGACCGACCTGCTGGCGCGACGGATCAGGGAAAGCGAAACGCTGGCGCGTCGCCGCGCCGTGGATATCGCCAACCTTGCCCGGCTCAATGCCCACATCGTGCAGCGCCTGCAGGCCGGCATCGTCGTCACCGACCATCGCCACAACATCCTCCTGATCAACGATACCGCGCGCAAACTCCTCCACACACCCGGCACCCGAACCGGCCGGCCGCTGGCGAGCCTCTCGCCCGCGCTGTTCGGCAAACTGCTGGAATGGCAGCGCGCACCGGCAAGCCAGCCGACCCTGCTCAGGGATGAGGCGCATGCAAGCAGTATCCTGCCGCAGTTCACCCGTCTGGACTCGTCAAGCGGTCCGGGCGCACTGATCTTCCTTGAGGACATGGCCGCCATGGAAAAACAGGCACAGCAGATCAAGCTGGCCTCGCTGGGCCGCCTCACCGCCAGCATTGCGCACGAAATCAGGAATCCGCTCGGCGCGATCAGCCATGCCGCGCAATTGCTGAACGAACAGAACGTCCTGGCCGCGGAGGATCGCCGCCTGACAACCATCATCGGGGACAACACATCGCGGGTGAATGTCATCGTCGAGAATATCCTGCAACTCTCCCGCCCGAACTCCTCGATACCACGCGTCCTGCGACTCGCGGACTGGCTGAAAAATTTCGCCGAAGAATTCACGCGCAGCGGCAACTGCAGAGCGGAGCAGATCAGCTGCTCGGCAATACCTGCCGATATCGAAATCTGCATGGATCCGAGCCTGCTGCACCAGGTCGTCTGGAACCTGTGCCAGAATGCAATCCATCACGGCCGCGCAACGCCGACAATCCGGCTGCAGCTGAAAGGGAGCCTGACGGCCACCCCGGGCGTGGCACATCTTGATATCATCGACAACGGTCCCGGCATCGAGCCTGACATGACAGACAAGATTTTCGAGCCATTTTTCACCACCCACAGCAGCGGCACCGGGCTCGGCCTGTATATCGCGCGTGAAATCTGCGAAAGCAACGGTGCGCGCCTCGAGTACCGGCCGCTCGCCGAAGGCGGCAGCTGTTTCCGCATCACCTTCCCGGTCAGCACGGAGTCGTCCGCCAACCTGCCTGGCGCACAGAGTGCATCATGAGCAAGCCACTGGCACTGGTCGTCGACGATGAACCCGATATCCGTGAATTGCTCGAGCTGACCCTCGGCAGGATGGACATCGACGCACGCAGTGCGGCCAGTTTCGAACAGGCCCGCGCGCTGCTGGACAGCACACAGTTCGACATCTGCCTCACCGACATGCGCCTGCCGGACGGCGACGGCCTGGACCTGGTGCGATATATCCAGGAGCACACACCGGAAATGCCGGTTGCCGTGATCACGGCCTACGGCAACATGGATACGGCGGTGGAAGCACTCAAGGCCGGGGCCTTCGACTTCATCTCGAAACCGGTGAACCTGAATGTCCTGCGCAACCTCATCACCAGCGTGCTGAAACTGTCCGGCGACTACCACCAGCGCGAGCGCCGCAGCCGCGACACCCTGCTGGGTGAATCAGACGCCATGCGCAACATCCGCTCCACCATCGAGAAGCTGTCGCGCAGCCAGGCACCGATCTATATCTGCGGCGAATCCGGCACCGGCAAGGAGCTGGTGGCGAAGCTGATCCACAGCAAGGGACCGCGCGCCGACCGGCCGTTTGTTCCGGTGAACTGCGGCGCCATCCCGTCCGAGCTGATGGAAAGCGAGTTCTTCGGCCATCGCAAGGGCAGTTTTACCGGCGCCACCACCGACAAGGACGGCCTGTTCCAGGTCGCCGCCGGCGGCACGCTGTTTCTCGACGAGGTGGCCGAGCTGCCGCTGCACATGCAGGTCAAGCTGCTGCGCGCCATACAGGAAAAGGCCGTGCGCCCGGTCGGCGCGCAGCGCGAGGTGGCCACCGACGTCCGTATTCTCTCGGCCACGCACCAGGACCTGGCCGAGCTGGTTGCCGGCGGACAGTTCCGGCAGGATCTTTACTACCGCCTCAATGTCATCCAGCTCAAGGTGCCGCCACTGCGCGAACGCGGCGAGGACATCGCCATGCTGGCCCGCCATTTCCTGGGCAAGCTCGCGCACCAGAACGCGAAACCCGATCTCGCGCTGAGCGAAGAGGCAGCGCAGGCATTGACCGCCTACCCGTTTCCCGGCAATGTCCGGGAGCTGGAAAACATCCTCGAGCGCGCCACCACGCTGTGCGAGGGCAACGTCATCCACCGCGCAGACCTGCACCTGCCGATGACCGGCACCATTCCCGGCGCGGTTGACGAGGACCGGGGCCGGGCACTGGATCCGGGCACAGTGCCGCTGGACACTTACATGGACAACATTGAAAAGGACGTTCTTATCAAGGCGCTGGAGCAGACCCGTTACAACAAGACGGCAGCGGCCAGGAAGCTGGGCATCACGTTTCGCGCCCTGCGCTACCGGCTCAAGAAACTGGGGCTCGACTAGCGCGCATAATCCGTGTCACAAAGTGACGCCCTGCGTCACAATCTGACCCGGCTTGTGAGACTGGTCTCATTTTCTCTTACGCCGGAATGACGTCGCCAGCAGGCCAGGCGGGCCAGGTCTTCCCGCGGCCGGCCCACACAATAATTATAACTATACTGTTTTATATGATTATTAAATAATTAGAGAACGTAATCTGGCCACCGCAGACCGGCAAGCGGCAGAAAACTGGCACGGAAAATGGATAGTAATTACCAGCCAAAGAAACCGGACCTTTGTCCGATAAAAGGCTGTCAGGTGGCTCGGACCGGGCAACCAAACAATGCTTTACCATCGTTCATGTACATGAGAGGAAATACCATGAAACTGCAAAAGGGCTTTACACTGATCGAACTTATGATCGTTATCGCGATCATCGGCATCCTGGCTGCCATCGCTATCCCGGCTTACCAGGACTACACCATTCGCGCCAAGGTCTCTGAGGGTCTGAACCTGGCCGGCGCCGCCAAGCTGGCGGTCTCCGAAACCTACGACAGCACCGGCGCCATGCCGACCATCAGCCCGGCGCCGGCCTGCCGGCGGCTGTCAGTATCTCGGGCACCTACGTGTCCCGATTGCACTGGACTGCCAACACCGGCGTGATCACCATCACCTACCGCAACAACCTGGGTGGCAACCCGACGGCTGACGGTCAGACCATGGTTCTGGCAGCCGACGACCAACGCCGGCTCCATTGAATGGGTCTGCAATGGTACGGTCCGGCTACCGAACGGCAGCATGAACAACAAGTACCGTCCTGCCAACTGCCGTCCGTAATACGATCGCACTGGCAAATAAAACGCCCCGGTCTCCGGGGCGTTTTTTTATTTTCAGCTCACACAGATAGACAGTACACTAGCGCGCATGGCCGGAGCACACGCTCATCCCCGCCACCGCGGCGCATCCGACTGATCATGACCGTCGCATGAGAATCGCACAGCTCACAGGCAATTCCACAGGCTGGATGGTCGCCCTGCTCTGCCTGCTCACCATCGCGGTGTACTGGCCCGGACTGGCGGGCGACTACATGTTCGATGATCGCCCCAACCTGCTGGAGAACCGGCGGCTGGACATGGCGTCACTGGACATGGACAGCCTGACAGGCGCGGCCTGGTCCTCGACATCAGGCGCCCTGCGGCGCCCCGTCAGCATGGCCAGCTTTGCCCTGAACCGCTATTTCTTCGGCATCGACCCCAGGTCATACAAGGTCGTCAACCTGGGTATCCACCTGCTGACCGGTCTGGGTTTGTGGCTGCTGGGCAGCCTGATCGTGCGTGCCTATGTGCGCTATCGCAACCCCGACTTTTCCGCCACCGCCGCACACTGGCTGCCGGCCGTGGTCGCCGGCCTGTGGCTGGTACACCCGCTGAACCTGACCACCGTGTTGTATATCGTGCAGCGCATGGCCGGGCTGTCGGCACTGTTCAGTGTTGCCGGCCTGTGCCTGTACCTGCTGGGCCGGTTGCGCATGCGCGAGGGCAAACCGGGACTGCCGTATATCCTTACCGGGCTGCTCGTGTGTGGCGGACTGGCCGTGCTCAGCAAGGAAAGCGGCGTCCTGCTGCCGGTCTTCATGCTGGTGCTGGAGATCGGCCTGTTCCGTTTCCGCGACCAGGCCGGACAGATCGACCGGCGCATCGCCGGCTTCTTCCTGCTGTTCCTTGCACTGCCCGCGCTGCTGGCGTTGCTGGTGCTGCTGTTCGAACCTGGCAAGCTTGTCAGCTACAACAGCAGAACCTTTACACCTCTAGAACGCCTGATGACCGAGGCACGGGTACTGATGTTCTACCTGAAGATGATCGTCATGCCCTCGATCAATGAGCTGGGTCTCTACCATGATGACATCGCGCTGTCGCGGGGACTGCTGGATCCACCCGCCACACTGCTCTCGGTACTGGCCATCGCCGGACTGCTGGTCACGGCCGTCGCGCTGCCTGCACGGCAGGCACTGGTGAGCCTGGGCATCCTGTGGTTTTTTGCCGGGCACCTGCTGGAATCAACTATCATTCCGCTGGAACTCGCCCACGAGCACCGCAACTACCTGGCTGATTTCGGCATCCTGCTGGCGGCCGGCGCCTTCGTCAGCCAGCTCAAAATGCATCATCGTGGCAGGCTCATCCGCATCGGCAGCGCGGCACTGTTCCTGCTGATGTTTTCCTACACCACCTGGATCAGGGCCGGGCAATGGGCGGACAATGTACAACATGCCATCTACGAAGCCATGCACCACCCCGGATCGATGCGCGCCGTGTTTGCGGCCGGCCGGATACATGCACGCCTGGCGCTGAACGGCGTGACAGAGAGCGAGGCGGCGGCATTCGACTACCTGGAGCGGGCCCGCCAGCTGGACACGAGCGGCATCATGTCCGACGCTACCCTGATCATTCTCCGCTACCACCTCGGCAGACCGGTCGATCCCGCAAGTTTTACCGAGATCAGGCGCAAGCTGGTAGAGTACCCGCTCTCCACATCGGATCTCAGTGGCCTGAAAATGCTGACCGACTGCTACGGGAACGGCTGCGACATTCCCCCTGAGGTGATGGACGAACTGCTCACCCTCGGACTCGACAACAGCAAAACACCGCAGTTGTTGACGATTTACGGCTTTTTCCGCATCAACAAGCTCGGTGATTTCGATTCCGGACTCGAGCTGTTTCGCGAGGTGGTCGAGAAATATCCCGGCGAATCGCAGCACTGGGTCAACCTGATCAATCTGCTGATTGTCATGGAACGCTACGAGGATGCCGAACGGCAACTGGCGCGGCTCAGGACCAGTCAACAGCTACGGTGGCAATACCGCCTTGTATGAAATGCTGGAAAACGAAATCAACACGGCCCGCAGGGTAAACACGGCACTGACCAACCAGGACAGAGCACAAGAGACACTCCAATGAGCAAGAAAATCAGCATCGTCCTGCCCGCCAGGAACGAGGCCGACAGCCTGAAAACGCTGCTCCCGGAGCTAAAGGAAAAATTTCCGGAGGCGGAAATCATTGTTGTCGATGACGGGTCAACGGATGACACGGCCGGTGTTTGCCGGCAGCACGGCGTGCGGGTGCTGTCACACGTCTATTCCATGGGCAACGGGGCTGCCATCAAGACCGGGGCGCGCAATGCCGAGGGCGAGATCCTGGTGTTCATGGACGCCGACGGACAGCACGATCCCGCCGACATCCAGCCGCTGATCGACGGCATCAACCGGGGTTTCGACATGATGGTGGGTGCGCGTCATCTCGACAGTCATGCATCACTAACGCGCCGCATCGGCAACAGCATTTATAACCGGCTGGCCTCGTGGATGACCGGCTATCCCATCCAGGATCTGACCTCGGGACTGCGCGCCGCACGGGCGCGCCATTTCAAGAAGTTCCTGTACCTGCTGCCCAACAAGTTTTCCTACCCGACCACCAGCACAATGGCGTTTTTCAGGTCCGGACTGCCGGTCGGTTACGTGCCGATTCGGGCCAGAATACGCACCACCGAGACCAAAAGCCACATTCGGCTGTTTCACGACGGCTTCCGCTTCCTCATCATCATCGTGAAGATCGGTGCACTGTTCTCGCCGATGCGTTTCTTCCTGCCCATCAGCGGCGCGCTGCTGATGGCCGGTCTCAGCTACTACGCCTGGACCTATTTTTCCTGGGGTCGGCTGACAAACATGAGCACCGTCCTGTTCCTGTCCTCGCTGTTCACCTTCCTGATCGGCGTCGTTTCCGAACAGGTTTCGGCACTCCACTACAAGGACATCATGGAGACGCGGCGTCGTACCGAACGATGACTACTGAAGAGCAACCCCGGGGGGCGTCTTCGGAAAAATGTTAGCTCACGGATATGTTCGTAAGAACATGTGCCCTGAAAGCTTTGTTGACACATTTCTCCATAAATCTGGTCGTGCAGATCTTTCAACCGTCAGGCGAATTGTCGACCCACATGGAACATAGCGGATGAGATATCTCTATCAGCCCGAAGTCGAAGCCCTGGCTCGAAGCACGGGGCTGCGGGTCCTGCCACTACGGACAGGGACGACCCGCAAGACTCATGGCGCCGATGCCGGGAACGTCTAATGGGTGGCTCGCTCATGAAACAGCGGGTCCTGATCGTCTTCCCGGTTGAGTGGGCTTCCTACTCCCCGACCTTGATTAATCTGGTGAACGCTCTCGAAGACGACTTCGATGTACGCGTGCTGGCCTTTGACAACGGCCAATACAAGAACAGCCAGCTTCCTGCCCGAAACTATTCATTCATTTGGATGCCTCCGGGGCTTATCCGCGTGTTTGATACATTGCAGCTCTATAAGGCCCTGAGAGCGGTTCTGTTGCTAATCAGGTTGCTTAGAGAAAAAGCGGATCACGTTATCGGTGTTGACTCGGTCGGACTATGGGCTGCCCAGCTGCGCTTCGGCCGGGCCCACTTTCTGTCGCTCGAAGCGAAGCGAGATTACCTTTTTCGGCTTTGCCGCCGCACCCGTATAATGTCGGTGATCATCCAGACGACCGAGCGGTATGAGTTCCTTTTCGGCCAGCGCTCCCTGCATCCGTTACGGACGTTTCTTATTCAGAACGCCCCTGTTTTGACAGCTTCTGGAGTTCTACGGCATCCGGAGGAAAGACACCTGATTTACTTCGGCAATATCATTCCCGAACATGGCATTTTCCAGTGCCTGGAAGTGATGCGAATCCTGCCGGAAATGAAGTTGACGGTAAAGGGGATCATGTCAGCGGAGATCTCAGAGGAAATCCGGCAGCGCTTTCCGGATCTGATCAGCTCGGGTCGGGTAGATCTCGATCCGGATTATCTCCCCCAGGAAGAGGTTGTCTCCTATCTTTCCCGCTTCTCCGCAGGTTTCTGCTTCTATGACTTCAATCTGATCAAAAAAAACGACTTCAACTACCTGTCGGCGCCGTCGGGTAAACTTTTCAATTACTACGCTGCAGGAGTGCCAGTCATCGGGTCAGATATTCTGGGCCTGCAATCGGTTCGTGACTACGCCACCGGAGTCCTGCTCCAGGAGCTTACCCCGGAAACCATCGCCAATGGAGTCAGGGATGTATTGAAGCGGCATGCATCGATGCGCAAGGCCTGTGCCGTAGCCGCCCGGGAATTTGACTTCGGCGTCCGGGTTCAACCTTTCGTCGAGTTTCTGCACAACTCCTGAACGATGTTCTTCGCAGCTTCTGAATGTGCAGTTCATATACGTTAACGGTGCCAGCGCACGCCACACGGATACCGGCGACAGTCGCAACCTGCCCCACAGTTCCGTGCTCGCCCGACTGACCAGGGTATTGCCCAGGCGGACATGGGCAAAACCACTGCCCTGCAGTCTCTGCTGCCAGTAGTCACCGCTGCTGGCGACAACGACCTGGTAGCGCTCCCGGGGCAGTAACCGGGCCGCCGCCAGCACGCCCAGGTTGTATTGCAGGGTGCCCCCCATCTCCTCCCGGGCACGCAGGTAGATTCCGACTTTCAGCATTTACGGGCGACGTAGCAGACATTCCAGGTACCGGTACCGGGCTTGCCGCCGCTAAGCCACTCCTCGGTTGCTTGCAGTGCAAAGCCGCTTTGCTGCAGGAAATACTCTACTTCAGGCGAGAACAGGTAACGCATCCTGTGCAATTCATGAAACTTCTCCTGTAGGCCCGACGCCTTCTCGCGCACCGTCATGTCGAAATGCACATCGACGATGTCACTGTCTGGCAGGAGTTCAGGCGTCGTTTCCCTGACAATCTCGAGCGCCTCGTTTTCCACAGCTTTTGTCCTGCGCTCCGGCTGCTCGGTCAGCACTGCCGGTCCGTACCAGCAATCGAAGATGAATATCCCGCCCTCCTCGAGGTGGGCAGCAGCGGTACGGAATGTCGAGATGATGTCCTGATTGGCGGTCTGGTAACAGACCACGTGAAACAGGGCCATGACCACGTCGAAGGTGTGCCCGGCCCGGTAGTCGCGGATATCGCCCTGGTTGAAGGAAACCCCGGCGCTGTTGCCGGCAGCACCGTCGCGTTGCCTGTCGCATGCGATACGGACCATGTCCTCGCTCAGATCGACACCATGCAGGGAATAACCTTTTTGCGCCAGCAACAGGGCATGCCTGCCCGTGCCGGAACCCAGTTCCAGGATTTGTCGCGCCGCGGGTGCATACCGGCGCAACAAGGTGTCGATGTAATCAACCTCGGCGGAATAATCCTTGTCCAGGTACAGCAGGTCATAATAGCTGGCGTATTTCCTGAAATTGCTCATGCAAAGAGTTCCGTGACCGCATCCGACACCCGCCCGACCTGCGCATTCGTCATGGCGAGCCCGCTCGGAATGTAGAAACCGCGTACGGCAATACGCTCGGCTACCGGGCAGCTGACGCCCTTGAACAGTCCCATTTTCCTGAACACGGGCTGCTGGTGCATCGGGTAGAAAAACGGCCGGGTGCCGATACCGGCCTTGCCCAATGCCAGCATCGCGTCCCGCGCTGTCATCGCGACGCTGTCATCGATCACCAGTCCGTAGACCCAGTACATGTTGTCGGCGTAGTCCGTGCGTGCACATGGCAGGGTCAGTGCTTCGATGCCCGCCAGCCGCTCATTGTAGAGCCGGCCGATCTCGATCTTTCTGGCAAGATGCGCATCGAGCCGGTGCAGTTGCCCCACACCCAGTGCAGCCTGCAGGTTGGTCATGCGCATGTTCCATCCCATTTCCTCGTGCACGAACCTGGTCTCGGGAATGAAACAGAGATTACGCAGACCCGGCAACGCTCGGCCAGTTCCGGCGAGTCCGCCAGGATCATGCCGCCTTCACCGGTCGTCACCAGTTTGTTGGGGTAGAAGCTGAACACGCTGATATCGCCGAAGCTGCCGCACGGCCGGCCGCGGCAGGTCTGGCCGATCGCCTCCGCGGCATCCTCGATGACCAGCAAGCCGTGTTTGCGCGCCAGTTCCATGAGCGGATCCATGTCGACCGGCAGTCCGTAGATATGTACCGCCATGATGGCACGGGTACGGGGGGTGATCAGCGCCTCGACGGCGGCGACGTCCATGTTCCATGTATCCGCTTCGCAGTCGACGACCACGGGAACCGCGCCCGCCCTGACGATCGCCGTGGCACAGGAGATGATGGTAAATGCCGGCATGATGACTTCATCACCCGTACCGATACCGAGCGCCGTGACCGCGGCCTCGAGCGCCATCGAGCCATTCGCCACGGCGATGCCATGCTGCCTGCCGGCCCGTTTCGCGAACTCGGCCTCGAACTGACTGACATAAGACCCTTCCGATGAAATCCAGCCGGATTCAAGGCAATCGGCGATATAGTCCTTCTCTTCCTGGCCAATCAGCGGCTCGTTGACCGGTATGAAATCGTTCATAAAGGATTCTTGATAGTAACTTTGTCATGCGCAACCGGGTCGAATCGTGTCTTGTCCCTGTCATCCACGTAGGGGCCCTGCTTGACCTCGACCATCCTGAGATCCTCAATGACCTCGAATCCATGGCCACCCGACACCAGCAGGATGACATCACCTGCACCGAGCAGGCGACTTTCGAGATACGTCCTGTGATCATCGTAGAAATCCACGCGCAGCTTGCCACTCTTGATAAACAGGGCCTCCTGTGTGTAGATCACTTCCCTGGGCACCGGATTGTGGACGTGCGCATCGATGACCTTTCCCTGACGGTGCGTCATATGGGCAACCTGCTGCGACAGATCACCGGGGGTAAAGAAGTTGACTCCGGGCGCGTTGTACGAATCGTATATAATAACGGCGAGCAACTTACCGCCACACAACACATTCTCGAAACCGTCTTTCATGATGTCTTCCTCGTAAACAACCTGCGCATTATCAACTCGATTCTCGATGCTGCAAGCAACCGCATCAACTGGTCTGCAGCGAATACCAGTATCACCGACAGGGCACTACCACGGAGATTCTCTTCGTAGTAACCGAGCATCATTGCATGCCCGAGCACATACCTCTGCACCAGCCAGGTCTTCGCCGGTCCGAGCCGGCGCCTCCACTTGTAGAGCGACTCCTTGCTGACGCCCGCAGAAAGATTGCCTTTCTGCCAGGGACAACTGGTGTCTGAAAAGATTCCTGCAGCCGAATGATGGAATGAATCGAGCATTTCCTCCTGGTAAGAAATACCGAGAAACCCGCAGACAGTGTTGACTGTCTCGCGCGGTTGCTCCACCAGTGTTTCATAGCGCAGGTGCAATACCTGCTCCTGGCGCGGAAACTCCAGCACCGCCCCGATGCACGAGTCCCAGAGGCTGGCGAAATTATGCAATGAACTCAGGTACCTGATCCGGAAATCGGCGGGTGATGTCGGCCTGATGACAGACATCGAACCGACGCATGCCACCGGGTCCCTGATCAGGTTGATAAACCTGGCCTCGGGGTAAAACCGCGTGATTGCCAGCATATGCCTGGCATGCAGCGTAGTCTTTTCGACCCACAGTGGCTTGTCGTCGTTGTTGAACGAAGCAAGCAGATTCTCGAACAATGACCTGATATCTGTATCGGTATCCTGCTCCATGAATGCGGCAGGCAGCTCGATACCGGTCATTTCCCGAAAGTCAGCGGCAACCGTGTCCAGGCAGTGCCTGTCGATCCTGGCGCCGGGATCGCTGTACTCAACGCCGAGACGGGGAATGATGCGGGAGAAAAAAGATGTTTCAGGCGCAGTATAGATCTCGCTGTGCGAGGCTAGCATGCTCTGCAACAGCGTGGTGCCGCTCCTCGGACAGCCGACGATGAAAATACCGCGGTTGTTCATGCGGCTGGAATCGCAATTCTGAAATTCATAAACGTTTTCATACCGGTGTATTTTCTTGCGAAATGCATCATCAGGATATTCTGGACGATCAGCGCAGCGGAAAACACCGCGGCAACACCCAGAACTCCGATATGGATAACGGCATATATCGATGTCACTATAGCCAGCAGACTTGTTATGACACTGATTACCATCATGCTGCGCTGATACCCGGTCATGAGCAGCACCATGCCGCAGGGACCGGAAATAACATTGAACAGCTGACCAACCCCCAGAACCACCAGGATCAGGTAACCATCGCTGTAGAACGGGCCATACAGCAGTTCCAGCAGGCGTTCACCAGCAAGGCAAAATACCAGCATGACCAGCGCCGAGGGTATGGCAGCCAGCGTGGTCCCGGTTCTCAGCGTCTGTTCCAGCCGTGTTTGCTGCTGCCTGTAAAACTGGTCTGCGATGACGGGAGAAACGACGGCATTCAGGATCATCAGGGAAATCGAGATCGCCATGATGAGGCGTGCGGCAGCGCCGTAAACTGCCACGTCATCAACAGTCAGGAAACTACCGATGATCCAGATGTCGGCCTGGGTAAGCAGCAGCAAGGTAATATTGGTCGACCACATTGGCCAGGCAACCGAAACAATTCCCGACAGATCCGCCTGCCCCTGCCCGCGTGACGGCAAAATTATTTTCCTGAGGCGGCCCGCACCCAGCACGGCGCTCAGCACTATCGGCCCGGCCAGCAGGCTTAGCACGAGATCGATACTGCTTGTCTCGACGAGACTCCAGAGGAGAAACATGGCGACTACCGACAGCAAACCGGGCAGCGTCGCCCCGTAGAGCGTGGCTGCACGCACGTCATGATAGCCACGCAGGCTTTCGGAAATGATGCCAAGCATCGTCTGGAAAGAGAACCAGACCACCAGGACCAGCAATACATACCGGTCCAGTGACAGGCTGACAAAAACCTCCGGTGGCTTGATAACCACAAAGAACAGGCCCAGGCAGGACACGACGACAATCGCCTTACCAACGAGCTTTACTGCAAGGGTGGCCACGGATGCCGCCTGTTCGTGTTTCTCGTTACTAAGCGCCTCGGCAATCAGGCGCACCACCGCGAGATTCATACCTAACTGGGAAACCAGCGCCAGTATCGTAATAAGGCTGAAGCAGAGAAAGTAGAAACCCACCTCGGCAGAGTCTAGCAGACGTGTGATAAACACGATCACAAGCAGCCCCGACAGCATCGACACCACGCGGCCGGTTAATACCCAGACCCCGTCGACAATCATCTTGTTACCAGTCAGCGGCATAATCGGCTGATTGTATACATCTTCCTGCCGATAAACCAATACCGGGCAGCCAGTGATACGCATATTCAGGCAGGTGGTTCGACATGCATCCACCCATATGTATTTTTGCATCCAAGTGCGGCTGTGGACATCACACCGAGGTTTACGGTAAAAGTATCCACGCAATGATGTTAGCAACATCCAGACCTGTTTCAATTACACCACGGTATTTATATATGAAGTGCCCGGCCTATATAAAAACGAAGCACAGTGCGCAGAATAGGAGTGCGTGACGGGACCAACCAGACACTAGCGGGAATCAGGGGGAATACAGATTGAATTCTTATTCGTACCATTGCGCCAAGGACAACCACTGTATCTCGGCATCGTACACAGATATTCGACCCGGGATTTCATATACATGGTTTTACCAGTCTTTATCGACCAGAAAACCAGCAGTCTGTTACAGACATATGGCATATTTTCAGAAGTTGTCAGGGTGGATTTCTCAATACCTCCGATTACTTATAACTCCTCCCTATATATGTGCCATCAGATTCAGCAGTCGTTTATTGCCCAATGCCGGTTGACCCCCACCGGCAACCAAGCCCCTGCGCAATCCATAAATTCCGGTTGTTGCAGATAAACGTTTCTCAAACATGCGACAGTTTTGTCCATAAACCCGGATGATAGTACATGGCCATAAAAATCACCGTCGTCACTGTATGCCTGAACGCTGAAAAATATATCGAGCAAACGATCACCAGCGTAGCCGAACAGACCTACGAAAATATTGAATTTTTAATCGTAGACGGAAATTCGACAGATAACACACTGGATCTGATCAAAAAGAACGAAGGTGTTATAGACAGGTGGATTTCCGAACCGGACAACGGAATCGCCGATGCCATGAACAAGGGTATTGAGCTATCCAGCGGAGATTTCCTGCTTTTCCTGAATGCCGACGACTATTTCCACAGCAACGAGGCCCTGGAGAAATGTGTCAGCCACATCGAGGACGAGTGCAAGATTGCCGCATTCAATATTATATTTTCTAGAACAAATGGCACTTCATTTATTCTGAAACCCAGAGGATTTAACTGGTGGAATCATTTCAAGATGGGCGTTTACCATCAGGGAGTCCTGTGCCACCGAGAGGTTTTCCGCAAGATTGGCCATTTCGACACACAATTCAAGCTCGCACTCGACTATGATTTTTTCCTGAGGGCTCACAAGCACGGAATCGACACCAGGCCTTACGATGAAATACTTTCGGTAATGCGTGACACCGGCATTAGCTCGCGCCTGGACTGGGCCTCACTGAGTTACAGATTCAGCGAGGAAAAACGAGTCCATGAAAAAAACTGTACTTCCAGCCTGCTGCGATTTTGTTACTGGATCTACTGGTTTTTATACCCCAAGTACCGATTTACAAGACATCTTTTAACTGCCTTCCCCCGCACTTTTCGAGACCGGCCAGCCCGAACCTAGCCTCTACAGCACATTTACTGCATGGGATAAAACTCACTCTGCATCCTGCAATGCCCGTTCGAGCATGTCACAAGCCATCTCCCAGTCTGTGACCCTTTCATATGCCACGCGATCCAGATTGAGACTTTGCTCGAGCCTGGCACAGAGTTGTTCCGGGTCGGATGGTGGCACCAGAAAATCTCCGTGATCTTCCAGAATCCAGCGCGTGGCTGGCGTGGCTGTCGCCACGACGGGAATATTGCACATCATGGCCTCGTACAGCTTTGCCGGATAACTGTAGTTACCAAAACTGCTGGCACGGTTGATCACCGTCAGCACATCCATACAATTCAGCAGGACAGGCATTTTCTCGTCGTCGACATATCCGAGCACGCGGGCAGCATCGGGAATTGGCACGTTACCCCAGCTTCTGCCCGACAGCAGTAATTCAACATCGGGGTGTTTCTGTTTCAGTCTGCTGCAAGCGTCAAACAGAACCTCCACTCCCCTGTTTTTATGCACTGATCCACAATAACCGACAAACCGGCCGGTATGCGGCAATCCCATCCGGGACCTGCACTCCGCCTGATCCATGGGCCTGAACCCAATCGGATCCGCCGCCATCGGGACCACCACAGCGGGGCGACCGTGACGTTGCTGCGACATGTATGCTGCCAGATCCGGTCCAGCCGCCGTTACCAGGTCAGCTCGCGAAAGTGCCCTGCGCCAGAGTCCGTGCAGCGGCTTCATCCACGGAAGGTAGCTCTCGTAATTATCATAGGCATCGATGCAGGATCGAATCCCGTATCGCTGCCCCCAGTACCGGGCAAGAATCCCGTAATAGGTATCAGAGCAACCGACTATCCAGTCAGGTCTCGTTTCCTGGAGCAGTCCTTTCAGCTTACGGATATAGTTGAGCGGACTACCGAAAACCAGCGACTCCGAAACCCAGCGGATTCCGTCGCGCCGCATATCAACCGGCGCGCCTTTACGGTAATCCAGCAACAGGATTGTCACGTCGTGTCCGCGCCCGGCAAGAGAACGCGGCAGGTAATAGAACCGTCCGTACGGGCGAGTCATCAGATCCCGCCCCATCGGACTGCGCTTGCTAAGGAACAGCAGTTTCAATGGAATAGCAGACTCGGTTGGATTGGCGGGTGAATGCGCGATTTCTGACAACTCGCCACGGAATACGGGGGAATGATAATGCAATCCGACAGCTCCGGGCTACAGCGTTTGCCCAAAACCCTGTCACATCATAATATGCGCTATTGTCCAGCCGGTACCCGCCGGGCGCCACGGATAGCGGCCGGCACCTCTCCCGGGTGCATCAATACGTCAGGAGTCAGTCGCCGTGAGTAGGGATTATCAATATGATTTCTCGGCAAGCAGCCCCTATGTCTATGACGTGGAAAACCGGGAAAGAAAGGCCCGTACCATGGCCGCGGTACTGGAGGATTTTCTCCCCGGGCCGCTCGACGGCTACGACCTGCTGAACGTCGGTGGCTCTGCCGGCATTATCGACAATTACCTTGCCCGCCATTTCAAAAGCGTTACCGGCATCGATATCGACAAACCCGCCATCGAGCACGCGCAGGGTAATTTCAGGCGCGACAACCTGCAGTTCCGGGTTGCAGACGCACTCGATCTGCCGTTCGAGGATGAATCCTTCGATGTTGTCATCTGCTCGCATGTCTACGAGCACGTCCCGGACCCGGAACGCATGTTCGACGAAATATTCCGCGTGCTGCGCAAAGACGGGGTTTGCTATTTTTCCGCCGGCAACCGGCTGATGTGGAACGAACCGCACTACAACCTGCCCCTGCTGTCAGTCCTGCCCAGGCCGCTGGCGCATATCTACATTCGGCTTGCGGGTAAGGCGCGCTTCTATCACGAGAAGCACCTGAGCTACTGGGGACTGAAGTCCCTGGTACGCAGGTTTGCCGTCACCGATTACACGCAACGGCTGGTCGACGAAGCGGAACGGTTCCACACCGATTACATGCTCAGGCCCGGCAGCAGCAAGGCAAGGATTGCAGGCACATTGATCAGGCTTGCCTACTGGGCCTTTCCCGGCTACATCTGGCTGCTGCAGAAACAGTAGGTTGCCGGCACGGCGCCAGACCCCGCATGCAATGAACCTGCTCTTCATTTCAAGGTCCTTTCCCCCCGTGGTCGGGGGCATCGAGAAACAGAACGCCGAAATCGCCCGGGCACTGGGCGAGATCTGCAATGTTCGGCTCATCGTGAACCGCAAGGGCAAATACCTGTTACCGCTGTTTCTGCCCTGGGCGACGCTGAAGGCATTGCTGCTACTGCCCCGGCAGGACGCGGTACTGCTTGGCGACGGTGTCCTGGGAATCACCGGCTTCGTGCTCAAGCTGTTCACCCGCAAGCCGGTGGTCTGCATCACCCACGGTCTCGATCTGACCTACGCCAGCCGCCTGTACCAGTGGCTCTGGGTACGGCTGTTTCTGCCGCGCATGGACCGGTTGATTGCCGTCGGCAACGCGACCCTGTCGGAAGGCGTGGCACGTGGCATTCCGGCGGCACGCTTTATCTTCATACCAAACGGCGTCGCCGCGCCGGCCCCGCCACCGCGCGACTACACCCGGGCCGATCTCGCGGCAATGATCGGCAGACCACCACGCGGCACGGTACTGCTAACGCTGGGACGCCTGGTCCGCAGGAAAGGCGTAGCCTGGTTTGTGGAAAATGTCGTCCCGCACCTGGACAGTGACATCACCTACATTATCGCCGGCGCAGGCCCGGAGCATGCCCGCATCAGCGCCGCGATTGCAGACCGGGGTGTGGCGGACCGCGTCATCATGCTCGGCCAGGTAAGCGATGCGGAAAAGGAACTGCTGCTGCACTGCGCCGATATCTTCGTCCAGCCCAATATCCCGGTCAGCGGTGATATCGAGGGGTTCGGCCTGGTGGTACTGGAAGCGGCCGCACACGGCCTCGTGGTCATCGCCTCGGCACTGGAAGGCCTGTGCGATGCGATCACGGACGGCGAGAACGGCTATCTCGTCAGCCCGGGTGATTCCGTGGCATACCGCGACCGGATCGCTGCGCTGCTGACTGACCGAAACGGCATGCGGTCGTTCGGCGCACGCGCCAGCAGGCACACCATTGACAGCAATGCCTGGTCACTGATTGCACAGCGCTACCTCGACGTCATCGGTCACACGGACACGCGACAAAATACTGGCGAAAACGCCGCCTGAACGACGCCACGCGGCATCCTGTCGCCGGTCGTGGCAGTTTGGCTGGTAGTAGGCTAAGCTACCGAATGCAAAGGTTAAAGTATCATCCAAATAGGACGAAACAATGGTGGCAGGGCTGTCAAGTCCAGTCACCCGCGGTTGCTGGATGCGCCTGGCGGGTTTGCGGTAGCATCACCCAAAAGGCTGTTTATTAATGCAATATTACACATTCTTGTGCAGTGGCCAGCGCCGCGAACCTGCTGCAGGCAACTGAAAACCGGACCTTGGTCACAGTGAAAAACACCCGATACCACTACATATCCTAATTCATGGCCACTCTTAACCCGACTGTCAATCTCAGTGGACTCGCGCGACGGCTGGTCATGGACGGTCTTATCGAGGAAACCGAGGCCACCAAGGCCCACGAAATGGCGCTCAAGAAGCGCACCCATTTCGTCAGCTACCTTGTCGACAGCAAGATCCTGTCGAGCCAGGACATCGCCTGGTCGGGCGCACAGGAATTCGGCGTCCCGCTGTTCGACATCGCGGCTATGGACATGGAGGTGGCACCGGTCAGGCTGGTCAGCGAGAAACTCATCAAGCAGCACAATGCCCTGCCCCTGTTCAAGCACGCCAACCGGCTCTACATTGCCGTTTCCGACCCGACCAATCTCGGCGCCATCGATGAATTCAAGTTTCACACCGGCATCAATACCGAGGCCGTGCTGGTCGACGAGAACCAGTTGCGCAAGGCCATCGAAGTTGCCCTGGAAGCCCTGGACACCACCATGTCCGAGCTCATGGATGCCGACCTCGACAACCTGGATATCGGTTCCGGCGACGATGAAATCCGGGATGGCGACACCTCGGACATGGATATTGACGACACGCCCGTGGTGCGCTTCGTCAACAAGGTCCTGCTCGACGCAATCAATTCCGGCGCCTCGGATATTCATCTCGAACCCTACGAGAAGGAATTCCGCGTCAGGTTCCGCAACGACGGCGTGCTGCATGAAATCACCTCGCCGCCGCGCTCCCTGGCGATGCGCATTATTGCGCGTCTCAAGGTCATGAGCCGGATGAATATTGCCGAGCGTCGTGTTCCGCAGGACGGACGCATCAAGATGAACCTGTCGCGCAACCGCTCCATCGATTTTCGTGTCAACACCCTGCCGACCCTGTATGGCGAAAAGGTCGTGCTGCGTATTCTCGACAGCAGCGCCGCCCAGCTCGGCGTCGACGTGCTGGGCTTTGAACCGGACCAGAAAGAACTGTTCATCACCGCCATCAACAAGCCCTATGGCATGGTACTGGTGACCGGCCCGACCGGTAGCGGCAAGACTGTGTCGCTGTATACCGGCCTGAACATGCTGAATACACCGGACCGCAATATTTCCACCTGCGAAGACCCGGTGGAAATCAACGTGCATGGCATCAACCAGGTCAATGTCAATCCCAAGGCGGGCCTGGATTTCTCGATCGCCCTGCGTGCCTTTCTGCGCCAGGATCCGGACATCATCATGGTAGGTGAGATTCGAGACCTCGAGACGGCGGAAATTGCCGTGAAGGCGGCGCAGACCGGCCATCTGGTGCTGTCCACCCTGCACACCAACGATGCACCGCAGACCCTGACGCGCCTGGCAAACATGGGCCTGCCGCCCTACAACATTGCCTCGGCCATACACCTGATCATGGCCCAGCGACTGGCGCGACGCCTGTGCAATAACTGCAAGAAGGAACGTGATATACCTGAAGAGTCCCTGCTCAAGGCCGGCTTCAGGGAAGACCAGATCAAGGGGCTGAAGATATACAGCCCGGTCGGCTGTGAAAGCTGTACGGGCGGATACAAGGGCCGGGTGGGCATTTACCAGGTCATGCCGGTATCCGAGGAAATGGGCCGTATTATTATGGAAGGCGGTAATTCAATGGAACTCGAGAAGCAGGCGGCTGCCGAGGGCGTCGCCGATCTCAGGGAGTCCGGCCTGAGAAAGGTGGCCGCAGGAATTACCAGTTTGGAAGAAATCGACCGCGTCACGAAGGAATAAGCCATGGCGGAGAAAGCACTCAAGCAACCCGAACTGTTTATCTGGACCGGCACCGACAAGCGCGGCGTCAAGGTCAAGGGACAAACCCGAGGATCCAACCCGTCACTGATCCGGGCGGACCTGCGCAAGCAGGGTATCAAGCCGCTGAAGGTCAAGAAGCAAAGCACCCTCTTCCAGAAAACCGAGAAGAAAAAGATCATACCGAAAGATATCGCGGTCTTTTTCCGCCAGCTGTCCACCATGCTGGCTGCGGGCGTACCACTGGTGCAGTCGTTCGATATCATCGGCCGCGGCCATGACAATGCCGGCATGCGCGAGCTTATTCTCAAGATCAAGTCCGACGTGGAATCCGGCACCAGCCTGTCGGATTCCCTGTCCAAACACCCGTACCACTTCGATGCACTCGTGGTGAGTCTGGTCAACGCCGGCGAACAGGCCGGCGTACTCGAAGCGCTGCTTGATAATATCGCCACCTACAAGGAAAAGACCGAGTCCCTGAAGGCCAAGATCAAGAAGGCCCTGTTCTACCCGACTGCCGTGATTATTGTGGCGATGATCGTTACCGCGATCCTGCTTATCTTCGTGGTACCGCAATTCGAGGAACTGTTCAGCAGTTTCGGCGCGGACCTGCCCGCGTTCACCCGGGTGGTCGTCAACCTGTCGGAATTCATGCAGAGTTACTGGTGGCTGATGGCTGGAATATTTTTTGGCATCGGCATCGGGTTCATGCAGGGGAAGAAACGTTCGCGCAAATTCAGCAGGGCGCTCGACAGGGCGATACTCAAATTGCCGATTATCGGCCCGATCATGCACAAGGCCGCCGTGGCTCGCTTTGCGCGCACCCTCTCTACCATGTTTGCTGCCGGCGTTCCGCTGGTCGAGGCACTGGAATCGGTTGCCGGTGCCACCGGCAACGTGGTGTATTCGGATGCGGTCCTGATGATCCGCGACAGCGTGGCTACCGGTCAGCAGTTGCAATTCGCCATGAGTCAGACCGGCCTGTTTCCCAACATGGTCGAACAGATGGTCGCCATCGGCGAGGAATCCGGCGCACTGGACAGCATGCTGGCAAAGGTGGCGGACTTTTTCGAGGCAGAGGTGGATGATGCCGTGGACGCACTGAGCAGCCTGCTCGAGCCACTTATCATGTCGATTCTGGGCGTCCTCATCGGTGGCCTCGTCGTCGCCATGTACCTGCCCATATTCAAGATGGGCGCGGCTATCTGATCGCAGCGAAACCTGAATCGTTGCCGCACCGGCTGTCATAGCCCATGGAACTGCTGCGCCTGCTCGAGGCTTCGCTGGTTCTTTTCGGCATCACCAGTGGCGTGCTTGGACTGCTGGTAGGCAGCTTCCTGAACGTGGTCATTTACCGGCTACCGATCATGATCAACCGGGCCTGGTCGCGGGAATGCAGTGAACTGCAGGGTAATCCGGAGCCCGATAACGGCAGTCAGCCGATCTACAACCTGGTCATTCCTGCCTCCAGCTGTCCGCACTGCCAGCGCCCCATCCGGGCCGTAGAAAACATTCCCTTGCTAAGTTACCTGCTGCTCAGGGGGCGCTGCGCCGGTTGCGGTACCACAATCCCGCGACGCTATCCGTCCATCGAGCTGGTTACGGCACTGCTGTCTGCAGTCGTTGCCATGCATTACGGCTTCGGCAGAGAGGCGCTGGCGGCACTGCTCTTCACCTGGGCACTGATCCCGCTGTTCATGATCGATTTCGACCACCAGATCCTGCCCGACTCGATCACCCTGCCCCTGCTGTGGGCCGGCCTGTTGCTGAGCCTGTTCGGTGTGTTCGTGGACAGTGCGACGAGCATTATCGGCGCTGCGGCCGGCTACCTTTCACTGTGGTCGATCTATCACCTGTTTAAGCTGCTCACCGGCAAGGAAGGCATGGGCTACGGCGATTTCAAGCTGCTCGGTGCAATCGGTGCCTGGGTGGGGTGGCAGCAGTTGCCGATTGTCATCCTGTTCTCGTCCGTCGTTGGCGCGGCAATCGGTATCGGTCTCATCCTGCTCAAGGGGCGAGACCACAACCAGCCGATGCCGTTCGGACCGTTTCTTGCGGCTGCAGGTTGGTTGACACTTCTGTGGGGACAAGACATCATCAGCCTTTATTTGCGCTGATCTGTATGTGACTGTCCCGGACACCCACCCGCAAACGCACCGCGATGCCGGCAGGCAAACGCTCGTCATCGGCCTGACCGGCGGCATCGGCAGCGGCAAATCCACGGTTGCCGGCGAATTCAGCAAACTCGGTGTACCCGTCCTCGATACCGACCAGCTGGCCCGTGAACTCGTCATCCCCGGCCAACCCGCCCTGCAGGAAATCGTTGCACATTTCGGCCCCCGCGCCCTGCTTGACGACGGCACGCTGGATCGCGCTTACCTGCGCACACGTATTTTTTCCGATTCTTCAGATAAACTGGCGCTTGAGGCGATTCTACATCCCCGGATCAGGCAACGGGTCCGCCAGTGGCTGGCCACAATCACGAGCCCTTACTGTATAGTCATTATTCCGCTACTGCTGGAAACGCGGCAGTCCGACCTGGTCGACCGGATACTCGTGGTGGATGCACCGGAAAAAGAACAGCTCAAACGGGTTGCCGCACGCGATGGGCTGTCACACAATGTAGTAGCCGGGATAATGGCCGCACAAATCGATCGGAAAACACGCCTGTCTGCAGCGGACGATATCATTGTCAATGATGCCGGCGTGGATGTCCTGATCGAGCGGACACGGAAATTACATATGCACTTCATGGACATATCGAATGAGCACTAGCTCCAACACCCAGTATGCCAACCGCAGCAAGGCCGGCGCCGGTACGCCCCGGCAGCCGGACCCGGCACCGGCTACGGGCAGGATAGTCTACGAACAGCCCCTCAACGAACGCACCCGAACCTTCATGCGGCTCGAATATCTGTTCAGGCAGGCCAGTCATCACCTGGAGCTTGCTTCCGAGTGGGACAGTCGTGCCACGCTCGACTGTATCCTCGAAATCGTGGATATTTTCGGCAACACCAATCTCAAGTCCGAAGTCATCAAGGAACTCGAGCGCCATTCAGCCAACCTGAAGCGGCTGGGCCAGAATCCGGCCGTCGACACAGACCAGCTCGGACTGTTACTCGACAGGATCAACAGACGTATCGACAGCATGCATGGCATCAATGGCCAGATCGCCAGCGAACTCAAGAACAGCGAATTCCTGACCAGCATACGTCAGCGCAATGCGATACCGGGAGGCACCTGTGACTTCGACTTGCCGGCATTCCACTACTGGCTGCAACAGCCGGCAGCGTCCCGCAACCAGGACCTGCTACGCTGGCTGGGGAATTTCGATGCCATCGGGCAATCCATCCAGCTGATCCTGTCGATGACCCGCGACAGCACGCCCCTGAAGCGGGCAGTGGCTAATCACGGCCTGTATCAGCGCACCCTGGATCCCAACCTGCCCTGCCAGCTGGTCCGGATCGCGTTACCGCCCGGCGTGCCGTACTTTGCGGAACTCAGTGGCGGGCGTCACCGCTTTACTGCACGGTTCCTGGAGTTTTCCGCGGCGGAAGATCGCTCCAGACAGACTGACCAGGACGTCGAATTCGAACTCGCCTGCTGCGTCATCTAGGTAGCTGTCATGAATACCGAGCGCACCCGTCCCCGAACCGTAAACTGCCCGACCTGCGCCGTGCTTGTCGAATGGGGCCCGGCACAGCCCTGGCGACCGTTTTGTTCAGAGCGCTGCCGGCTGATCGATCTGGGCAGCTGGCTTGATGAAAGCCATCGCATCCCGGCGGAGGACGCGACGCTGTTAACTGACGAGAACGACTCGCAATAGTCTTGTCACTCAGGTACGGTATTCCGCGTTGATCTTCACATAATCGTATGACAGGTCGCAGGTCCAGACCTGCTCGCGACTTTCACCCCGACCCAGCACGACACGAATTTCGTACTCGCTGCCCGACAGCACCCGTTCGCCGTCCGCCTCCGCATAAGTTGCGGCACGTCCACCATCCCGCACGATACACACATCGTCCAGGTAGATCTCCACGGCGGCAATGTCCAGATTGCCGATTCCGGCACGCCCCACCGCGGCCAGTATCCGGCCCCAGTTAGGGTCGCCGGCGAACAGTGCCGTCTTGACGAGCGGGGAATGGGCAATGGTGTAGGCGACCCGGAGACACTCGCGGCTGTCGGCACCCTGTTCGACCGTCACCGTGACGAATCGCGTGGCTCCCTCGCCATCGCGCACGATCGCCTGCGCCAGCTCGACGCAAACCGCGGTGACCGCCTCGCCGAACCATGCAAGGTTCGCGTCGTCGGCATCTATTGGCGGCGCGGGCGACTTCCCGGTTGCGACCAGTACGCAGGCATCGTTGGTCGAGGTGTCGCCATCGACGGTAATGCGGTTGAACGACTTGTCCACCGCTGCCGACAGGCAGCGCTGCAGGGTAGCCGGATCGACCGCCGCGTCGGTCGCGATAAAGGCAAGCATGGTAGCCATATCCGGGCGTATCATGCCCGAGCCCTTGGCAATCCCCGTGACCGTCACCGTATGGCCGCCCAGTTCGAGGCGCCGGGAGGCGCCCTTCGGCACGGTGTCAGTCGTGAGTATGCCGGTCGCCGCCGCGGCCCAGCCATCTTCCGATAACCGTGCAAAGGCCCCCGGCAAGCCGGCGACCAGCCGGTCAACTGCCAGTGGTTCGCCGATCACGCCGGTCGAGAACGGCAGCACTGCCTCCGGCTTGACCCGCGCCAGGCCCGCCGCGGCGTCACAGCATGTGCGCGCGTCGGCCAGCCCGGCGGCGCCGGTACCCGCATTGGCATTGCCGGTATTGACGATAAGGCACGCCGGTGCAGTGCTGGCGAGATGTTCGCGCGCCACGATCACCGGCGCAGCACAGAACTCGTTGCGGGTAAACACGGCGGCGCAGGCGGAACCCTCGGCCAGCTCCATTACCACCAGGTCCTGACGGCCGGGCTTCCTGATGCCGGCGCTGGTGGTACCCAGCCGGAATCCGGCAACCGGGTGAAGGACAGGCAAAGATTCGCTTTTCATGTAGTAACGGTTTGAATAACAACGGCCCGTAACGGGCACGCGGGGTTCTGACTCAGGGATGTCTCAGGCGATGCCTGCCATCTGCTGCATACGCTGAGGACGCATGACCGCGATCCGGTACCGGCTGCGTCCCGGTACCGTACGCAGGCTCAATTCAACTTGCCGTGGCAGTGCTTGTATTTCTTGCCGGAACCGCAGGGACAAGGCTCGTTGCGTCCCACCTTGCGTCCGGAGCGGATGAACGGACGCTTTTCATCCTGCACCTGCTCCTCACCACCCGCGGCCTCGCCCATCGCGCCGGCCTCGGCATGCTTGAAGTCCATCTCCGCGTGGCTGCGTCGCTGCTCTTCCACTGCCTCCACATCCGACTCGGCCCTGACCTGCACCCTGGTGAGGATACTGATCACCTCGTGCTTGATGCGGTCGAGCATTGCCTCGAACATGGCAAAAGCCTCTTTCTTGTACTCCTGCTTGGGGTCCTTCTGGGCATAGCCGCGCAGCCCGATGCCCTGGCGCAGGTAGTCCATCGCGGCCAGGTGTTCCTTCCACGACGTATCCAGCACCTGCAGCATGACGGCCTTTTCGAAATGGCGCACGACCGGGGCGCTTGCCTGTGCCTCCTTGTCTCGGTAAGCACTGACCATCACTCCCAGGATACGCTCGCGCAGCGTCTCCTCATGCAACTCGTCGTCCTCGTCGAGCCAGCGCTGTACCGGCCATTCGAACGCATACTCGCGCTGCAGCGCCTCTTCCAGGCCCGCCACGTCCCACTGGTCGTCCATACTGCCCGGGGGAATGAACTCGCTGATCAGTTCATTGATCACGTCGCTGCGAATCGCTTCCACGATATCGGAGACATCGTCCGTCTCCATCAGCTCGTCGCGCTGCTCGTATACGACCTTGCGCTGGTCGTTCGCCACGTCATCGAATTCCAGCAGGGTCTTGCGGATGTTGTAGTTGTGCGCCTCGACCTTGCGCTGCGCATTCTCGATCGCCTTGCTGACCCAGGGATGCTCGATCGCCTCGCCCTTTTGCATGCCGAGCTTCTGCATCAGGCCGGCAACCCGGTCCGAGGCGAAGATGCGCATCAGGTTGTCCTGCAGCGAGAGGTAGAAACGGCTGGAACCCGGGTCGCCCTGGCGACCGGAACGACCGCGCAGCTGGTTGTCGACGCGGCGTGACTCGTGCCGCTCGGTACCGATGATATGCAGGCCGCCCGCGGCCAGCACCTGCTCATGACGCTGCTTCCACTCCTCCCTCGCTGTGGCAAGGGCCGCCTCGTCCGGTTTATCCAGCGCGTCCAGCTCGACCTGCATGTTACCGCCCAGCACGATGTCGGTACCGCGACCGGCCATATTGGTGGCGATGGTGATGGTGCCCGGACGCCCCGCCTCGGCGACGATCTGTGCCTCCCGGGCGTGCTGCTTGGCATTCAGGACCGAATGCTTGATCTTCGCCTTGTCGAGCAGGTTCGACAGGTACTCCGAGGTTTCCACCGACGCGGTACCCACCAGTACCGGCTGCCCGCGCTGCTGGCACTCGCGCAGGTCCTCCATGATCGCGTCGAACTTTTCTTCCATGCTCAGGAAGACGAGGTCACCCATGTCCTTCCTGACCATCGGATTGTGGGTGGGAATCACGATCACTTCGAGGCCGTAGATCTGCTGCAGCTCGAAGGCCTCGGTATCCGCAGTACCGGTCATGCCGGACAGCTTCTTGTAGGTTCTGAAGTAGTTCTGGAAAGTAATCGATGCCAGCGTCTGGTTCTCGTTCTGGATCGGCACACCTTCCTTGGCCTCGACCGCCTGGTGCAGGCCTTCCGACCAGCGTCGCCCCGGCATGGTGCGGCCGGTGAATTCATCCACGATGATCACCTGGCCGTCCTGCACGATATAGTCCACGTCTTTCTTGAACAGCAGATGCGCGCGCATTGCGGCATTGATGTGGTGCATGATATTGAGGTTGGCCGCGTCATACAGACTCTCGCCTTCCTTCAGCAGGTTGTTGCTCACCAGCAGGTTTTCCACATGCTCATGCCCGGCCTCGGTCAGGTAGATCTGGCGGTGCTTTTCCTCCAGCGTATAGTCTCCCGCGCCGTCCGCTTCTTCCTGCAGCTTGAGTTCCGGTACCAGCGCATTCAGCTTCACATACAGGTCCGAGCGTTCATCCACCGCACCGGAGATGATCAGCGGCGTGCGCGCCTCGTCGATCAGGATCGAGTCGACCTCGTCGACGATGGCAAAGTTGCGGCTGCGCTGTACACGATCCTGTATCGTGAAAGCCATGTTGTCGCGCAGGTAGTCGAAGCCGTACTCGTTGTTGGTGCCGTAGGTGATATCGGCCTGGTACGCAGCGCGTTTTTCCTCCTGGGGCTGTCCGGTCACGGTGACGCCCGTGGTCATGCCGAGGAAACTGAATATCTTTCCCATCCAGCCGGCATCGCGCCGCGCCAGGTAATCGTTGACGGTGACGATGTGCACGCCCTCGCCACCCAGCGCATTCAGGTAGGCCGGCAACGTGGCAACCAGGGTCTTGCCCTCGCCGGTGCGCATTTCGGCGATCTTGCCGTCATGCAGCACCATGCCGCCGATCAGCTGCACGTCGAAGTGGCGCATCTGCAGGGCGCGGCTGGCAGCCTCGCGCACGACGGCGAACGACTCCGGCAGCAGGTCGTCCAGCGACTCGCCGTCCGCCAGACGCTTGCGGAATTCGTCCGTCTTGGCGCGCAGGGCTTCATCCGAGAGCACCTTGATATCCGGCTCCAGTGCATTGATGCGGGCCACGGTCCGCATCATGCGTTTCAACTGGCGGTCATTACGGCTGCCAAACAGCTTGCTGAGTATATTGAGTGCCATGAATTTCCGGGAAACGGGTAGCGCCGATGAAGCCGGGAATGATACCGCATGTATCTGCAAAATAGCAGGTGGCGCGGGAAGAACCGACGGGGCCGTCGGCAGAGACGGTCACGGCTTGTACAACCGTGACCGGGCGATTACTCGCCCAGATATTTTGCCGGATTGACCGCCTTGCCGTTGTGCCGTACTTCGAAGTGGACATGGGGGCCGGTCGAGCGTCCGGTGGACCCCATCAGCGCAATCTGCTGACCTTTCTTGACGGTGTCACCCAGCTTTACCAGGTTGCGCTCGTTGTGCCCGTAGCGGGTCACGTAACCGTTGCCGTGCGTGACCTCGACCAGGTTGCCGTAGCCGGAACGCCGTCCGGACCAGCTGACCACGCCGTCCCCGACAGCAACGACCCCGGAACCTTTTTTACCGGCGAAATCAAGGCCCTTGTGGAATTCCTGCTTGCCCGTGAAGGGGTCATTGCGCTTGCCGAATCGCGAGGACAGCCAGCCTTCACCGATCGGCCGGCCAGCCGGCATAACGCGTTCGCTGAGACTGCGGCTCATCAGCAGGGATTCGAGCACCGACAGCTTCTGCTCGCGATCAGCCATTTCGGCATCCAGGCCGTCGAGCATGGTCAGGATATCGCTGAAACCGACCGGGCTGCCTTCTGCCGCGCCTTCCGGGCCGCCCACTGCCGGTACCGTTTCGAAGTCGAATTCGGCGATATCGAGGTCACCCTGCCTGACCAGGCGTTCGCCCAGCGCGTTGAGTCGCAGCATCTGCCCCTGAAGCTGGCCGATGCGCAGTGTCAGGGCATTCATATCGGCCTGTGCCGTCTTGCGCAGCTCCTTGATATCCGTGTGCTGGGAACGCACCACCTCGCGCCATTCCGACACATACTCGATTTCATCCTCTCCGGTATGAAGGCCGGTATAGAAGGCGCCCGCCACCATCGACACCAGTACCGTGACCATGAGTGTAAGGACGAGTACCGGACGGAATTCGAAATTCCAGACCTGTCCGCGCCGGTTTGTAAACAGTATGATGTTCATGGCCGACCCCGTTACCAGGCTTGCATGGATAAACCTTTAAAAATAAACGAAATAATTGGCGCCCATGCTCAATCCAGGCTGGTCGCGCAGGCACGCCTGCTGATGAACCTGGAGGCACAGCTGCAACAGTTACTCCCCGACCCGCTGCAGGCCCACTGCCGTCTGCTTGCCGTCAATGGCAATATTCTGGTACTTGCAGCGGATTCCCCGGCCTGGGCTGTCCGGCTACGATTCCATACGCATCAACTGGTTAAGAAGCTTACGCTGCCTGGCGGCGTAAGCTTGCGTAGTATCCGTATCCGGGTGCGTCCGCCTGAAACAACAGCCCCCTAGACGTGCCAACCGGGACATCGCCCGGCGGGTTGCCCGGGCGGTGAACCGCACGAGCATGTCTCTCAGACTGTATCGGACTCTGGAGTGAAAACTGCAGTATTAACGCCTGCCGGTCCCGTCCTGACCCTGGGGTCAGGACGGGACCGGCAGGCAGCGGAGTGTCAGATCAACTGGCGGGTACCGGCTGCAGGAACGAGATCGGCGCCTCGCTCATGTCTTCAAATGTCACTTCCTCCCAGGCCGACTCATCCGCCACCAGCGCACGCAGCAACTTGTTGTTGAGCGCGTGTCCCGACTTGTAGCCCTTGAAGGCGCCAATCAGGCTGTGACCGAGCAGGTAGAGGTCGCCAATGGCATCCAGTATCTTGTGTTTCACGAATTCGTCACGGTAACGCAAACCGTCTTCATTCAGCACCCGGTAATTGTCCAGCACCACGGCATTGTCCAGGCTGCCGCCCAGCGCCAGCTTGCGCTCGCGCAGCTGTTCGATCTCGTGCATGAAACCGAATGTGCGCGCCCGGCTGACTTCCTTGACGAACGAGGTCGTGGAAAAATCGATCTCGGAATGCTGGGTATTGGACTTGAAGACCGGGTGATCGAATTCAATGGTAAAACCCACCTTGAAACCGTCAAAGGGTTCGAAACGGGCAATCTTGTCACCGTCCTCGACCTGCACCGGGTGCTTGATGCGGATGAACCGCTTCGGTGCATCCTGTTCCTCGATGCCTGCCGACTGAATCAGGAATACGAACGGGCCGGCGCTGCCGTCCATGATCGGGACCTCGGCCGCGCTCAGGTCGATGTAGGCATTGTCGATGCCCAGTCCGGCCATTGCCGACAGCAGGTGTTCGACCGTGGAGATCCGGACACCGTTACTGACCAGTGTCGTGGACAGACGGGTGTCGCCCACGTTCTCGGGGCGCGCTGCAATCTGCACGACATGTTCCAGATCGACACGACAAAACACGATACCGGTGTCCACCGGCGCCGGACGCAAGGTCAGGTAGATTTTCTCGCCAGTATGCAGTCCCACGCCAGTCGCACGAATCACGTTCTTGAGAGTACGTTGTCGAATCATGGCCTTATGTTTCCTCTAATAATGAGCCTTATTCTCAGACAAGCACCAGGAAAGCCGCGGCAATATTAGCACATGCTCATTAACCTGCCTAGAATACGGTCACACTCTGATGTGTCTGATACAGCATAAGTTCGTCATCAAAATAACTTATCTACATATCAGCTTCATGTAGCTATCAGGACCACGCCGGATCCCGGGCGATTTGCCCGGGACCTGCACAACCGCGCGACTCGCTAGTCGGCCTGACGGCGCAGAAACGCCGGGATGTCGAGATAATCCATGTCCTCGGCCGAATTACCGCCGACCGCCTGGGCACGCTGGGCCGCACTCCGGCGTTTCACGGTCGGAATATCGTAATTCTCGGGCTCCTTGCCACCCTCAGCTGCTTCCCGGGTAACCGTTTTCAGATGCAGACCCGTGGGCTTTTCGGCGGGTCGCTTCGGCTGCATGCCGAGACCGGTCGCGACCACGGTAACGCGCAGTTCGTCACGCATGTCCGGATCGATGACGGTGCCGACCACCACGGTCGCGTTCTCGGAAGCGAATTCCTTGACCGTGTTGCCGACCTCCTCGAACTCGCCGATTCCCAGGTCCAGGCCGGCAGTGACGTTCACCAGGATGCCGTTGGCGCCCATCAGGTCGATGTCCTCGAGCAGCGGGCTGGCCACGGCGGCCTCGGCGGCCTCGCGTGCGCGATCGTCACCCTTCGCGGTACCGGAACCCATCATCGCCATGCCCATCTCGGACATCACCGTGCGCACGTCCGCAAAGTCGACGTTGATCAGGCCCGGGCGGGTGATCAGCTCAGCAATACCCTGCACCGCGCCCAGCAGCACATCGTTGGCGGACTTGAAGGCAGCCAGCAGGCTGATCTGCTTGCCCAGCACCAGCTGCAGCTTCTCGTTCGGGATCGTGATCAGTGAATCGCAGTACTGACTCAGCTCCTTGATGCCGTTGTGTGCGACATGCAGGCGGCGGCTGCCTTCGAAGGTGAACGGCTTGGTCACCACCGCCACGGTCAGGATGCCCATTTCCTTGGCGATCTGTGCCACCACCGGTGCCGCACCGGTACCGGTCCCGCCGCCCATGCCGGCGGTAATGAACAGCATGTCGGCACCCTCGATAACCTCCGCGATGCGTTCCCGGTCTTCGTGTGCGGCCTGGCGACCCACATCGGGATTGGCACCGGCTCCGAGACCCTTGGTGATGGAACCGCCGATCTGCAAGGTGGTGCGTGCCGACATGTTCTGCAAGGCCTGTGCATCGGTATTGGCGCAGATGAACTCCACGCCGTCGATGTTGGCATCGACCATATGCTGCACGGCATTACCGCCACCGCCACCGACACCGATTACCTTGATAACCGCACTTTGTCCGCATGAATCCAGTAATTCAAACATGATGTCTCCTCCTGAAAGAAACAACAAAAATTAGCCCTGAAAAATGATTAACAAACGCCGTGACAACCTCTCCGATCACGGCAACAATTACATTCACTCTAGAAATTTCCCTGAAACCAGCCTTTCATCCTGTCCCACACCCCGCGTACGCCCTTGCCCAGACCGATATCCAATGACCGCTGGTCACGATTGTGATGACCGAACAGCAACAACCCGACACCGGTCGCGAATATCGGGTTGCGTACTACATCAACCAGGCCGGTGACGTACTGGGGAACGCCCAGCCGTACCGGCATGTGAAAGACCTCTTCCGCGAGGTCGACCAGTCCCTCGATCTTGGCGCTGCCGCCGGTCAGCACGATGCCTGACGCCACCAGGTCCTCGAAGCCGCTGCGGCGCAACTCGGCCTGGATCAGCGTGAGCAATTCCTCGTAGCGCGGCTCGACCACCTCGGCCAGCGTATGGCGCGCCAGCTGGCGCGGCGGCCGATCGCCGACACTCGGCACCTCGATGCTTTCATCCGCGCTGGCCAGCTGGGTCAGCGCGCAGGCGTACTTGATCTTGATCTCCTCGGCATGCTGCGTGGGCGTGCGCAGCGCGACGGCGATGTCATTGGTGACCTGGTCACCGGCGATCGGGATGACCGCGGTATGGCGAATCGCGCCCTCGGTAAACACCGCGATATCGGTGGTACCGCCGCCGATGTCGACGAGGCAGACGCCGAGTTCCTTCTCGTCCTCGGTCAGCACCGAGTAACTCGAGGCCAGTTGTTCGAGGATGATGTCGTCCACCTCCAGTCCGCAGCGACGCACGCACTTGATGATGTTCTGCGCCGCACTGACGGCACCGGTGACCATGTGCACCTTGGCCTCAAGGCGCACACCGGACATGCCGACCGGCTCGCGAATGCCCTCCTGGTTATCGATCACGAAATCCTGCGGCAGGATGTGCAGGATCTTCTGGTCGGCCGGGATTGCCACGGCGCGTGCGGCGTCGATGACGCGTTCCACGTCGCCG
Source organism: uncultured Gammaproteobacteria bacterium (assembly GCA_963748215.1). Classification (GTDB taxonomy): domain Bacteria; phylum Pseudomonadota; class Gammaproteobacteria; order UBA9214; family UBA9214; genus UBA9214. Next base: position 245,815 of record CAVVHS010000009.1, on the reverse strand, counting down.
GGCGTGACCTCCTTGTCGCGGATCGCCACGATGCCATGTGAATTCAGGCTGCGGATGTGGCTGCCCGCGATACCGGCATACACCGAGTGAATCTGGCAGCCTGCCATCAGTTCAGCCTCTTCCACCGCGCGCTGGATCGAGTGCACGGTGGACTCGATATTGACCACCACGCCTTTTTTCAGGCCGCGCGACGGATGCGAGCCGATGCCGATCACCTCGAGCTCACCGTCAGGCATGACCTCCCCGACAATCGCCACCACCTTCGAGGTGCCGATATCCAGACCGACAATCAGATTCTTTTCAGCCTTCTTCGCCATCCTTACCCTTATCCTGTTAACCCTTGATGCCCGTTTCACCATTGCCGCCGGTCTGTTGCCAGACCACCGAGAATCCATTGCTGTAACGCAGGTCGACGGTACGCAAATCCGCCAGCCTGGCCGCGAACACGCTGGGCCAGGCGCGGACAAAGCGCTGCAGGCGCAGCCAGGGCTGCATGCGGCCGAGCTTCAGCGCGATATCGCCGGCAAGCTGCAACTCCCACGCACGGCGCCCGTCGACCTGCAGACGCTCTACCTGCAATCCCAGCGGCGAAAGCGTCGCGCTGACCTGCCGGTAGCGTTCCAGGACCTTGCGCTCCTGGCCGTCGGGCCCGTCCAGCCAGGGCAGTTCGGTGTCGTGCTGCTCCTGTTCCGGAAAAAACGCCTCGCCGTAGCGGTTCAGAAAGCCCTGCCCGTGCCAGTGGGCAACCGGCTGCTGTTCCTCGATCTGTACACGCACTGTCTCCGGCCAGATACGCTGCACCGAGGCCTTGTAAACCCAGGGCAGGGCCTCGGCGGCGGCACGTATCGCCACCACGTCGACCGTGAAAAATCCGCCGGTCGCATGCGGTGCCACGGCCGCCTGCAACTGCTCCTTCTGCAGGTAGCGGAAGTCGCCCTTCACCTCGACCACACCGAGCGGGAAGCGGTAGGGATCGGAAAACCAGCGCATGCCCTGCAGCGTGGCCACCCCGAGCAAGCCGAGCAGCAGCAGACCGGACAGGGTGCGTGCCCGGGCGCGCAGCAGCGCGGCAAGCTGTGTCCCGATACCGGCCTCAACCCTGGGCATGTTGCACCCCCGCATGTCCTGTCGCGTCCCGCGCGAAACTGCTGTCCAGTATTTTCAGCACCAGTTCACCGAACGCCACGCCGCTGGCCTGCGCCGCCATCGGCACCAGGCTGTGATCCGTCAGTCCCGGCACCGTGTTGACCTCGATAAACCAGGGCCTGCCGGCAGCGTCCAGCATGAAATCGACGCGCCCCCAGCCATGCGCGTCGACCGCGCGAAACGCCTGCAGGGAAAGCTGCTGCAACTGCTGCTCGTGGCCGGCATCAAGGCCGCATGGAATGATGTAACGCGTGGTATCCGCCTGGTACTTGGCCGCGTAGTCGTAAAACGCATGGGGCGTCTCCAGCCGGATCAGCGGCAGGGCCGTCTCGCCCAGGATGCCGGTGGTGTATTCCACACCATCGACCCACTGCTCGACCAGCACGCTGCGGTCGAAGCGCGCCGCCGCCTGCCATGCCTGCAGTAATCCGCTCGCGCGCTCCACCTTGCTGATACCGATACTGGAGCCTTCGTGCGCCGGCTTGACGATGACCGGGTAGTGCAGGCTGTCGCGCCGCGCGGCCACCTCCTCCTCGTTCTCCAGCTGGGCGAAATCCGGCGTGGGGATACCCGCGCTCTGCCAGATCTGCTTGGTACGCAACTTGTCCATACCCAGCGCCGAACCCAGCACACCGCTGCCGGTATAGGGCATGTCCAGCGTTTCCAGCATGCCCTGCATGACGCCATCCTCGCCGCCGCGCCCGTGCAGCGCGATGAAGGCGCGCGCGTAACCGCCACTGACAAGCCGCTCGTGCAGGCCGTCTTCCGCGCTGTCCACCGCCTGCGCATCGACGCCGGCGGCCTGCAGCGCGGCGAGCACTGCGGCGCCGCTCCTGAGCGACACCTCGCGCTCGGCCGAACGACCACCAAGCAGCACGGCAACCTTGCCGTAGCTACGCGGATCGGTACGTTCGCTCATGCCGGCGGCTCTCCCACGATGCGCACCTCGGTCTCCAGACGCACACCCTGCTGCTGCTCGACCGTGCCCTGTACCTGCAACAGCAGCGTTTCGATATCCGCGGCGCTGGCATTGCCGGTATTGATAATGAAATTTGCGTGCTTCTCCGACACCTGCGCACCGCCGACCCGTTTGCCCTTGAGACCGCAGGCCTCGATCAGGCGCGCGGCGTAATCACCCGGCGGATTGCGGAACACCGAGCCACAGCTGTACTGCTGCACCGGCTGGGTGGCGCCGCGCCGTGCCAGCAGTTCGCGAATGCGTGCCTGGGCCTGCACGGCATCGCCCTTGTCCAGCGCCAGGTGGGCGGCGACGAACCATTCATCCGGCTTGCCGCCGACCGAGCGATAGGCCACGCGGAATTCCTCAGGAGTGCGGGTCTGCAGATTGCCCCGGCGGTCGACCGTCTCCACCGCTGCCACGTGCGACCAGGTCTCGCCGCCGAACGCCCCGGCATTCATCGCCAGCGCACCGCCCATGGTGCCGGGGATGCCGGCGAGGAATTCCACACCGGTCAGGCCGCTGCGGCTGGCGGTACGCGCGACCTTGGCGCAGCTCACCCCGGCCTCGGTGCGCAACAGCTGCGCATCCAGCCAGTCCAGCCCTGTCAGCGCGCCGAACATCATCAGCACCGTGCCGGGAAAGCCGCCATCGCGCACCAGCAGGTTGCTGCCCAGCCCAACCCAGAGCAACGGCTCGGCCGGTTCCATTTCGCGCAGAAACGCGCACAGGTCGGCGAGGTCGGCCGGCTGAAAGAAGCGCCGCGCCTTGCCGCCGGCACGCCAGCTGACGTGACGGTCCATGGGTTCGTCGAACCGCAGGTCACCGCGCCAGGCCTGTGTTTGTTGCGCCGCCATCATCCCCTGTTCACCCTGCACCTGCGGCCAGTTCCACGACCAGTCGCTGCGCGGCCGCACCGATATCGCCCGCACCCAGCGTGAGCAGCAGATCGCCGTCCATCAGCAGGTCACCGAGCACGTGCGGCAGCGTGTCCAGGTCGTCGACGAACACCGGATCGACCTGGCCGCGCGCGCGGATACCGCGTGCCAGCGCGCGGCCGTCGGCGCCGGCGATGGGTGCCTCGCCTGCGGCATAGACCTCGCACAGTACCAGCACGTCGACCTCCGACAGTACCTGCGCAAAATCGTCGAACAGGTCGCGCGTGCGCGTGTAACGGTGCGGCTGGAACACCACCACCAGACGCCGGTCGGGCCAGCCGGCACGCGCCGCGGCGATGGTCGGCGCCAGCTCGCGCGGATGGTGGCCGTAATCGTCGATCAGCAGTACCTTGCCCGCCGCCACGGGAATCTCGCCGGCGATCTGGAAGCGCCGACCGATGCCCTGGAATTCCAGCAGCGCCTTCTGGATATTCGCATCCGACACGCCCAGTTCGGTTGCCACCGCAATCGCCGCCAGCGCATTCTGCACATTGTGGCGCCCGGGCAGGTTGAGCGTGATGGAAACCGGAGCCGCGTGTTCCTGGCGATGCACCTTGAAATGGGTCTGTGCACCGACCTGCTGTACGTCGCTGGCAAAGATATCGGCCGTCGCATCGAGTCCGTAGGTGGTCACCGGGCGCGTGACCTCGGGAAGAATGCTCCGGATCTCGGGGTCGTCCAGACACAGCACGGCCAGACCGTAGAACGGCAGGTGATGCAGGTAGTCGATGAAGGTCTGGCGCAGCCGGTCGAAGTCGCCGCCGTAGGTCGACAGGTGGTCGGCGTCGATATTGGTCACCACGGCAATCGACGGCTGCAGGTAAAGGAACGAGGCATCGCTCTCGTCGGCCTCCGCCACCAGGTAGTGGCCGGCCCCGAGCTGTGCATGGCTGGCCGCGCTGTTGAGCAGGCCGCCGATGACGAAGGTGGGGTCCAGGCCGCCTTCGGCCAGCAGGCTGGCGATCAGGCTGGTCGTGGTGGTCTTGCCGTGCGTACCGGCAACGCCGATGCCGAAGCGGAAACGCATCAGTTCGGCCAGCATTTCGGCACGTGGCACCACCGGGATACGCCGCTCACGCGCCGCCAGGAGTTCCGGGTTGTCCGCATTGATCGCGGTCGACACCACCACTGCGTCGCAGTCGGCCACATGGTCGGCCGCATGACCGATCATCACCCGTATCCCCATTGCCGCCAGCCGCCGCGTCACCGCGCTCTCGCGCATGTCCGAGCCACTGACCTGGTAGCCGAGATTGTGCAATACCTCGGCAATGCCGCTCATGCCGGCGCCACCGATCCCGACGAAATGCATGCGTCGTACCCGACCCATGCCCTGCGGATGCGTGCCGCGCGTCGGCTGCTGCATGCTCATGCCGCACCTCCGGCAGACGGGCGGCCGTCGACGCCGGCGGCCTGCAGGCACAGTTCGGCGACACGCCGCGCCGCGTCCGGCATGGCCAGCGCACGCGCACGGCAGGCCATTTCCAGCAGCACGTCGCGTTGCCCGGTGAAATCAGCCAGGATGCCGGTCAGTCGGGCCGGCGTCAGTGCATCCTGCGGCAGCAGGATGGCCGCACCGGCATCGGCGAGGAAATGCGCATTGCCGGTCTGGTGGTCGTCGGTGGCATGCGGAAACGGCACCAGGATCGCTGCCACGCCGACCACCGCCAGTTCCGCCACCGTCAGCGCACCGGCGCGGCAAATCACCAGATCGGCCCAGGCATAGACACTGGCCATGTCCTCGATAAACGGCTCGACCCGCGCCTCGATGCCGGCCGCTGCATAGGCCGTGCGCACCTGCTCCACATCCTGCTTGCCGGTCTGGTGATAAAGCTCCGGACATGCCGCCAGCTGTGCCAGCGCGGCCGGCACCACGTTGTTGAGCGCAGAGGCGCCCAGGCTGCCGCCGACCACCAGCACGCGCAAGGGGCCGGCACGCCCGGCGAACCGTTCGGTCGGTGCCGCCAGCCGGGTAATCGCACCGCGTATCGGGTTGCCGGTATGCACCGGCCGGTACTTGCTGGCCAGGCTGCCCGGAAACGCCACCATCACGGTGCGCGCCAGCGGGGCCAGCCAGCGATTGGTGGTCCCGGCCACCGAATTCTGTTCGTGTATCAGCAGCGGCCGGCGCAGCAGCCAGGCGATCACGCCGCCGGGGCCGGAGGCAAAACCACCCATGCCGAGCACGGCCAGCGGACGCAGCCGCCATTCGATGCGCAGTGCCTGGTACAGGGCACCGGCCAGCATGAACGGTGCGGCCAGCAGGCGCAGCAGTCCGCGTCCACGCAGCCCGGACACGCGCACCGTCTCCAGCGGGTAACCCGCCGCCGGTACCACGCGTGCCTCCAGGCCGCGTCGCGTGCCCAGCCAGGACACCGCTACGCCGCGCGCGGTCAGTTCCTCGGCCACGGCCAGCGCCGGGAAGACGTGCCCGCCGGTGCCACCGGCCATGATCAGGACCGGCCGGTTCGGTGCGCGCCCGGCCATCATGCGACCACCCTGCGGTTGCGCTTCGCCGCCGCGGTACCGCTGGCCGGCAATCCTTCGCAGGTGCAGCGTGTTTCATAATCGATGCGCAGCAACAGGGCCACGGCCGCGCACATCACGATCATGCTGGAACCGCCGTAACTCATCAGCGGCAGTGTCAGTCCCTTGGTGGGCAACAGGCCCATGTTGACACCGATATTGATGAAGCTCTGCAGGCCGAACCAGATGCCGATGCCGTAGGCCAGGCTGGCCGCGAACAGGTTTTCGGCCTGTCCGGCCTGCGCCGCAATCCTGAAGGCACGCCACACCAGCACACTGTACAGCGCGATAATGACGCTCACGCCCAGCAGGCCGAACTCCTCGGCAGTCACGGCAAACACGAAATCGGTATGCGCCTCCGGCAGGTAGAACAGTTTCTGCACACTGGCGCCGAGACCGACACCGAACCATTCACCGCGGCCGATGGCCATCAGCGACTGGGTCAGCTGGAAACCGGAATCGAAGGGATCGGCCCAGGGATTGAGGAAGGTCTTCAGCCGTTCCATGCGATAGCTCGATGACACCGCCACGCCGCCCAGCAGCAGGCCCGCCAGGCCCAGCATCCCGGAAAACTGCACGAGTTTCACGCCGGCCATGAAGATCATGCCCATCACCGTGGCGCCGAGCACCACGGTGGCGCCGAAGTCGGGCTCCAGCAACAGCAGCACGGCCATCGCCAGCAGCAGACCGACGGGCTTTAGGAACCCGGATACATGGTTGCGCACACTTTCGCCGTGCCGCGCCAGGTAGCTGGCGAGGTAGATAATGAACAACAGCTTTGCCGGCTCCGACACCTGCAGGCGAAACAGGCCCGCGTTGATCCAGCGCACCGCGCCGTTCACCTTCACACCCACGCCGGGCACCAGCACCAGCAACAGCATCAGGAAGGCACCGAGCAGCAATGTCATGCCCATACGGTCGAGCAGGACCAGCCGCACCCGGAACAACGCCAGCCCGGCGAGCAGGCCGAGACCGATGAACACGCCCTGACGCAGCGCGTAATAGAACGGGTGACCCAGTTCGCGATCGGCCATGGTGATCGATGCGGATGCCACCATCACCAGTCCCAGCAAGGCCAGTGCCAGCGCACACCCCAGCAGGGTGTAGTCGAGCCGCGGCAGGCGCACATCGCCCGTCCCGACCAGCCTTGCCTGCAGGTTCGCGGCGGCCATCAGCTGACGTACTCCCGCACGGCGCGCATGAACAGCTCGCCGCGCTCGATATAGTTGCGAAACATGTCGGTGCTGGCACAGGCCGGCGACAACAGCACTGTGTCACCCGGGATGGCCATCGCCACCGCCTCGCGCACGACGCCGGCCATGTCCGCGGCATGCCGGACTGCCACCACGTCCGCCAGCACCGCCTCGAGCAGCGGCGCGTCGCGGCCGATCAGCACGCAGCCGCGGGCCTTGTCGCGCAGCGCGTTGGCGAGCGGCGTGAAATCCGCGCCCTTGCCATCGCCGCCGGCGATCAGCACCAGCGGCCCCTCGAGACCCTCGATCGCCGCCAGCGTGGCACCGACGTTGGTCCCCTTGGAGTCGTTGTACCAGCGCACGCCGTCTTGCTCGGCGACGAACTGCATGCGGTGCGGCAGGCCCTGGAACTCGGCCAGTGTTTCCAGCATGGCATCCAGCGGCAGGCCCGCTGCCTCGCCCAGCGCCAGTGCGGCCAGGGCATTGGCCAGGTTGTGCCGGCCGGCCAGCCGGATGGCGGTTGCGGGCAACAGCCGCTCGCTGCCGCGCGCCAGCCAGGTCACGCCGTCCAGCTGCACCAGCCCGTATTCCCCGGCCGCCGGTACGCCCTGGGTGAAACGCAGCTGCGGCCGGGCGGGGTCCGCCAGTGCCAGCACGACCGGGTCGTCGGCATTCACCACCTGCAGGTCGGCGCTGGTGTAGATCACCTGCTTGGCCGCCGCGTAGTCGGCCAGATCATCGTAACGGTCCATGTGATCTTCACTGATATTCAGCACGGCCGCGGCCTGCAGGCGCAGGCTGTGCACCGTCTCGAGCTGGAAGCTCGACAGCTCCAGCACGTACAGTGCCGGCTCGTCGTCCTCGATCAGGTCCAGCGCCGGCGTGCCGATGTTGCCGCCGGTGCGCACATCGATACCGGCGCGACGCGCCATCGCGCTCAGCAGGGTCACGACCGTGCTCTTGCCGTTGGACCCGGTGACTCCGATGACGGGGGCCTCCGCGGCCTGTGCGAACAACTCGATATCTCCGATGACCGGGATGCCGCGCGCACGTGCTGCCGCGACATGCGGCTCGTCCAGCGGAATGCCGGGGCTGAGCACGATCGACTCGGCGCGCTCGAAGGCCTCGTCGCTGAAGCCGCCGAGAAACAACGCCACGTCGGCCAGCTCGCCGCTGCGCATGCGTTCCAGTCCGGGCGGCTGCGCACGGCTGTCGACGACCGCCACCGGTACGCCGCGACTCGACAGAAAGCGCGCAACCGACAGCCCGGTCTCGCCCAGACCGACCACCAGCGTTCTGCCCGCCTTGTCAAACATTTCCGCCATAACTGTTTCCGAAACCGCCATCAAATCCGACTCATTGCCAACCAATACCTGTTACGCACCTGCTGCACCCCTGCCCTGCCGGGCTACGCCTCAGCGAATCTTCAGGGTAGCCAGCCCGACCAGCACCAGGATCACGGTCACGATCCAGAACCGCACGATCACACGCGGTTCGGGCCAGCCTTTCAATTCAAAATGGTGATGCAGCGGCGCCATATGAAAAATGCGCCGCCCGGTCAGCTTGTACGAGCCGACCTGCAGGATGACCGAGACCGTTTCCATGACGAACACACCGGCCATGACCATGAACACCAGTTCCTGGCGCACCAGTACGGCGACGATGCCGAGCGCCGCGCCGAGCGCCAGCGCACCCACGTCACCCATGAACACCATGGCGGGATAGGCATTGAACCAGAGAAAGCCGAGCCCGGCACCGACCAGCGCGCCGCAGAAGATGACGATCTCGGCGGCATCGCGCACGTAGGGGATGCCGAGGTAGACGGCGAACTTGACGTTGCCGGTAGCGTAGGCGAACACGGCCAGCGCACCGGCGATCAGCACGGTCGGCAGGATGGCCAGCCCGTCGAGGCCATCGGTCAGGTTGACCGCGTTGCTGGAGCCGACGATGACGAACCAGGCCAGCACGATGTAGAACCAGCCGAGGTTGATCGCGATATCCTTGAAGAAGGGCACGATCAGCGATGTCTCCGCCGGCGACGCGGCACTCATGTAGAGAAACACCGCGACGGCCAGCGCGATGAGGCTCTGCCAGGCCAGCTTGGTGCCCGCCGAGATGCCGGCCGAATTCTTCAGCACCAGCTTGCGGTAGTCATCGACCCAGCCGATGGCACCAAACGACAGCGTCACCAGCAGCACCACCCACACGTAGCGGTTCGTCAGGTCCGCCCACAGCAGGGTGGCGATCGCCACCGCGACCAGGATCAGCGCGCCGCCCATGGTCGGCGTACCGGCCTTGACCAGGTGTGTCTGCGGTCCGTCATCGCGCACCGGCTGGCCGATCTGGTAACGGCCCAGCCGGCGGATCATCTCCGGACCGATCAGGAAGGAAATCACCAGCGCAGTCAGCACGCCAAGGATGGCGCGCAGGGTCAGGTACTGGAATACATTGAATCCGCTGTGATACTGACTCAGGTACTCGGCCAGGGAAAGGAGCATCAGTGGTTCTCCCGTGATGACGGTGCATCGGGTTGCAGTGTGGCAAGCAGTGCGTCGACCACCCGCTCCATGCGCATGCGCCGCGAACCTTTCACCAGGATATGCAACGGGCCGCGCAGCTCCTCGCGCAAAACATCCAGCAGCTGCTCGAGCGAATCGAATGCCGCACCGGGACCGGCGAAACCCTCGACCGTGGCGCGCGCCAGTTCGCCCAGCCCATACACGCGCGTGACGCCGGCGGCACGCGCCTGCTCGCCGGCGCGCCGGTGCAGGTCGGCGGCCCCGGCGCCGAGTTCACCCATATCGCCCAGCACCAGCCAGGTGTCGCCGTCGGCCTGCACCAGCACGTCCATGGCGACCTGCAGCGAACCGGGATTCGCGTTGTAGGTATCGTCGATCAGCGTGATATCACCCGGCAGATGATGCACATTGAAGCGACCGGCAACCGGCGCCAGCCCTTCCAGCCCCTGCCGGATGTCGTCCAGCCCGGCGCCTGCCTGCTGTGCCACGGCCGCCGCTGCCAGCGCATTCATCACGTTGTGGCGTCCCGGCAGCGGCAGGTGCAGTGCGACGTTGCCCTGCGGCGTGACCAGTTCGATAGCGCTGCCAGCGGCATCGCCATCCCAGCGTGCGGTGACATCGCATTCGGCACGCAGGCCAAACCCGACAATGCGGCAGTGCGCGGCCAGTTCCCGCCACAGCGGCGCAAAGTCGTCATCGGCGTTGATCACCGCGACACTGCCAGCAGCCAGTCCGGCGAACAGTTCGCCCTTGGCGCGCGCCACCCCGGGCAGGTCGCCGAAACCCTCGAGATGCGCCGGCCCGGCATTGGTCACCACGCCGATAGTGGGGCGCGCGATGCCGGTCAGGTAGCCGATCTCGCCGGAATGGTTGGCGCCCATTTCGATGACCGCGTAATCGTCCGCCGCATCGAGCCGCGCGAGAGTCAGCGGCAGGCCGATGTCGTTGTTCAGGTTGCCCTCGGTCGACAGCGCACGCCCGCTGCGCGCCAGGATCGCAGCCGTCATGGCGCGTACCGTGGTCTTGCCGTTGCTGCCAGTGATGGCGATGACCGGGATGTCGAAGCGGCTGCGCCAGTGCGCCGAAAGCTGGCCGAGCGCGAGGCGGGTGTCGCTGACGGTGATCTGCGGCAGCAGTGACGCGCAGGGTTTGCTGACCGCCGCCGCGGCCGCACCCTGCGCGCGCGCGGTCTCGACGTAGGCATGGCCATCGAAGTTCGGGCCCTGCAGGGCGAAGAACAGCGCCCCCGGCATGGGCCGGCGGCTGTCGGTGCTCACGCCGCGAAACGCCACGTCGGCGCCGGTCAGCCCGGCAGACAGTACCTGTGCGGCTTCCGAGAGTTGCATCGCCATCATTGCGCCCATTCCCGCGCCATGGCCTGCACGCGCTCGCGGTCACTGAACGGCAGCATCCGGTGGCCCACCTGTTGCACGGTTTCGTGGCCCTTGCCGGCGATCAGCACGATGTCGTCCGGACCGGCCGCACGCATCGCCCAGCCGATGGCCTGTGCGCGATCGTGCTCGACGTGCACCTTGCGCGGCTGCTTGATACCGGCACAGATATCGCTGGCGATCTGCCGGGGGTCCTCGGTGCGCGGGTTGTCATCGGTCAGTACGAGATGATCGGCGTGGCACTCCGCGGCGGCACCCATCTCCGGCCGCTTGCCGCGGTCGCGGTCGCCGCCGGCACCGAACACGCACCACAGTTTGCCGTTGCAATGCTCGCGCAGGGACTTGAGTACGGCCTTCAGCGCGGCCGGGGTGTGCGCGTAGTCGACCACCACCAGCGGATGACCGCTGCCGGCAGTGAACGACTCCATGCGCCCGGGCACGGTGCGCGTCTGGGCCAGGCGCCGCAGCGCCTCGTCGAACGGCAGGCCCGACACGCACAGGCTGGCCAGCGCGGCCAGCAGGTTGCTGGCATTGAAACGCCCCAGCAGCTTGCAGCGCAGCGTGCCACTGCCCCACGGGGTGACCACGTCCAGCTGCATGCCGTGCATGTCGGTTTGCAGGTTGCGGCCGATCACCCATTGCGCCGGAAAGCGCGTACGGAACGGTTCATTCTCCAGACGGTAGGCAACCGGTGCGACGCCCGGCGGGATGTCGTCGAGCAGGGCGCTGCCGAAACCGTCGTCGGCATTGATCACGGCATAGCGCAGGCCGTCCGCGTGGAACAGTTTGCGCTTGGCCTCGGCATAGGCCTCGACATTGCCGTGGTAATCGAGATGGTCGCGCGACAGGTTGGTCAGCACGGCCAGATCAAAATACACGCCACGGACCCGTCCCTGGTCCATGGCGTGTGAGGAAACCTCGGAAACGACACAGCGTGCGCCGCGTTGCTGTATGGCAAGCAGTAACTGCTGCATGGTGAGCGCATCCGGCGTGGTATGTGTCGCCGTTGCGAGCTCGCCGTACAACCCGTAGCCCAGCGTACCGATCAGGCCGCAGCGGCGGTCCGCGCTGTTCAGTGCCTGTGCGATGAAATGACTGCAGGATGTCTTGCCGTCGGTACCGGTCACGCCGATCATGAACATGCCGCGCGAAGGGTGGCCGTAGAAGCGGTCGGCGATCAGGCCGATCACCTGGCCGAGCTTCGGTATTGCCACCACCGGCGCCGGCAGCAGCGCCGCCATCTCGGCCAGCCCGGCATTGCCTTCCACCGGCTCCCACGCCACCGCGACGGCACCCAGCGCAACGGCCTGGCGCGCGTGCTGCAGGCCGTGCGTCTGCGTACCCGCGACGGCGAGGAACAGGTCGCCGGACTGCACCTTGCGACTGTCGATCGCCAGCCCGGTGACCCTGATGTCTCGGCGTACCGCCGGGCCGCAGAAGTCCTGTAACAGCCCGGCGAGCGTGTGCTCCAGCTGGATTTTTTCTGCCGCCATCATGCAGGCTCCTCCGCGTCCTTGCGGCGGGTCTGCAGCAACGGCACATCGTCCGGCGGCACGGCCAGCAGGCGCAACGCGCCGGCCATCACGCGCGAGAATGCCGGTGCGGCCACCTGGCCACCGTAGTACTTGCCGGCGCCCGGCTCGTCGACCATCACCACCATCACCAGGCGCGGGTCACTGGCGGGCGCCATGCCGGCGAAGACCGACAGATACTTGCTGTCCGAGTAACCGCCGGGCTCCGACTTGCGCACCGTGCCGGTCTTGCCGGCGACGCGATAGCCTGGCACACGCGCCTCCGGTGCGGTGCCCTCGGGACCGACGGCTTGTTCCAGCATGGCGCGCACCTCGCGCGCAATCGTGGCCGGCATGATGCGACGCTCCTCCGCGACACGTACATCGTGCAGGAAGGTGATGGAGCGCCGGATGCCATCACTGGCCAGCACGGCATAGGCCTGCGCCAGCTGCAACGGGGTCACGGACACGCCGTATCCGAATGACAGCGTGGCGGTCTCGATGGCGTTCCAGCCCGAGAAATGCGGCAGCAGGCCGGAGGCCTCGCCTGGAAAACCGCTGAAGGTCTGCACGCCGAAACCGATGTCCGACAACTCCGTCCAGATGTCCTCGGCGGCCAGCGACAGTGCAATCTTGGCGATACCCACGTTGCTGGACTTGCGGATGACGCCGGTCACATCGAGGTCACCGTAATCGTGCACATCGCGCACTGTGTTCACGCCCACGCGCATCCAGCCCGGCGAGGTGCTGACCGGTGTGTGCGGCGTGTAGCGCTCGCTGGCCAGCGCGGTCGCGACCACAAACGGCTTCATGGTGGAGCCCGGCTCGAACACGTCCGTTACCGCGCGGTTACGCATGTCGCTGCTGCGCAGGTTCTGGCGGTTGTTAGGATTGAAGGACGGCTGGTTGACCATCGCCAGCACCTCGCCGCTCTTCACATCCAGCACCACGGCGGAAGCGGCATGCGCCTTGTGTTCCTGCATCACCGTCAGCAGTTCGCGATAGGCGAGGTACTGGATACGGCGGTCGATGCTGAGTTGCAGGTCCTTGCCCGGGTTCGGCAGGCTGATGCTCTCGACGTCCTCGACGATGTGACTCTTGCCATCCTTGATGACACGCTTGGCACCGGGCTCGCCCGCCAGCCAGTCTTCGTAGGCCAGCTCCAGCCCTTCCTGGCCGACGTCGTCGACGTTGGTGAATCCGACCACATGTGCGGCGACCTCGCCGTCCGGATAATAGCGGCGGTATTCGCGTTGCAGGTAAACACCGGGTATGTCCAGCGCCTCGACCTGTGCCGCTGTGGCCGGATCGATGTGCCGGCGCAGGTAGATGAATTCGCGGTCGGAGCGACTGGCCAGCAGACTCTGCACACTGGACTTGTCCAGCGCCAGCAGGCGGGCCAGCTCGGGAATGCGCTGCTGCTCGTTGCCCAGCTCCTGCGGATTCACCCACACCGACTCCACCGGCGTGCTGATCGCCAGCGGTTCGCCATTGCGGTCCTGGATGATGCCGCGATGCGCCGGCAGGGACACCACGCGCAGGTGCCGCGCCTGGCCCTGGTTCAGCAGGAATTCCTTGTCCAGCACCTGCAGGCAGACGGCACGCCAGACCAGCACGGCGGCGGCCAGCCCCATGCACAGCAACAGGAAGACACGCCGCCCTGGATAGACTGTATTCGCGCGTATACGGTTCATGGTTTCACGATCACCATTGCGTCTGCGCCGAGACCGGCCATACCAAGCCGCTCGCGCGCGATCTTCTCGATCTTGCCCTGGGTGGTCAGCGTGCCCTGCTCGAGCTGCAGCTGACCCCACTCGATATCCATGGAGTCACGTTCCTTGCCCAGTGCCTGCAACTCGACGAACAGCTTGCGCCCCTGGTGCTTGGAATACACCACGGCGACCGCCGACACGATCACCAGCAGCAACAGGATCAGCATGCCGCCCGGCCGCTGGTTCATTGCACGCGCTCCGCGACTCTCAGCACCGCACTGCGGGCACGCGGGTTGCGGCGCAACTCATCCTCACCTGCGCGTATCGCCTTGCCGACCGGCTTCATGCGCGGCACATGGTCCATTCCGGCCAGCGGAAACTCGCGCGGCGGCGGTTCGCCGCGATACTCGTCGCGAATAAAGCGCTTGACGATGCGGTCCTCCAGCGAGTGAAAACCGATCACGGCCAGGCGCCCGCCCGGAGCCAGCACCTCCGGCACCTGCTCCAGCACGACGCGCAAATCATCGAGCTCGTGATTGATGAAAATGCGGATCGCCAGAAAGCTGCGCGTGGCGGGATGCTTGTGCTGTTCACGCGACGGAACCGTCACGGCAATCAGCTCGGCAAGCTGGCGCGTGGTCTGCAATGTCGCAGTCTTGCGGGAGTTGACGATGGCGCGTGCGATACGTCCGGCGAAACGTTCCTCGCCCAGCGTGCGCAGCACGCCACTGATCTCGCGCTCGCCCGCCCCTGCCAGCCATTGCGCCGCACTGATGCCCGCGTCCGGATCCATGCGCATGTCGAGCGGGCCATCATCCGAAAAGCTGAAACCGCGCGCAGCATCGTCGAGCTGCGGCGAGGAAACGCCGAGATCCAGCAACAGGCCATTGACTCGCCCCGACAGTTGTCGCTGTGCTACCAGCTCGCTCAGCATCGTGAATGCACCCTGCACTATTTCAAAACGAGGATCATTTCCAAACTGCGTCCCTGCCGACAACACCGCCTCGGGATCCTTGTCCATGGCGAGCAATCGTCCCGCTGCTCCGAGCCTTTCGAGTATGGCGGCTGCGTGGCCGCCGCGACCAAACGTTCCATCCACGTACACGCCGTCCGCCCGTATCGCCAGCCCGTCCAGCACTTCCTCGAGCAGTACCGGCTGATGTGTGTACGCACGTCCCACCGACGATCAGATCGTCAGTTCACGCAGGGCATCCGGCACGTCGGCACTGTCACCGCTGCCGGTCATATAGTCGCCGCACTTCTTCTCCCAGAGCTCTTCATTCCAGATCTCGAACTTGTTACCCATGCCGAGAAACATCACGCGTTTTTCGAGACCGGCCAGCTTGCGCAGGTGCGGCGGTATCAGCACCCGGCCGTTCTTGTCCACTTCCAGCTCGGCGGCATTGCCGAACAACATCAGCTGCAGTTCGCGGGTCAGTCTGTTCTGGTTGGGCAGGCGCACGAGCTTGCGCTCGAGATCGTCCCAGTCGGGGCGGGGAAACAGCATCAGGGCGCGGTCGCTATGCACGGTCATCACCACATTGCCGCCACAACGCTCCGCCAGGTCGCCACGGTAGCGGGTAGGCAGCGCCAGGCGGCCTTTCGCATCCAGATTGACCGTGCTGCCCCCGATGAACAAAACCGCCCCCTTTGGCTCCCCTGAAACCCAGAAATTACCACTGGGCCCCACTTTGCGACACTATAGGGAGCGAGGACTGGCTCGTCAAGTGAATTTTGAAGAAAATATCCAGCCGGACAGTCACTTAGGCCAAATTCAAGGAATTCCCGCCGTCGCTGAAAACATATAAATTAGAAATCAAAAGGTTGGCCAAAATACCTTGAGTAGATTGACAGCTTGACCCGGTTTTCTGGTGTTTCGCACCCCTTACAGACCTGTACCGGCCCTCGGGCGGGAGATTATACGCCTGCCTGAAACCCAATATATTGGGTCTGTGTAGAAAATTCTAGCTATATCGGGGATTGATACGCAGCGAATCCGGCGCCTGCCCAGCCAGTCGCGCCGCATAAAAAAAGCCTGCTTGAGCAGGCTTTTTGAGGAAATGCCGAAATCCGGACGGCATCAGAACGGGATATCGTCATCGAAATCGGCCGGGCCTTCCGCAACAGCGGGGGCACGGGATTCATTGCTGTCACTGGAAGCGAACCCGGCGCTGCCGCCGCCGCCCCGGCCGCCCAGCATCTGCATTTCATTGGCGACGATCTCGGTGGTGTAGCGGTCGTTGCCGGCATTGTCCTGCCACTTGCGCGTCTGCAGCTTGCCCTCGATGTAGACCTGCGAACCCTTCTTGAGATATTCGCCGGCAATCTCGCCCAGGCGCCGGAACAGTACTATGCGATGCCATTCGGTCTTTTCCTGGGCTTCGCCGGTCTGCTTGTCCTTCCAGGACTCCGTCGTGGCGAGGGTAATATTGGCGACCGCGTTACCGTTCGGCATATAGCGCACTTCCGGGTCCTTGCCCAGGTTGCCGACCAGAATCACCTTGTTGATGCCTCGCGCCATAGTGCTCTCCTGTTATCTATAGTTAGGGTTGCATTGCCCCGTGCCGGGCGTCTGCATACGGGTTGATGTCGCTATTCTAAGCCAAAGCCGCCTTGCGGAATACCGGGTTACTTGTAGGGAATCGCCGCCAGTTGCCGTCAACCTCACGGCAGGCTGGACGCGTCGAACAGCCGCTTGTCCACTTTCAGATAGGCCACGCCCTCCTCCGCCACCACCACCACCTCGGCCACGCCAGCCAGGCCGGCCAGTTGCCGGGTCAGGTCCGCCTCCCCGTCGGGCGTCGTGACGTGGACCGGGTGGATGATGTTGGCCAGCTTCAGCGGCGGCACCATGGTGGCAGCCAGCCCCAGCCACACCAGCGCGCCTGCCGCCGCGCACATGAAAAGACTGTGCAGACCGAACTGGCCGTGCAACCAGCCCCCGAGCGCACCGCCCAAGAAGGCGCCGAAGAACTGCATACTCGAATAGAACCCCATGGCGGTACCGCGGCAGTCGGCCGGCGCGGCACGCGACACCAGCGAGGGCAGCATTGCCTCCAGCAGGTTAAACGCGGTGAAAAACCCGAACAGCAGCACCACGATGTTGACCGGCGTGACCGGCACGATAAAGAGCCCCAGTTCCACCAGCACCAGCAAGGCAATGGCGCCGAGAAATACCGGCTTGATGCGGCCCCGGCGCTCCGCCAGGAGGATGAACGGCACCATGGCCGCGACCGAACAGACCAGCACCGGCAGGTAGACCTTCCAGTGTCCGGACGCCGCAAGGCCGGCCTCGTCGCGCAGCACCAGCGGCATCACCACGAAGGTCGCGGTCATGATGGCATGCAGCATCAGGATGCCGAAATCCAGCCGCAGCAGCTGGCCATGCCGCAGCACGCGCCCGAACTGCGCGGGGATCGCCTCCGATTCGCGGTGGATGCGCAGGGACTGCGGCCGCGGCACGACAAAGGCCACCACCAGCACCCCGCCCAGCGCCAGCACGGCAGTGAGGGCGAAGATACCCGGCACGCCGATCCAGTGATTCAGCACCGGGCCGAGCACCAGCGCGGCGGCAAACGAGATGCCGATGCTCATCCCGATCAGCGCCATGGCCTTGATGCGGTGTTCCTCGCGGGTAAGGTCGGCGGTCAGCGCCATGATCGCCGCCGCGATCGCGCCAGCACCCTGCAGGGCACGCCCGAGGATGATGATATAGATGGAATCCGCCAGCGCGGCGACCAGGCTGCCGGCGGCGAACACCAGCAGCCCGCCGATGATCACCGGCTTGCGCCCGATGTGGTCGGACAGCAAGCCGGCCGGGATTTGCAGCAGCGCCTGGGTCACACCGTAGATGCCGATGGCCAGGCCGGTCAGTGCCGGGGTGACGCCCTCGAGATCGGCGGCATACAGCGCGAAAACCGGCAGGATCATGAAAAATCCCAGCATGCGCAGGGCATAAACACTCGACAGTGACAGCGCCGCCCGCCACTCGAGGCGACTCATGCCGGCTTCGTCTGCCCCCACCTGCGTCATAATCTGCTAATCCTTTTGGCCGTCGTCCCGAAAACGCCGTATATTAACAGGTTGGCCAGCCAGACGTAGCGATTCATGGACACCATACACATCCGCGGGGCACGCACCCACAACCTGAAAAACATCGACCTGGACCTGCCCCGGGACAGGCTGATCATCGTCACCGGCCTGTCCGGGTCCGGCAAGTCGTCACTGGCCTTCGACACCATCTATGCCGAGGGACAGCGCCGTTATGTCGAGTCGCTGTCGGCCTACGCGCGCCAGTTCCTGTCGATGATGGAAAAGCCGGACGTCGATCATATCGAGGGCCTGTCGCCGGCCATCTCCATCGAACAGAAGTCGACCTCGCACAACCCGCGCTCCACGGTCGGCACCATCACCGAGATCTACGACTACCTGCGCCTGCTGTACGCGCGCGTCGGCACGCCGCACTGCCCGGAACATGGCACGGTGCTCGAGGCCCAGACCATCAGCCAGATGGTCGACCACGTGCTGGCGCTGCCGGAGGGCAGCCGGCTGATGCTGCTGGCACCGGTGGTCGAGGCACGCAAGGGCGAACACGTGCAGGTACTGGAGGAGCTGCGCGCACAGGGTTTCATCCGCGCACGCATCGACGGCGAAATCTTCGAACTCGATCAGCCGCCGAAACTTGACCTGCGCCGCAAGCATGTCATCGAGGCGGTCGTCGACCGTTTCAAGGTGCGCCCGGACCTGCAGCAGCGCCTGGCCGAATCCTTCGAGACCGCGCTCAAGCTGTCGGACGGGCTGGCACGCGTGGCATGGATGGACGACAGCAAGGCGGAAGAAATCCTGTTCTCGGCCAAGTTCGCCTGTCCGCAGTGCGGCTACTCCATCACCGAACTGGAACCGCGCCTGTTCTCGTTCAACAATCCGGCCGGCGCCTGTCCGGACTGCGACGGACTCGGGGAACGCCAGTTCTTCGACCCGCAGCGCGTGGTCGGCCACCCCGAACTGAGCCTGGCCGGTGGTGCCGTGCGCGGCTGGGACCGCCGCAACGCCTATTATTTCCAGCTCATCACCTCGCTGGCCACGCACTACGACTTCGATATCGAGATGCCGTTCGAGGAGCTGCCGGACAGGGTCCGGAACATCATCCTGCATGGCAGCAAGGGCGAGGTGATCCGCTTTCGCTACATGAATGAACGCCGCGGCATGGTGGAACGCAGCCACCCGTTCGAGGGCATCATCCCGAACATGAAACGCCGCTACCACGAGACCGAATCGAACACGGTGCGCGAGGAACTGGCGCGTTACCTCAGCCACCAGTCCTGCCCGGAGTGTGGCGGCGCCCGCCTGAACCAGGCCGCACGCCACGTCAGCGTGGCCGGCCGTAGCCTGCCCGAGATCACCGCCCTGCCGGTCGGCGGCAGCCGCGAGCTGTTCAACACCCTGCAGCTGGAGGGACGGCGCGGTGAGATTGCCGGCAAGATCCTCAAGGAGATCAACCAGCGTCTCGAGTTCCTGGTCAACGTCGGGCTCGATTACCTGTCGCTGGAACGCAGCGCCGAAACCCTGTCCGGCGGTGAGGCGCAGCGCATCCGGCTCGCCAGCCAGATCGGCGCCGGCCTGGTCGGCGTGATGTACGTGCTCGACGAACCGTCGATCGGCCTGCACCAGCGCGACAATCAGCGGCTGCTGGCCACGCTCACCCACCTGCGCGATCTCGGCAACACCGTCATCGTGGTCGAACACGACGAGGAGGCGATCCGCGCCGGCGACCACGTCGTCGATATCGGACCCGGTGCCGGGGTGCACGGCGGCCGCATCGTGTCGCAGGGTACGCCCGCGCAGATCATGGCGGACCCGCAGTCGCTCACCGGTCAGTACCTGTCCGGCCGGGCCGCCATCGCCATCCCGGAGCACCT
The DNA here is from genome assembly GCA_963748215.1 of uncultured Gammaproteobacteria bacterium. Classification (GTDB taxonomy): domain Bacteria; phylum Pseudomonadota; class Gammaproteobacteria; order UBA9214; family UBA9214; genus UBA9214. Next base: position 226,006 of record CAVVHS010000009.1, on the reverse strand, counting down.
GACGGCGTACGACCCGGACCGCGTGCTGACCATCAAGGGCGCCACCGGCAACAACCTGAAGTCGGTCACCGTGGATATCCCGGTCGGCCTGATGACCTGCGTGACCGGGGTATCCGGTTCCGGCAAGTCCACGCTGGTCAACGACACCCTGTACCGGCGCGCCGCCCAGGTGCTGAACCGCGCCTCCGAGGCGTCCGCGCCCTGCGAGGCCATCGAGGGCCTGGATCATTTCGACAAGATCGTCGATATCGACCAGAGCCCGATCGGCCGCACGCCGCGCTCCAACCCGGCCACCTACACCGGTCTGTTCACGCCGATCCGCGAACTGTTCGCCGCCACCCAGGAGGCACGCTCACGCGGCTACAAGCCCGGCCGCTTCAGCTTCAACGTCAAGGGCGGCCGCTGCGAGGCCTGCCAGGGTGACGGCGTCATCAAGGTCGAGATGCACTTTCTGCCGGACATCTACGTGCCCTGCGATGTCTGCAAGGGCAAGCGCTACAACCGCGAAACACTCGACGTGCGCTACAAGGGCAAGACCATTCACGAGGTGCTGGAAATGACCGTGGAAGACGCGGTGCCGTTCTTCAGCGCCATCCCGGTGGTCGCGCGCAAGCTGCAGACGCTGATGGATGTCGGGCTGTCCTACCTGACGCTCGGCCAGAACGCCACCACCCTGTCCGGCGGCGAGGCGCAGCGCATCAAGCTGGCGCGCGAACTGTCCAAGCGCGACACCGGCAAGACGCTGTACATCCTCGACGAACCGACCACCGGCCTGCACTTCCACGACATCGCCCAGCTGCTGCAGGTACTGCACCGGCTGCGCGATCACGGCAATACCGTCATCGTCATCGAGCACAACCTGGACGTCATCAAGACCGCCGACTGGATCATCGACCTGGGACCGGAAGGCGGTATTGGCGGCGGCACCGTAGTCACCAGCGGCACACCGCAGGACGTGGCACGACACGCAACGTCCTATACCGGGCAATACCTCAGCAAGACACTGGATCAGCACCAGCGCCGCACCACCAAACCGGACCCGGCGAAAAAACCTGCCATACGCAAACCGGCCGCGAAGGTCACTTCCTGAACGGTGTCCCGGCCCGCAGCCCCAGCACCCGGTCCGCCCTGCCCTGGTTGACTGCAATCTCAGCCAGCCCGTTGGCATTCCGGTACCAGAATGGTGCGCCAACGACGACGTCGGAAAAGGTGCGCGCCCGTGGCAACAGGTAATCACCGGTACGCAGCAGCGCGTCATCCGGAATGGCCGAGGCCCTCACCCCGGTAATCGCATTGCCATAACGGTCGATGTACAGCACCCGGAACAGGTCGTCCGGCCATTCCGGCATCAGCAGCGTCTCCGCCGCGACCCGCTCCCCGACCTCGCCGCCACCACGCGCCAGCCGCGCCGCGACCGGCGCAAACACATCACGCGCATGAAAACTGGCCGCAGGCTGTGCCGCTTCCGGCAGTTGCCAGCATTCGACTTGCCCGACCCGCCGCGCCAGGATCGCGAACAGTCCCTCGTTCGGCCCGACGAACCAGCGTCCGTCGGCACGCACCACCACGCCCGGGCGCCGGCCACCGACGCCGGGGTCGACCACGCACAGAAACACCGTGCCCGGGGCGAAACCCTGTGTATAGGGCGGCAGCAGGTAGGCTGCACCCTGGATATCGAACGGCGCGAGGTCGGCAAACAGGCTGATCACCGGAACACCCGGGGCCTGCTGATGCAGCACGGCCTGCACCTGGCCGGTATAGGGCCCGTCCAGACCGAAATCGGTTACCAGCACAATCATCGGTGTCTCCGGCAATGCAAGCTACATCGAAAAGCGCAGTCGGCTGTTTATCCCGGTGATGCCGAACAGCGGCACCACGCCCGATTGCGCCGGATTGGAAGCTGCACAGGTGTGATCAAGACAACGGCTACTCGCTGTGATCGACGGGGATATCGTCAGGGAATGGCCGGCCCTTACCGGTCTCGATGGCGTCTTTCAGGCTCAGCAGGAACACGCCCCACTTGGTGCTGCAGTGTGCCATGAAATCACTTTCCGCCTGCCAGCCGCTGTGCCGGAAACGCACGAAGACCTGGTCATCCGCCGGTGTCAGCTCGAAGGAAATCTCCGTGCCCATCCAGTCTTCCGGCATGGAACCGGAGTGGCGCCAGCGCACCCGCGTATCGGGCTGCAACTCGACAACCTCGAAGTCCGGCCCGCCACCGTTGAACCGGAAGCGGATGACGGAACCGGCCGCACCTGCCCCCCGGGTGTCCGTTGTCCACCAGCGCGACAGGCCGTCGTCCGTGGTCAGAGCCGTGTAGACATCGTGCAATGAGCCCCTGATACCGACGCGGTGGTTGATCGCGGGCATGGCGACTACCTGGCCTGCTCTTTAGCCAGCGTCCTGCGGTACTCTTCGTAGGTCATGGCCGAGGACTGCAGGCAGCGCTGCCGCTCGTACTGGTCCGTGAGCTTGTAACACTCCTGCTGCTTCCAGCTGCGACCTGTATCGTACACCAGGCTGGCCGCACAACCGGAAACTGCCAGCGAGATGGCCAGGACTTGCAGCAATGCTGTGTTTTTCATGATTGACATTACCCGTAAGAAAGCCGAGACCATATTAGGGAAATAGCCGCGCAAACACCACCGTTGAGGGCTTGGTTCAACTCGACCGGGACTGCGGTTTCAGCTGTACCGGCACTGCTCTGGCCAGCCAGACAACGGCCTTGTGCACCACCTGACTGCACGACTGCCGGCCTGTCTGTCCGTGCGACCGGGTGTACTCAGCGCCTCGCTGACGGTGCATGCTTCATCTTCATGTATATGCCGCCGGCCTCCAGCTCATCCAGCATCTGCCGGAGCCGCCTTTCCCTGGTCACCTGTTGTTTCGCCCTGTTGATCCAGCCGAGATAGTCGTTCTGCTGATAGGCCGGACGCGCCAGGTAGTCCGACATCAGGCCTCGTTCGTTCAGCGCCTGCTTCACAAAACCGGGCATCGCCTGACTGGCTCGCTTGAGCGTCGAGGATTTTTTCGACATATAACCATCCATCTAATTGATTCGAAATATGCAGATAGGTCACCGCGCCTGCGTGATCAGGTAGTCCGTACCGGTCCCGCTATCGCGGCACCACCATGCATTGACCCTCAACGCACTCCGGCAGTTCAAGCGGGCACAGCCTGTCACAGTGTGGGCCGGTATAGGCGGCGCACAGCGTCTGCAGGGCCTGCTCGTGCCGATCGCGGAATGTCGTACTGATCGCCTCCGGGCAGCCGCAGCTGTCACAGCGGGTGTAGACAGAGACACAATCGGAGGAAACCTGGCAGGAACTCAGTTCATCGGTGACGGGGAGCAGCGGGGAATCCTGTGCCACACAGGTCAGCGACCATGCGGCACCGGCAAGGCTGGCAAGCAGAATCAACGAGGGTATGGGAAAGCTCTTCAGGAGTACCGCGGCTGTACCTGCCGCATGGCCTGGCAACATGCGGTACAGCGAATGGTCATTCACAAGTACCACGATGGCAGCCATCAGCCCTGGCACCTCGCCTTGCCGGCCTGCGCCGGAACCGCGCTGCCAGCAGCACCAGGCCGGAACCGAACAGAACACTGGCTGCCGGCACCGGGATTGCGGCCGGCGGTGTCTGTCCGAAGCGGATGTTGTCCATACCGATATTGTCCTGGCTACTGGCCGCGATGTTGCCGATGTCGATCTGGATCAGCAGCTGCGCGGCGGTCAGCGGACTGGAGAAGTCGAAGGAGGTGTGCCGCGGTCCATTCGCATCACCCTCGACCAGCACATTGGCTAGCGAAAAGAGTGTTGCACCATTACCGAAAATATTGACCGCATCGATGGTGTAGTCGGCATTGGGCCAGCCGGCAAGATCGAAGTGATACAACTGCACCTGGTAACCCGGATCTGCCGTCAGGCGCACATTCAGCGAGCCCGCAATCGTACCCGACAGGGGAGCCCTCGCAAACAGGACATTGGTCAGATCGCCGTACTGTACGGTCCAGAGACCCACGTCCGCGCCCGAGAAATAATCGACCACAACGTTGGGCGTGAACCCCTCGCCGCCGTTGCCATAGGTAAACTGGCCACCTGCCACAGCCATCGGCGAACCGGTTACGCGATCGCCATAATCCTGCTGCACATCGGAACCAGCTGCAGTCGCTACCACGGTCGAACCGGTTGCATCCCGCGACTGGTCGAATACCAGGATGGTGGCGTAGCTGTTCCCTGTCAGAGCACACCCGGCTGCCAGCAACAGGACCAGCCGAAACCAACACCTGATAGCGCCCCGCCACATGTTGTCCGGCGATCCGCTGCCGGCCGGGCAAACAGGCCGAGAGAGTGTTTCATTTTTCATGTCGTCATCCTCCAGTGAACACCCAAAGGAGAATCCTGTCGCTAGCTGACAGTCATACACCCAGCGTATACGAGAAAAATGAAAAATGAAGGGTAACACCGGCGAACTGGGAACACGTCGACAAAACAAAGCTCTCCTGGCAGCCGCAGGGCTGCTTGTCGGGATATCCGGATCGCCACAGATGTGAGCAGCCGGCCCCTGTTCACCGCGCCATATCCGGCAACCAGCCACCCGTCGCCTGCAGCGGACGGACATCACCCGCCGCACTGACCCATAGCGCGATGCCCAGGCGTTTTGCCACAGCGGCATCGGTGGCGGGCAGCACGACACGCCACCGGCCGTCACGCGAGGCATGCACATCGTGCGTGAGCACCACGAACTCCTGTCGTAGTGTGTGATTGCGATTCTCGCCGCGCGAGACGCGGGTGTCGATGCCGAATCCAAGCAGGGCGACATGCAGTTCCAGATTCCTTCCATTATGCGGGAACGTGGCCGTGACAGTATTGCCGTCGATCGTGACACCGAGCCTGCCCGGCTCGCGGCCTGAAGCACGTGGCGGCAGGCGCAGCGTCCAGCCGCGCCATTCGCGCCCGTTGAGAAAGAACCCGGGCGTGTACACGGTGCGCGCGCGGCCGGCGCGGACATGTTCACGCTGGCGCTCGCCGTTGGCAGAGTTTGCATAGGGATCCTGCCAGCCGAGGTAATCCCAGTAGTCGACATGCAACGCGATCGGCACGACCTCGTTCCACAGGCGTGCATCGTCGACCCAGTCGTTCAGCCAGCGTTCGGCCGGCGGACAGCTGCTGCAACCCTGCGAGGTATAGAGTTCCAGCAGGCTGACCTGCCGCATGCCGCTATCGAGCACCAGCACTTCGCCAAACGCCGGCAGGCACGCCACGAGCAGCAAGGCTGCCTGCAACCGGTTGAGGACAACGGACACGTCGTACACCCTGCTGTTTGCCGCTACACTGTGTCGACCCTTTCCAACCACGTGAGTTCAGCATCATGAAAGCTACCGCCGAACTACAGGTCATCCCGCTGGGCACCGGGGTCTCGGTCCGCGCCGAGGTGACGCGCATCATTGACCTGCTCCAGCAGTATGACGTCATCCTGGAAACCCATGCCGCGGGCACCGATATCGAGGGCGAACTTGGCGATATCCTGGCCGCCGTGCGAAAAATCCATGAAACCCTGCATGCCGAGGGGAGTGTCCGCCTGATCAGCCATCTCAAGCTGGAAACCCGCACCGACAAGGTGCCGACGCTCGCAGGGAAGAAGCTTTAGAATATATTTCAACAGGTTACCGCAAGACCGGGACGCATTTTTTGCAATCGACCCTGTACATCCCGACAGGGAACGGGTAAAACAAAACACACAACCTTAATAACAAGGCAAGGCTGTTCCTCCCTGTCCTATACTTTGATTCAATAACAAGGACCCGGGCGGACAGAGTGGTAACCCGGTATGACAACCTGCACGATCCAGTCTGTAACCGGCCACTGCGGCCGTCTGCTGTCGCTGCTGGCAGCCCTGTTGCTGACGCCCGCACTGGCAGCACCCGGCACGAAAATCAGCGAGACCCTGCACGCGCGCGTTACTGATATCCGCGCCGGCCAGAACGTCGTCATCAACACCTCCAGCATCGCTTCCGCCATCGTGCTGCCGGCGCTGTATGCGAAACGCGATTACGCACCGGTATGGTCCAACCCGGCTTCCGTCCACCAGCTGGTCAGCGCCATCGAACAGGCCGACCGGGATGGCCTCGACCCCGCGGATTACAACCTCGATACCCTCAAGCTGCTGCTGGAGCGCAACAACGAAACCGGCGATGCGAACCCGGAACGCACCGCCAACCTCGACCTGCTGCTGACCGACAGCCTGATCCGGCTCGGTTACCACCTGTTCTTCGGCAAGGTCGATCCGGAGGAACTCGATTCCGACTGGAACATGACGCGCTACATCGAAGACCTCGAAGCGCTGCTGCAAAAGGACGACGCCATCGAACTCGGCCGGGTCGATGCATTGCTGCAATCGCTGATGCCGCAATCCCGCATCTACCAGCGCCTGAAACAGGCGCTGGCAAGCTATCGTCTCTACCAGCAACTGGGCGGCTGGCAACCGGTGCCGGACGGAGGGACACTGAAGGCCGGCATGTCGGACGAACGCGTGCCGCTCCTGCGCGCTCGGTTGATCGCCACGCACGATCTGGCCACCCAGGACATGTTCCTGCCGGCCTTCGACGATGCCGTCGAGGCGGGCGTGAAACACTTCCAGCGTCGCCACGGACTCGAGGCCGATGGCGTGGTGGGACAGAAGACACTGACGGAGCTGAACGTGCCGGTCGAATCGCGTATCGCGCAGCTCCGCGCCAACCTCGAGCGCGCGCGCTGGATGCTGCATGACCTGCCGGACACCTACGTCATGGCGGATATCGCCGGTTTCAATGTCCGCCTGTTCCGCGACGACGAGGTCGTATGGGAAACGCGCGCCGTGGTCGGTCAACCCGTCCGCATGTCACCGGTATTCCGGTCGACGCTGACCTACCTCGATCTCAACCCGACCTGGACGGTGCCGCCGACCGTGCTGGACAAGGACCTGCTGCCGGAACTGCGCAGGAACCCGAACCAGCTGGCCGAGAAGGGCATGCAGGTCATCGACTACCAGGGCAACCCGGTCGATGCACGCAACATCAACTGGAGCCGCTATAACGGCCACAGTTTCCCGTGGCTGATCCGGCAGAAACCCGGCCCGAAAAACGCGCTTGGCCGCATCAAGTTCATGTTCCCCAACCGGCATTCGGTCTACCTGCACGACACACCCAGCAAGTCGCTGTTCGCGAAACCGGAACGCGCCCTGAGTTCCGGCTGTATCCGCATCGAGCACCCCTACGACCTGGCCGAGCTGCTGCTCGCGGGCAACGCGGGCTGGGATCGCGGGCGCCTTGAGCGGGCCATCGATACGCTGCAGACACGCAGCGTCAGCCTGGAGCAACCGGTGACCATCCTGCTGATGTACTGGACGGCATCGGTTGACGACGACGGCACGGTCCTGTTCAGCCGTGATATCTACGAGCGTGACCCGCCGATCATCCGCGGCCTGGGCGAACCGTTCCGCTTCCGCGAGCGGGAAATCATCCGCGGCCCGCTGCAGATGACAGCATTGCACTGATCGCCCGGCAGATCACGCCACGCGCCGGCGCACCCCTCAGGGCACGTTCTTCCTGCCGGTGATCATGGCCCGGACCAGGTTTTCGCCATGCACCCGGCTGGCGACGACGACACCCGCGATATGAATCACGATCAGCAGCACGGTGAGATTGGCGAAGACTTCGTGCAGCTCCTCCCAGAACTCTTGCTCCGGCGAGTGCTCGCCGTCCTCGCCATGGCCCTTGTGTTCGTCATCGTCGGCATAGGCGGGCGCGACCAGGGTGGCCTCGACGTTGCCCGCGGCCAGCGGACCATGTCCTTCCAGGCCGTAATACTTCAGCCCGGTGTAGGTGGTCAGCGCCAGGGACACCAGCAGCATGACAATCATCCAGCCGCCCGCCGGGTTGTGGCCGGTGAAATGTTCCGGCTTCCCGGCTAACAGGCCCTTGAGGTACTGCACGGTACGGCGCGGCGAGTAGATGAAATCGCTGAACCGGGCATAGCGGGTACCCATGAACCCCCAGATGACCCGGAATACCAGCAGGCCGAGGATATAGTAACCGGCGTAGATATGGACCTGGCTCTCCTCCTCGCCGGTTAGGTAGGCAATGATGAACGCGGCCACCAGCGACCAGTGGAACAGGCGCACCAGCGGATCCCAGACCCGAACCAGATTATCAGTCATCACCCAACTCCGTATAATTGAACACGCTGCCGGGCAGTATGATACGCAGTCGTTCCGAACACATCCGGCAAACGCCGCATCCTGTGGCGTACGGGGCATTTGCCGCATGCCTGATGCACCACGAAACCGCCACGCACGGTACCCACAACATGTTCTACATAAAAGAAAAACTGCTCATCGCCGTGCTGTCCGTCATCATCCTCGGCAACCTGTATGATTTCGTCACCGATTTTGGCCAGGGTGCATCCGTTCTGCACCTGCTGGAGGAGGCAACTGTCATCGTGGTTTCGGGTGCGCTCATGCTCTGGTTGCTTGCCGACCTGCGCCGGCAGCGCCGCGAGCTGGAACAGCTACGGCACGAGCTTGCCGCGCACCGCAATCCCGCCACCGCCCCGCCACCGGCGGTGGCCGAGGCACGCCGGCAACTCGGCGGCCTCATCCAGGCCCAGTTCCACGACTGGGACCTTACCGACAGCGAGCAGGAGGTCGGGCTGTTGTTGCTCAAGGGCCTGAGCTTCAAGGAGATCGCCGCCCTGCGCCAGACGCAGGAAAAGACCGTGCGCGCGCAGGCCTCCGGCATCTACCGCAAGTCCGGCGTCACCGGCCGGCACGCCTTCGCGGCCTGGTTCATCGAGGATTTTTTATAGACGGGAGGAAAATCACGAAAAGGAACCCGCGCTGAGACGCAGAAAATTCAGATACAACACTGTCTCGCGCCAGGATATCAGGATGCAAAGAAAAACAATTGCCAGAGAGGGCGCGGAGCATACAGGAGCTGAATGATTGTCATTCCCGTGAAGCAGGAAGCCAGTAACTGTTCTGCATCAGCTACTGGCTTGCCAGGAAGTGACCGGTATTCGAGGTCGAACAGCCCATTTCTTACCCTTCGTTATTCCCTGTGAATGCACTGCCGTACTTCGTGAAACGGCCGGAAGAAGCCTTTCAGATTCAGATTATTTTTTTCCCGAGCGTGTCATGCGGACCGCACTGAAATAAAAATTACTCTCCCTGCAATCAATATACCTTGTTATTTATATGGTATAATACCCATACACCTGACGCGGTTTAGCTGGCGAGGTGACGACATGATCGTAGAACATTCGGTATTGGCTGAATGCCTGAATCTGCCCGCTGCCAGCATTTGCCAGCTGGCCAGGGAAGGCATGCCCAAATACGCACACGACCTTTATGACCTGGGCCCCTGCATCCAGTGGTACATTGAAAACCGAGCAAAGTCGACCCACAAATCGAATGACGAGGTTGACGCACGCACGCGCGAGACAATCCCGGCCGATCTGTATATCGAGGATCTGCAGCATCTGCAGGACGTCGTTGAACGTGCCCTGACTGGAATTGACCGGGGGCTGGCCGAGGATCTTACCGACCTGGGTGACCCTGAGGAGATCAGCGACCGGCTGCAGCTTGCCTCCAGCCGGATCCGGACAGCCATCGCAGATGGCCTCGACCGCTACGTTGCCACGATCAAGGAATGAGCCGGCACAGGCTTGTTGTGAATACTGAAGAAAACGCCGACCCGATGGCCGCCGCACTATTGAATTCTGTACTTCCGCTTTCGGCCTATTGTGTTGAAATACTCTAATGATCTGCTGACGTCATAATGTTCAAGTAGAAATCGTGCATGAGAGTTTCCTGAAATCCGAAATATTTTGCAAAATGACAAAGCATCTCACTCTCGTGCGCGGTCGATTTCTAGTAGCAGAGTTTTTCAACACTATCGGCCAATCTCGGACATACAGCACAATGAAAAACGGCTCCCGAAGGAGCCGCTGTTGATACATATAAATAGCTACCAGGCTTTCTTTTCGTCTTTGCGCGAAGAATCTGCTAATAAAACCCTTATCCCATTGCTTTGGATATTGCAGAATCAGTCCAGTCTGCAGATGTGTGAACAAAATACTAATGTGTGATTACGGCGTGACCGCGTCGGGCGATTCCAGAATTAGCTGCCCATCAACCACCGGAATACGATCCCCCGGTTTGTTGTCCATACGGACACTGCCTTCTTCATCCCCGAGGCGATAGCTGACGTCGTAGCCGATGACCCTGTCGTGGGTATCGGTGACCGTGTGGCAACGATTCTCTATTTCTGTGTAGGTGTTCTTTTCCTGCATGTTCCCCTGCACCTTGTTGCCCGCATAGCCTCCGGCAGCCGCACCAGCGACTGTGGCGAGTTTCTTGCCGCTGCCACCACCTAACTGGTTGCCTAGCACACCACCAATCACCGCACCTGTTACGGTGCCAAGAATCTTGTGTTCATCCTTTACCGGTTGTTGGCGGGTAACAGCTACATCTTCACAGACCTCCCGCGGAGTCTGTACAGTCTCTTTAACCTCGGCAACATTGATCACATCCGCGTATGCGGGCTCTTTCTTGCTGAGCATGTTGAAGCCCCCAATTGCCGCGCCAGCCGTGACTACGATTCCGCCAATCACAATGCCGGTTATCATTGATTTGTCCATCCTGACCTCCGCTGACTATGGATAGCCTTCTTAGTGAAAGAATAGTAACCTGATCATAGTCTAACAAATGTCAAGAGCAATTCGGACGGGTGCGGCAACTTTGTAACTGCTGAACGTCCGTTGTGGGTCGGCTTCCGCCGATTAGCGAAACGTTATATAAGAGTTACATATAGGACAGGGATCGGCCAAAGCGCGACATTTATGCTCATACGAAAACGGCCCCGAAGGGCCGTCTCTTAATAGAAGGGTTATGCTGCTTTCTTGCGTCTTGCTATCCCAATTAAGCCCAGCAGGCCGGAGCCGAAGAGCCATACGGCGGCTGGGATGGGAACGACTTCGTACGATTGAGAGACATACCATGTGTTATCAGGCTCATAATCCCTATATTGGCTATAAAGAATACCTCTCTGATCTGTTGGATTTAAACTAAGCTCGGCTATCGATCCAGACTGTAGATATTGCATGTTCAATAGATTTAACGTAGCTCCTACTTCACAAGTAAGTGCAAGGCATGGGACAAAATTATGGTCGTTAAACGCTGATCCTTGATCGCCATGGGTCCCCAAATCGCCTTCAAAAAAGCCTCCGCTTGCGATGTCCGAACCCATGCGAAAAAAACTGCTACCGGCTAGGAGATCGGAGGTAGGCATGCTTAACCCTACGTTCAAACCATCTGAATCAAAGACCCAGAGATTAGTGGGAGTCGGCGTAACACCGTCAAGGTAAAGAGTAAATAAGTGGCGTTCCTGTGTCAGATCATATGTCGCGTTCGCGCTGAGCCAAGCTGCGCCGGTTAGCTGTGTCGTCACGAAGTTTGTCGATTCGTTAGATGAAGACCATAAGCTGTATTCAAACAAGAATTTGTCTGTCCCTCCATCTGAGTATGAATATGCACTGAATGTGGATGCTTGCCGGACAAGTGTAGGGATAGAACAGATTGAAGTGGAAACACACGCTTGGATTTCGCTGGGAAATACTGGTGCAGAAAGAGCCGGATTGCTTACTATTAGTGTGATGATAAACACACACATTGCGCACAACAGACGTGATTCCATCATGGGACTGTCTCCGTAGCTCTAATTATCTCAGCCCGACTGATCCTTATGTGGCTAGTTACGTTGTTTTCTTCCTGGCTATCCCAATCAGCCCTAGCAGGCCAGAGCCGAACAACCAGACCGCAGCCGGTACCGGTACCACATTGCCAGCATGAACAGCCCAGGTGAGGTTGGTAGTGTTGAGGATGCTGTCGGTGGCCGCCTCGCCGGTACCACCTCCTCCGACGTCGATACCGAAGAAGAATATCCATGCATCCTCGGAACTAAACAGAGTACCGTACCAATAGAAGGTCCCAGAGATAGTCGGAAACAGGGGACTGATGCCCGTGCCGTCGGTGTTTTGCCAGAACATATACCCCAGCTCGTTGTCACGACAGGCAAGCTCGCTCGCCGAGTTGCAGTTTACGAAGGTATTAGTAGGCCCCACTCCGGCCGCCACACTGATGTAGGGCAGCCGCCAGCCGCTGACCCCGCCAAGCGTCAGTCCTGCTGCCCAAGTATTCGCTTCATCCCAGGTTCTTAAGGCATCTGGCTGCGACCAGGTAATATCCAGCACAGTGTCGTAAATCAACCCGCCGCCGTTGTCGACGAGCGCCGCATTCGATGAAGTTGTAATAAGGGAAAAAAAGCCAGCGCACACCGCACCGATCAGACGTGATTTCATGACTGCTTCCTCCGCCTAGCCATCCCAAACAACCCGAGCAGGCCGGAGCCGAAGAGCCATATAGCGGCGGGTATAGGTACGCCGACAATGAGAACTTCATCCATGCCAAAAAACGCTTCGCCAGAGCTAGACAAGTTTGCAATTAATGCAGCCTCGGGAGGCATCAGATCGGTAACAAACCCAAGAAAGCCATTACCCGTCGGTAAGTGATCTGCAAACGATACGGTTGTTCCTCCGATTTGAATAGACAAGCTACCTGCTACAACCCAGTCAGCAGCGAAGGCTGGAACAGAATTCTCCAGATCGATAAAGATTAGCGAAGGTAATGGTGCACTTTGTCCAACATGACCTAGATAATACGTCGAACCGTTTGGAGACAAGACATCCGAAAATGGATCAGGTGTGACAGAGTTGTCTATTGCGTTAAATCCAGGATCGCCGGCAATATCAATAGTTAAGAAATGTAGATTTAATGCGTTTGCGCCGGTAGACAAACCACGAGGCGGATCTCCTTCAAAGTTAACGTCACCATGAATATGTCCACTAGGAAGCGCCAATACGGCTGTCTCCCAAGCTACTCGATCTGTATATACCACTACAGCCGCGTGTGCCGATGACGTGAAGAGAGCTGAAAGAACAACAAATAGATAGCCATTTTTGCGTGATCTTTCCATCTTTACTTGCCTCCTGTAACGAGAGCAAACAAACAGGCGCTGAAAGCTCTTAAAAGACGCGTTTTTTCTTCATGATGCTCCTCTTTAAACTCTGATTATTTCCAATCTTCTAATATTGGTCTGGTTTGACTAGTTGTGTTGTATATAGCAGCTACGGAGATCGGGGTAACTGATGCTGATCAAGGAATGACGTGTCTGTTTGTAAATCACTAATACAGGCTTTTCTTGCAGAGTATGAGTTTAGTCTGAGTTGTATGCGCGTGAATATCTCAGTTGGGTCGACTCCCGCCTTTTAATAAAATCTTATATAAGCGTCTCGTGTAGGACTGGAACCGGCCAACTCCTGACCTATACGGGCGACCAGCGAAAGGCAGCTATGCAATACTTGCCGCTCCCATCTCTTAATCGTTCATCGCGAACCGGGGCCAGTTAGGCGATGAAAAATTGGCTGGGTTGCCGATTGCACAGCCGCAGGTTTCCCCGTCAGGGGTGGAGACTAGACCACACGGATCCAAGTCCATGTTGCGCGGGAGCGCTTAAAGGCCCGGCACGCAGAGTGCCCCCATACTTGATCGCCGCATTATTTCTTATTGATATTCTTCAGTGCTTTCAGGCCTTTTTTGCGTTGTGCATGGAGGACCAAGCAGCGCTTTTCCAGTATTTCGTGCTTCTTGCCCTTACCGGCCTTGCGAGACTCTGCGATCAGCGCCTTTTCCTTCTTCTTGAGTTTCCCGATGAGCACCTTTAGTTCGTCCGCCTTTTTCTTGCGGCGTTTGGCGCTGAGGTTGAGGTAGCCTTCCAGGCGGGTAAGGAGTTTATTCTCTTTCATAGTGGATTCTCGGGTTAATGACTCTGCACTCTATCTTTCTATCGGCAACAAGCGCTTCAGCTTTCGAGCTCGGCCAGTTCGTCTTCGCTCAACAGCACTTCATGCTCGGCATCAGTGAGGCTGCGGTTGTGCCTTACGAACAGGGTTTCGCCCATCTCCACGAGCTTGCTAAAGACCTCATGAGCGTAGTTGGAGTCGTTCAGTAACGAGACCGCCAGCTCACCCGATATCCGGCCTTCGGTCATCGCTGCGGCCATGCGCCTGTTGAATTTCTCGCAGAGATCATTCAGGAGCAGGCGCAGATGGTCCAGCGACAACACCGGGGACTCATCGGCGGACTCCGATCGAACCTCTTCCAGTTCCCGGATCAACAGTGACAGTTGAACGCGCATATTATTGTAGATCGCACGCTGTTCTTCGTTTGTCGATGCCACCGCGGTGACAAGGTTCTTACGCAGGTGTTTGCTGGCCTTGATCGCCTCGACCATGTTCTGATTGGCTTCACGCAACCAGTGGATGCCCCCTGACTGCTCGTCCTGCCAGGAGAATCCGGCACGGGTGATGAAAGTGATGATGGCGCTGTACAGTGTTTTTACCTGTTGTTCGTAGGCCTCATCCACATCGAAATACGGCAGTCTGCGCTGGGACTGCGCTACCACCGCAAGGTCGGTGTCAGAGCAGATCTGATCGCGCTCGAAGCCAAAAGTCCCGGCCAGGATGTTGATGGTGTGGTCCCAGATCCGCAGAGTCTCCAACCGGATTGCCTCAAGCGCGGTGTCTGGGAAGTCAATGGTGGCATCGTTCAGATATTTTGGTTGGCTGACAAGGAGGGCCTTGGGTTTGAACAGGCCTTCCAGCAGGCTGACCAGTCTGCCGATCAACGGCAGCATCACCAGTACGCCAATGATGTTGAATAAGGTATGGAATACCGCCAGCTTCAAGGTGTAGTCATCCTCGGCGATGCCGACATGGGCGCTAATCCATTCGACTGACGCCATCATTTGATAGATAAACACGATCGCGATCAAACCGGTAACTAGATTGAAGATGAGGTGCGCGGCAGCCAGCCGCTTGCCCTGTTCGTTTGCGCTCATCGAGCCGATGATGGCGGTGATGGTGGTACCAACATTTGCGCCAATAGCCAGCGCGAGCGCGTTATCGTAAGTGATCTGCCCGGCAGCAAGCGCTGTAATAGTCAGCACCAGCGTGGCATGACTGGACTGCATCACCACCGTTGCCGCGATGCCGATGCCGGCGAACAGGAACAGCCCGGGATAGCCGGCGACAGCGAACTTGGCCAAGTCGAAGCTGTCCTTGAATGCATCGAAACCCTCTTTCATGTAGTGGATGCCGAGAAACAGAAAACCGAGGCCGACCAGGATGTAACCGATGCCCTTCAGGTTCTTGGATTTCTGGAACAGCAACAGCACACCAAAGACCAGCATTGGCATCGCATAGGCAGAAATCTTGACCTTCAGACCGAAACCGGCGACCAGCCAGGCACCGGTGGTGGTACCAATATTCGCACCAAAGATGATCCCGACCCCGGAGGCAAGATCGAGCAGGCCGGCGCTGAGGAAGGAGATGGTGATTACCGAGACCAGTGAGCTGGACTGCATCAGGGTGGTGCTGATGACACCGAAACTGAGGCTTTTCCAGAGCTTGTCGGTTGTGTTATTGAGTATCCGCTCCAGGGTGCCGCCGGCGAACGCCTGGAACCCCTCTTCCAGAGACAGCATCCCGAATAAAAAGATGGAGACTCCAGCAGCGATGGTCTTGAAATCAGGACTAACCCAAAATCCCCAGCCTAGGATGACAAAGATAGTTGGCAGCAGAATTTTACGCAACATCGTCAGGAGTCTCCTTAGGGGAGCATAAAGGATAGGGGGCGGGGAGCTTACCTTATCTATTTCATGAAAATCCACCCGATAATAGGCGTTTGGTGGCTCGAGTTCCCATTCACGCTTTCCTGAACTTCCGACTTCAGTTGCCAGTTCAACCGATCGAAACGCTGTACTTCCGATTAGGGTCGGTTCCCGTCCTTTAGCAATTTCTGATATTGGACAATGTCTACATGAAAACACGCGTAATCCTGGCCAACATCCACGAGGAGCGGAAGCTATACGAAACCCTGCTCTCGGCAACAATGAACCATACAAAATATGACGGCTGCTACGTCATGCAATATTCAGAGCATCGCGACAGGGAGGGGCAGATGATGGCTGAATTCCTTCTGCGTGAGATACTAGACTGCTGCAAGCAGGGTTAATATCCTCCCAGTGCTTTCTATGTGTTTGAAATGACCTCAGAATTGATTACATCAACATGATTACGAAGTCTCTCAATAGTCCGCGTATGCCATCCGGATGAATCAGTTGTATCCCCACAAGTACCAGAGCAGCCAATGCGATAATCCAGATCATCAAGGAAGACTTTTTCTTTCTGGGATTGTTTGTCTTCATTGGCGTATTACCCTATCTAACTACCTTATGACAGTTTCGGCGGGTTCCATTAAGCCGCTTTCTTCCTTGCCACCCCGACCAGTCCCAGCAGGCCGGAGCCGAACAGCCAGAAGGAGGTGGGTACCGGGACAACGGTGACATCGCCGGATCGCACAGCCCTGCTAAAACCGAGCTGGCAGGATGTGGGTTAAGATCCTTCGTAAATGTAACTTGCTCTCCAGCGCCAAGGCCATGCCAAAAATAGGCATATGCGCAATTTAACCCGCACTCAGTATCAGACCAATAGTATTCAGCGGCTGTAATGAATAGGCCGGATGTGCTTGCTTGTTCGATTTCAAAGAGATGCCCCAATTCGCTTCCTGTACAATTGACGTTCGCGAAAAAACCGCCACATGTCGGGTCTGGCACTAGTGTTGTTGGTAAGCGCCAGTCGCTGAAGCCAAGATAGTTGGCGGCATTCATCGATCCGATCCAGCTTTGAGCTGTATTCCAATCCATGGAACCAGTTGTGATACCGATACCGTTTACACCAAAAGTATTGCTGACCGCCAGAGTCGAATCTGCCATCCAAGTGATATTGAGGTCGGTATCGTAAACGGCCTGGCCATTCAGGTGCGATACCAGCGCAGCATTGGAAAGCGAGGACACGACCAACGTGCCGACAAACAAGGCTATCTCCGGCCAACAATGCTGAAATCTCATGGCGCTTCCCCGAGCAAGCAATCATATTTAAGGTTGCTTGTAACTAGCGCAGCATTCGCCAAAAAAAAACTGAATATACGGATATACATATACACACCGCACCCGGTAAGCGTGATTTCTTCATAGGGTTTCCTCCGCAAATTTAATTCTTATTTATTCAGCCAGAATGTAATTTTTCCTTCTTGACTGTTAGGCCAACCATACAAGCAACAGATATATATAACCAAATACTAAACTTCCGGAATGGGTCGGCTCCCGCCTTTTACCGAAATCTAATATAAGACAATCCTGCAGGATGGGGACCGGCCAGAAGGTACCATTTCCGGGATTCCGGTGTACTCGGAACGCAGAAAACCAGGTGATTCACCTGTCTCCAGCATCCTTCGTCTGCCGGTTAGCACACGACATTGCGTGATCCTGTGTTGTGGTCTAGTGTTGGCAGGAAGTACCGGATATACGAACAACAAGACGAAGAATAATATTGTTTCAGGCAGATCGGCGGCACCGGCATGGCTATGCAGCGACGGTGGTTATCATGGAAACTGGTCTTACTGCTCCTCGCAGGGGCTTCATGTACCCTGCGTACGGTGGAGGCCGGGGATGATGCAACAGGTTCCCGATACCGTCAGCACGCTGCCCTGGATGACGCAAGTGTCTATAACCTGCATTGTATCGCCGTCCTGCAGGGCGATAACGCGGCGGCCTACCACCTGGGATGGATGCGCTTCAGCGGCCAGGAGGTGCCGGCGGACAAGGCGCTGGCGGCAGGGTGGTTTCACCTGGCCGCAAAGCACGGCGACTCCCATTCACAGCGGATTCTTGAGGACCTGCTGCCCAGCGTGCATCCGGCGAAGGATATCGGCTGCCCCCTGAGGCATGGGAAACCGGACCGCGCAACAATCGAGGCCTGGATCAACGTGATGGCCCCCGGCTATGGGCTTGATGCGAATCTGCTGCTTGCGGTCGTGGAGGTAGAGTCCAGCTTCAATCCGCGTGCCCGCTCTTCGAAGAATGCAAGCGGCCTGATGCAGCTAATGCCTGCGACTGCCAGTCGCTTCGAGGTCGATGATATATGGGACCCCATTGAGAATCTGAGGGGCGGCATGGCATATCTGCGCTGGCTCATGGATCGTTACGAGGGTGATCTCGATCTCTCGCTCGCCGCCTACAATGCCGGAGAACATGTTGTGAATCGCTATGGTGGTATCCCGCCGTACCGCGAAACGCGTGACTACGTTAAAACTGTCAACCACATCTATAACCGAGCCATACAGTAGAGCGAGGGTCTCGATAAAAACCGGCTTGAGACATTCGATGAACAAGATACCTATTGCGTGATCCCGGCTTTCCGCAAGCCGTCAAGAAAGCGTTCAATATCTGCTGACTCCTTGAATGGAAATGCCTGCCGGATACGCTGCAGGGAGAAATCCGGATTCAGGGCCAATACCTGTTCGGCTTCCCATTTCGCGTCCGCTTCACGACCGTCCTGGGCATAAGCGGCTGCCAGCCACACTCGCATACGCTCCGAGGATGGGTTGGTTCCGAGTCCTGCTTCAAGTGCCTCGATCGCTTCCTGATAGCGTCCGAGTATGAAATACGCCTGGCCCAGATGGAACGGATAGTTGTAAGGATGATGCGGATTGATTTTCATCGCTTCCTTTATCCTTTCCAGCCCCTCTTCCGGCCGTCCTGCGTAGTACAGCAGTGTTGCGAGCAGCACATGCGCATTGGCATAGCTTGAATCGATGGCAATGGCTTTTTCTGCTTCCACCAGGGCCTTCATATACTCCCCCCTTTCCCTGTAGACGAGACCCATTACGAAATAGGCGACGGGCAGTTCCTTATCGATCGTAATGGCATGCATGGCCAAAGCCCGGGCTTGCGCGAGCGAATCTTCGCGCACCTCACTCCAGCCGTTCATCGCTTCAAAGGTGAAGGTCCAGGCGAGCATGGCATAGGCCTCGGCGTAATCGGGGTCGAGTTCAATTGCCTTCTGATAAAGTTCACGCGCCTTGCGATTATCATCCTTGCTGGCGTACAGAAAAAAACGATTGCGGCCGTGCAGGAAATACTCATAAGCTTCCGGACTACCGGTTTGCCGGAGACGGGCAGCAGATCGCTCCTCATCATCACCCCTGACTGACAGGGCAGAGAGTATGTTGCCGATCACATCATCCTGCAGATCGAAAATATCGCCCACGTAACCTTCATATCGTTCCGCCCATAGATAGCTGCCCGTAGCAGCATCAATCAGCCGGGCATTGAACCACATATGTTTGCCGGCTCGCCGAATGCTGCCATGAAGGATATAGTGCACCTTGAGTTTCCCGGCCACATCACGAATGTCATTAGACCGGCCCTTGTAAAGGAAAGATGAGTCGCGCGCAATGACAAGAAGGCCGGGATTCCTTGCCAGCCTGGTGATCAGATCATCGGTCATCCCATCGGCAAAATACTCCTGGGCGGGATCTCCACTCAGGTTGTCAAACGGCAGGACGGCAATGGAATTGGACATGGTCACCTGGTTGGCCAGGTCTGCCGGAATTTCCCACGGCCCAAACCGCATGACTGCAGCCAGCATTGCCAGCCCTATGATCAGGGTGATGACTGTGAGCGCCAGTACCCACGGCTTGCTGTATCGTGGCGCATGTGTAACGTTTTCACTGGATGAGTCAGTTTGATACGATGCATCAGGAAAACTGACGGGTGCCAGAAGACGATATCCCTTCTTTGAGAGGGTCTCAATGATCCTGGGCTGCCGTGCATCGTCAGCGAATGCCCTGCGTAGCTTCTGTACTGTACTGGTTAATGCATCATAGCTTATGACTCTTCCGACCCAGACGTTTGCTTCCAGTTCGTCTCGTGATACGACTTGCCCGGGCCGACTGGCCAGATAAACCAGCACATCCATCACCCTGGGTTCCAACTTGATGGTCTTGCCATCACGGGTCATCTCAGCGCTGGCAGGATCCACCTGCCAGCCCTCGACCAGAAATGGAGTCTGTCTGTTGACGTCCATTCGGGCATCCCTCGCATTTCCGGCGCCCCTCAGCATCTGATTGACCGGAGGGGTCCGTTGCTAACCTCTTGTTTCTAAAAGTTCATAAAAAAACCGGAATTACGCCATTTTTTCAACATAATTCTAGTACCTCCTGCTGCTAGTGTTTCACAAAAGGGCCGTGGAAGCGTTCAGCCATTGTCAGCTGAAGTACAAACACCTCAACACGAATTTGAGGATAGTTCGCCCGGATCTCCAGTTTCATGCCAGACGAGATGCCTGGCTTGATATGCCTGAGGAGGGCCGTCATGAAAACACCGATCTATACAGCTTTTCTGACCCTGGCGGTTTTGCTGTTCGTCTACACGCCGGGCGGGGTCGCAGAGGAACAAGGCAATAGCGGTATCGATTATCCATTGGTCCAGGTCACAGATACTATTTACATCATCTATGGTCCGTTTGATCTGCCGAATAAAACCAATCACGGTTTTCGCAACAATCCGGTGATCGTGCTTACAAGTGCCGGTGTTGTTGTGTTCGATCCAGGCGGCAGCACGTGGGCAGGTGAGATGGTTACCGGAAAGATCAGGTCGATTACACAGAATCCCGTTGTTGCAGTCTTTGATTCCCATGCCCATGGCGATCACTGGCTCGGTAACGAAGGCATTAGAAGGGCCTACCCTGATGCCATCATCTATGGGCACCCGACAATGAAAGACAGGGTGAAGGGCGCCGATGGTGAGTTCTGGCTTGCGCAGATTGAGAAACTGACCGGGGGAACTGCGGGTGGCAAACAGGTTATCGCCCCCGACAGGGTCGTGAATGACGGTGATGTCATCGAGGTTGGTGATACCCGTTTCCGGGTTTACCACACAGGCCCCGCCCACACCGACAGTGACATAATGATCGAGGTTGTCGGCCAGGATGCGCTGTTCACAGGTGATGTGATCAGGAACGGACTGCTGGGCATTATGGAAGCCGACGCGAGTTTCGCTGGCAATATTGCTGCAATAGATATGATCATGGAAAAGAACTTCAAATACTACCTGCCAGGACACGGGCGTGTCGGCGGTGTCGAGATAGCCCGGAACTACCGGACTTATCTTGATACCTTGCTATCGAAGGTCCGGGAACTCTATGACCAGCAAATTGCAGATTACGAGATGAAGCCTATCGTCACTGAAGCATTATCGGCATACAGCAACTGGGCAGGTTTCGATATAAGGGTAGGCCCGCATGTGAGCCGCGCCTATCTGGAGGTAGAGATGGAAGCGTTCTAGCCCGCATTTCTCACCGGGATTCCGGAGAAGATGAGACCGCGTAGCGGTCGAGAGGCTATGCCCGTAAAAAATAGCCCCACCTTCCCGGTGTGCATCGTCGATGTAGTCGTACACGAGATTTCATCGCGGTCAACGCCCGCTCCTGAACGCAATCCATGCCCCTGATGGGCTGGATCATGCTCCATGATCTCCGTGTACTCTGTGGTAA
Organism: uncultured Gammaproteobacteria bacterium; assembly: GCA_963748215.1. Taxonomy (GTDB): domain Bacteria; phylum Pseudomonadota; class Gammaproteobacteria; order UBA9214; family UBA9214; genus UBA9214. Next base: position 204,458 of record CAVVHS010000009.1, on the reverse strand, counting down.
GTGTTTTTTTCTATGCGTCTTCGCGCCTTGGCGCCGTGGCGCGAGACTGGTTTTGATACCACGCACCGCACATAAAAAAGCCGGGCAATGCCCGGCTTTCTCGATGCAGTTGCAACAGCGCCTATTCGGCAGCCGTCTCGCCCTGCGGGCGGTCGACCAGTTCTACGTAGGCCATCGGTGCGCTGTCACCCGTGCGGGCACCCATCTTCAGGATGCGCAGGTAACCGCCGGGACGGTTCTTGTAGCGCGGACCCAGTTCGTTGAACAGCTTGCTCACCACCTCGCGATCGCGCAGGCGGTTGAACGCGATTCGGCGCTTGTGCACGGTATCGCTCTTGGCCATGGTGATGAACGGCTCGGCGACGCGGCGCAGTTCCTTGGCCTTCGGCAGCGTGGTCCTGATCGCCTCGTGGCGCAGCAATGACACGGCCATATTCTGGAACATGGCCTTGCGGTGTGAACTGTTGCGGTTGAGTTGCCGCCCTGACTTACGGTGACGCATGATTCAAATCCTGTGGTGGCTTCAGCCGGTCACGGCCTCGATTTTCTTGCTGGCGAGCCTGGCCGGCGGCCAGTTCTCCAGACGCATACCCAGTGACAGGCCCTTGCGTGGCCAGCACGTCCTTGATCTCGGTGAGCGACTTCTTGCCCAGGTTCGGGGTCTTGAGCAGCTCGACCTCGGTACGCTGGATCAGGTCACCGATGAAATAGATGCTTTCCGCCTTCAGGCAGTTGGCAGAACGCACGGTCAGCTCCAGGTCGTCGACCGGGCGCAGCAGGATCGGGTCGATGTCGGCTTCCGGCGCGGTCGAGGCTTCCTGGGCACTGGCCTGCAGGTCGACGAACGCGGACAGCTGGTCCTGCAGAATGGTCGCGGCGTGACGGATCGCCTCTTCCGGATCGACGGTGCCGTTGGTCTCGATGTCGATGATCAGCTTGTCCAGGTCGGTACGCTGCTCGACGCGGGCGCGGTCGACATTGTAGGAGATGCGGCTGACCGGGCTGAAGGAGGCGTCCAGCTGCAGGCTGCCGATGGTGCGGCCCTCGCTTTCCTCGTCGTCGCGGCGCGTGGCCGGCTGATAGCCGCGGCCCTTGGCGACCTTCAGGGTCATGCTCAGTTCGCCGGCCTTGGTCAGGTTGGCGATCACGAAGTCCGGGTTGATGACCTCGATGTCGTGGTCGAGCTTGATGTCGCCGGCGGTGACCGGACCCGGGCCCTTCTTGCTGAGCGTCAGGGTGGCTTCGTCGCGGCTATGCATCCGCAACGCGACCTTCTTCAGGTTCAGCAGGATATCGATCACGTCTTCCTGCACGCCCTCGATGGTGGAGTACTCGTGCAGCACACCCTCGATCTCCGCATTGACGATGGCGGTACCCGGCATGGATGACAGCAGGATACGGCGCAATGCATTGCCAAGCGTATGGCCGAAGCCGCGTTCCAGTGGCTCCAGCGTAACCCGGGCGTGATTGTTGCTGATCGCCTGGACATCCACGATACGGGGTTTCAGGAATTCGTTGACATTACCCAGCATGTACAGGTCCCTCAAGTGTTACTTGGAATACAATTCAACGATCAGATGCTCGTTGATATCGGCCGGCAGTTCACTGCGCTCGGGACGTGACTTGTACACGCCCTGCATCTTCTTTGCGTCCACATCGATCCAGTCGGCGATGCCGCGCTGCTGGGCCAGGTCCATGGCGGACTGGATGCGCAGCTGGTTGCGACTCTTCTCGTTTACCGTGATGACGTCGTTCGGCTGTACCTGGTAGGACGGGATATTCACGCGCGAGCCGTTAACGCTGATGGCGTTGTGACGCACCAGCTGGCGTGATTCGCTGCGCGAGGCAGAAAAACCCATGCGGTAGACCACGTTGTCGAGACGACCCTCCAGCAGCTGCAACAGGTTCTCACCGGTCGAGCCCTTGGTGCTGGCGGCCTTCTTGTAGTAGTTGCGGAACTGGCGCTCCAGTATGCCGTAGACGCGGCGCACCTTCTGTTTTTCGCGCAGCTGGGTGGCATAGTCGGACAGGCGCGTGCGGCGCTGGCCGTGCTGGCCTGGCGGGAACGGACGGCTCTCGACGGCGCACTTGGCAGTGAAGCATTTCTCGCCTTTCAGGAACAGCTTGCCGCCTTCACGACGGCACTGGCGACACTTGGATCCGGTGTACTTGGCCATATCTCTATCCTTCCCTTACACGCGGCGTTTCTTCGGCGGCCGGCAACCGTTGTGCGGTATCGGCGTTACGTCGGTTATGTTGGTGATCTGGAAACCGCAGTTGTTCAGCGCCCGCACGGCAGATTCGCGGCCGGGTCCCGGCCCTTTCACCTCGACCTCGAGGTTCTTCATGCCGTATTCCTTCACCTTTTCACCGGCCTTTTCGGCGGCGACCTGTGCGGCGAACGGCGTGCTCTTGCGCGAGCCGCGGAAACCCGATCCGCCGGATGTCGCCCAGGCCAGCGCATTGCCCTGGCGATCGGTGATCGTGATGATGGTGTTGTTGAACGAAGCGTGAATATGCGCGATGCCGTCTGCGACATCCTTCTTCACCTTCTTGCGTACAGGTGCCTTTGCCATACCTGGATTCCAGTTTTATCTAGTCGATTCGTTGATGGGTTACTTGCGGATCGGACGCCGCGGGCCCTTGCGGGTACGTGCGTTGGTCCGGGTCCGCTGGCCACGCAGCGGCAGGCCGCGACGATGGCGGATACCGCGGTAGCAGCCCAGGTCCATGAGCCGCTTGATGTTCATGGACACGGTACGGCGCAGGTCACCTTCCACGGTGTAGCTTGCGCGATCTCGTTGCGGATTTTTTCAAGCTCGGGCTCGCTGAGATCCTTGATCTTCATGTCCCGCTTGACGCCCGTGGCGTCGCAGATCTTCTGCGCGGTCACCCGGCCGATACCGTAGATACCGGTCAGGGCAATCATCGTATGCTTGTGATCTGCAATATTAATTCCGGCTATACGAGCCATTTAGATCTTCTCCAACTCAGTACGTTTTAGCGTGGCGCGAAAAAGCGGGTAAGAATAACCCCCTATGGCCAATAAATCAAACACAAACATCCACCGGAAGAACCCGGGATACCCGCGTTGCTTGTTTCAAATACATATTTATTTCAATGTCTTGCATATATCAGCGACTGCTCAGCCCTGACGCTGCTTGTGGCGACCATCCTTGCAGATGACCCGCACCACACCTTTGCGCCGAACAATCTTGCAGTTGCGACAGATACGCTTGACCGAAGCACGCACTTTCATGTCATTACACCCTTGTAGAGACCGCCACTAACGCAGCATGCCGGTTCCGCCGTGGCCTTTCAGGTTCGCCTTCTTCATCAACCCGCTGTACTGGTGCGATACCAGGTGGGTCTGAACCTGCGCCATGAAATCCATGGTCACCACGACAATAATCAACAACGACGTACCGCCGAAATAGAACGGCACGTTCCAGTACAGAATCAGGAACTCCGGCATCAGGCACACCAGCGTGATATACATGGCACCGGCGGTGGTCAGCCGGGTCATCACACGGTCGATGTACTGCGCGGTCTGGTCGCCGGGACGGATACCCGGAATGAACGCGCCGGACTTCTTCAGGTTATCTGCCGTCTCCTTGGCGTTGAACACCAGTGCCGTATAGAAGAAGCAGAAAAACACGATCGCCAGGGCATAGAAGATCACATACAGCGGCTGGCCCGGCGACAGCGTCGCGGCAATATCGCGCAACCAGTCCATGCCCTCGTGCTGCCCGACCCAGCTGCCCATGGTCGCCGGGAACAGGATGATACTGGAGGCGAAGATCGGCGGAATCACGCCGGCCATGTTCAGCTTCAGCGGCAGGTGGGTGCTCTGCGCGGCGTACACCTTGCGGCCCTGCTGGCGCTTGGCATAGTTTACCGTGATACGGCGCTGGCCGCGTTCGACGAACACCACAAAGCCGGTCACTGCCAGCGCCAGCGCAAACAGCAGCAGGATGGTCATGAAATTCATTTCACCGGTGCGCACCAGTTCCAGCGTGCCGCCGATCGCCGACGGCAGGCCGGCGACGATACCGGAAAAGATGATGATCGAGATGCCGTTACCGACGCCACGCTCGGTGACCTGCTCGCCGAGCCACATCAGGAATACCGTGCCGGTAACCAGCGTCACCACCGCGGTGAGCACGAAAGCCGGGCCGGGATTCAGCACCAGGCCACTGCCGGCCACCTGCTGCGCCTGCAGCGCGGTTGAGATACCGAACGCCTGCATGGTCGCCAGGCCCACCGTGCCGTAGCGGGTGTACTGGGTGATCTTGTGGCGGCCGGCCTCGCCCCCTTCTTTCTTGAGCTGCTCCAGCGACGGCACCGTCACGGTCAGCAGGTTCATGATAATGGAGGCCGAGATATAGGGCATGATGCCGAGCGCGAACAGCGACAGGCGCTCGAGCGCACCGCCGGAAAACATGTTGAACATTTCCAGGATGGTGCCGCGCTGCTGTTCGACCAGCGCCGCCAGCACGTGCGGATCGATGCCCGGCAACGGAATAAAGGATCCGATGCGGAACACGATGATGGCGCCAATGACGAAAAAGAGCCGCTGACGCAGCTCTTTCAGCTGACCGAAACCCGCGGCAGCGCCCGAGATGGAGGGACCGGTAGCCATTTAGTCCTCGATCCTGCCCCCGGCAGATTCGATGGCGGCACGTGCGCCGCGTGTCACCTGCAGCCCCTTCAGGGTCACAGCCTTGTCGAGCTTGCCCGAGGCGAATACCTTGACACGCGTGATGCTGCGCGCAATCAGGTTCGCCTTCTTCAGTGCATCCAGGTCAATCACCTCGGCATCCACACCTGCCAGCTCATGCAGGCGGATCTCGCCGGTACTGCGCGACTTGGCGGTGGAAAAGCCGAACTTCGGCAGGCGCCGCTGCAACGGCATCTGGCCGCCCTCGAAACCGACCTTGTGGAAACCGCCGGAGCGCTCTTTCTGCCCCTTGTGGCCACGACCGCAGGTCTTGCCCAGCCCGGAGCCGATGCCGCGCCCGACGCGCCTGGCATTCGTCCTGCTGCCGGCACCCGGCTTCAGTGTATTCAATCTCATGTTCTAGTCCTCGATCCTGAGCATGTACTGGATCTTGTTGATCATGCCGCGCACCTCGGGCGTGTCATCCAGCTCGACGGTGTGATGCATGCGACGCAGTCCCAGGCCGCGCACGGTGTCGCGGTGGCTCCGAAGGCGCCCGTAGACGCTGCGGGTCTGCGTTACCCTGATCTTCTTGGTTGCAGCCATGTTCTTACTCCAGGATTTCCTTGATCGTCTTGCCGCGCTTGCTGGCGACCTCTTCCGGCGAACGCATCTGCTCCAGGCCGCGTATGGTGGCGCGCAGCACGTTCATCGGGTTGCTGGATCCAATGCACTTGGCCAGCACGTTGTGCACCCCGACCACCTCGAACACGGCGCGCATGGCGCCCCCGGCGATAATTCCGGTACCTTCCGAGGCCGGCTGCATGTAGACCTTGGCGGCGCCGTGGCGCGCGGTCAGCGGGTACTGCAGGGTACCTTCCTTGAGGGCGACGCTGATCATGTTCTTGCGCGCAGATTCCATGGCCTTCTGGATGGCTACCGGCACTTCACGCGCCTTGCCATAACCGTAACCGACCCGTCCTTCGCCGTCACCGACCACGGTCAGCGCGGTGAAGCCGAACTGGCGTCCGCCTTTCACAACCTTCGCGACACGATTGACGGTGACCAGCTTTTCCAGCAGACCGTCGCCCTGTACCTGTGATTCTACCCTTGCCATAACTCAGCCCTTGATCAGAATTCGAGGCCGCCTTCACGTGCGGCATCGGCCAGCGCTTTCACGCGGCCATGATATTTGAAACCGGAACGGTCGAACGCAACATGCGTGATACCGGCGCCCTTGGCACGTTCGGCGATCATCTTGCCGACCGCAATGGCGGCGCTGGTATCGCCGGTCTTGCCGATATCCTTGCGCACGTCCTTGTCCAGCGTGGATGCGCTGACCATGACGCGGTCGCCTTCCGGCGAGATGACCTGCGCATAGATGTGGCGCGGCGTACGGTGAATGCACAGCCGGTTTGCCCCCAGTTTCTTGATGTGGGAGCGGGTGCGCCGTGCGCGGCGCAAACGTGTCTGTTTCTTGTCCATAACCAGTGCCTGCCTGAATAATGCCTATTTCTTCTTCGCTTCTTTGCGGACGACAACTTCGTCCGAGTAGCGAACACCCTTGCCCTTGTAGGGCTCCGGCGGACGGTAAGCGCGGATTTCCGCGGCGACCTGGCCGACCTTCTGCTTGTCGCAACCCTTGACCAGGATTTCGGTCTGGCTCGGGGTCTCGGCGGTCACGCCCTCCGGCAATTCGTAATCCACCGGGTGCGAGAAACCCAGCGTCAGGTTCAGCACCTTGCCCTTGGCCTGGGCACGGTATCCGACGCCGACCAGTTCCAGCTTGCGCTCGAATCCGTCGCTGACTCCCATGACCAGGTTGTTCAGAATCGCACGGGTAGTGCCGGCCAGCGCATTGGCTGCCTGCGACTCGTTCCGCGCGCGGAACGTCAGCTCGCCTTCCTCGCGCACCATCTCGACAAGGTCGTGAATGGTATGCGACAGCGTCCCCTTGGGGCCCTTTACCGTCACCTGCTGGCCGCTGGCGGTGATTTCCACCGCCTTGGGCAGCACAACCGGCATTTTTGCAACTCTTGACATGTCTATAACCCGCCTGGCTTAACTCACGAAGCAGAGCACTTCACCGCCCTGTCCGGCCTCGCGGGCCTGGCGGTCGCTCATCACACCCTTGGAAGTCGAAATGATCGCCACACCAAGGCCGTTCTGGATACTCGGAATCTCTTCCTTGCCCTTGTACAGGCGCAGTCCCGGTCGACTGGCACGCTGGATAGTCTCGATTACCGGCTTGCCGTTGTAGTATTTCAGCTCTACAGACAGTACCGGCTTGCCGTCCGCCTCGGAGACGGAAAAGCCCTTGATGTAGCCTTCATTCTGCAGCACCTGCGCAATCGCGCACTTCAGCTGCGAGGACGGCATGCTCACCTGTGTCTTGCTGGCAGTCTGCCCGTTACGGATACGGGTCAGAAAATCTGCAATCGGATCTGTCATCATAATCGTTTACCAGCTTGCCTTGACCAGACCGGGAACGTCGCCGCGCATGGCAGCCTCGCGCAACTTGTTCCGGGACAGTCCGAATTTACGGTAGTAGCCGTGCGGGCGACCGGTCACACGACAACGGTTGCGCTTGCGCACGGGGCTTGCATCACGCGGCTGCTCCTGCAGCTTCATCTGCGCCTGGTAGCGCTCGTCGTAGGACGCCGTGGGGCTCTTGATAATCGCTTTCAGCGCATCGCGTCTGGCGGCATAGCGCTTGACTGTGCGTGCACGCCTGCTCTCGCGAGCGATCATTGAATTCTTCGCCATATCTCTGCCTCAGTGCCTGAACGGGAAGTTGAATGCAGCCAGCAGGGCGCGTCCCTCTTCATCCGTTTTTGCCGTTGTCGTGAATGTAATATCCATGCCGCGCAGGGCATCGATCTTGTCGTAATCGATTTCCGGAAAGATGATCTGCTCCTTGACACCCATATTGTAGTTGCCGCGCCCGTCGAATCCCTTCGGGTTCATGCCGCGGAAGTCACGAATACGCGGGATGGCGATGTTGATCAGCCGATCCAGGAATTCGTACATCTGGTCGCGGCGCAGGGTCACCTTGCAGCCAACCGGCCAGCCCTCGCGCACCTTGAAGCCGGCGACCGACTTGCGCGCATTGATCACGATCGGTTTCTGGCCGGCGATCTTCGTCATATCTCCCACCGCATGCTCCATCACCTTGCGGTCGGCGACGGCCTCGCCCACACCCATGTTGAGCGTGATCTTGGTGATACGCGGAATCTCCATCGGGTTGCTGTAGCTGAACTGCTGCATCAGCGCGGGAACCACGGAGTCTGTATAAAACTGTTTAAGCCTGGCCATGTCTCTGTACCATCGAATCAGACATCCACCACTTCACTGGTGGACTTGAAAAACCGCACCTTGCGACCATCGTCGAGCATCTTGAAGCCGACGCGATCACCCTTGTTCGTCTGCGGGTTGAACAGCATGATATTGGAAGGATCGATCGGCATTTCCTTCTCGACGATTCCGCCCGGCACTCCCCGGCCCGGGTTCGGCTTGGTGTGGCGCTTGACCATATTGATGTCCGCGACCACCAGTCTGCCGTCTGCCATTACACGCAGCACGTTGCCACGCTTGCCCTTGTCCCTGCCCGCGATGACGATGACTTCATCACCTTTCCTGATTCTGTTCATTATCTGTTCCTACAGCACTTCAGGTGCCAGCGAAATAATTTTCATGAAACGCTCGCTGCGCAGCTCGCGCGTCACCGGTCCGAAGATACGCGTACCGATCGGCTGCAGCTGGTTGTTCAGCAGCACGGCCGCGTTGCCGTCGAAGCGAATCAGCGATCCGTCGGGACGGCGCACACCCTTGCGGGTACGCACCACGACGGCATTGTAGACGTCGCCCTTCTTCACCTTGCCGCGCGGTATCGCCTCTTTCACACTGACCTTGATAATGTCGCCAATGCGCGCATAGCGGCGGTGCGAACCACCCAGAACCTTGATGCACATCAGACGGCGCGCGCCGCTGTTGTCCGCCACATCAAGAATTGTCTGCATCTGTATCATGCTGTTTTTCCGTTCTGTCTCGTTACGTTAACCGGGCGCGGTTTATTCGCTGCGTCCGACAACCTCGACCAGCTTCCACGATTTGGTCTTGGATAGCGGCCGGCATTCCTGGATCGTAACCAGGTCACCTTCACGGCAGGCGTTGTTCTCGTCATGGATGTGCAGCTTGGTCGAACGCCGGATGTACTTGCCGTACACCGGATGCTTGACCTTGCGCTCGATCAGCACGGTGGCCGTCTTGTCCATCTTGTCGCTGATAACCCTGCCGGTTACCGTGCGGATTGTCTGGTTCGTCTCGTTCATACCTGCTTGCCCGCCTTCGCTTTCTCGTTCAACACGGTGTTGACCCTGGCAATATCCTTGCGTACCTTGGTGATCTGGTCCGGGCGCGACAGCTGGCCAGTCCCGCGCTGCATGCTGAGATTGAATTTCTCGCGCAGCAGATTCTCCAGCTCCAGCTTCAGCTCGCTGACTGTCTTGCTTCTCATATCCGCGGCATTCATCACATCACCGTCCGTGCTACAAAGGTTGTCTTGAAGGGCAGTTTCGCCGCCGCCAGCTTGAAGGCCTCGCGTGCCACGTCTTCCGAAACGCCTTCGATTTCATACAGCATGCGGCCTGGCTGGATCTGGGCAATCCAGTATTCGACGTTGCCCTTGCCCTTGCCCTGACGTACCTCAATCGGCTTCTTGGTAATCGGCACGTCCGGAAACACGCGAATCCACAGTTTGCCACCGCGCTTTACGAAGCGCGTGATGGTGCGGCGCGCCGCCTCGATCTGGCGCGAGGTCATGCGTCCACGGTCGGTCGCCTTCAGGCCGTATTCACCGAAGCTGACCTTGCTGCCGCGCTGCGCCAGGCCGCGGTTGCGACCCTTCTGCTGCTTGCGAAATTTTGTTCTCTTGGGCTGTAACATGTCTGTCGCTCTCCGCTATCAGGAAGCCGCCTTGCGCGCGCCTTCCGCCTCGGCCTCTTCTTCCTTGCCGATGACCTCGCCCTTGAAGATCCAGACCTTGACGCCGATCTTGCCATAGGTGGTATTGGCTTCGGCGGTGCCGTAATCGATATCCGCGCGCAGCGTATGCAGCGGCACACGGCCCTCGCGATACCATTCGTTGCGGGCGATCTCGGCGCCGTTCAGACGGCCACCGACCTTGATCTTGATCCCCTGCGCACCGATGCGCATGGAGTTGCTCACCGCGCGCTTCATGGCGCGGCGAAACATGATGCGGCGCTCCAGCTGCTGCGCGACACTTTCGGCAACCAGCGTGCGCGTCGAGTTCCGGCTTGCGGATCTCCTCGATGTTGATGTTCACCGGCACGCCCATCTTCTCCGACACTTCCTTGCGCAGCTTGTCGATGTCCTCGCCCTTCTTGCCGATCACGATGCCGGGGCGCGCAGTATGCACGGTAATCACGGCATTGTGTGCAGGGCGCGCGATCTGGATGCGGCTCACCGACGCCTGCGACAGGCGCTTCTTGATGAAGTCACGGATCTTGAGATCCATGTTCAGGTAGTCGGCATAGTCACCGGCGCCGGCATACCACGTGGATGTCCAGTCCTTGACGATGCCAAGCCGTATGCCTGTTGGATGTACTTTCTGACCCATGCTGCTATCTGCCTCTGCCTGTTAGTCCTGTCAGTCACCCACCGTTACGGTGATGTGGCTGGTACGTTTCAGAATCCGGTTACCACGGCCCTTGGCACGCGCGCGGAAACGCTTCAGTGTGCGTGCCTGCGTTGACGAAGATGGCCGCAACCTTCAGTTCATCGATGTCGGCGCCCTCGTTGTGCTCCGCGTTGGCGATAGCGGACTCCAGCACCTTGCGCACGATACCTGCCGCCTTTTTGTCGCTGAACAGCAGCAGGTTGAGCGCCTTCTCGACCTGCAAGCCACGCACCTGGTCTGCCACCAGGCGGGCCTTCTGCGGCGAGATATGCACCTGTTTCAATGTCGCGCTGACCTGCATCTCTCTATCCTCTTACTTCGACTTTCTGTCGGCTGCGTGTCCGCGGAACGTCCGCGTCAGGGCGAACTCGCCGAGCTTGTGACCGACCATGTTTTCATTGATCAGTACCGGCACATGCTGGCGGCCGTTGTGAATGGCGATCGTGAGACCGACCATTTCCGGGATCACCATGGATCGACGCGACCAGGTCTTGATCGGACGCTTGTTGCGCTCGGCAACCGCCTTGTCCACCTTTTGCTGCAGGTGGTTGTCAATGAACGGACCTTTTCTGATTGAACGTGCCACTGTCTCGAATCCTCAATGATTACTTTTTGTTGCGCCGTCTGACGATCATCTTGTCCGTGCGCTTGTTGCTGCGCGTGCGGTAACCCTTGGTCGGGGTGCCCCACGGACTCACCGGGTGACGGCCACCCGAGGTGCGACCCTCGCCACCGCCGTGCGGATGATCGACCGGGTTCATGGCAACACCGCGCACCGTCGGACGCTTGCCGCGCCAGCGCGTGGCGCCGGCCTTGCCGAGCGAACGCAGGCCGTGTTCCGTGTTGCCGACCTCGCCGATGGTGGCGAAGCAGTCGGCAAGCACCTTGCGCATTTCACCCGAACGCAGGCGCAGGGTGGCGTGATCGCCGCTGCGCGCCACCAGCTGGGCGCTGCTGCCGGCACTGCGTGCCAGCTGGCCGCCCTTGCCCGGCTTCATCTCGATGTTGTGCACCATGGCACCTACCGGGATGTTGCGCATGGGCATGGCATTGCCGGCCTTGATCGGCGCGTCGCTGCCGTTGCGAACCTCGTCACCCGCCTTGACGCCCTTGGGTGCCAGGATATAGCGCCGTTCGCCATCCGCGTAGAGCAGCAGGGCGATATGCGCCGAGCGGTTCGGATCGTATTCGATGCGTTCCACTTTCGCCGGCACGCCGAGCTTGTCACGCTTGAAGTCGACCACGCGATAATGCTGCTTGTGCCCGCCGCCATGGTGGCGCGTGGTGATACGACCGGCATTGTTCCTGCCGCCGTTCTTGCGCTTCACGTCGAGCAGCGCGGCATGCGGCTTGCCCTTGTGCAGCTCCGGTGTTCTCACGGTGACGACAAAGCGCCGGCCGGGCGAGGTTGGTTTGGCTTTAACGAGTGACATTATACTGTTCCCTTGTGCAAAGGTCGCGCCCTGAGCGCAATCTACTCCGCTCCCATGAAATCGATGTCGTGCCCTTCGGCCAGGGTCACGTAGGCCTTTTTCCAGTCAGCCCGCCTTCCGGTGGTGGCGCCGTGACGCTTGACCTTGCCGTGCACGTTGCTGACCTGGACGCTGTTGACCCTTACGTCGAACATCAGTTCGACGGCTTTCCTGATATCCGGCTTGGTGGCACCGGGCAGGACCTTGAATATGTACTGGCGACTCGCGTCGGACAGGCGTGTGCTCTTCTCCGACACGATCGGGGCCAGCAGCACCTTCATCAATTGTTCCCGGTTCATGCGAGACGCTCCTCGAGTTGCTTCAACGCCCCGGTGGTCATCAGTACCTTGTCGAAACCGACCAGGCTCACCGGGTCTGCATCGGTCACATCACACACGGCGACCCGCGGCAGGTTGCGTGCGGCCAGATACAGGTTGTCATCCGCCGAGTCGGACACGATCAGCACGTTGTCCAGACCCAGTCCCTTCAGCTTGCCGGCCAGTTCCCGCGTCTTGGGCGCCGCAACATCGAACGACTCGATCGTCAGCAGACGGTCCTGGCGCAGCAGCTCGGACAGGATCGAGCGCATGGCCGCACGGTACATCTTGCGGTTGACCTTCTGTGCATAGCTGCGCGGCACGGACGCGAACACCTTGCCGCCGCCACGCCACAGCGGGCTGCGGATGGTGCCGGCACGTGCCCGGCCGGTACCCTTCTGGCGCCACGGCTTGATGCCGCCGCCCCTGACCATGGAGCGGGTCTTCTGCTGCGAATTGCCGGACCGCGCGCTCGCCATGCAGGCCGTCAGGACCTGGTGAACCAGCGCTTCCTTGAAGTCCTGGCCGAAGACGACGTCGGAGACCTTGATTTTCGCCTTGGCACCTTGTAACTGTAAATCCATCGTAATACTCCTAGCGCGCCTTGACTGCCGGACGAATGATCACATCACCACCCCTGGCGCCCGGTACCGAGCCCTTCACCAGCAGCAGGTTACGCTCGGCATCGACTCGCACCACCTCGATATTCTGGGTGCTGCGACGCACGTTGCCGAGGTGGCCGCACATCTTCTTGCCCTTGACGACGCGTCCCGGGGTCTGGTTCTGACCGATGGAACCCGGCGCCCGGTGCGACAGCGAGTTACCGTGCGTCGCATCCTGCATGCTGAAGTGATAGCGCTTGATCACGCCGGCAAAACCCTTGCCGATCGAGGTTCCGGTGACGTCGACCTTCTGCCCGGCCTCGAACATCGCGACATTGATCTCGCTGCCGACCTGGATGTCATCACCCTCGCCGTCGGCCAGCGGGAATTCCCACAGACCGCGACCCGCCTCGGTACCGGCCTTGGCGAAATGACCTGCCATGGGGCGGGTCACGCGTGAGGGCTTGCGATTGCCGGTGGTTACCTGCAGCGCACGGTAGCCGTCCGAATCGGCGGTCTTGACCTGCGTCACGCGGTTCGGCTCGACCGCGATCACCGTTACCGGCACGGTGACGCCGTCATCACCGATGATGCGCGTCATGCCTGCCTTGCGTCCTACAATTCCGATAGTCATCTCGTTATCCACTAGTTCAGCTTGATCTGAACATCCACGCCGGCGGCAAGATCCAGCTTCATCAGCGCATCGACCGTCTTTTCCGTCGGATCGACGATATCCATCAGGCGCTTGTGCGTCCGGATCTCGTACTGGTCCCGCGCATCCTTGTTGACGTGCGGCGAAATCAGGATGGTAAAACGCTCCTTGCGGGTCGGCAGCGGGATAGGCCCGCGTACCTGCGCGCCGGTGCGCTTGGCTGTTTCGACGATCTCCGCGGCCGACTGATCGATCAGGCGGTGGTCGAAGGCCTTGAGGCGGATCCGGATTCTCTGGTTGCTCATAATCAATCTTTCACTTTTCGAAAAAGCATTTGTGTAGGAGCGCTTCTCAAGCGCGATTGTCGCGGATGAGATCCGCTCCTACGGATTCGTGTGCCCGGCACAGGCCGGGCACGACCCTTACATCATTCGATAATCTTCGACACCACGCCGGCACCGACGGTGCGGCCGCCTTCGCGAATCGCGAAGCGCAGCCCGTCTTCCATCGCAATCGGCGCAATCAGCGACACCGTCATCTTCACGTTGTCACCCGGCATCACCATCTCCACTCCTTCCGGCAAATCCACCGCACCCGTCACGTCCGTCGTGCGGAAATAAAACTGCGGTCGGTAATTGCTGAAAAACGGCGTGTGACGACCACCCTCTTCCTTGCTCAGCACGTACACCTCGCACTCGAACTTCGTGTGCGGCTTGATGCTGCCCGGCTTGCACAACACCTGTCCACGCTCCACTTCCTCGCGCTTCGTGCCGCGCAGCAATACACCCACGTTGTCACCCGCCTGCCCCTGGTCCAGCAACTTGCGGAACATCTCCACACCCGTGCACGTCGTCTTCATCGTCGGGTTGATACCCACAATCTCGATCTCGTCGCCGACCTTCACAATCCCGCGCTCGATACGTCCCGTTACCACCGTGCCGCGGCCCGAAATCGAAAATACATCCTCCACCGGCATCAAAAAACCACCGTCTATCGCACGCTCCGGCTCCGGTATGTAACGATCCATCTCCTCAACCAGCTTCACAATCGACGGCACACCAATGTCGCTCGTGTCACCCTCCAGCGCCTTCAGTGCAGATCCCGTCACAATCGGCGTGTCATCCCCCGGAAAATCATACTTGTCCAGCAACTCCCGGATCTCCATCTCTACCAGCTCCAGAAGCTCCGCATCGTCAACCATGTCCGCCTTGTTCATGTACACCAGAATGTACGGAACACCGACCTGACGACTCAGCAATATGTGCTCGCGCGTCTGCGGCATCGGACCGTCCGCCGCACTCACCACCAGAATCGCACCGTCCATCTGCGCCGCACCCGTGATCATGTTCTTCACATAATCCGCATGCCCCGGACAGTCCACGTGCGCATAGTGACGCGCCTCCGACTCGTACTCCACGTGCGCCGTCGCAATCGTAATGCCGCGCGCACGTTCTTCCGGTGCGTTGTCAATCTGGTCATAGGCCTTGAATTCGCCACCGCGCAGCTCCGCCATCACCTTCGTGATCGCCGCCGTCAACGTCGTCTTCCCGTGATCCACGTGTCCAATCGTTCCCACATTCACGTGCGGCTTCGTTCGTTGAAATTTTTCCTTTGACACGACTGTATTCCTCTATGTTCGTCAGATTAAAAAAGCTCAGGATGCCTTCTTGACGACAGCATCGGCGACGTTGGCCGGGGCCTCCGCGTATTTCTTGAACTGCATCGTATAGGTCGCACGACCCTGGGTCTGCGAGCGCAGCGAGGTCGAGTAACCGAACATCTCGGCCAGCGGCACATCGGCGTGCAGCAGCTTGATGCCGGCATTGTCCTCCATGCCGCCGATGATGCCGCGGCGGCGGTTCAGGTCGCCCATGACATCACCCATGTATTCTTCCGGCGTCTCCACCTCGACCGCCATGATCGGCTCGAGCAGCACCGGCCTGGCCTTGAGTGCGCCGTCCCGGAAACCCATGGAGCCGGCGATCTTGAACGCCATTTCGTTGGAGTCCACGTCGTGGTAGGAACCGTCGTACAGCGTGACCTTGACGTCCACCACCGGATAACCGGCAACCACGCCGTTTTGCAGCTGTTCCTGGATACCCTTGTCCACCGCCGGAATGTATTCCTTCGGCACCACACCGCCGACGATGCCGTTGACGAATTCGTAGCCGATACCCGGCTCCTGCGGCTCCAGCTTGAGCCAGACATGTCCGTACTGGCCGCGGCCACCGGACTGGCGCACGAACTTGCCTTCCGCCTCGACCGACTTGCGAATGGTCTCGCGGTACGCCACTTGCGGTGCGCCGACATTGGCCTCGACCTTGAATTCGCGCTTCATGCGCTCGACGATGATTTCGAGATGCAGTTCGCCCATACCGGAGATGATGGTCTGGCCGGATTCCTGGTCGGTGTGCACACGGAACGACGGGTCTTCCTGCGCCAGCTTCTGCAGCGCGATACCCATCTTTTCCTGGTCGCTCTTGGTTCTCGGCTCCACGGCCACGGAGATCACCGGTTCCGGGAATTCCATGCGCTCCAGCATGACCGAATGATCCAGTGCCGACAGCGTCGTCCCGGTCACGATGTCCTTCAGGCCGACGCAGGCGGCGATATCACCGGCGCGCACTTCTTTCAGTTCTTCGCGCTGGTTGGCGTGCATCTGCAGGATACGGCCGATGCGCTCCTTGTTGCCGCTGGCGGAGTTACGCACGCTGTCGCCGGACTTGAGCACCCCGGAATAGACGCGGATAAAGGTCAGCGTACCGACGAACGGGTCGGTCGCGATCTTGAAAGCCAGTGCGGAGAACGGTTCCTTGTCGTCGGCATGACGTTCGACCGTCTGCTCGGAATCCAGGTCGATACCCTTGATGGCCGGAACCTCGGTCGGTGCCGGCATGTAATCGATGACGGCGTCGAGCATGGCCTGCACGCCCTTGTTCTTGAATGCGGAGCCGCACAGCATCGGCACGATCTCGAGATCGATGGTGCGCCGGCGCAGCGCCGTGCGGATTTCTTCCTCGTCCAGGTTGCCCTGCTCGAGGTACTTCTCCATCAGCGTCTTCGCTGGCCTCGGCCGCGGCCTCGAGCATCTTTTCACGCCATGTCCGGGCGGTGTCCAGCAACCCGGCCGGGATCTCCTCGTAGGTGAAGGCGGTACCCATGTCCTCCTCGCTCCACAGGATGGCCTTCATCTTTATCAGGTCGACGACGCCCCGGAACTTGTCTTCCGCACCGATCGGAATCTGCACCGGTACCGGGCTGGCATGCAGGCGCTCGCGCAGCTGACGCTCGACCTTGAAGAAATCAGCGCCGGCGCGGTCCATCTTGTTGACGAAGGCAAGGCGCGGCACCTTGTACTTGGTGGCCTGGCGCCAGACCGTTTCCGACTGCGGCTGCACGCCGCCGACCGCGCAGTACAGCATGCAGGCGCCGTCCAGCACACGCATGGAACGCTCCACCTCGATGGTAAAGTCGACGTGGCCGGGGGTGTCGATGATATTGATGCGGTGCATCGGGTACTGCTTGCCCATGCCGGCCCAGAAACAGGTCGTGGCGGCGGAGGTAATGGTGATGCCGCGCTCCTGCTCCTGCTCCATCCAGTCCATCACCGCGGCACCATCATGCACTTCACCGATTTTGTGACTCACACCCGTATAGAACAAGACACGCTCGGTCGTCGTGGTCTTGCCGGCATCGATGTGCGCGGAAATACCGATGTTACGGTAGCGCTCGATGGGTGTGGTTCTGGGCACGGTCGTATCCTGCTCGTCTGTAATATTCTGGCGTCTGCTTACCAGCGGTAATGCGAGAACGCCTTGTTGGCTTCCGCCATGCGATGTGTGTCTTCACGCTTCTTCACCGCGGCACCGCGGCTCTCGGCCGCATCCATCAGCTCGCCGGCGAGGCGCAGCGGCATGGACTTCTCGCTGCGCTTGCGCGCGGCATCCAGCACCCAGCGCATGGCCAGCGTGGTGCGGCGTATCGGGCGCACCTCGACCGGCACCTGGTAGGTGGCGCCACCGACACGGCGGGACTTCACCTCGACCATCGGGCGCACGTTGTCCAGCGCCTTGTCCAGCACTTCAACCGGATCCTTGTTGCCCTTGCCGGCAATCTGGCTGAGCGCGCCGTAGATGATGCGCTCGGCAACGGACTTCTTGCCCGATTCCATGACCATGTTGATGAACTTGGCCAGCATCAGGTTCCCGTACTTGGGATCCGGCAGGATTTCACGTGAACCAATAACTCTTCTTCTGGACATTGTGCTTTCTCAAATCGCTGTTCGTTGTTCGACCTGGACTATGACTTCGGGCGCTTGGCACCGTACTTGGAGCGGCCCTGGCGGCGACTGGTGACGCCGGAGGTGTCGAGGCTGCCGCGCACGGTGTGGTAACGCACACCCGGCAAATCCTTGACACGGCCGCCGCGGATCAGCACCACCGAGTGCTCCTGCAGGTTGTGACCCTCACCACCGATATATGTGGTGACCTCGAAACCGTTGGTCAGCCGCACGCGCGCGACCTTGCGCAGCGCCGAGTTCGGCTTCTTCGGGGTCGTGGTATAGACGCGCGTGCAGACACCGCGCTTCTGGGGACAGGCCTCCAGCGCCGGGACGGTACTTTTTTCCCGTTTACGGGAGCGCGGCTTGCGTACTAATTGATTGATTGTGGCCATTACTCAACAAAACCCCGAGAATTAGATCGAAATTATTCTGTAGCTGAAAACAAACGACAGGCCGGTAGGACCGGCCTGTCGAAAGGAGCGGAATTTTAGAAGCAGGGCACTGCCCTGTCAAGGTTGATTTCTATTCTTCTGCAGAAGATCCGGCCGCGGAGGACGCCGTCACGCCCTCCACCTGCCCCTCATCCACCGCATCCACGGCCGCCATTTCCTCGGATATATCCATGGGAATGACCTCGCGCTGGCGGTGGCGCGCCGCGTGGTAGGCCAGGCCGGTACCGGCCGGAATCAGGCGCCCGACGATGACATTCTCCTTCAAACCGCGCAGGGGATCGCGGCTGCCGCGTACCGATGCCTCCGTCAGCACCCGGGTGGTCTCCTGGAAGGAGGCCGCCGAGATGAAGGACTCGGTCGCCAGCGAGGCCTTGGTGATGCCCAGCAGCAGCGGCGCCCACTCTGCCGGCTGCTTGCCGGACCTCAGCAGCAGCTCGGTCTCCTCCAGGACGCGGGATCTTTCCACCTGTTCGCCCTTGAGGAAGCGACTTTCGTTGCCGTTGATGATCTCCACCTTGCGCAGCATCTGGCGCAGGATGACCTCGATGTGCTTGTCGTTGATTTTCACGCCCTGCAGCCGGTAGACGTCCTGGATCTCCTTGACCAGGTAGCCGGCCATGGTGGAGGTCCCCAGCAGACGCAGGATGTCATGAGCCCCGGGCTCGCCGTCGACCAGGGTCTCGCCCTTCTCGATATGCTCGCCCTCGAAGATGGTGACATGGCGCCACTTCGGGATCAGTTCCTCGTGGGTGTCGCCGTCGGCAGTGGTGATGATCACGCGCTGCTTGCCCTTGGTATCCTTGCCGAAGCCGACCGTGCCGGAGATTTCTGCCAGAATGGCAGGATCCTTCGGCTTGCGCGCCTCGAACAGGTCGGCCACGCGCGGCAGACCACCGGTGATGTCACGGGTTTTTGACGATTCCTGCGGAATACGCGCAATGACGTCACCCACGCTGACCTGGGCGCTGTCCTCCAGCCCGACCACCGCGCCGGACGGCAGGAAGTACTGCGCATCCAGATCCGTACCGGCCAGCTTGAGCGACTTGCCCTTGGCGTCGACCAGCTTGACCATCGGGCGCAGGTCCTTGGCGGCACTGCCGCGGGATTTGGGATCGGTGATCACCAGGCTGGTCAGGCCGGTCACCTCGTCGGTGGACTCCTGCACGGTGACGCCGTCGATGAAGTCCGAGAAGCGGGCGACACCGGCCACCTCGGTGACGATCGGGTGGGTGTGCGGGTCCCAGGTCGCGATGACGCTGCCGCCCTTCACCGCATCGCCGTCGGCGGCGCTGATCACGGAACCGTACGGAACCTTGTAGCGCTCGCGCTCGCGGCCGAACTCGTCCACCAGGCCGATTTCACCGGAACGCGACACCGCGACCAGGTTGCCCTGGCGGTTGCTGACCGTCTTGATATTGTGCAGGCGCACGGTACCGCCGGATTTCACCTCCACGCTGTTGACAGTGGCGGCACGGCTGGCGGCACCACCGATATGGAAGGTACGCATGGTCAGCTGCGTGCCCGGCTCGCCGATGGACTGCGCGGCGATCACGCCGATGGCCTCGCCGGCGTTGACCATGTGGCCACGCGCCAGGTCGCGACCGTAGCAGGCGGCACACACGCCATAGCGGTTGTCGCAGGTAATCGGCGAACGCACCTTCAGCTCGTCGACGCCCAGCGCCTCCAGCTGGTCGACCCACTCCTCGTCGAGCAGGGAGTTGCGCGCTGCCACCACCTCGTCGCTGCCGGGGCGCAGCACGTCCTCGGCCGTCAGGCGGCCCAGCACGCGTTCGCGCAGCGGTTCCACCACGTCACCACCTTCGACCAGCGGCGTCATGTACAGCCCCTCTTCGGTGCCGCAGTCATCGCCGATGATGACCAGGTCCTGCGCCACGTCGACCAGGCGGCGGGTCAGGTAACCGGAGTTGGCAGTCTTCAGCGCCGTGTCGGCGAGACCCTTGCGCGCGCCGTGCGTGGAAATGAAGTACTGCAGCACATCCAGGCCTTCGCGGAAGTTCGCCGTGATCGGCGTCTCGATGATAGAGCCGTCCGGCTTCGCCATCAGGCCGCGCATACCGGCCAGCTGGCGAATCTGGGCGGCGGAACCACGCGCACCGGAGTCGGCCATCATGTATACGGAATTGAACGACGGCTGCTTGACCTTGTTGCCCTTGGCATCGAGCTTTATCTCGTTGCCGAGCACCTCCATCATGGCCTTGGCGACCTGCTCGTTGGTGCGCGACCAGATATCGACCACCTTGTTGTAGCGCTCACCCATGGTGACCAGGCCGGAGGTGTACTGGTTCTGGATCTCCAGCACCTCGTCCTCGGCGTCCTCGAGGATCTTCGCCTTGACCTCGGGAATGGTCATGTCATTGATGCCGAACGAAACCGCGGAGCGGGTGGCGTAGGAGAAGCCCATGTACATCAACTGGTCAGCGAAGATCACGGTCTCCTTCAGGCCGACGCGGCGATAGCAGGCATTGATCAGGCCGGAGATCGCCTTCTTCGTCATGTCGCGATTGACCAGGTCGAAGGTCAGACCACGGGGCAGGATTTCGGACAGCAGCGAACGGCCCACGGTGGTATCCACCAGGCCTTTCACCTCATGCGTCTCGCCGTTCTCGTCAAGCTCCAGTCGCGGAATGCGCACCTTGACGCGCGCATGCAGTGATACCGCGCCGGTCGAGTAGGCGCGGTGCACCTCGGAAACATCGGCGAACACCATGCCTTCGCCCTTGGCATTGATCGACTCGCGGGTCAGGTAATACAGACCCAGCACCACGTCCTGCGACGGCACGATAATCGGCTCGCCGTTGGCAGGTGACAGGATGTTATTGGACGACATCATCAGCGCGCGCGCTTCCAGCTGCGCCTCGATCGACAGCGGTACGTGCACGGCCATCTGGTCGCCGTCAAAGTCGGCGTTGAACGCGGCGCACACCAGCGGATGCAGCTGGATCGCCTTGCCCTCGATCAGCACCGGCTCGAAGGCCTGGATGCCGAGGCGGTGCAGCGTCGGTGCGCGGTTCAGCATGACCGGGTGCTCGCGAATCACTTCCTCGAGGATATCCCAGACTTCCGGACCCTCGCGCTCGACCAGTTTCTTCGCCGCCTTGATAGTGGTGGCCAGACCGCGCAGCTGCAGCTTGCTGAAGATGAACGGCTTGAACAGTTCCAGCGCCATGCGCTTGGGCAGGCCGCACTGGTGCAGCTTGAGCGTCGGACCCACCACGATCACGGAACGGCCGGAGTAATCGACGCGCTTGCCGAGCAGGTTCTGGCGGAAGCGGCCCTGCTTGCCCTTGATCATGTCGGCCAGCGACTTGAGCGGGCGTTTGTTGGTGCCGGTGATGGCGCGGCCGCGGCGGCCGTTGTCGAGCAGTGCGTCGACAGATTCCTGCAGCATGCGCTTCTCGTTGCGCACGATGATGTCCGGCGCACTCAGTTCCAGCAGGCGCTTCAGGCGGTTGTTGCGGTTGATGACGCGGCGGTACAGATCGTTCAGGTCGGAGGTCGCGAAGCGGCCGCCGTCGAGCGGCACCAGCGGACGCAGTTCCGGCGGCAGCACCGGCAGCACCGTCATCACCATCCACTCCGGACGGTTGCCGGAATCGAGGAAGGACTCGATCAGCTTGAGACGCTTGGCGATACGCTTGAGCTTGGTCTCGGACTTGGTGGAATTGGCTTCCTCGCGCAGGTTGGCCGCCTCGACATGCAGATCGAGGCCCTTGAGCAGCTCGTAGACGGCCTCGGCGCCCATGCGCGCGTCGAATTCGTCACCGTTTTCCTCGATGGCATCGAGGTAGGCCTCATCGGTCAGCAACTGGCCACGCTCCAGCGTGGTCATGCCGGGATCGACCACCACGTAGGCCTCGAAATACAGCACGCGCTCGATGTCGCGCAGCGTCATGTCGAGCAGCAGGCCGATACGCGAGGGCAGTGACTTCAGGAACCAGATATGCGCGGCGGGGCTGGCCAGCTCGATGTGGCCCATGCGCTCGCGGCGCACCTTGGCGAGCGTGACTTCCACGCCGCACTTCTCGCACACCACGCCGCGGTGCTTGAGGCGCTTGTACTTGCCGCACAGACACTCGTAGTCCTTCACCGGTCCGAAGATCTTGGCGCAGAACAGGCCGTCGCGTTCCGGCTTGAAGGTACGGTAGTTGATCGTTTCCGGCTTCTTGACCTCGCCGTACGACCAGGAGCGGATCATGTCCGGTGAAGTCAGGCCGATGCGAATGGCATCGAAGTCATCGGTGTGGCCTTGCGGTTTCAGTAGATTCAGTAAGTCTTTCATCGTCTCTCCTGCACGTGGAGTGTCGCGTTACCGGCGAACCGGCTGCTGATATTCCTGTTGCATGTTCCAGTTGCTAGTCCTGTTCCAGCTCGATGTTGAGCCCGAGGGAGCGAATTTCCTTCACCAGCACGTTGAAGGACTCCGGCATACCGGCGTCCATGTGATGGTTGCCGTCCACGATGTTCTTGTACATCTTGGTACGTCCGTTCACGTCGTCGGACTTGACGGTCAGCATCTCCTGCAGCGTGTAGGCGGCGCCGTAGGCTTCCAGCGCCCAGACTTCCATCTCGCCGAAGCGCTGACCGCCGAACTGCGCCTTGCCGCCCAGCGGCTGCTGGGTGACCAGGCTGTAGGGGCCGGTGGAACGGGCATGCATCTTGTCATCGACCAGGTGGTTGAGCTTCAGCATGTACATGTAACCGACCGTGACCTGGCGATCGAAGGCATCGCCGGTGCGGCCGTCGATACAGCGTGGTCTGGCCGCTGGCCGGCAGGTCTGCCAGCTCCAGCATGTGCTTGATCGCCGCCTCCGGCGCACCGTCGAATACCGGCGTTGCCATCGGCACGCCCTTCACCAGGTTTCTTGCCAGGTCGAGGATCTCCGCGTCGCTCAGCGAGTTCAGGTCTTCCTTGCGACCGCTGGAGTTGTAGATCTTGTCGAGAAAGCCACGGATGTCCGCCACCTTCTGCTGCGCCTCCAGCATTTTGCCGATCTTGATGCCGAGCCCCTTCGCGGCCCAGCCGAGGTGCGTCTCCAGCACCTGGCCGACGTTCATGCGCGACGGCACGCCGAGCGGGTTCAGCACGATATCGACGGCGGTGCCGTCGGCGGTGAACGGCATGTCCTCCACCGGCAGGATCATCGAGATAACGCCCTTGTTACCGTGCCGGCCGGCCATCTTGTCGCCCGGCTGCATGCGGCGCTTCACCGCCAGGTAGACCTTGACCATCTTCAGCACGCCCGGCGCCAGATCATCGCCGGTGGTGAGCTTGTTGCGCTTGTCTTCCAGGCGTTGCTCGAAGTCCTTGCGCAGCTGCTTGAGCTGTTCCGCGGCCCGCTCCAGGTCGGCGTTGGCCTCCTCGTTGCGCAGGCGGATCTCGAACCACTTGTCGCGACCGACATCGGCCAGGTAGTCCTTGGTGATCTTGCTGCCGGCGGCCAGCTTCTTCGGCCCGCCCTCGGCCAGCTTGCCGGCGAGCAGGATGTCGACGCGCTCGTAGATGTCGTCTTCCATGATGCGCAACTGGTCGTTCAGGTCCTTGCGGATCGCGGCCAGCTGCTCGTCCTCGATCTGCAGCGCGCGGGCGTCCTTCTCCACGCCGTCGCGGGTGAACACCTGCACGTCGATGACGGTGCCGTCCATGCCGCTGGGCACGCGCAGCGAGGTGTCCTTCACGTCGGATGCCTTCTCGCCGAAGATGGCGCGCAGCAGCTTCTCTTCCGGCGTCAGCTGGGTCTCGCCCTTCGGCGTCACCTTGCCGACCAGGATGTCGCCCGGCTTCACCTCGGCACCGATGTACACGATGCCGGACTCATCCAGCTTGGCGAGCGCACTTTCACCGACATTCGGAATGTCGCCGGTGATCTCCTCCGGCACCCAGCTTGGTGTCGCGGGCCACGCAGGTCAGCTCCTCGATGTGGATGGTGGTGAAGCGGTCTTCCTCCACCACGCGCTCGGAGATGAGGATGGAATCCTCGAAGTTGTAGCCGTTCCACGGCATGAACGCGACCAGCAGGTTCTGGCCCAGCGCCAGTTCGCCCAGGTCGGTACTCGGGCCGTCGGCGAGCACGTCGCCGCGCGCGATCACGTCACCCGGGCGCACCAGCGGACGCTGGTTGATGCAGGTGTTCTGGTTGGAACGCGTGTACTTGGTCAGGTTGTAGATATCGACACCCGGCTCGCCGGCCACGGTTTCCTCGTCGTTGACCCGACCACGATGCGGCCGGCATCGACGGAATCCACCACGCCGCCGCGCCGCGCGACCACGGTCACGCCGGAGTCGATCGCCACGGTGCGCTCGATACCGGTGCCCACCAGCGGCTTCTCGGTGCGCAGCGTCGGCACCGCCTGGCGCTGCATGTTCGAACCCATCAGCGCGCGGTTGGCGTCGTCGTGCTCCAGGAACGGGATCAGCGCCGCCGCGACCGATACGATCTGCTTCGGCGAAACATCGATGTAGTCGACCTTGTCCGGCGTCGACGGTCGTGAATTCGTTCTTGTGGCGGCAGGTCACCAGGTCGTCGGTGAGCTTGCTCTTCGCATCGACGGTGGCATTGGCCTGCGCAATGACGTACTGGCCTTCCTCGATGGCCGACAGGTACTCGATCTGGTCGGTAACCCGGCCGTTCTCCACCTTCCGGTACGGTGTTTCCAGGAAGCCGTATTCGTTGGTGCGCGAATACACAGCCAGCGAATTGATCAGGCCGATGTTCGGGCCTTCCGGCGTCTCGATCGGGCAGACGCGGCCGTAATGGGTCGGGTGCACGTCGCGCACCTCGAAGCCGGCACGCTCGCGGGTCAGGCCGCCCGGGCCAAGTGCGGACACGCGGCGCTTGTGGGTAACCTCGGACAGCGGGTTGTTCTGGTCCATGAACTGCGACAGCTGGCTGGAGCCGAAGAATTCCTTGACGGCGGCGGCCACCGGCTTGGCATTGATCAGTTCCTGCGGCATCAGGCTTTCGGATTCCGCCAGGCTCAGGCGTTCCTTGACGGCACGCTCCACGCGCACCAGGCCGATGCGGAACACGTTCTCGGCCATCTCGCCGACGCAGCGGATACGGCGGTTGCCGAGGTGGTCGATATCGTCGACAAAGCCGTTGCCGTTGCGGATATCCACCAGCGTCCTGAGCACGTGCAGGATGTCGGAACCGTAGCCCTGGACGGCCTTCTTCAGCTCGCCCCAGGTCGTGCTGTCGCCGGTGGCGCCGGCGGCGCGCACCAGCTGCACGATGTTCGCGTCGATATTCGCGAGGGAAACTTCGTGCGCGTCGTTTTTCGGCTTGAGCTTGCCTTCCAGCTCGCTGATGAGATACACGTCGTCGATCAGGATACCGGGGCCGGTCACCTCGTCGCGGCCGATGCGGCGGTTGAACTTCATGCGGCCGACCGCAGACAGGTCGTAGCGATCGCTGGTGAAAAACAGGTTGCGGAACAGGTTCTGCGCGGCGTCCTTGGTCGGCGGTTCGCCGGGGCGCATCATGCGGTAGATCTCCACCATGGCCTCCAGCTCGTTGGTGGACGGATCGATACGCAGGGTGCTGGAAATATACGGGCCACGATCGAGGTCGTTGACGTACAGCGTGCTGAGCTCCTTGACGCCCGAATCGACCAGCTTTTCCAGTATTTCCTTGCTGATTTCGTCGTTGGCGCTGGCGATGATCTCGCCGGTTTCCTTGTCGATGATGTTGCGCGCGATGATCTTGCCGATCAGGTAATCCTCCGGCACCACCAGCGACTTTACGCTGGCCTTGTCGAGCTCGCGGATATGACGCGCGGTAACGCGCCGCCCTTCCTCGACGATGACCTTGCCTTTCACCTTGATCTCGAAGCTTGCCACCTCGCCACGCAGGCGTTCGGCTACCAGGTCGAGCTTGATTTCATTCTTGCTGAAATGGAACGTGTTGGTCTCGAAAAACAGGTCGAGAATGCGTTCATTGTCGTAACCCAGCGCGCGCAGCAGGATGGTCGCCGGCAGCTTGCGGCGGCGATCGATGCGCACGAACACGCAGTCCTTCGGGTCGAATTCGATGTCCAGCCAGGAACCGCGGTAGGGAATCACGCGCGCCGAGAACAGCAGCTTGCCGGAGGAATGGGTCTTGCCCTTGTCGTGATCGAAGAACACGCCCGGCGAACGGTGCAGCTGGGAGACGATTACGCGCTCGGTACCGTTGATCACGAACGTGCCGTTTTCGGTCATCAGCGGCAGTTCGCCCATGTAGACTTCCTGCTCCTTGATGTCCTTGATCTTTTTCGCGTCGGCCGGCGAATCCTTGTCATAGATGATCAGGCGCACCAGCGCGCGCAGCGGCGCCGCGTAGGTCAGGCCGCGCAGCTGGCATTCCTTCACATCGAAGGCGGGCTCGCCGAGGCGGTAGTTGACGTAATCGAGTGCGGCGTTGCCGGAATAACTGACAATCGGAAAAACCGAACTGAATGCGGCATGCAGGCCCCTGTCGTCGCGTGACTCGGGGTGCTTGTCGGCTTGCAGGAAGTCACGGTAGGACTCGATCTGGGTCGCCAGCAGATACGGCACCTCCAGTATGCTGTGGCGCTCGCCAAAGTCCTTGCGAATGCGTTTCTTCTCGGTGTAGCTGTAAGCCATCGGTTTTCCTCTCCAGTAAAGATGAAGAAAGCTGTGTCAGTGCCGCGCGTCTGGCGCCAGGCACGGACAGGCGCTGCACATAACGTGCAGCGTCCTTTCATATTCAACAAGCAGGAACAGGCCGGACGCATGTCCTGCGTCCAGCCCTTCCTGTATTCCCGGGTTTGCTGTAATCACAAATCGATTACGCGCGACCCGCTTATTTAAGCTCTACGGTAGCGCCAGCGTCCTCAAGCTGTTTCTTGATGTCGGCGGCGTCGTCCTTGGAGGCAGCTTCCTTCACGGTCGACGGTGCACCTTCCACCATGTCCTTGGCTTCCTTCAGGCCCAGGCCGGTGATCGCGCGGACGGCCTTGATGACGCCAACCTTGTTTTCGCCGAAGCTGGTCATCACGACGTCGAACTCTGTCTGCTCTTCCGCAGCGGCGGCTTCACCACCTGCAGCCGGTGCGGCAACCGCGACGGCGGCGGCAGCGGACACGCCGAATTTCTCTTCCATGGCAGAGATCAGACCAACAACGTCCATCACCGACATGTTTGCAATTGTTTCCAGAATCTCTTCTTGTGAAACGGCCATTTCGAATACTCCTGTCTGTAATCTTTGAATAAATTAAATGTGGTTATGCTGCCTGCTTGGCGTCTCGCACTGCTGCCACGGTACGCACCAGCTTGCCCGGGACCTCGTTGAGGGTCTGGACGAACTTGGTGATCGGGGCCTGCATCACGGACATCAGCATGCTGATCGCCTGGTCGCGGGTCGGGAGCTTGGCCAGCTTGTCGATCTCGGTTGGCTCAAGCAGTTCACCGCCGACGGACAGCATGGTGACCTTGAACTTGTCGTTTGCCTTGGCAAAGTCCTTGGTCACGCGCGCGGCCGCACCCGGATCCTCCTGCGAAAACGCCAGGATCAGCGGGCCGGTCAGCCGCTCGCTCATGCATGCGAAGTCAGTACCTTCCAGGGCACGGCGGGCCAGCGTATTCTTCACGACGCGCAGGTAGACATTGTCTTCACGCGCCTTGACTCGCAGGCTGGTCAGCTGCTCGACCGTCAGTCCGCAGTACTCCGCGGCAACGGCCGAGAACGCCCCTTTGGCAACCTCGGCTACTTCAGCAACAACAGCCTTTTTCTCTTCAAGAGTTAACGCCATTGTGTTTACCTCTTCAGGAAGTCACACCCGGGACGCGCCCGCATGATTCCTTCCCGTTTATTGACATCACGCCGGCAATTGCCCGGCGCACTCGTTTGGTGATCTACAGACAGGGTCGATATACTGTCATGCGCTCACCCTCTGCGCAGGCCGCCTGCCGGTGGCAGACAATTAAACACGACTCACGCCGCGTACCTGCGGTCTTTGACGGCTACTCGTCGCACCTACCGGTACGACATTCGCGCCAAATTCCTTTTCACCCTTCCCCGCGGGGAAGGGTGTGAATACAAACCTACAAACTCAGGGTCGCCTGGTCGACCTGGAGCCCCGGCCCCATGGTTGTCGAGACCGATACCTTCTTCATATACACGCCCTTGGCGGACGCCGGCTTGACCTTGTTCAGGTCCGCCAGCAGTGCGTCGAGGTTCTCCTTCAGGGCGTTGATCTCGAAATCGACGCGACCGATAGCGCAGTGGATAATGCCCGCCTTGTCGGCGCGGTAGCGCACCTGGCCGGCCTTGGCGTTCTTCACCGCGGTAGCAACGTCCGGCGTTACCGTGCCGACTTTCGGGTTCGGCATCAGGCCGCGCGGGCCCAGGATCTGGCCCAGCGCACCGACCACGCGCATGGCGTCAGGCGAGGCGATCACGACATCGAAGTCCATGACGCCTTTCTTTACCTGTTCCGCCAGGTCTTCAAAGCCCACGATATCGGCGCCGGCGGCCTTCGCGGCTTCGGCGTTCGCGCCCTGCGTGAATACGGCAACACGCACGGTCTTGCCGGTGCCGTTCGGCAGTACGGTGGCGCCGCGCACGACCTGGTCGGACTTGCGCGGATCGATACCGAGGTTGACGCTGACATCAACCGATTCCTTGAACTTCACGCTGGACAGATCCTGCAGCAGGCGCAGGGCATCGTCGATCGGATACTGTCTGCCGTGCTCGATCTTTTCCAGGATGGTTTTTGCCCGTTTTGTCAGTTTGGCCATGATCGCTTACTCCTTCACATCAAGGCCCATACTGCGGGCACTTCCGGCAATGATACGCACAGCCGCATCCATGTCCGCGGCGTTCAGGTCAGGCATCTTGGTGGTGGCGACCTCTTCCAGCTGGGCGCGTGTCACGCTGCCGACCTTGACGGTGTTTGGTGTGCTCGAACCCTTCGGGACACCGGCGATTTTCCGCAGCAGCACCGAGGCCGGAGGCGTCTTGGTGATGAAGGTAAAACTGCGATCACTGTAGACCGTGATGACCACCGGGATCGGAAGATTCTTCTCCAGGCTCTGCGTCTGCGCGTTGAACGCCTTGCAGAACTCCATGATATTGACGCCGTGCTGACCCAGCGCCGGGCCGACCGGCGGACTCGGGTTGGCAGCACCGGCAGGCACCTGCAGCTTGATATAAGCCTCTATTTTCTTTGCCATGGTTACTCCTGTGGGTACAAGCGCCTCGCGGCTCCCCTGTTGTTACATCCCGGCCGGGGTCAGAACTTCAGTTCTGACCCCTTTTTCCTCTAAGGGGACAGAGCTAAAGATCTGTCCCCGGTTCGTGCTAAGCCTTCTCCACCTGGCCGAACTCCAGTTCAACCGGCGTCGAGCGACCGAAGATCAGGACCGAGACCCGCAGCCGGCTCTTTTCATAATTGACTTCTTCCACCACGCCATTGAAGTCGTTGAACGGTCCGTCGGTGACGCGCACCACCTCGCCGACCTCGAACAGCACCTTCGGCCGCGGCTTCTCCGCGCCTTCCTGCACGCGCTGCAGGATGGCATCGGCCTCGCGCTGGGTGATCGGCGCGGGGCGATCGCTGGTTCCGCCGATAAAGCCAAGCACCTTGGGCGCATCCTTGACCAGGTGCCAGGTGTCCTCGTTCATGTCCATCTGCACCAGCACATAGCCCGGGAAGAACTTGCGCTCGCTCTTGCGCTTTGCGCCCTCGCGCATCTCGACCACTTCCTCGGTCGGCACCAGGATGTCGCCGAATGCATCCTGCATCTGGGCGCGTGCAATGCGTTCTTCCAGCGCACGCTTGACCTGGTTCTCAAACCCCGAATAGGCCTGTACGACATACCACTGAAATGACATCGTCAGCCTCCCTGGCCAGTCAGCAACTTGATTGCCCAGAGCAGGACCATGTCCAGCAACCACAGGGCTATACCGACCAGCAACACGATAAACAACACGGCCAGAGTGGTCTGCACGGTTTCCGCACGCGTCGGCCAGACCACGCGCCGCACCTCGGACTGCGCGCCGGTCACGAAACCGAGCACGCCCCTGCCCATGCTGGACTGCGCCGCGATGAACACGGCAACGCCCGCAACCGCGAGCAGGCCGAGCACGCGCACCACCAGCAACTGGTCCTCGAAGTAGTAGAAAGCCCCGATACCGCCGGCCAGCAACAGTACCGCCAGCGTTAACTTCAGGCCGTCGAACCGGCTAACTTCTGTTTCAACCTTTGCATTCATATGATGAATAAGCGGGGTCGCGCCCCTGAGTCCAGCTTCCTGTATGCGCCATCATGACGGGTTCTGACCGGTCTGCCTTAATGGCAGGCCAGGAGGGAATCGAACCCCCAACCTGCGGTTTTGGAGACCGCCGCTCTGCCAATTGAGCTACTGGCCTAGATACCCGTCAAACCCGTTACTCGATAATCTTCGACACCACGCCGGCACCGACGGTGCGGCCGCCTTCGCGAATCGCGAAGCGCAGCCCGTCTTCCATCGCAATCGGCGCAATCAGCGACACCGTCATCTTCACGTTGTCACCCGGCATCACCATCTCCACACCTTCCGGCAAATCCACCGCACCCGTCACGTCCGTCGTGCGGAAATAAAACTGCGGTCGGTAATTGCTGAAAAACGGCGTGTGACGACCACCCTCTTCCTTGCTCAGCACGTACACCTCGCACTCGAACTTCGTGTGCGGCTTGATGCTGCCCGGCTTGCACAACACCTGTCCACGCTCCACTTCCTCGCGCTTCGTGCCGCGCAGCAATACACCCACGTTGTCACCCGCCTGCCCCTGGTCCAGCAACTTGCGGAACATCTCCACACCCGTGCACGTCGTCTTCATCGTCGGCGTTGATACCCACAATCTCGATCTCGTCGCCGACCTTCACAATCCCGCGCTCGATACGTCCCGTTACCACCGTGCCACGGCCCGAAATCGAAAATACATCCTCCACCGGCATCAAAAAACCACCGTCTATCGCACGCTCCGGCTCCGGAATGTAACGATCCATCTCCTCAACCAGCTTCACAATCGACGGCACACCAATGTCGCTCGTGTCACCCTCCAGCGCCTTCAGCGCAGATCCCGTCACAATCGGCGTGTCATCCCCCGGAAAATCATACTTGTCCAGCAACTCCCGGATCTCCATCTCCACCAGCTCCAGAAGCTCCGCATCGTCAACCATGTCCGCCTTGTTCATGTACACCAGAATGTACGGAACACCGACCTGACGACGTCAGCAATATGTGCTCGCGCGTCTGCGGCATCGGACCGTCCGCCGCACTCACCACCAGAATCGCACCGTCCATCTGCGCCGCACCCGTGATCATGTTCTTCACATAATCCGCATGCCCCGGACAGTCCACGTGCGCATAGTGACGCGCCTCCGACTCGTACTCCACGTGCGCCGTCGCAATCGTAATGCCGCGCGCACGTTCTTCCGGTGCATTGTCAATCTGGTCATAGGCCTTGAATTCGCCACCGCGCAGCTCCGCCATCACCTTCGTGATCGCCGCCGTCAACGTCGTCTTCCCGTGATCCACGTGTCCAATCGTTCCCACATTCACGTGCGGCTTCGTTCGTTCAAATTTTTCCTTTGACATCGCGCCTGGCTCCCCTTACGGTTTGTGCGTGTTACCTTAATATATACAGCCTGCAACTGGTCCAACCCTGCTTAACGGTATGGAGCCCATAACCGGATTTGAACCGGTGACCTCTTCCTTACCAAGGAAGTGCTCTACCGACTGAGCTATATGGGCAATAAACCCTGTCTTACTGGAGCGGGTGATGGGAATCGAACCCACGTCATCAGCTTGGAAGGCTGAGGTTCTACCGTTGAACTACACCCGCCTGTCACAAAATCCGACGCCAGGCATGACTGCCTGACCCTGCTATCCAACAACATCTGGTGGAGGGGGGAGGATTTGAACCTCCGAAGGCTGAGCCGTCAGATTTACAGTCTGATCCCTTTGACCACTCGGGAACCCCTCCAAAAATGCAAGCCCGCTATTGTCTTGCAGGCTCATGCAAGAGTCAACAGGCATACCGCGATTGAATGCAGGTAATGCCCCACGTTAGTATCTTGCCTGCGCCGGGTTGCATTTACAGGGAAGACGGCTATTCACAGGGATGACCGCGCGTAATCATATCCTGTAGCAGGACGAGTCGCCCGTATAACAGCCATGCTGATGTTTATCATACAAATAAGAGGGGATTTGCGATGGAACGGAGGCTGTATTTCCTGATACCTGACCGGGCGCAGGCCCTCGCCGTCGTTGATGACCTGGTCGGACATGGCATCGGCATAGACCATATGCACGCCATTGGTGACCAGCATACCCGCATGGACGGCCTGCCCGGGTTACCCGCCCGCGGATCAGGTACCGGAACCAGCTCGGTACAACAGCTGGCCTGGAATACCAATACCGTCTGCTTTGCCGTCGCCGTGGTCGCGACATTCCTGGCACCGGTGTTCGTCGGACTGAGCTGGTGGCTGCTGCTGCCGGTGGCTATCATGGCCGCCAACTTTCTGACTGGACTCTACCTGAACAGCACCGCCAACAAGGAATTAAACGAGTTCCGCGATGCCGTCGCGCACGGCGAGATCCTGCTGGTCGTCGATGTCCCCGAACCCCGTGCCCACGAAGTCGAAGAGGAGATCCAGCGCCACCACCCGGCAGCCACCAGCAGCACCAGCCCGGACTGGGACGCCCACGCCATCGGACAATAATTTATATATTATTCAGTTAGCTATACTGGTTTGTGGCAAAAACGCCCATGCCCGGCCCGTTCGCCCAGCAGCATATTGAATACCTCGGCGCTGACATGGATCAGCTGCTCGTGGTCACCCGCCTCGAAATAGATATCCGGTTGTTCAGCAATCAGGTCATCGACCAGGGTTTCGATCCCATAGGCCGGACCCAGCGCCGGCAGCGCACCGATCTCGCAGTCCCGGAACAGCCGCCCGAGCTCGCTCTCTGTAGCCAGCCCGAGGTTACGGTTCATCTGGCGATGCAACTCGCCGAGATCGACCTGACGGCTTGCCGGCAGCACCACCATTACGTAACCCAGGTCATCCTCCAGGATCACCGACTTGGCAAGCCGGCTGCCGGGGATGTGCGAGGCCTGCGCACTCTCTCCGCTGGTCGAGGTATGCGGGTGTGAAAGGATGTCGTACTCGACCCCATGCTCGGCCAGGTAATTCGATATTGTGGATGCGATCGCCATACCCACTTCCTCCGCAGACTGTGTCAGTACGAGTATAGATCACGGCCTGCGAAACGCCTGTCGATACCCGGAACCGGACGCCAATTCCCCGACTCCGGGCAGGTGAATTCGCCGTTACCAGCCAGCGGGCCCGCGGCAGGGAAACATCGCCACCTCCGCTATAACTGCGCACGCAATGCCGCAAGCCGGCGCATCCAGTCTGTCAATTCATCCAGCGCATAGGCCGCATTGGCAGGACTGGGGTTCGGCGTCACGAAAACCCGGCTGGCACCAATCGAAAACGGCTGCAGACCCCAGTCGAGCGACACGCACATCGCTTCGCCGTACCTGAAGTAATTCCGGCAGGCCTGCTTGCCCTGGAACCAGGCGATACGTGGCGCGAATTGTTCAAGCTTCTCTTTAAGTATCGGTGCCCAGGTGCGGTAGTCGGCCGCGCGCAATTCGCTACCGCCGGCCGTCGGGCGTTTCACCACGTCGGTAAATCCGATGCCGTCGCGCTCGAACACCCGTTGCATGGCCTCGATACCTGGCTCGACCGGCGCCTGCAACAGGCCGCTGGCATTCAGCGCGCGCCAGAAGCGATTGCGCGGGTTGGCGAAATAGAAACCGGCATGCACCGACGGCAGCGACGGGTTGAGACCGATAGCGACGATGTCGAGGCCGGGTTTGAGGTAATCGGGGAGGGTTCCGAGTTTCATTTGGCGATTGAACATTCCTTCCGGATCAAATCAACCTCGCGCAGAGACGCGAAGCCGCAGAGAACACAGCGCCACCGCGTACACCGGGGCCACAGAGGTTCAATATCTTTCCGCTGACATGGAAGAGACCTGCAGGAGCACTCCGCGAAGCCGCTACGGGCTTCCCTGCCCTGGCGCGGCACTTGTACATGTCCCGGGCGAGCTTCCCGACCCGTACTATGCCCGTATAATAATGGTCTCACCTTCTCCCTGTACATTACACCTGACGGGAAGAATAGCCGGCGGAAAACAAGGGGCGGATGCACTGCTGTCCCACATAATCACCAGGAGAGCTGATTGAATGCGGCTATTCCAGTGATGGGATTGTGTTGAGCGGCACATGGACATGAAATTCCGGAACAACAATGATGCCATACCCGCGAAGGCGGGTATCCAGTAAATCACTGACTAGCAGGGGCACAAAAAACCCTGGATACTCGCCTTCGCGGGTATGACGGCTAAGTGGGACGGACGGAAGAAAAAATCTCTCGTCCCCGCCGTTCATTTCCCTATACTCCACTTGTCTGTTTTTCCGCAAATCACCGTGTTACGGCGCGTAATGTATGAGCAAGTCAATGAAAGCGGCATTGTTATCGGCCTTCGTATTTCCGGGCCTCGGCCATTTCTACCTGAAGCTGCCGGTACGGGGCATGGTACTGGCCGGCGCCGCACTGGCGTCGCTGATCCCGGTGATTTCCAGCACAATGGCAAGGGCGCAGCAAATCACCGATCAGATACTGCGCGGCGAAATACAAGCGGATGTCGCCGGCATTACAGAATTACTCGCAAGACAACCCGCGGACAGCGGCTCCCTGCTCCTGCAGAGCGCCTATGCCGTGCTGATCATTGTGTGGCTGGTCGGCATTATTGACTCGTACCGGGCAGGTCGTGCACAAGCCGGTATGAGAGATAAAGAAGACAAACGATAATATCTCTGCGCCCTTGCAATAGACGCAGGTCGGATCAGGTGTAAAGCACCGCAATCCGGCATGACCTGACTGCGTCACGCCGGTTAAGGCGGTTATGCCACATATCCGGCCTGATTTCGGCATGAATGCATCTGGACTCCGAAGCACTCACCGCCTAGCGCGCGATCCGCGTCTCGCCATTGACAGTCAGCACGCGCACGCGGTCACCGGCGCGGAAGCTGGCTTGCGGCGTTTGCTCCTGTACCACGGAGATGATGCTGCCGCTGTCCAGGCGCACGGTGATATCGACGCCCTGGCGGCGGGTAAGCCCTTCCTCGGCTGCCGCACCGGCCACGCCGCCGGCCACGGCGCCGACCACGGCGGCGACCGCCGAACCCTTGCCACCGCCCACGGTGCTGCCGGCGATGCCGCCAACCGCACCGCCCGCAAC
The DNA here is from genome assembly GCA_963748215.1 of uncultured Gammaproteobacteria bacterium. Taxonomy (GTDB): domain Bacteria; phylum Pseudomonadota; class Gammaproteobacteria; order UBA9214; family UBA9214; genus UBA9214. The sequence continues at coordinate 169,000 of CAVVHS010000009.1, read as the reverse complement.
CGTACCGACCGGTGTCTTGGTGCCCTCGATGACCACCGGGCGTGTCGCCTCGACACTGCCGTACTGCACGGTCTGGATACGGCGCGCGTCATCGCGCGAGTAATAGTCCCCGGTCAGGGTGGACTGGCAGCCAGCCAGCAGCAGGCTCAGGGCAAGAGCGGTGATTACGATTCGTGTCATGGACGGTTCTCCTGTTGATGGCGGCCACAAGCCGGTGACGCGCTATGGGTTGTTGACTGCGACCAGAAAGCGACCGCGATGGTTCCCGGACAGCACCTGGTCGAATACGCCGGGCAATGCGTCGAGGCTGACGACGCCGGCCACCATGTGTTCCAGGTGGCGCGGCCTGAGGTCGGTGACCAGCCGCTGCCAGATCTTGCGGCGCCGCTCCATCGGGCAGTTGGCCGAGGTAATGCCAAGCAGGCTCACACCGCGCAGGATGAACGGCATCACCGTGGTATCGAGCTGCACACCGCCCGCCAGGCCGATACTGGCAATATTACCCCATGGCCTGACGGTGCGCGTCAGCCAGGCCAGTGTGTCGCCGCCCACGTTATCCACGGCCCCGCCCCACAGCGCCTTTTCCAGCGGCGCATCGCCGTGCACCACGCTGCCGGCATCGATTACCCGGCTCGCACCCAGCGCCGCCAGGTAGCCATCGACGTCCGGCTTGCGACTCAGGGCGACGACCTCGTAACCGGCGCCGCTGAGCAGGTCGATGGCGACGCTGCCGACACCGCCGCTTGCACCGCTCACCAGCACCGGCCCGAGGCTCGGCATCTGGCCGTTCTGCTCCATGCGATCGATGGCCAGTGCAGCACTGAAGCCGGCGGTGCCCAGCACCATGGCGTCGCGCAGCGAGAGACCGGCCGGCAAGGGCACCACCCAGTCGGCCGGGACGCGCACCGTTTCCGCGAAGCCGCCGTCGTGGCTCTCGCCCAGACCGCAGCCGGTCACCAGCACTTCATCACCGGCGTCAAACCGGTCATCGTCCGACCGCTCGACGATACCGGCCACGTCGACGCCGCCGACCAGCGGAAACCGGCGCATGATTTTACCCTTGCCGGTTGCGGCCAGCGCATCCTTGTAGTTGACACTGGAATAACGCGTACGGATCACCACGTCGCCCGCAGAAAGATCCTCTGTCTGCAATGTTTCCAGGCGCGCCGTGCCGTGCTGGTCGTGAATCCGATATGCGCGAAAACCCGCCATGCCCGCCGCGCTATTTCTCGGAAATCCTGTCAGCCGCAGGTTTCCAGTCCAGCGATCCGCTGGAATCAAACGGCAACCTTGCCCTGCGGTTGGCAAGGCGCAGCCCGCCGGAGATGCGGTAGTCAAGACTGTTTTTGTTACCGTCATCGAGCGCCTGCAACTGGCGCAGCATTCCCAGCAGGCTGCTGACCACCTCGACTTCCACCACGGCCTCGCCCAGCGACGGGATTGTCACCGCCTGACGACTGACACCATAGGCAAATTCACGATCGTTGATCTCAATGCTGTAGCTCAATCCACTGACCGGCAGATCGACATCGTTCGGATTGATAATCCGCAGCGCCAGCTGGTAACGCTGTTCCAGCAGGGTCATGGTCAGCGGCTGGATACTGACCAGCGAGACCCGCGGTTTTTCCCGGTAGCCGCCCAGGCTGGCACAGGCGCTCACGAGCATGCACAACATGACTGCCGCCAGCAGGCCGGGCAGGGTTGACAGAAGTCTCGTGTCGGGCCCCTTCATTCCATTTCCTCGCCCTTGCGGACCGGCCCGTACGGGCCGTGGCGGTGTGCGTCGTGGTAATGCATGCGGTAGTGAATGAAACGCTCGACATCATCGAAGTGCAGGAACGGATTGCCCTCCACCTGCTCGACCAGGGTCGAGGTGGTTTGCACGGCGTAGTTATGCCCGGGAAGGATGACAGTATCGGCCGGCAACTGTTCGACCATGTTGCTGAGCGTACTGTACATCTGTTCCGGGTCGCCGCCGCGCAGGTCGCAGCGGCCGCAACCGAACACGAACAGTGTGTCGCCGGTGATCAGTTCGTTGCCCACGTGGTAACAGGCTGAGCCCGGCGTATGACCCGGGGTGTGCAAGGCGCGGATTTCGGTTGCACCCAGCGCGATGGTATCGCCGCCGTGATGCAGGGTGGGCAGGTCCAGGCCTTCGCCCCAGAACTGCGCTTCGGTCTTCATCAGGTGCAACTGTGCATCGCTGTGCTCCAGCACCCCGGCGATGCCGTTGATATGGTCGTGGTGGCTGTGGGTAAGCAGGATATCGGTAATGCGCATACCGTGACGTTTTGCCAGTGCAAGCACCTCGGGCACATCCCAGGCAGGATCGACCACGGCGGCGCGGCCACTGGCATGATCATGAACCAGGTAGATGAAATTCTCCATCGGCCCGAGTTCCAGGGCATGGATGGAAAATGGTTTGTGCTCCGGCATCCCGGCACCTCGCGTTCTGTCCGTACGTGTGCGGACAGTATGATCGATTCCGCAGCACGACGACAGGCCGGCCATACGCAGCGGCCACGACACAGGTATAGCGGCATGACATGCACTGATTCCCGCGTTCTGCCGCGGGTTATGCGGCAGATACCCTGCCTGTAGAATAGCCCGCACCGCGCGTGAACTGCCGCGCACTACCCTTCCCCGGTCTGGCACAGGACAAATACGTGGCCGCCTACAAGCTGTTGCTGCATCCGCAGGACCCGGACTGCGCGCCTGTCGATCCCGCCGTACTGGCGGACGCCCTGCAGGACATCGGCTTCATCGCCGCACCCGTCACGGTGCCGGACGGCGTGTTCTACCCGGCCGGCGCGCAGTTTCTGCGGCTGCTCAGCTTTCTCGGCTGCTCTCCGGCCATCGAACTGGAGCCGCCGGTCGATCCCGTGGCGCTGGAGCCGGCCCGCGCCAGCGGCAGTTTCTGTCACGTCTACCTGTCGAGCAGCGCGCGGCCGCAGTTTCGCGCCGATCCGCGCACCCCCGCACCGCGCTGCCCGGCCTGCCGCCAGCCGGACAGGGACTGGGACAGGCACCTCGCCGCATGGCGGAAAGATCCCGCAATAATCGAGTGGACTTGCAGCCGCTGTGGCCATGCCGGTCGACTCACCGACCTGCAGTTTCGCAAGTCCGCCGCGTTTTCCTGTACCTGGGTCGAGGTGCGCGGCATTCATCCATCCGAGGCCGTGCCGGACGAGGCCCTGCTCACGCGGCTGCGCCAGCTGACCGCCTGCCGCTGGCAATACATCTATCTGCAGGAATGAACGCCTGCCTCTACAGCCTATCTGTGCCACAATACGCGCTGTATCAGACCACCTGAAATGTAGACGTTGCCATGACAGACCATGACCTCACCCAGGAAGAACGCATTCTGCGCATGATGAAGCGGGTCCTGACCGATGTCGCCAAGGACACCTACACCAGGCCGGGTTACCGGCATCCCCTGTCAGACAATACGGTGGACGGCATTCGCCAGTGTCTCGCGCTGATTTCCGCGCGCGAAGGCGAGCTGAACGCGGCGGCCGGACGCAGCAGCAACATGCGCCCGCGCTTCGTCGATGAACCGCAGACCTCCGTGGTGGTACCGCTGAAGATTCCGGAGACGAAAAAGAAAGACCCGCAGTAAGCGTCCGCCGCCTCCCCGGCGAGCCCCACCCCGCCGCCCCCCGCCGGTCCATCCGGCGTCCCGCACGCCATTTTTTTGGCTGAAAAATCAATACTTAAGGATCATTCCGCCACTGCCGATAAGCCGGGAATGCATGCCACCGACGGCGGCACTGGCCGGGCGTCGCAATTTTTAATATTAATTTTCAGGAAGTTAAGCAAGCCGGCCTGGCAATGAACGCCAACATGGAGAACCAGATGAGGACCGCTGCTGGTTTGACGTATTGATGCAACAAGGAGCATCGCCCATGGAATTCTGCAGCACTTTTGCCCGACAGCAACTCGCTGCCTGCAAGCGTGTTCTGTTTCCTGCTCCGTCCTGGACTGTCCCGCTCGCCTCCCGTTCCTGCTCCCTCATCACCGCGCTGCTTCTTTGCCTGACAGGCTGCCTGTTTGTGAGTACGGGCGCACGCGCCAGCCACAACACCAGTCTTCCCGAGGATCTCACCGACATGAGCCTCGAGGCCCTGATGAATATCGAGATCACCTCGGTCCGGAAGCGACCGCAGAAGAAATCAGAGGCCGCCGCGGCCGTATTCGTGATCAAGCAGGCGGACCTGCACCGCTGGGGCGTAACCAACATACCGGATGCCTTGCGTCGCGTGCCCGGACTGCAGGTTGCCCGCATCGATGCCAACAAGTGGGCCATTACCGCGCGCGGCTTCAACAGCCGCTTCGCCAACAAGCTGCTGGTGCTGATCGACGGCCGCAGCGTCTACACGCCGCTGTTTACCGGCGTGTACTGGGATGCCAACGAGGTGATGCTGGAGGATGTCGAGCGCATCGAGGTGATTCGCGGCCCGGGCGGCAGCCTGTGGGGCGCGAACGCCGTCAACGGCGTCATCAACATCATCACCCGATCGGCGACCGACACGCAGGGCACACTGGTCGCGGCCGGCGCCGGCAATGAAGAGGAGGGCTTCGTCAACCTGCGCCATGGCGCCACCACCGCGGACGGCCGGAACTATCGTGTCTATGGCAAATTCCGCGCCGTCGATACCGGCGCACCGATCGACATCGGGCTGCCGCAAACGGCCGCACACGATGACAGCGAATTCGCGCAGACCGGCTTCCGCATGGATTGGGTCAACGCGCACGGCAACGGTCAGACGCTGCAGGGTGATTTGTACAATGGCCACTCCGACCAGCAGCTGCTGATAGCCACATCCCCGGCACCGCTGACCGACAACGCGGCCTACAGCGGCGGCAACCTGCTGTACCGCTGGTCGCAAACACGCAGTCCGGATTCGGATATTTCACTACAGGCCTACTACGACTACGTACACCTGGACAGTGAGACCCTGTATGAAAACCGACACACACTGGATATCGATTTCCAGCACCATTTCCTGTCGCGCGCGCATCATGAAATGATGTGGGGCCTCAACTATCGCTTCGTCCGCGACAATGCCGAAGCAACCCGGATCTTCAGCCTGTCGCCGTCGCGTCGGGATGTCAGCCTGCTGACCGCATTCGTTCAGGACGAAATCAGGCTGTTTCAGGATCACGGGCGGCTCACCCTGGGCTCCAAGTTCGAACACAACGATTTCAGCGGCTTCGAGATACAGCCGAATGTACGCTTCTCCTGGCTGACCGATGCCGGCCACACGCTGTGGGGTGCCGTGTCGCGCGCAGTGCGCACACCGGCACGCGGCGAGCACGATGTGAGCCTGACAGTACTGCCTCCGCCAAACCCGCCCGGCCTGCCGCCGCTGACGGTGCTGGGCACCGGGACATTCGACTCGGAAAACCTGATCGCCTGGGAGCTGGGCTATCGATTCCCGCTCGCCGATCGTGTCTCGGTTGACCTGGCGGCGTTCTACAACCGCTATGACAGGCTGCGCACGGCCGACATTATCTCGATGCCACCGTCCGCGTTTGAAGCGGTATTCGGCAACGACATGGAAGGCAATACACAGGGCATCGAGATTGACGTGCACTGGCAGGTCAGGCCCGGACTCGACCTGCATGCAAACTACACGCGCCTGGAGGTCGACCTTGACCTGATCAACGGCAGCATGGATACGCAGTCACTGAGTGCGGAAGATGCGTCACCGACGCACCAGGCCAATCTCTGGCTGGCCGCCGATCTCGGCCATGACCTCCAGCTGGATGCGGGTCTCCGCTACGTCGGCAAACTCGATCTCGACCTGTCCGCGGCAGGACTGCCGAAGACCGGTCAATACCTTGCCCTCGATGCCCGTATCGGCTGGAGTCCGCGGCCGGGCATGGAACTGTCACTGGCTGGCCAGAACCTGCTGGACAGCAAGCACCCCGAATTCAATCCGGATTTTATCTTCTCCGTGCCAACGGAAGTGGAGCGCAGCATTTACGGCAAGGTAACCTGGAACTTCTAGACCATGCCGCACTCGCCCCCCAGCACAAGCCCACCGCAAGTCCATAGCGTGAAGCGTACCCGCAGCACCGCTCTCCGACTGTGGCTGCCACTGGTCCTGCTGCTGGCATGGCTGCCGGTCGCCAGCCCGGCAGATGAATCACTGCAGACTGAACACCGTGTAAAAGCGGCATTTCTCTACAACTTCGCCCGGTTTATCACCTGGCCCGAATTGCCGGCTGGCGAGTTCACGCTTTGCGTGCTCGGCAGCAATGCCCTCGGCGAACAGCTGGACATGTTGCTGAACAAGACCGTACATGAACGGCAGCTCAGAGTGATGCACCTGAACAGTACGAAAGGGCTCGATCAGTGCCAGCTCGTCTTCGTCGGAAGATCCCACGCACATCAGCTGCGCACCGTCATGTCCGCGCTCAGGGACCGGCCGGTGCTCACGGTGAGCGACATCGACGATTTCATATTGAGCGGAGGCATGATCGGCTTCCGGCTGATCGACAACAAGGTCCGCTTCGAGATCAATACCGCAGCCGCCGGCAGCGCCGGTCTGTCAATCAGCTCCAAGCTCCTGACGCTGGCCACGACCATCAGGTCCGGGAACTAGGTGACGGCGATGCGAGCAATCAACAACATATCGATTCGCCACAAGCTGACACTGGTCATCATGATCATCAGCACGATTACCCTGATGATAGCCAGCTTCGCCTTCCTCACCAGCGACCGGCTCTATTCGCAGAAAAACGTCGGTGACAGCCTCGGCATCATGGCCGACATGATCGCTGCCAACAGCGCGGCGGCCATCCTGTTCGGTGACCCCGTCGCCGCAGCGGAAACACTCGGCTTTCTCGAAATGCAGGAAAACATCGAGGCCGGCGTGATCTATGACGTGGATAACGAAATCTTCGCCCAGTATAAAAAGCCCGGTATCAAGACACAGTTACCGGAACTGCAATCACGCACAGAGGACATGCTGTTCCGCAGCAACTACGTGGAACTGTTCACCGACATCATCTATCAGGGCGAGAAAATCGGCGTAATCTACCTGCGCTCGGATATGCGCGCTATTCATGATCGCCTGGTCTGGTTCCTGGGCATCATAGCGGCCGTGCTGCTCGTATCGCTGCTTGTCGCCTATTCACTAAGCGCACAGATGCAGCACATCATCACCGCACCCTTGTTCAGACTGTCCACTATCGCGCGCCGCATCAGCACGGAAAAGAATTACTCCCTGCGTGCCGGCGGACAAAGCAGGGACGAACTGGGCACTCTGGTCCTCGACTTCAATACCATGCTCGACGAGATCCAGGCGCGCGACGAGAAGCTCAAGATCCATCAGGAGGAACTGGAAGCGCGCGTTACCCAGCGCACCCGTGAGCTGGAACGCGCCAACCTTGAGCTGGCCACTTCCAAGGAACACGCAGAGTCGGTCGCCAAGCGCATGCAGTTCCATGCCCATCACGACTCGCTGACCGGTCTGCCAAACCGCGTACTGCTCAATGACCGCATCAAGACCGAACTGGCGCATGCGCGACGTGAACAGTCGATCCTGGCGCTGCTGTTCCTTGACCTGGACCGCTTCAAGGTCATCAACGATTCACTGGGCCATGCCACCGGCGACCAGCTGTTGCGCATCATATCGCGTCGCATCAAGGACTGTGTCCGCGAAGGCGACACGGTAGCGCGACTCGGCGGTGATGAGTTCATGGTACTGCTACCACGCATCGCCAGTGCGTCGGATGCCGGCCGCATCGGCAACAAGATCATCGAGTCGCTGACCGAACCGATGTCCTGCAACGGGCACGACCTGCAGATCACCACCAGCGCCGGCATCAGCATCTACCCGTTCGACGGGACCGATTCGGAGACCCTGATCAAGAACGCGGATATCAGTATGTACCGCGCCAAGGAACTGGGGCGCAACAAGGCGGTGTACTACACGGCGGAACTGAATGCCGGCTCACGCAAGCAGCTGGCGCTGGAAACAAACCTGCGCAAGGCGCTGGAGCGCAATGAGTTGCAGATCTTCTACCAGCCCAAGATCGACATTATCCGCAATACCATCGTCGGCGTGGAAGCCCTGCTGCGATGGCATCGCCCAGGCATGGGTTATATCAGCCCAAAGGAGTTCATCCCGATTGCCGAGGAATCAGGGATGATCATGCCGATCGGCGAGTGGGTGCTGCACACGGCATTCAGGCAGCTCAAGGCATGGCATGATGCCGGCTTCACGGAGCTGACCATGTCCGTGAATCTGTCGTCCGTGCAGCTGGCCCGGACCGGCTTCGAAAATGTCCTGGAGAGTGCGCTGGTCGAATCCGGAATCAACCCGGCACTGGCGGAGCTGGAGGTGACCGAAAACGTGGCCATGAAGAACATGGATGCTGCCGCGGCCACGCTGGAGAAGTTCAAGAAGATGGGCGTCACCATCGCAATGGACGATTTCGGAACAGGTTATTCCTCGCTCAGTTACCTGCGCCGCCTGCCTATCGATACCGTCAAGATCGACCAGTCGTTCGTCTGCGAGATCCCGGACAACATGGAGGATGTGCTCATTGCACAGGCTATCATTGCCATGGCCGAGAGCCTGAACATGTCCCTCGTCGTCGAGGGCATCGAGACCGTGCGACAGCTGAATTTCTTCAAGCAGCAGGGTTGCCGCGTCGTCCAGGGCTACCTGTTCAGCAAGCCGGTCGAGGCCGCGGCGATACTCGAAATGCTGCGCGCAGAGACCATCCCCGGCGCCATCAATCTCGTCAAATAGACCCTGCTAGTGCTGCAATCCCGTTCCGGTACCGTAACGGTTATCGTAGTAGTGCTGCTGCGGCAGCGCGGCCGGATTGCCGTACCAGGCGGGCTGCACCGGACTGTATGGATAACCCTGGAACACTGCCGGTGAAAAACCGATGGCCGGCATGCGGCTGTTGTTGAAATCCGCGCGCCGATCGTTTCCCTTGAGAAAACAGAATGCCTGCGCCGCGCCCGTACCCAGCAGCGTGAGCAGAATGATAGCGGGTACCACCCGTGTTGCGATCCTGTGTGACATGGCACTCTCCTCTTGTTGTTGGTGTTACAGGAGCTGGTATGGCGTTTCGTCCGAAAGGCTCAGAACCCTCGAGACAATGTCGATTGCCTCCCCGGTAAACATGTCCAGGCTGACCCACTGATCCGAATTTCCGATGACCTCGGCCCCGTCACGCATCACCAGCCTCATCGACAGATCTCTGGAACCCGGGCTGTCCGGACGCTCGGCAGTGATATACATACCCGGCTCCCGATCCTGGCCCTGTATCACCGCCATAATATACTGATAGTCGATACCGTCGCTGCTTTCAATGTCTCCGAGCACGGTCAGCGTGAATTCGCCGAGCCGGTAGCGTCGCTTCGGGATTGCTGTACTGATGACCGGTTTGTTTTCCATGATGCATGATTGAATTCGGAATATGATATTTTCATCATCACCCATCAGCCACGCAACATCAATCACATGCTTGCAAACGACTGATTGGCAGTTTATTAATTGCACTTATCCGCTTTTCACAGCCAGCAGGACTCTCACCATGCAGGACCTGATATGCCCTTTCAGCGCAACCCTGGCCAGGGAGACCTTTGGCTGCATCCGCGCCGAGCGCGTCATCCGGCGCGGGGGCACTGAATTTACTTGCCGGGACCCGGCGTCCCATGCCCGCTGTCTGCAGCTGTTCGGACAGATGAAAGATGCCGGCCTCACGGCCTTCGACGTCGAGGACGACCTGACGCAGATTCCGCACAGTGTCCTGGTCAAGATTCAGTTCGGCGGCCTGCTCGGCCTGCAACGGATCACGCAGGCAACCCCGGCAGAAGCCGGCCGGATCGAGGATATCGATGCCCTGGTGACCGCCGCCGTGAAGCGTTTCGACACCCTGCAGGCCATACCCTGCGAACAACTCACCGCGGACATGACCGGCTACTCCCTGTCGCGTCGCAGCCGACGCTGACCCCGCCTTCCGCTCGCCCCGTGGTGTGGCCGCGCCCTGGCAAGCGCACGGCCCGGGCCGGCATCCCTGCGTCATAATTCTGTCGATAATCTGGCCGGAATAACGTCAATTGCCGGTCACGCCGTCGCTGCATAATTATATTTCCTTGTATTTCATACAGATATTATTCTGGCAAGGTATTTGCTTGTTGATAGGCAGGGATGCATTACCACCCGCCCGATCGAGACGTCCGGCGCCTGACTGCACTACCGCGCGGACGCAGGCCGTGGGACGACACGGATCGGCATAACGAGACACGGAGGCGTACTGCAAGACAGGCAAGCCATGTACCAGCAGATCAACATGTACCAGCCCGTCTTCCGGCGGCAGCGCAAGATTTTTTCGGCAGCCACGCTGCTGATGATCCTGGTCATGGCAACCGTCCTGCTGCTGGGCGTCCACCTGCATGCGCGCTGGACGCTGCACGGCCTGCAGCGCACCTCTGCGGACCTGACCGGGAACTACCGGCAGCTCGATGCCAGGCTGGTTGCGCTGGAAGCTGACAGTGGATCCGCTGCAATCGCAGCCGCCGGCAACGGCATTGCCACGCTGCAGGAACAGATCAGCGAGCGCACGGCGCTGCTGGAGCGCATCGACCGGCTCGCCATTGATACTGCGGGTGGTTTTGGCGAGATATTCGAAACGCTGGCGCGGCAGGATGTGCCGGGGCTGTGGCTCACGGCTGTCGAGCTGGACCAGAATGGCAATACCGAAATACGCGGCACCACACTGGACCCGAAGCTGGTGCCCCGCTACCTGCAGCTGATGACGCAGCAGCCACGGCTCGCCATGCTGAACAACGGCACCGTCAGCATGACGCGGCCGCAACCCGACCAGGCGGAAATCGATTTCAGACTCAGTTACAGCGCGCAGGATGAACTGCATTGATTACGGCGCGATATCAGCAGCTGGCGACACGCGTTGACACATTGCAGCTGCGCGAGCGCGTGCTGCTGCTGATCGCCTGCCTGGTGGTGCTGTTTTTCCTGGTGGACAGCTTTGGATTGCAACCCGTATTCAGGCAACAGCAGGAGCTGCAACAGAATATCACCGACCAGGAAATGCAACTGGAGGTGCTGCGCACTCGCACCGGCCAGCTGGGTGGTGCAGCGGGAAACGACCCGGCAATGCAGCTCGGCCGGCTGCAGGCACAGCTGGACGAGCTGGGCTTACAGCTGCAGTCGCGACTTGGCGGCATGCTTGCACCCGACCAGGCGGCGAGCATCCTCGAACAGGTCCTTGCCCAGGAGGCCGGGCTGACCCTGCAGGCAGTCAATGCCAGCTCGGAGCCACTCATGGCAACGGCAACCGACACAGGAGAAAGCGTGCCGGTTGCCGGCATTGGTCGCTACGAACTGGAACTGCAGCTGGAAGGCGGTTACCTGTCGACGCTGAACTACCTGCGCGCGCTGGAGGCGCTGCCGTGGAATTTTTTCTGGAAGGGTGTGACATTCGAGATCACCGAATACCCGAAGGCGCGCATCACGATCGATATCTATACCCTGGGTCTGCTGGAAGGATGATGCCGTCATGTCACTGAGGACCGGAACCCGAATTGCACTGGCACTGTATGCGACGCTGGCAGCGCTGCCCCTGCCCGGCAGTGCGCTCATCGATCCGACCCGGCCCGCCAGCTACGGCCAGGCCGCAGCGGCACACGCGAGCGAGTCCCGGCGCGGCTGGACGCTCGATTCGACACTGGTGGCACCCGACCGCCGCGTTGCCGTAATCAACGGCAAGCGGGTCAGCGAGGGCGAGTCGGTGGACGGCGCAAGGATTATCGAAATACGCAAACTTGATGTACTGATTCAGGCTGACGGCAGACGCATTACCCTGCAACTGCTGCCGGACATCGTGAAAAAACAACCGTGAAATATGGATATATCACCATGCCTACTATCACACAGCTGCGTCGCCAGATAATCAGCGGACTGATTGCTGCCCTGCTTGCCGCTTGCTCCACGGCACCGACATTCCGGCCCGAGAACATGGCGCCCATCGCGGAGGCCTTGCAGGAAAGCACGCCTCCCGACAGCGCCGCAGCGCCCGTCGCCCCGCCGCCTGAAGTGGCCGCCGCGCTACTGCCGCAGATGAGCACCGATATTGCCGGCCTGGTCCCGGATATCGAACCGCACTTCGATATCTCCGTCAAGGCCACGCAGGCACCGGAATTCTTCATGAGCCTGGTGAAGGGCACGCACCTCAACATGGTGGTGCACCCGGAGGTGAGCGGAAAAATATCCATCAGCCTGCGCGATGTCACGCTGGAGGAGGTGTTGACCACGGTGCGTGACGTGTACGGCTATCGTTACCGCCGCCAGGGCAACACCTTCCAGGTGTATCCGGCCAGCATGCGCACCCAGGTCTTCACCGTTGATTATCTGGATATTGTCCGTGACGGCACCTCACGCACCAGTGTCAGCTCCGGCGAGGTCAGTAAATCCGGCTCTGATACCCAGCCAGTTTCGGCCGCTGGCACACCGGCTGCCGGTGGCGGACAGAGCTCCAGCGTTTCCGGCAGCGAGGTCAGGACAGACTCCGCATCTGATTTCTGGAAAGACCTGCAGGATTCGCTGAACCTCATCGTGGGCAAGGAAGACGGCCGCAAGGTGGTCGTGCATCCGCAGACCGGCGTCATTGTCGTCCATGCCCTGCCGGAGGAATTGCGTGACGTGCAGGACTATCTCAACACCATCGAGAACGTGGCGCACCGCCTGGTAATCCTCGAGGCCAAGGTCATCGAGGTCTCACTGAACGACAAGTTTCAGGCTGGCATCAACTGGAATGCGCTGATCGAGTTCGGCGATGACAAGTCGATCCTGTTCGGCCACTCAGGCGGCGGCACCGTATTCGACAGCGGGGCGTCCGCGCTGGCCGGCACCGTTGTGCCGCTGGTGCGTGGCACCCAGGTCACCGGCTTCGACACGACCGCCTTCGGCGGCATCTTCACCATTGATGCGAACCTGAAGGACTTCAATGCCCTGATCGAATTGCTCAAGACCCAGGGTGACGTGCAGGTGCTATCCAGCCCGCGCATCTCGACCGTCAACAACCAGAAGGCCGTGATCAAGGTCGGCCAGGACGAGTATTTCGTCACCGATGTCGATACCGACACCGAAATCACCAATGGATTCGGCAACACGAATGTGAACGTTACCCTGACGCCGTTCTTCTCCGGTGTCGCACTCGATGTGCTGCCCCAGATCGACGCGGACGACAATGTCATCCTGCACATTCACCCGGCCATCAGCGAAGTAATGGAGAAGACCAAGAATATCCAGGTCTCCAGCGACAGTGACCTGTCGATCCCGCTGGCACTGAGCACAATCCGCGAGTCGGACTCGGTGATCCGTGCACGCAGTGGCCAGGTCGTGGTGCTGGGCGGGCTGATGAAGAACGCATTGCGTGACGAGGAGTCGCGCACGCCGCTGCTCGGGGACGCACCGATAATCGGCAACATGTTCCGCCACCACCGCGAGGTAGCCGGCAAGAGCGAGCTGGTCATCCTGCTGCGTCCTATAGTCATCAACAGCGACCAGCAATGGAACGGGCAATTGCGCAATACCGCGGACCGCTTCCGCAACCTCAGAACCATGGACGGCACCGGCCGCTGAGCGCCGCTGCCACTGGAGTCTAGCCATGTACCTTGAACACTTCGGACTGGAACAGCAGCCGTTCACCATCACGCCGGACACGGAGTTCTTTCTCGATCACGGTAGCCACAGGGATGCACTGAACGTGCTGCAGTATGCCCTGCACTCCGGCGAGGGCTTCATCAAGGTCACCGGCGAGGTCGGCACCGGCAAGACACTGCTGTGCAGAAAACTGCTGAATTCGTTCGGCGAAGGTTTCGTCACGGCCTACATTCCCAACCCGTTCATCAACCCGGTGGCGCTGCGCATGGCACTGGCCAGCGAACTGGGCATCGAATATGCGCGCAATATCGGCCAGCCACGCCTGCTCGAACTCATCAACGAGCGGCTCATACAGCTGCATGCCGGCGGCAGGCAGGTCGTGCTGCTGCTGGACGAGGCGCAGGCCCTGCCCGATGACAGCATGGAGGCACTGCGCCTGCTCTCCAATCTGGAAACCGAGAAAACCAAGCTGCTGCAGGTGGTATTGTTCGGACAACCGGAACTCGACGCCCGCCTGCAACAGGAACACCTGCGCCAGTTGCGTCAGCGGATCCTGTTCAGCTACCGGCTCAAGCCGCTGGCACCCCACGAACTCACTGTTTACCTGCAGCATCGCCTGATGGTGGCAGGCTACCGCGGCGTGCCGCTGTTTACCCCGCGGGCACTGAAGCTGCTGCATCGAAGCAGCCGGGGGATTCCCCGACTGATCAACATCCTTGCCCACAAGGCCATGCTGTCCGCCTTCGGGCGCGGCGACCGCTGCATCGATGCTGTCCATATTCGCAAGGCAGCGGTGGACACCGATGACATACGGCCCTCGCGCCACCGCCTGGCACTGGCGTCCGGCCTGTTCGGGCTGCTGACCCTGACCGGCGCCGGCTTCTACGCGGCCTGGCACTGAGCGCAACCGTCATGAGCCTGATCAACGATATGCTGAAGGACCTGGACCGGCGCAACCACCAGCCGGCGGGCGCCCATGCCGCCGTCCTGCACCCGCCGGGCCTGGCGGGAATGCACCTGCGCAATCCGCTGGCGGGACGCACCCCGGTGCTGGCCGGCGCCGCCCTGCTCGTCACCATCGCGCTGGCGGGTATTGCCTTCAGCAACACGTTCCGACTGCAGCAGTCACGGACACCCGACAGCGACCCGGCGGAAACGACCCGGATACTGGAGATACCGGTGCGGGCGGTTGTTGCCGGCAAGGTCACGGCACGGCTACCCGCCGCACCCGCACACACCGCTCCCGACACGGTAGAGACACCGGTTACCGAACAGCACGAACAGAAAGTACAGACGCCCCCGGCGACACCTGCCCAGGCGGCTGCGCCTGCCAGCGGGCCGGCCGCCGGAGACGACGGTCATTTCGAGGTGACACCCCGCCCGCTGTCGACGGAACAGCGGCTGGAACGCGATTTCCAGGTTGCCGCAGCGGCCGTGAACAAGGGTAACGCTGTCGAGGCGGAACGCCTGCTCGAGGACCTGCTGGCACGGGATAATGGCCTGCACAAGGCGCGGCTGCTGCTGGCCGGCCTGTATGTGCAGCTGCAGCGGAACAGCCGCGCAGAGTCGGTGCTGGCCAGCGGCCTGCTGCTCTACCCGCAGCATGCCCCCTACGCCAGCCTGTATGCACAATTGCTGGCTGCACAGGCGCGTGACAGCGAGGCCATCAATGCCCTGCAGGGCGCACTGCCTGCCGCCGCTGACGATGCCGCCTACCATGCCCTGCTGGCCGGGCTTTACCAGCGCAGCGGCAAGGCAGATGCGGCAGCCGGGAGCTATCGCGAGGCGCTGCGGCTGGCGCCGGCACATGGCGAGTGGTGGATGGGGCTGGGCATATCCAGCGAGCAGGCGGGCGATGCGGAGACGGCGGCATCGGCCTACCGGCAGGCATTGCACTATCCGCTGGGTACGGCATTGCAACAGTACGTGCAGCTGCGACTCGAACAGCTGGCGCGCTGATCAGGTACGACAACCGGCAAGGATTGCAATCATGGCAGCAAACATGCAACGCGTGAAAGTCCGCCTCGGCGACCTGCTGGTCGAGAAGAAGCTGATTTCCGAGAACCAGCTGCAGGCCGCGCTTGCGGAACAGAAAAAGAGCGGCCGCAAGCTCGGCCGCGTGCTGATCGATCACGGTTACGTCAACGAAGAGGCCATGCTGAGAATCCTGTCGACGCAGATCGGCATTCCCTATGTTGACCTGCAGACCTTCGAACTGAATCCACAACTGGTACAGCGGCTGCCGGAAACCGACGCCCGCCGCTACCGCGCCCTGATCCTCAAGGAAACGGCCAGCGGCCTGCTGGTGGCGCTGGGTGACCCTACCGATATTTTCAATTACGACGCACTGGTCAAGGCGCTCAAGTGCCCGGTCGAGCTGGCGGCCGTCAAGGAAGCCGACCTGCTGACAGGCATCGACCGGATGTACAGCGGTAATGACCAGCTGCAGTCGCTGGCCAGCGAGGTCGGCCGCGACATGTCGGACAGCACCTTTGACCTCGACCGGCTGATCGCCGTCAGCAACAAGAGCGATGCGCCCGTGGTGCGCCTGATCCAGTCCATGTTCGACGGCGCCGTGAAGGCGCATGCCTCGGATATCCACGTCGAGCCGGACGAGAACCTGTTGCGCATACGGCGCCGCATCGACGGCATCCTGCACGAGCAGATCGTCGACGAAAAGAACATCACCGCCGCGCTGGTGTCGCGCCTCAAGCTGATGGCCAATGCCGACATATCGGAACGCCGGCTGCCCCAGGACGGCCGCTTTTCGGTGAACGTCAAGGACCGGCAGATCGATGTGCGCCTGTCCACCATCCCGACCCAGAACGGCGAGGGCGTCGTCATGCGCCTGCTCGACCATAGCAATTCCATCAGTACGCTGGAGGAACTGGGCATGCCTGCGGTATTGCTGGAGACCTTTCGCAGGATCATTCACAAGCCGCACGGTCTGATCCTGGTGACCGGACCGACCGGCAGCGGCAAGACCACGACACTGTACAGCACATTGCAGGAGCTGAATTCGCCGCAGCGCAAGATCATCACCATCGAGGACCCGGTCGAGTATCGCATGCAACGCGTCAACCAGGTGCAGGTCAACAACAAGGTCGGGCTCGATTTCGCGCGCGTATTGCGCACCGCCCTGCGCCTCGACCCGGACATTCTGCTGCTGGGCGAGATCCGCGACCATGAAACCGGCGAGATCGCGCTGCGCGCCTCGCTGACCGGCCACCTGGTGCTGTCGACACTGCATACCAACGATGCCGTCAGCAGTGTCATTCGCCTGGTGGACATGGGCCTGGAGAGCTATTTACTGGCCTCGTCCGTGCAGGCCATCCTCGCCCAGCGCCTGATCCGCCGGGTCTGCAGGCGTTGCAGTGCCCCGGCATTACTCGACACCAACGAACAGGCCTGGCTGCGCGAGCAGGCCGGCGATACGCTGGACAAACACGTGTTCCGGCAAGGCAATGGCTGCAACAGCTGCAACCAGACCGGCTACAGCGGACGCATCGGCATTTACGAGCTGCTGGTGATGACACCCGCACTCGCCGAGGCCCTGCGCAGCGGGGACCAGAACGCCGTGCAGTGCGCGGCAAGCGAGCAACCTGGCTACCAGCCGCTGGTCAGCCATGCACTGGACTATGCGCGTGACGGCATCACGACCATCGGGGAAGTGATGCGCCTGTGCGGTTGGGCCGAGTGATGCCGGTATTCAGGTACAGGGCACGCGGCGCCCATGGCGATGCCATCGAGGGCACTATCGATGCCGCCAGCCCCGACCTGGCCGCCGCGCGCCTGATCGAGGGCGGGCTGATCCCGGTCGACATCCAGCCCTTTGTCGAAAAACTCTCGCTGGGCATCAGCCTGGAAAGCCTGTTTGCGCCCAGGGTCCAGCTTCCCGACCTGATCCAGTTCAGCCGGCAGATGCACAGCATGCTGCGCGCCGGCATTCCCATCTTCCGCGCCATCACCGGGCTGGCCACCACCACGGGCAACCGTGCGCTGGCGCAAACACTGCACCAGGTGGTGACCAGCCTGGAGACGGGACACACGCTGTCGGATGCGCTCGGGCAGCATCCCCGGGTGTTTTCGATGTTCTACGTCAGCCTGGTGCGCGTCGGCGAGACCAGCGGTAAACTGACCGAGATCTTTCAGCAACTTGCCTTTTACCTGGACCGGGAAAAGACCACGCGCGGCAGGATCAAGTCGGCGTTGCGTTACCCGGTCTTCGTGATCAGCGCCATCGCCATCGCGCTGGCCGTGATCAGTATCTGGGTCGTCCCGGCCTTCAGCAACCTGTTCAGGAGTTTCGGCGCCGAACTGCCGCTGCCGACCCGCATACTCATGATGACGTCCGATTTCATGGTCGGCTACTGGCCTGTACTGCTGTTGCTGCTGGCAGTGCTGGTGGCCGGCGCGAAACAGTACGTCGGCATCGAGGCCGGCCGCTATCGCTGGGACAAGTTCAAGCTGCGCCTGCCGCTGGTCGGCAGCGTGATCTACCAGGCCTCGCTGGCGCGCTTCAGTCACCTGTTCGCGATGAGCATGAATTCAGGCGTACCGCTGATGACCGCCCTGACGGTGGTCGCGCAGGCGCTGAACAACAGTTACCTGGAAGAACGCATCCTCGGCATGCGTGGCGGCATCGAGCATGGCAAGGCACTGAGCCTGACCGCCGCCAACAGCGGCATCTTCGATCCGCTGGTGCTGCAGATGCTGGCCGTGGGCGAGGAATCCGGCACCATCAGCGAGCTGCTCACCGAGGTGGCGGACTATTACGAGCGCGAGGTGGACTACGCCACCGAGCGGCTGAGTGCGTCCATCGAACCGATCCTCACCGTGGTGATCGGCGGCCTGGTGCTGGTGATGGCCATGGGCATCTTCCTGCCCATGTGGAACCTGGCCTCAGTTGCGTTGCATTGATCGATATGAATGGCCACGGAAGAACACGGAAAAAACAAACCCGGGCGTAGGGTGCGTTTTACGCACCGGAAGCGGTGCATGGCGTACACCCTGGTGTGAGACGTGAAAGGTGAAACGTGAATGACGGGCGCAATGGATAATGGCCACGGAATCCACGGAAGAACACGGAAAAATAAAAGCCGGGCGTAGGGTGCGTTTTACGCACCGGGAATGGCTGCACAAGGTTCAATGAAACCGCGCATCAACAGAAGTGTGAAGCCGTTAATGGAAACATAAGAAATTGATATTTATTAACTATTTATGATTAAAGTTTTACTAGGTACGGCCGCTGGAATGGCTGTACAGGTTCAACTGTCAACCCACAAGGAGTGTATAAAATGAGCAAGGTTAAAGGTTTTACATTAATCGAACTGGTGATCGTCATCGCAATCCTGGGCGTGCTGGCCGCGATCGCCATTCCCAAGTTTGTCGATCTCTCCGGCGATGCGCTGGATGCCTCCAAGAAAGGCATGAGCGGTGCGGTGAAGAGTGCCCACGCCATCGCGATCGCCGATCTGAAGCGCTTCCCGACGGTCACCGAGCTGTCCACCTATGTCAATGGTGAAAATGTTGCCGCCATGACCCCACCGGAATCCAGGTGCGTATCGACACCACCGACTACATCGTGCTGACCTATACCGACTCGAACTGCGCCACCGCAACGACAACCATCGGTGACACAGTGCAGTGTGTGGGCTTATTCCGTAGCCGGCAGACACCTTGAACCTGTCAACCTGGAAGGGCGGGCACCTGCCCGCCCTTTCCTGTTACCGGCCACCCCATGTCGCTCATTGCCAACCACAGCGTTTATGCGGGGTTTTACCCTGCTGGAACTGGTCATCGTGCTGGTGATCCTGGGCACGCTGGCCGCCTACGCCGTCCCGCGCTTCTCACCTTCTGATAACACCGTCGCAGCGCAGGCCGACCGGCTGGCGCGCGACCTGCGCCACACCCAGGCCCTGGCGCTGAACCAGGGCCGCACCCTGGTCTTCGACGTGCAGTCCGCGACGACCTACCGGGTCAGCTTCGGCGGCAGCACCGTCACCGACCCTGCCACTCTGCAGCCCTACACCGTGACCCTGGATAACAGCGTCACCCTGTCCGGCACCGACACCGGCTTCGACAGCCTGGGCCGGCCGGTCGCCGCCGGCAGCCTGCTGGCCGCGGCACGCGTCTTCACCCTGAGCGGCAGCTCACGGACCGCCACCGTGACCCTGAGTCCGGTCACGGGTTTCGTCTCGGTGACGCCATGACACGCACTCGCCAGGCCGGCTTCACCCTGATCGAACTGATCCTGGTCATCGTCATCGTGGCGCTGGCCTCGGTGCCGATTCTCGGGCAATTCACCCAGGTCGCCGGCAGCACGCTGATAGACGAGGAGATCCAGACCGCCGCCCAGCTGGCCCAGGAGCGCGCCGAACAGATTCTCGCCCTGCGTCGCGACCAGGGCTATGCGGCCGTTGCCATCGGCACGACCAATGACGTGCTGACCGGCAATTACAGCAGTTACACGCGCAGCGTGACCGTAACCCAGCCACCGGCCAGCGGTGGCTGCGCTACCGGCGCGACCTGCAAGGGCGTAGTAGTCAGCGTCGAGCGCGGTCCCAAAAACCGGGCCCGGGTCAGTTTCGTACTGGTGAACTACTGATGGCAGCGCGCGAGCGACAGCACGGCTTCACCCTGATCGAGATGATCATCAGCCTGGTGATCCTGGCACTGCTGGGTGCGGCCGCCGGCTACGGCCTGACCGGCGGGGCACTGGCCTTTTCCGGCAATGCCGATGTCCTGCACACGCTCGGCAAACTGCGCTATGCCAGCGAGCGCATGGCACGCGAGGTGCGCGAGGTACGCCGCAACACCGTGACCCCCGCCAACTACGACATCACCACCATGACCGGCACGACGCTGGCCTTCACCCGCAGCGATGGCACGGCCGTCACCCTGACCGGCACACCACCGCTGCTCACGCTCGCCTATGCCACGCCGGCCGGCACCCATACCCTGACCGACGAGGTCGGCAGCATGACCTTTGCCTACTACCGGGCCGATGGCAGTACGGCCGCCACTGGAATTGCAGATGTCGCCTTCATCGAGTTCGACCTGGTGCTGACCCGCAACGGCAACAGCTACCCGCAGCGCACGCGCGTGGCGCTGAGGAACCGGCAATGACTGCGCCGTCAGCGCAACGCCAGCGCGGCGCCGTCACCCTGATCGGCGCCCTGTTCCTGATCCTTGCCATTACCGTGCTGCTGGCCGCCGTGCAACGCATGGCCGCCAGCAGCATCACCGACAGTGCCCTGCACAACGACGGAATCGAGGCCCTGTTCATCGCCGAAAGCGGACTCGAGCGCGCCGCCTGGCGCTATGCCAGCGGAAGTGCCTGCACCGCACTGGCCGGCGAGACCGCTGCCATCGGACGCGGCAGTTTCCAGGTGCAGTCAGCGGCCCTGGTCGGACCCCTTTGCCACATCCGCGTCAGCGGCAGCGTGACGACCACCATCGCAGCGAATACCGTAACGCGCACCATCGATGGCGACCTGACGGCGGGGGGCGGCGCCGGTGGCTGGGCGGTGGGCGAGGTTGACGGCGGTGAACTGATCATCCGCTGGGACGGCAGCAGCTGGAGCCGCGCCGGACCGTACGGTGGCATCCCGAACGTGGAACTCAACAGCGTGCACTGCGCGTCTGGCAATGACTGCTGGGCGGTCGGTACGGACAGCGGTGGCGAGCTGATCATCCATTGGGACGGCAGCAGCTGGAGCCGCTCCGGCCCCTATGGCGGTATTCCCAACAAGGAGCTGTACAGCGTACATTGCGTTGCCAGCAACGACTGCTGGGCGGTCGGCGAGGCTGAAGGCGGCGAGCTTATCATCCACTGGAACGGCACGACCTGGAGCCGCGTCGGGCCCTATGGCAGCATCCCGGACAAACCGCTCTATAGCGTGCACTGCGTCGCCGGCAACGACTGCCGGGCCGTGGGCGAGGCTGAAAATGGCGAACTGATCATCCACTGGAACGGCAGCAGCTGGAACCGCGCCGGCACCTCTGGCAGCATACCTGACAAGACGCTCTACAGCGTGCACTGCGTCGCCGGCAACGACTGCTGGGCGGTTGGCGAGGTCGAAAGTGGCGAGCTTATTATCCACTGGAGCGGCAGCAGCTGGAGCCGTTCCGGCCCGTCTGGCAGCGTCCCGAACAAAACGCTCAAGAGCGTGCACTGTGCCGCCAGCAACGACTGCTGGGCCGTGGGCGAACGCTCCGGCTACGAGAACATCAATCACTGGAACGGCTCGGCCTGGACCCGAATCGGGAATACATCGAGCATTGCAAATAAAAACCTGAACTCCGTTTACATGGTCAGCGCAACCGAAGGCTATCTGGTCGGGGAAGATGGCACCATCGCTACCTGGAACGGTAGCAGCTGGAGTGGCCAGACCTCGCCGACCGGCAGCAATCTTAACGCGGTCTACGCATCCGGTGGCGCAGGTGGTGGCGTTGCCCTGGTGCACTGGAGCGAGGTGATCCAGTGATGTATACGCCAGAGGCAGGATACGTTCCACGCACTATGAAAAGGTGCACAAAGATGTAGGGTGCGTTCCACGCACCAAGAAGTGGTGCACAAAGTGCACCCTACAAGGGTGCATGCAGTCGTGGTCCACGTCCGCGAATGAATCATGGAGAGGGATTTATTATGGTCACATTATTTAGCAGGAAACCACCCGGCGCGATGACCGGCATCGTCTCCACGGAAAATGGTGTCGCCATTGCCAGCGTACGCCAACAGGGCAAGGCCGGCGCCAGCCTGCAGTCATGTTCGTTCCAATCCCTGCCGCCTGGCGACAAGGCCAGTCAGGAAAAATTCCTGAAAGGCCGCAACCTGGACCGGCAGCAGTGCTCGACGTTGCTCGATATCGGTGATTATCAGCTGCTGGTGGTCGACGCACCCGAGGTCCCGCCCCAGGAACTGCGCGCCGCCGTGCGCTGGCAGATCCAGGAGCTGATCGACTTCCATATCGATGATGCCGTGCTCGATGTGTTCGATGCGCCACCTGGCGGTCCCGCGGGAACGCGCAAGCAGATGTACGTCGTGGTCGCACGTGCCGCCACGGTAAAGCAGCGCATCGACCAGCTGGAGCAGGCCGGCATCAATCTGGAGGTTATCGATATACCCGAACTGGCGATGCGCAACCTCGCCGCCCGCCTCCCGGAAGATGCATCGGGCCTGGCCACCCTGTATTTCAGCCCGCACCAGTGCCTCATTACCCTGACGCACCGGGCGACACTCTATCTCACGCGCACCATCGATTTCGGCTATGTCGATCTGCAGGAGAATGCCTCGAATCCCCATGCGCTGAGCAGCCGGCTGGCACTGGAGATCCAGCGCTCCATCGACTATTACGAGCAGCACTTCCGCCAGGCCCCGATCCGGACCATCGCCATCCTGCCCTTGCCGCTCACGCTCTACGGACTGGAGGACGCGCTGCAGCAGACACTCGGACTGACCACCCGCACCGTGACGATACGTGATGTCATCGGCGCTGAACAGGAGCTCGACCAGGCATCCGCGGCCAGTTGCCTGCTGGCGGTCGGCAGTGCCCTGCGCACGGAGTCCAGGGCCTTGTAGGCCCGGAGGCCGCTAGCGAACGGATGTGAGACATGAGAAGAAGAATGGCCACGGGATCCACGGAAGAACGCGGAAATAATGTAGGGTGCACTCCGTGCACCATTGAGTGAGACGTGAGACGTGAGACGTGAGACGTGAGACGTGAGACGTGAGACGTGAGACGTGAGTGTTAATACCTGCACTGAACCGGAGTCAAGCTTTTCGTTTCACGTTTCACCTTTCACGCTTCACGAATTTCTGCAGGTGCAGGGTGCATTTGGTGCGCCATTCGCCGGTGCGTAGAACGCACCCTACCCGCGGTTTTTTATTTTTCCGTGTTCTTCCGTGGATTCCGTGGCAATTCTTTTTCGCAGGGTGCGCTCTGTGTACCGCTGCCGGTGCGTAAAACGCACCCTACACCTGTGTTTGTTATTTTTCCGTGTTCTTCCGTGGATTCCGTGGCCATTATATTGATCCGGTTCCGGCCTCACATCCGACCATTCTCGTTTCAGTCAGTACGCTCTGATTCACGCCAGGCAAAGGAACAGTCGAGGTGGGTACGTACCGTTATCAGGCCGCTGAGGCCGTCTTCCAGCATGATATCGACCGGGCGGCGGCGACGCAGTCTCCTGCAGGGCTGCGCCAGCCAGATCACGGCTATCTTCTCATTACGCGGGAAAGTGGTACGCAAGGCATCGGCAATACCGAGCAGATGCTCGACACGCTTGAGCACCTCGGGGTCATCGGGCAGCGGCGTATCATCCTGGTAGCGACGCAGGTGACGTCCCGATACCTTGCCCGGCAAGGCCAGTATGACAACCTGGTCAGCGGAATTGATGCCCCAGTCATCAAGCGTATTGATGACAAGACGGCCAAGATCAAGGCGGTCTTGCTCGGTAAGTTGATTCATTTAATGTATTTCTCCAGGAATAGTCGAAAGCCATTGCGATGTTGAACCTGAGTCGCCGTGCAGCAGACCGGACGCGAAATGCACTTAGGTTCATTCGGCTCTCGGCAACACCACCGACTCCGTGATCTGAAGGGGCTTGCCCGGCCGGTGTGGCCCGCCAAGCTTAGCTATATTACATGAATGTTCAGCACCGCGCGGATTGTCCCGACATGCTGTAATGTTTTTGTGAATCAGCAATATATCAATCTCCAGCACAACCACCACTGGCAGACCTGCAACATTGCACAGATGAAGTCATCACTGGCATCAACCTTTCTACCCCGCTGCCGGATCAAGTAAGATAGCGTCCACCACAGTCACGGTAACGACCGGAATCAGTGCATGACACAGGCAGGTTCATCCCGTACCGACTTCACGATGCAGTCTACGGGCAAGGAAAGCATCCGTATCCTGTTGCTCTGCACGGGCCTGGTAATAACGGCACTGCTTGCCGGCTACATCTCCACATTGCTCGTGCAGAAAGCCTTCGAGGACCTCGAGACCGACCGCGAACAAATACTTCGGCATCGTATGCAGGTGGGCAATACCATTGCCAGCATCGAGCACAACCTGGGCCACGCAAGGGCCATCATCAGCAACATTCTTTACAAGACCGAACACCAGCAAACGCACGACAACTCAAGCGACTCGCTAGGCGCACTCAACAGCGACATACACACCTTGCAGAAACTGTTGAGTGCAGATTCAACCACACCTCTCAGCGACGAACTTAACCAGGTTGCATCCGGTCTTGTAGCCCTGCACTACTCGGCACGCAACTGGCGGACCCAGTACGTTCTTTACTGGGATGAAGCCGGCATGCAGCGACCTCTCGCCAGGGTCCGGGACAGCCTTGACGCGTTTGAACAGCAAGTAGCCAATGCAACATCGTCGAACCAGTCGCTGAGAGAGATTATCGACAGAACAACTCAAATCAACAGGTCTAATGAACTGGCATTCAGTAATCAATATCCAAATGTCGGCCACACCTATCTGGGGACAATCCTGGCTGACCTGACGGATATTGAAAGGCTCATCGATTCAATGGGCTCGAGTGACAACCTCCACGAATTGTCTGAAACAAGAAAGAACCGGCTGGAACCCAAGCTTGATGCACTCAGGCTGCATATCCGCACCTTCACTGCAAATA
Organism: uncultured Gammaproteobacteria bacterium; assembly: GCA_963748215.1. Taxonomy (GTDB): domain Bacteria; phylum Pseudomonadota; class Gammaproteobacteria; order UBA9214; family UBA9214; genus UBA9214. The sequence goes on along the minus strand of CAVVHS010000009.1, from coordinate 143,684 downwards.
GCGGCACGGCGACACCCCTGAGTGTCACGCTGGTCGATAATATTGCCGCGCAGCTTTTTGGATACACGACCGCAGGGCCGAACCAGCACCATACAACCGGGACCGTTGATATCCCCTTGTATGATGTACTGGCAAGCGGAATCACGTTGCGGCAGGAACGGGTAAGGCTGAATGACCAGCTCAATTCGCTGACTGACAGCGTGAGCAATAATCTGGCAAGCGCATCAACTGTCGTTCAGGAATACATTGCGCAGCTCGATACCATCGCCAATGAACGGACATCGAAGGCCCGTGACCACTTGCTGGTAACGCAGTTTTCAAGTGCAGCAATCTTCCTGCTCATCGTGGGTTTTATCCTGCAAGCGGTCCGTAACCAGGTCGGCCAGCTGACCAGACTGAAAATACAGGCAGAGAATGCCAGCCACGCGAAGAACCTGTTCATGCAACGTTTGCAGCAGAGTGAAATCCGCCAGCGCACGATCATGGAGACCATGTTCGGCGCACTCATTACAACCGACGACGAAGGCAACATCGAGAGCTTCAATCCCGCCGCGGAACAGATGTTCGGCTACCAGGCACGGCATGTCATTGGCAAAAATGCCCTTATGCTGGTACCGGAGCGCAAACAGAATAAATACTACGTCGCCTTTACGGAACTGATGAACAGCGGTGTCGATAACACCCTGCAGAAAGACATAAAGATCGTCATGCGCCGCAGGGATAACAGCGAATTTCCGGTATCGCTGGCCGTCAGTAACATGTTTATCGGCGGCAAACAGATGTATACCGGCATCATCATGGACATCACGGATCGCTGCGAGGCCGAGGAAAAAATCCTGGAGGCCAAGGACAAAGCCGAGTCCAGCGACCGCGCCAAGAGTGAATTCCTGGCAACCATGAGCCACGAAATCCGTACACCGATGAATGGCATTCTGGGCATGTCGGAGTTACTGCTGGAAAGCCGGATGAACAGTCGTCAATACCAGCTTGCTTCACGCATACAGCAATCCGGCAGGTTGCTTCTGCGCCTGATCAACGACGTCCTCGACCTGTCCCGCATAGAGGCAAACAGGTTGCAGCTTAATCCGGAACCCTTTGATATCAACGAATTGATCATGGAGACCGGTCTGCTGTTTCATGAGCAGGCGACCCGGAAAGGACTGGCCCTGCATTGCAAAATTGCGCCTGGCATTCATAGCACATGGATTGGCGATACCACGCGTTTGCGCCAGATCATCAACAATCTCATGGCAAATGCAATCAAGTTCACTCATACGGGCAGCGTCACGCTCTCTGTGGAGGCGGACGATGCCACCCAACAGGACGCCAGCCTGCGATTCTCGGTTACGGACACCGGCATCGGCATCAGCAAGGATGCGCAGGAATATATCTTCGACTCGTTCTCCCAGGCCGACGGGTCCACCACGCGTCGTTATGGCGGCAGCGGCCTGGGACTGACCATTTGCAAAAAACTGGTACAACAGATGGAAGGTACGATTGGCGTAACCAGTGACAACGAGGCAGGTTCGGAATTCTGGTTCAGTATCCGCCTGCCTCGCTCCGAGGCTAACGCAATCGAGCCCAGCCCGCCCCGGTTCGACTGGCGTCGCGCAGCCCCCCTTGCCGCGCATGTACTCCTTGTAGAGGACAATACGATCAACCGGGAAGTGGCAACCTATATGCTGGAGTCGATGAGCTGCAAGGTTAGCGTGGCGGCCGATGGCGCCAGTGCCCTGGCACTGCTGCATAACAACGAATTCGACCTGGTCCTGATGGATTGCCAGATGCCGGTGATGGATGGTTACCGGGCAACCAGTGAAATACGGTCGCGTGAGGCGGAGCATCCGGGGCGTCACATTCCGATTGTCGCCCTGACCGCCAATGCCATGAGCGACGCACGCGACAAGTGCCTCGCGGCCGGCATGGACGATTACCTCTGCAAGCCGCTGACAATGGAAGCCTTGTACACCATGCTTGCCGGCCAGTTGCCACGTTGCCGTCCGGACCACGACGGAAATGCCATGCAGGCAACGCCTCCTGCCACACCTCTCGAGCCGGAGGGCCTGACATTCAACCCGGCATGCCTGGAGGAGTATCGCAATATGGAGAACGGCGAGCGTCTCATGGAACGCATCATCGACCTGTACCTGCAAACAGCCCCGCAACACATGCAGGAACTGCGCAGCGCCGCACTGCATGGCGATGCACAGGGACTAAGCCGTACCGCACACAAGTTCAAGTCCAGTTCCGCGCAACTGGGCGCTGCCGCGCTGGCCGGTCTGTGTGAGCGGCTGGACAGACTGGGCCGCGGCGGCTCGACGCTTGGCGCCGTGGAAATCGTTGATCTGATGGAACAGGAATACGGCCGTGTGAATGTAATATTACAGCAGGAACAGGCAATAAAATCCGGTATTAACCATGCCGCCCTTGAAATAGCCCACTGATTGAAGTATTTACATTGACTGTCGTCATACCTATCGCCACCGAATGGATTCACATACATGTGCAGGCAGAAACACCATACCAATGACATCCCGCCCTCAGGCATGCCGCAGGCAAGCCATGGCGCATAAACACCCTCAGTCGGAAATACTGCTGGTGGACGATGACCCGGTGATCCGGCTCGCCTTCGGCGAGGGCATCAGGAACGAACGCTTCAGGATCAACACAGCCAGCGACGGCAAGGAGGCTATCGCAGCCTGTGTGAAGCGGCGTTTTGACCTGGCCATCATCGACCAGGAACTCCCGGACACCTCGGGACTGGAACTGGCAAAACGCCTGAAATTCGAGTTCGGCATCCCGTTCATCTTTCTGACCGCGTCAGACGATTTCCAGACCGTGTCCGCGGCTTCCCAGCTGGGCGCCCTTGGCTACCTGGTCAAGCCACTCACACCGAGTCAGGTCAGCGCCGAAATCGAGGCGTCGCTATCCCGGTCCCGGGAAATCTACAACCTCGGTCGCGCCGTCCACGTATCAGGCATCGTAAGCGTTGCACTCGGCCTGGTGATGCATAGCCAGGGAATTTGCAGGGACGATGCACTGTTACTCCTGCACGGCATCTGCCGCCCGCGCAACCAGTCTCTGAAGCAGCTGAGCGAGCGGATCGTCGAAGCTTATGAAGAATATGCCAAGACGCGCATGGCCACGGGAATGGAACCGGAACTGACAGCATTACTGAAACTGCCTTGACGCTGTTTACAAACAGTTAGAGCGCAGTCTGCAAAATATATTCCGGAATCATGAAAAACTGCTTGTAATACCGTACAGTTTTTATATACTTCCGTTCAAGTTGTCACCACCGTAACTACGGGTCCTAAATCTGCCCTGAGTGACAACCGCACGCGGCCTTCAGTCGCGCGCCAGCCAAGACACCGATTTTTTCCAATACCACGTACGCATGCCTTTATGCATGCACGTCACGGATTGCTTCGCGTAAATTCTGGTATTGGATGTTCAAGTCATGGGGGATGGAGTGCAGCAGGACCAGTCCCGCGTAACCGGCATTCCGATAAAAAACATCAGCCGGGACCGGGTCAGAAGCAAGTGCGTAGTACAGGTTGGGTGTATCGGTTTATCAGGGAAGTAGTACGACAGGGACGTCACCTATTACAACCGGATTGATACCGCAACCCCGTGATCGCACCAGCTCGAGGACACTGAACGAGTAATCAAGCTTGCCAGGAAGTTGCATGACAGGGATGTCACCTTAATACAACTACTTGATATTTCGTCCAGTCTCGTACTCGAACTGGGGACCGGCACGGGGTGGTCCTGTCAGTTTGGGGGAGGCACCACGACAGGGACGCCACCATTAATACCCTCGGCCCGCACCCGTTCAAGCGAGCTGGTCGACGCCCGCGGCCTCCGTATCAACGTCCGCTTCCCCGGCATTCAGGCCGGCGAGTTCGCGGTACAGACCCACAAACGTTTGACGAATCATGTCGCGGTTTTCTGCCGACATGAATGATCGTATCCCGCCCAGCGCCGCGAAATCGGATCTCAGACCCTGCATGAACGAATTGAAAACCTGGCCAAGGTTTTCGACCAGGGATCCGCTCTCCCCGTCCGTCGCCTCCCCCGCAACCGGATCTGCCGCGCCGTCAGATACGACGCTGGCATCCGCGGCGCTAGTGTCGACCGGCACATCATTTTCGGTAACCGACGCATCGCTCGCGGAGCCGCTACGCACCGCATCGGCAAGACCCTCGAAGGCGGCACGGAATCCGGCCATCGCGCCGCGACGTCCGATCTCGCCGCTGTCAAAACGATCCACCACATCCTGAACCGCGGCAGTAAAATTCTCCTGCGCGGTATTCATGCCATCCAGCTGCCCTGCGGCCCCGATCACTTCGGCTACCTTTGTCGTCAGGTCGACAACGGCCTCACCGACCTGCTCGCTGGCAACCTCCCGGCGTGCGGCACGCAGCTGTTCGTGTATGGCGTGGCCCATGCCCATACCATAACGACCAAAGCCGAACCCGTGACCGCGATGCCCGTGATGGCCGTGATGCCCGTGATGCCTGTCGTGCCCGTGATGATCGTGTCTTTCGGCGCGGGTGACGGATTCGTCATCGGCATTGGCCTTGACGGAGGGTTCTGCCGCTATCGCTTCACTGTTCAAGCGATGTACGTGGCGTTCCTTTGTAGCCGGCAGATCCATGACAGCACCGGTATACGGATGATTCCCGACAGATGAGATACTCATATTCTTTCCCCACATTCCATGTATGGACGGACCACAACGCGGCCCCGTGCCTGCTGTATCGGCAACCAGCGGGAGTCTTTGAAACGTGGATGAACAACCTACTGACAAATCACAGCTAGCCCGGATGTCTCACCGGGCGGCGAGGCACGACCTAAAGAGTTGAAACCATGAAACGAATACCCATTCGACACGAAACAGTGTGTCAATGGGCGGTGCCTATCCCGGTGAGAAATGCGGGCTAGCGGATAAAGTTGAACAGGTTCAGTTCCTGCACCTTCGAGAACACCTGCTGGGAGGCCTGAAAAGCCAGCAGCTCACGGTTGAAACGCGACACCGCCTCGGTGTAATCCAGGTCGACCAGGTCCGAGCGTTCACGCTCGAGAACCAGGCCATAGGACTGGTTGATGTCTCGCTGGTCGTCGGTGATGCGGAGCCGGCTGCCCACGTCTGCACGAACTGCCAGCAACCGGTCCATGGCGGCGTCGATATCGGTCAGGCTGTCCGAACCCGGCGTGCCGGCGGCCAGCGCATTGGCAAAATCATTCGCAATATCAAATACACTGCCGACACCACCGGCCGCGCGATTGACTCCCAGGAACACGTCCGCGCCATTATCAGCGACCGTAAGCTTGCGGTCGGCACTGATCTGCAGCTGCTGCCGGCCCTGGTCACCGCTATAGACGACCGTGCCGGTTCCGTTATCAGTAAAGGGCTCCGAATTGACCTGGTATCCGGCAAACAGGTACTCGCCATTGACATTTCGGGTATTGGCCGTCGCTACCAGGCCATCGAGCAGCGAGCGCGCCTCGACCTCGATGGCCTGCAGATCGCCGGGGCCAAGCGTGGCATTCATTGCGCTCACCGCCAGTTCACGCAGGCGTTGCAGGATGTTGACGCCGGAGGCAAGCGCGCCCTCCTCGAGGTCCAGGCGACCCTGCGCCGTATTGATGTTCTCGATGTGCTGCTGATTCTGTGTCTGGTAATCAAATAGCTGCAGGTTGCGCAGGCTGGCGGCCGGATCGTCGGCCGGGGATACCAGCCGCTTGCCGGTCGATAATTGCAGCTCGGTATGCGCAAGGCGTGACTGCTGGTTCTGCATGGCCGCCACGCGCTGCTGAAACAGTTGTGCTGTCGAGATTCGCATGTTAGTTCCTCACTGCGCTTATCAGCGTATCGAATATCGTGCCTGACACCGAGATAATCTGGGCGGCTGCCTGATAAGCCTGCTGGAAACGCAGCAGGTTGGCTGCTTCTTCATCCAGGTTGACGCCGGATTCCGACGCCCATGCCGCCTGGCTCTGCTCCATCACCTGCATTTGCACGTCGCTGCCGACCTGCGCCTGCCGCGTGCGCGTGCCGACCTCGGCGACCATTTCGCCGTAGGCATCATTGAATCCTGCACTGCCGCCGTTCATCACCCGTGCGGTCTGCAGGTCAGCCATTAACAGCGCGTTGCGATTGTCCCCCACCCCGCCGCTGTTAAAGGCGATGCTGAATTCATCACCACTTGCCGGATTACCAGTCAGTCGCACCCGGTAACCAAAATCCACGCCCAGGCCGGCGGTCGGGAATACATCGGCGCCGGTGGCCGGGTCATACACGCCGGCATCGATCACACCCAGCGTGGATTGATTGACCACTTCATAGCTGGTCGGGCTGGTAAACCGTATCACCACGGGGGGCGAGAGCGTGCCCGGCGGCGACTGGAAGGCCGGGTTATTGATATCCGTGACGGTGCCGGGACTGATCTGGCCGGTACCGGCATTTGCAAGTGCTGCGGAAGTACGCACGGGTGCCGCCAGCGCCAGGTCACGCGGATCGCCGATGAGCAGCCCGATCCCGCCGGCACCGTCACGCACCGGTCGTATGGTATAACTGTCACCGGCAACAGCGCCTGCACCGGGGGTAATACTGATACCCTCCGCGACAAACGGGTCTGCAACGGTACCCGTCCCACCGAGTGGCACATTCTGCCCGCTACTCGCGCGCGTCAGGCTCCAGTTGCTGCCGTCGAATTTAAGACGAAAATCATCTGCAGTCAGCTGCGAAACATCGTCAAATGCGACCGCTACACTGCCACTATTGCCGGCGTCTGCAACAAGCTGCGGACCGGCCACCGCAAAAACATCCTGGCCAAGCTGGCCGCTCAGGGTCATGCCGGAACGATGCTGTTCGTTCATGAAAGTGCCCAGCTCGATCGCGATACGGCCCAGCCCGTTGATTGCCGGATCAAGCACCTGTTTCCGGTACTGCAGCAGGCCACCCAGTTCACCCCCGTTTATCAGGTTGGTCACAACTACCGGTGGCTGCCCGCTTGCACCGATGACAATATCGGACTGGCCCGGATCACCGGGATTCGCCAGCACGCCCATGGCGCTCGCCTCGACACCAAGCACCAGCGACTGGCCGCTACCGATGAATACGTTCAGGGAACCATCTTCCTGGGTAGTCGTCGTCAGCGAGACAAGCTCTGACAATTCCAGCACCAGCTGGTCACGTGCATCCAGCAGGTCATTGGGCGGTTGGCCGCCGGCACTGCTGCGTGCCTCGATGATTTTCTGGTTGCTCGTGGCGATGGCGCCGGCCAGATGGTTAATCTCCTGCGTCTTGCTGTCCATGCGGGCGCTGAGGTCGCGGCGGTTGCCCTCCATCCAGTTACCCAGGCCCTGGAAGCTGCTCACCAGCGTTCCAGCCTCGCTCAGCATTACCTGGCGCGCCGCAGTCGATGTCGGATCGTTACTCACACCCTGCACGGCATCGAAAAAGGATCCCAGCACCGGGCCAAGGCCGGACGTGTCATCCGCGAGCAGGTTGTTCAGATTGCCGGCAAGCGTAGCGAGGGTTTTCTGTTCACTGTAGGAAGCGCTGCTGTTACGCAGGCCATCGATGACAAACTGGTCGTAGTTCCTGCGGATCGTCGTAACGTCTACGCCCGCACCCATGAAACCGCTGCCCAGTCCCTGACCGGGACGGGACGCCAGTTCCACGCGCTGACGGCTGTAGCCCGGCGTATTGACGTTGGCAACATTATGGCCGACCGTATCCAGTGCCCGCTGGTAACTCAACAGCGCCGAACTTCCTATGCCCAACAAGCCGCTACTCATGGCTATTCCTCTTCCCTGATTCGCTCAAACGCCTGACTCAGCTCCCCGGTGGCCCCCCGGACAGTGCCAGCTGATCCGGGCGCAATTCGAGCGAATCGCGCCGCATGATGTCCCTGATCTTGTCCGCATACTGCGGGTCCGTCGCATACCCGGCCGACTCCAGTCCATCCAGGTAGGCATCCGCATCCCCCGCCTGCTCCAGCACCTGCCGGTAGCGCGGGTTACTGCGTAAAAACTCGACATATCCCGATACTGCCTCATCCAGCGAGGTATAACTGCGGAATGCCGCACGCTTCTTAACGGCAGCCCCCCCCTCAAACTCAAGGGTCGGCACGCTCACCCTTTCCCCTGACCAGCGCGAATCCGCCTTGATGCCGAACAGGTTGAAGCTGCTGCGGCCATCCGGATGGCGAATGATTTTCTGCCCCCAGCCGGTTTCCAGCGCGGCCTGGGCCACAATCACGCCCGGATGCACACCCAGTTCCGCCGCACCCTGTTCAGCGTACGGCATCAGGTCGCGAATGAATTCCTCCGGATCGCCCGGGCGCCAGTCACTTGCGGTGCCAGGTACCCGGGCGCTCCCCTGCTTCGCGCTTGCCAGTTCGATCAGCGGGGTTGCCTGCGCGTCGATATCCAGCAACGCCCGATGCGCCCTGTTCATCGATACCAGTGGCGCCGTAGCTGCCAGGTCAGCCGGCGCAACCGCCGGCGCTCCCGGCCGGGGCACAGGGTGCGGCACCGCTTCAGCGTCTCCGCCCAGGCTCTTCACCAGCATATCGGCGATCCCGATGCCGCGACCCTTGACCATTTCCAGGGCCAGCTGGCGATCGTAGATGTCGCGGTAGAATTGTGACTGGTCACTGTCGAACATACCGTCGCCCGGACTGGCCTCGCGCATCGCCTTGAGCATGCTCTGGACGAACAGGGCCTCGAACTGGCGCGCGGTCTCGCGCAGCGCCCCCGGTGACTGCTGGCCAGCCGCAGCGCGCAGCTTCGCCAGGCCATTGAAATCGGTATAGACGGAGGCGCTGGCAGGATCGTTGATCATGGCTTTTCCGGCCGGGTGGCGATCAGATCACCAGCAGTTCGGCACGCAGCGCACCAGCCACCTTGAGCGCCTCGAGGATCGCCACCAGGTCACCGGGCGCGGCACCCACCTGGTTGACCGCGCGGACTATCTCGTTAAGCGTGATACCCGGTTCGAACAGGAACATGCGGCTGCCCTCCTCGGAGACAGCGATTTCCGTGCGTGGCACCACGGTGGTGGCGCCACCGGACAGCGGCGCCGGCTGACTGACCTCGGGCTGCTCGCTGATGGTGACGGTCAGGCTGCCGTGCGATACGGCGGCCGGCATCACCCGCACGTGGCTGCCGATTACGACGGTACCGGTCCGGGAATTGATGATGACGCGCGCCGCCGCCTCGCCCGGTTCGACCGGCAGGTTCTCCAGCATCGACACGAACATCACCTTTTTATCGGAATCCAGCGGTGCACGCACGCGCACGGAACCGCCATCCAGCGCCATCGCCGTATCCTTGCCCATGGTGCTGTTGATGCTTTCCACCACGCGGCTGGCGGTAGTGAAATCCGCAGTGTTCAGGTTCAGCGTAATGGTGTCGCTCGAATCGAACGGGCTGGGTACGCCGCGTTCCACCGTCGCGCCGTTCGGCACCCGGCCTACGCTCGGTACGTTCACAGTAACGCTCGAACCATCCGCGCCACCCGCCCCGAAACCGCCAACCACCAGGTTACCCTGCGCTATTGCATAAACCTGCCCGTCCGCGCCCTTCAGCGGCGACATCAGCAGTGTGCCGCCACGCAGGCTCTTGGAATTACCTAGCGATGACACGGTCACGTCGATGGTCTGGCCCGGCTTGGCAAAGGCCGGCAGCTCGGCGCTGACAATCACCGCTGCGGCATTTTTCAGCTGCGGCTTGACGTTCGGCGGAATCACCACGCCAAGCTGCGCCAGCATACTGGTCAGGCTTTGCACCGTGAACGGCTGACTGGATGAATCACCGGTACCGTCCAGGCCAACCACCAGGCCGTAGCCGATCAGCTGGTTGGCACGCACCCCGGCGACCGACGCCAGGTCCTTGATTCGTTCTGCCGAGATGCCGGCAGACAGCGTCATCAACAGCATGGCAACACAGGCCCTGGTTACGTGGATTGTTTTCATCGTGTTTGTCCCGGTAGTCCGTCAGAAAGGCCAGAGTGGCGAAATGAAGAACCGCGCCAGCCAGCCCATGGCATTGGAGTCCGCCGTGGCGCCCTTGCCGCGATAGGTGATCTGCGCATCGGCAACCTGGGTCGAGAACACCGTGTTGGTCGGTGCAATATCGACTGGCCGCACAATACCGCGCAGACGCACGTACTCGTCACCCTGGTTGATGGCGATCCATTTCTCGCCCTGTATCCGGAGATTGCCGTTCGGCAGCACCTCGGCGACGGTGACGGTGATGCTGCCCTGCAGTTTGTTGCTCTGGGAGCTGTCCGCCTCGCCCGAGAAATCGCTGGCCGAATCCAGTCCCGTGCCGAGCGGGTTGCCGCCCAGGGTCACATCCTGTCCGAGGATGGTCGGCGCACTGATATCCGTAGTGGAATCCTTGGTGATGCCGGTACTGGCCGACTTGCTGGCATCGGTCTGTTCATCGAGTATCACGGTCAACAGGTCACCGACCTGGCGTGCCTTGATATCCTCGAACAGCGGTCGTGGCACACTCGACATGTAAATCGAGCCGTTGTGCTGCATGGCCGGCTGCTGTAATACCGGCTGCGCCGGTGCGAATCCCGGCTCGCCCGGGCGGGTCAGTACCGAACCGGTCGTGCAGCCCGTCAGCCAGACGATGGTGCAACAGGCAAGCAGCTTCAGCACATCGAATCCTGTATTACGCGGCATGGTTGTATCCTCCGACGCTCACCGTGTTTCGCCTAGAGCGTGTTATTGGCGTATTCCAGCATCTGCTCCGCTGTCGAGATGGCCTTGGAATTCATTTCATAGGCGCGCTGAGTCTCGATCATGTTCACCAGTTCCTCAACAGTGTTGACATTGGATGTCTCCAGCACACCCTGCGCCAGCGCCCCGATACCGGATTGCCCGGGCGTACCGGTCTGCGGCGCACCGCTGGAGCCGGTCTCCAGGAACAGGTTCTGACCGATCGGCTGCAGGCCGGCGGGGTTGATAAAATCCGATAGCTGGATCGTACCGACCTGGGTGGGAACCGCATTGCCGGGCTGACTTACCGAGACAATGCCATCGGTGCTGATGGTGATGCTCTGCGCATCCTCCGGGATGGTGATGCCCGGCTGCAGGGCATATCCCTTGGCGGTAACGATCTCGCCGTTGGCATTGACCTGGAAGGTACCGTCACGGGTATAGCCCAGGGTACCGTCCGGCATCAGGATCTGGAAGAAACCGCGACCCTCAACGGCCATGTCCAGGTTGTTGCCGGTCTGCACCAGGCTGCCCTGGTTGAACAGTTTTTCGGTCGCCACCACACGCACACCGGTACCGGTCATAAGGCCCGAGTTGAGCTTGGTATCCTCGGACGACTGCGCGCCGGCCTGACCATTGTTCTGGTAGAGCAGGTCCTCGAACACCGCACGACTGCGCTTGAAGCCGGTGGTATTGACGTTGGCCAGGTTATTGGCCGTCACCGCCATACGGGTCTGCTGTGCCTCGAGTCCTGTTTTTGCTATCCACAATGCCTGATCCATCTCACTCTCCTTGTGCTGGTTGCCGGCGTATCATCCGGCTACCGGTATCCCGTTATTCCAGGCGCAGCAGTTGCGACGCCGCGCGGTCATTTTCCTCGGCATTGGCCATAACCTTGACCTGCGTCTCGTACTGGCGTGCCAGCTGAATCATGCTGACCATCGCCTCGATGGTGTTGACGTTACTTGATTCCAGCGCACCTGCCTGGACGGTCACGGCACCGTCGGCGACTGCCGGTTCGCGGTTCTTCATGTGCATCAGGCCGTCCGACCCCTTTTCCATGTCGTCGAATGACGGGTTGACCAGTTTGATGCGGTCCACCACGGACACCGTGTTGGCGGCCGCACCGACCGGCCGGATCGAGATGGTGCCGTCCCCGGCAATCTCGACCGATTCAAAGGGTGGAACCGCGATGGGGCTTCCGTTCCCCATCACGACATGGCCGGCGCCCGTCCTGAGCAACCCGAGGCTGTCCACCCGTAAATCTCCAGCCCGGGTATAGGCTTCATTGCCATCCGGTCCCTGCACGGCGAGCCAGCCATTGCCGTTGACCGCGACGTCCATATCGCGGCCGGTGCTGACCGCCGAGCCTGGCGTGAAATCCACACCCATCCCGTTCGCCACACCATAGACGCGGCTGGCATGACCGGGACCGTACACGGGCAGACTGCGGAACGATTCCAGGTCGGCACGGAAACCGGTGGTGCTGGCATTGGCCAGGTTCTGTGCATTCACAGCCTGTGCCTGCATGGTTTCCCTGGCGCCACTCATCGCGACATACAGTAATTTGTCCATGATCAGTCCCTTCCCCTATTCGAGTATTGGCTAGCGGCCGATGTTGATCACGGTCTGTGTCAATGTGTCAGCAGCCGAGATGACCTGCGCATTGGCCTGGAAGCTGCGCTGTGCGGTTATCAGGCTCACCAGTTCCTCGGTAATCTCGACGTTGGAACTCTCCAGTGCACCCGACTGCAGGAAACCGAAGTTACCGGCACCCGGTTCACCCAGGCGGCGATCACCGGCCTGGTAGCTGGCTCCCCAGGTGCTGTCACCCAGCGGAGACAGGCCCTGGGGGTTGGGAAAGTTGGCCAGTGCGACCTTGCCCAGCGCAGAAGACTGTCCATTGCTGAAGCGCGCCAGCACCACGCCACTGTCGTCGATGTCGAGACCACTCAGTCGTCCGGTCGTGAAACCATCCTGGAACAACGAGTTGACGGCAAATGAACTGCCGTACTGGGTGGTGCCGGTAAAATCGAAATCGACATTCATGATGGCCGCGCCATTACCCGGATCATAGGTACCGAAATTGACCGGCTGCGCCGAGGACAACTGACCCAGACTGTCAAAGATCAGGTTCTGGACTGTGGCACTTTGCGCCACATCACCATCGGTGACCACGCGCGTATCCCAGCTCCGTGTCGTCGTGTCGATCTTTCTGAAGAACATCGAAGTGGTATGCGGCTGCCCGAGGCTGTCATAGGTAGTCATCGCGGTCGAATAGTTGTAAGTCGTCGCATCGGTGGGATCGATGGCGCCAGGGCCAAGCTGTAGCGAGCTGGCATCCAGGTTCAGCGAGATGTCCGCCGTCGTTGTCGGACTGGGCGGGGTGTTCGATGCAATCAGCTGCAGATCGGACAATGCTGCCGTGCTGAATGATGTTCCCGACGTATCGAGCGCGGGGTAGGCCTGCAGGCGCTGACCGCTGACATTGACGACATAGCCGTCGCGATCTACCTGGAACGCGCCGGCACGGCTGTAGATATTCGAACCCTGGTCGTTAAGAACGAAAAATCCCTCGCCGTTGACCGCCAGATCCAGGGCATTGCCGGTAAAATCGATATTGCCCTGGTTGAAAAGTGCCGAGACCGATGCCAGGCGCACGCCGGCGCCGGTTTCCAGCGAACCGATACTGCCAAACGCCGTGGCATAGACGTCGGTAAACTCGGCACGCGACTGCTTGAAACCCGTGGTATTGGCATTGGCGATGTTATTCGCCGTGACATCGAGCGATGCCTGCGCTGCATTCAGCCCACTTAATGCAATTCGAAATGACATGGTATTTCTCCTGTTCCTGCTAGCTTATCTGCCTGATATCCGAAAAACTCACGTTACCGAGGCGGGTCAATTCGAGCGTCAGGGGCTTGCCTGCTGCAGGCAGTGAAACGCTCCGCACCGTGTCAGCAAGCATGACGTCGTACGCTTCGTTACTGCCGCCGCTGATCGCCTCTGCACGGAGCTCGTAACGACCAGGAGGGGCGGCCGAGCCATCCGTGGCAAGGCCGTCCCAGTTAAAAGCCACCATCCCTGGTGACTGATTGCCCAGACTGACATTCCTTATCAGCTGTCCGGATAAATCGTAGATACCGATATTCAGATTGGTGATCGCATTGGGCAGATCCACGGCACCGTGGATGGCACCATCCGCTTCAAGCACACCTTGACTACCGGGTATCAGCACCTGCCGTCCCAGCACCGCCGCCGCCTGCAGCGACTGGTTCGAAACCAGCGAGCCGGACAGGTTCTGCAGTTCCGTCCGCACTTCCTCGATGCCACTCACGGTACCGAATTGCGCCAGTTGTCCCATGAACTCGCCGTTTTCCATCGGCTTCATCGGGTCCTGGTTCTTGAGCTGCGTAGTCATGAGCTTGAGGAAGTCCTCCTGACCCAGCTCGGTCTTCCTCGCGCCGCTCTGCGCCGTGCGGGACAGGCCCAGTTCTTCGTAAATGGCAGTATCCTGAATGCTGTTCATGTGCTTGCCTCGTTATTCATTCGTGCGTCGGTTACTGGCCGAGTCGCAGGGTTTCCAGCAGCAACTGCTTGGAGGTCTTGGCCACCTCGACGTTGCTCTGGTAGGAACGCGATGCGGAAATCATGTTGGCCATTTCCTCGATCATATTGACGTTGGACAGGTACACGTAGCCATCGGCGTCGGCCTGTGGATGCTGCGGGCTGTACTCGCGGTTGATCGGCGCCTGGCTCTCGACCACGCCGGTCACCTGTACCGGCACGGAGCTGTTGTCGCCATTCATCGCATCCATGATCGCTGCAAACACCGGCTGGCGTGCATGGTATGCACCTTGCTCACTGCCGCTGACCACCTCGGCATTGGCCATGTTGCTGGCCACGGTATTGAGGCGCACGGTCTGCGCACTCATGCCGGAACCGGCGACATCAAATATCCTGAACAGTCCCATCGCTTATTCCCCCTTGATGGCAGTCATCAGCCCGCTGACCTTGCCGCTCAGAAAACGCAGGCTGGTACGGTAGCGCACGGCATTCTCGGCAAACTTGGTCTGCTCGATCTGTGTGTCCACGGTATTGCCGTCAAGCGACGGCTGTCCCGGCACGCGGTACAGGGCCTGCATACTGCCTCCACCCTGCATGCGCATGTGTCCGGCATGCGTGGTGGCCAGCGCTGTGGATGCCTGCGCCTCGCTGAGCGCATTGCGGAAATCCAGGTCACGCGCCTTGTAGTTCGGCGTGTCAGCATTGGCGAGGTTCGATGCGAGCATCTCGCCGCGACGCGACCGCAACTGCAGGGCCTCGGCATGTACGCCAAACGCGCGGTCTATGATTGATGGCATGCTGCACCTCGTAAATTCTTCCAGTGCATCTCACCTAGCAAGCGACGTGCCAACTTCAGTCAGACACTGCAAACTACTGCCGGGCACATCTCCGGCGCGGCCTCACGCACGCACTCACCTTTATAAACACGGGATTATTCGCTGCACCTGGCAGGGACGGTCGATAGGACGACAAGACCTTGCAGCACATCAGTGAAAGCCGGGGGAACGTGCAAGCGGCAACATGTTGCCCTCCTGGCGGCAAGCCGTATCCGCACGACATCAAACCCGGGGCTCAACACCCCGACCCAGGCAGCCGATTAATCAGGCATGCACGGCGATGTCGCCACTTCACATGCACAGCAATGCTGATCTGGCACGTATATTGCTGCAAACGAGACAGGCATCACACAGCAACCGGGCATGGAGTGAACAATGGATTTCAGGATATTTGCATATGGACTTGCAATGGCGGCAACCTTCACGACAACCGCACTCCCGGCGGCCCCCGTCCAGGATCACGAATCCATCCGCAAGACAGCCGAGCATTTCATCACGGACGTTGTCAGGTCGAGTCACGGCCAGACTCCGGATGTACGGCCCGGCAAGCTCGACTCGCGCCTGCGGCTGTCACACTGCGACGAACCGCTGGAGGCATTCCAGCCACCTGGCGGCAAGACGCTGGGCAATATCACCGTCGGTGTGCGCTGTAGCGGCAGCAAATCCTGGTCGTTGTATGTGCCGGTCAAGGTCAGCATCTATGACAAGGTGGTCGCCGCCGCCCGCCCGTTGACGCGAGGGCAGGTAGTCGGGGAAGGCGATGTGAAAATGGTGGAGCGTGATCTCGCCCAGCTGCAGTCCGGCTATTTCAGCGATCCGGCCGAGGTGGCAGGGATGGAAGTCACTCGCACCGTTGCCATGGATGCCGCGCTGACGAATTACCTGGTCAAGGAACCGATACAGGTCAGGCGCGGGCAACGTGTCGTCCTGGTCGCCAGCAGTGGTGGCCTGGAAGTGAGGATGACCGGAGAGGCGCTGGCGGACGGCGTCACCGGGGCCCGCATCAAGGTTCGCAATTTGAGCTCGAAGCGGGTGATTGACGGGATCGTACTCTCGTCATCCACCATCCAGGTCGCTATGTAAGGTAGTTGCAGACAGTTTTGGGGAATAACAGGATTTTACATGCCAATCGATTTCAGGAACCCGCTGGCAACCCAGGGCGCCTTGCTGGAGCGGCTGAGGACGATGATCGTTCGTTCCGGATCACCGGCCGACGACAGCGTGCCCGCGGATAAAAAGGCTGATTCCTCGCATACCGACCGCGTCAGCCTGTCACACGATGCCCGGCGCATTGCTGACGAGCTGCGCGGCAGTAAAACCGCAGCAGATTTCGACGCCGAGCGGGTCGCTGCCCTGAAACAGGCTATCGAGACCGGCACTTTCCGGATCGACACTGCCCGCATCGCCGACAAGGTCAGCCTGCAATACGGCGACCGCTAACAGGAGTACAGACAATGCCCGTAAACCAGGATGTGTGCCGGCTTGGAATCAGCTCCCTGCTTCAGCAGGAACTGGAGCTTGCTGAACGGTTCGAGACACTGCTCGCGGACGAATACCGGGTAATCGCCAGGAGCGATATCGCCGCCCTGGAACAACTCATTGGTGACAAGGCCCGGCTACTCGAGCAACTTGCCGGACTCGAGCAGGAACGCACGGTACTGCTGAAAGGCGCAGGATTCGAGACCGGACATCCCGGTATGACGCATTGCCTGGGCTGGTGCGATCCGCAACAGCAGATCACACCGCTCTGGCAGCGCCTGCAGTCACAGGCGCGCATCTGCGACAATCTGAACCGGAAAAACCAGCAGCTGGTTGACCTGTGCAGCCGTCATGCCCGGGAAGCACTGCACCTGCTGCGGGGTGAAGATCCGGGCCAGAATACCTATCAGGCCGATGGTGAATCGGATCACCATCACAGCAGCCGGTCACTGGCAAAGGCGTGAGACGTGAAGGGTGGAATGGCCACGGAATCCACGGAAGGACACGGAAATTATGTAGGGTGCACTCTGTGCACCATTGCGTAAGACGTAATAGCAAAACTGCGCAGTAACCCCGGGTCAACAGCTACCTTTCACTACTAACGTTTACGGTTTCATCTTTTGCCTGTATCGCAGCCCGGACAGGGGTTGATCAGTAGACTTTCCATCGGACTGGACATTTCGCCCTGTACCGGCCCGAACACACTCACTGCGGCGGCTTCCTCGACACTCGCCGGCGGCAAATCCACAGCAGGCCCGGCCACAGCCGGCTGGGACTTCACCAGGGTTTCATCATACAGGAGCGTCACCTCGACCCGGCGATTACGTGCACGCCCTTCCGCCGTATCATTGCTGTCTACCGGCTTGATGTCACCGTACCCCTCGATGCGGAACCGGCTCTTGGGGATTCCACCATGCTCCATCAGTTCATGCACGACGGTGACGGCACGCGATGCTGACAGTTCCCAGTTCGACCGGTAATGCGAGTTCGCAATCGGTTTCGAGTCCGTGTGCCCGGCCACGATCACGGAACCGGGATTGGAGCCGATGGTCCTCGCCATCTTCTCCAGCAGGGTTTTGAACGGTTCGATCAGCCCGGCGCTGGCCGACGCAAACGAACCGCTCTCTAGTATGCGGATCACAATCGTTTCGTCGATGATATCCACCTCGACGAAACCGTCCTTGATCTCGTTCGCCAGCGCGAGTTGAATACGCTCCTTTTCGCCCTTTAATGCATCCTCGAATTCCTTGGTAGGCTTCGGAATCTCCAGGTACTGACGGAAATCGTCCGTGGTCACCTGGCGCATCTCGTTCAGCGGCGTTGATTCATTCGGCTTGCCGGCGCTGAACTCCTGAGCGATGATATTGATGCCCTTGGGCGGATCCTTGACATTGATTTCACGCTGGATACCGAATGCATCACGCATGGAACCGGCCACCTGTTTGTATTTCTGCTGGTCCATCTCTGAAAACGAGAACAGCAACACGAAGAAGGCCAGCAGCAGTGACATCAGGTCGGCAAAGGTGAGTACCCAGGCCGGGATGCCCGCAGGACACTTGGGTGCGGGCGGACAATTACAATCAGCCATGAGTCAGCAACCGGAAAACCGCCGTCAGGCAGCTTCCTCCTTTTCATCCTTAACGAAATCACGCTGCGTTACCGGCAGGTAGGTTTTCAGGAGATCCTCTACCACGCGCGGGTTGAGCCCGGCCTGGATCGCCGAAATGCCTTCCAGGATAAGCGATTTCGTCATGCGCTCCTGCTTGCTGCGCAGCGCAAGCTTGTCCGCTATAGGCAGTGCCAGCGCGTTGGCGATCACGGCACCGTACAGGGTGGTGAGCAGCGCGACCGCCATGGCCGGACCGAGCGCCTTGGGGTCACTCATATTGGCCATCATCTGCACCAGGCCGATCAGGGTACCTATCATGCCCATGGCTGGCGCCACATCCCCGATCGACTTGAAAATGCTCTGCCCTTCCTCATGCCGCTCGATGGTCAGGTTGATGTCATTTGACAGCATCTTGCGCACAAAATCCGCATCATTGCCGTCGACTACCAGCATGACGCCCCGCTTCAGGAATTCATTCTCTATCTCGACCTGTTCCAGACCGAGCACGCCTTCCTTGCGCGCAATATTGGAAAGCTCCACGCATTTCTCGATCAGGTCCCGGGGTGTCTGCACCTTGTGCAGGAATGCCTTCGCTGCCGCCTTCATGGCAAGCACGGCGACTGTCAAGGGGTATTTCATCAGCACCACAGTCAGGGTGCCGGCGACCACGATCATCAGACCCGGTCCATTGACGAAGATGGAAAAGCCGCTGCCCATGAGTATGGCGGTCGTGATGGCACCCAGCGTGCCGACCAGACCGATTAAGGTTGCAAGATCCATTGCTGTGTTGGCTCCTTGCCTGCATTACAGCCACCGAAAGGCGGTGATTCCCCGACATTAATGCACCGTGCACAGCACAGCGGGAACCGGGCATATCAGCCCTGTATACCCCTTGTTGTCGGACAATCAGGCCGGAACTTTATTGTGCCTCAGTATGTTGAATGACAAGTATGCCGGTCATTCCATGGCCGTTTGCGCCGGGTAGGATTTGTCAGATCAGTGGCGGCTGCGGCAGAGACATTCAGGCAATCCGGGGGCAAGGTCAAGCAGTTCATAATCATGCCGATAGGGGTGGGAACGGAAGTAAATCCGTGGTCCAGGTATGCAACGCCGGCATGGAAGCCGGGACATTATACACAGGGAATGGACGCAACCGCATATGGCATGCACGACACGCTGTTATCCGTATTACAACACCATTGTACTGGGCGAATATCTTGGGACCCCGGATACGCGCGACTTCTGCGTTCAACTGGATGCTGTCGATACAGAGAATGATGTTACCGTTGATGGCTCAAAAGTGATCGACATCGACACCTCGGCACTGCAATTGCTGGTGGCTCTGGCCATACAACTGCGCAATAACGGGCACAGATTATGCTGGATTTCGCCCTCGGAGCGTCTCGTGTCCACGGCTAACCTGAGCGGACTGACAACCCAGCTGGGACTCGAAACGCACTAGATGGTCAGCATTGTCAGCAGACTGGCCGTCACGCCGGAAGGCGGTCCTTGCGACCTCGCTCAGCACCAGCTGCAACCGGGTTGATAACGCACAATTCTGAAATGAGACACATTCAGCGGTTAATCACGACACCTTTCTCTAATCTCAACGAGTCATCGGCAACTTACATGCGAATTGACGGGGTAGCAACATGAACAGCCACAGATTTGGACAATACCTGATAAGCAGGAGAATTCTGACCCAGGCGGATATCGCTGCTGCACAGGACATACAGCAAACCCGTCAGTCACTGCTGGGACAGATCGCCATCAGGGAACAGTACATGACAGTCAGGCAAGTTATGGACGTGGTGCGCAACCAGGCCGGCACGACACTTCAATTTGGCAGTGTTGCTGTCCGACTGGGTTATCTCGATGAGCCGGATGTTGAGGAACTTCTCAACCTGCAAGCCAGCACCAGGCCGCAACTGGCAGATATCCTGATCGAACAGGGCAAGCTATCTGCCGAAACCTACCTTAAAATGCTGGACGAATTCCATGCCACCATGTCCGACAGCAGCCAGAACGGCATTGACCGTACCGGTACCGAAAACTGATAAAATCTGCGTGCAATCCAGGCTCACGCTCACACGCATGCAGGACGCCTTTCCTTCTCACCAGCCACGAAGATCACTCCAGCCTCAATACGGCAGACCTGCCACAGAAATACTTCACTCATGCGTAACCGGATCGCACGGGACCGGCACCAGAATGGTGCTGGCGCCAGTGTAGTCCGGACAACCGGCCAGTCACCTGCGGAGAAAACAGTGACGGGTTATTGCCTTACGCTGCCGGCATTGCAGCACTGGTCATCCCTGGATCGCTGCCCATGTCCTGGCTGTAGATGACATAACGGTTACGGCCATTCTTCTTCGCGACATAGAGCGCCTTGTCAGCAGCCTCCAGCATGGCTTCCACCGACTCGAAACTTTCATTCTCGCCCATGATGGACAGTCCGATGGAAGCAGTCACGTTGATCTCCTTGTCGTCATTCACGACATGTGTCATGTCCCGAAAGGCATTGACCAGGCGGTCGGCCACGATATGTGCAGTTTTCTCGCCGTGACCCGGCATGACGATCACGAATTCCTCACCACCATAACGTGCAACAATGTCGTCATCACGCGTACCCTTGACAAGCGCATGCGCAGCCCGCTGCAGCACCTGGTCACCGGCCTGGTGCCCATAAGTATCGTTTACCCGCTTGAAGTGATCGAGGTCAACGAACATGACAACCATGGACCAGTCGCGGTCGCTCGCCATGGTGAATTCATGACTGATTTTCTCATCCAGATGGGCGCGGTTATAAAGCCCCGTCAAGCCGTCACGTCGCGAGCGCTCCTCCAGTTCGCGGGTTCTCGATTCAAGCACCTCGGCGGTTTCCTGCAGCCTGTCAGCCTGCTGAAGCGACTGCAGGTTCATCATCATGAGTGTTTCCTTGGCGTTATCGATCAGGGTATCCGAATAACTGTAATCACTAAGGTCGGTCTCAAACATGTCCTGCGCCTCGACCAGGTCCTCGTTCAGTGCTTCCATCATTTCCCTGAACATTTCCTCGTCGATATCCAGGCGGTCATTCGCCAGACCGGCAATCAACGGCAGGTTGTTGTGTTCGGTCGGATTCTGCATGGCATCGACCAGCAGACCGGAGAGCGATACGCAGTGCACGAGCTTCTGCAGATCCCTGGCCTCGACGGGCGATTCCGCAGCATGGCTGTACACCACCGCGTCGAACAGGTACTCCGGGAATCCCCATTTACGCAGCATCCAGCCACCGATGGCGGCGTGATCCACACCGAGCCGTTCGCTTTCACAGGCCGCGACTGCCGCGTGATCATGCTGATCGACACCAAGCCCCTGGTAGAACTTTGGATCCATCTTGTCGATCACCAGCATGCCGATATCCTGCAACAGGCTGGCAAGAAAAAGTTCTTCGCGTGTACGCAGCTTGATGGCAGCGCCCAGCCGGCGTGCACAGGTCGCAGCGGCCAGGGAGCGCTTCCAGAAATGCGTGTAGTCAAACCCCTGGTCTGCATCGTCGTTCATGGTGGATGCCAGCGAGAAGCTCAGTGCCAGCATCAGGGTGCCGTTCAGGCCCAGCAAGGTGATAGCCTGGTGCAGGGTTTCGGCCTTGCGACGCAGTGCATATATTGGAGAGTTGGAAACCCGCAGCACCTTGGCCGCCAGCGCCGGGTCCGTACTGATGACATCGGCCACCATGCCGATATCGACCTCCGGGTCCTGCGCGAGCTCGATGACGCGCAGGGCGACAACGGGCGGACTGGGCAGGGTGGTACAGCGTTCGAGACGGGTCTGAAGCTGTGTATCCAGGTGCAGCTCTACTGGTCCTTTATTCATTCCGGCACTCCCATGTGCAACAAAATCCCTATGGCAACCGTATAACCAGGCCAGCACCGCGGCGTTACAGATCGGACAGGCAGCAAGGCGTGGCGATACCACACTTGTATCGTCCTGATATTGCGGATATTTAGCATTGAAACACGCGCGGGAGAAAAAACCGGAGTGCGCATATACCGCTTGCCGCGAAGCATAAGCGGATAGCGTCCGCGTTTTACTGCGCAGTGACAGGCGATGCTATTTGCGGCTGACCCAGCCCCCCCTGATACCGAATTCCTTGTCCAGCCGCCTGGCATAGCGCCTGGCCTCGTCGCTGGTGGCGAATCCGGGCACACGCAGGCGGTACATCAGGTCGCCCTCGATGGTAAGTGTCTGACGTTCCACGGGAATACCCTGCTCCTTGAGCACGGTCGCACGTTCCAGCATGGCCTGCTCGTGTGACGAGGACGCAACATTCACGACCCACTCTTCACCGGCCACGGCCTGCTGCTGTCGTGTCGCGGAGCCGCCGGTTGGACGGGCGTGGCCTGCTTTGCCTGTGCTGCCGGCCTGGCGGTCGCGGATTGCTCGTGCAGTGTGGACTGCTGCTTCGCCGGCCCGGCTTGGTGGACACAACCTGCTTTGCCTGCGCTGCCGGTTTGGTGGACACGGCCTGCTTCGCCGGTGCTGCCGGCTTGGCCGGAGCCGGCTGTTTTGTAGCTGCCGGCTTGTCGGCTGCTTCGGCAAGCCGGCCCTGCAATTCGGAAACGCGAGCCTCAAGCGCAGCGATACCCGCCTGCTGTTCCTGGCGCAGGCCGGCGACCACCGTGTCGTTGACTGCCCAGTTCCTGTTGACGGTCTCGCTGAGCGTCGTGACGGTATCGGTCAGCTGATCGAGACGGGCCGTGATGGCGAGCTGCCGCGCCCGTAATTCGCGGACCAGTTGTTCGTCCACGGCCATGGCCGCGATTGCGTCCGTATCGGCCATGCCTGCGTCTTTGGCAGCACCGGGCACTCCGGCAAACCAGCCACGCAGGGTGCCGGCAACATTGCCGGGCATGCCGTCGTCGCGATAACCGGTATAGTTTCCGGCAAAAAACAGCAGGCCGATGATGAGCACCAGCGGCAACACCAGCCCCGGCAGCAGCTTGCGAGAGGTCCGGGGCCCGGCGGTAGCTGCGGCAGCCGTCTGCATCGGTGTATCGCCGTCATGCCCCGGACCCGCCGCGTCACCCGGCCGCGGTGTCGCACCGCTGCCGGGTGGGCCTTCATCCCGGATCTTGCTGATGATGCTGCTGAGGTTTCTGTTGCCTTCCATGTCCGTTTCCTTTTCGCTGCAAGCAAACCCGATGACGAACCAGGACGCGCCGATTCTCGCACACAAGGGCCGGACAGGCCACCAGCCGGCACGTACGCCACTGTCATTATTCTCGCGACGTCGCGCAAGCTGCGCCGCACCGGCAAACAGGCTTCATCCGAAAGTGCAGCATATGCCCGGCCGGCGGATGGCCGTACGGCCATCCGCCGTTAAAGCCCGGCCGGTGACAGCCGTTATATCCGGTGGGAAAACCGGCCTGAGATATGCCATGGCAAGTTTTGAAAAAATCAGTTCGCTCCCTCCGATTCCGTCCGAATTGCCGCGGGTGCGACCCCTGCCGCAGCGCAAGCCACGCGAAGACCGTAAAGATTCACGCGCCGACAAACAGCCGCGGGCAGACGACCAGGATCCGGGCGACGGGGAGCAGATTCACATCGACGAATACGCCTAGCCCGCCTGCACCGCGACAAGCCACTCTCGATCAATCGATCGGGTCGATCCTGACCAGCAAGCGGAAACGCCGCGGATCGCTGTGGCGCACGCCATATTGGCGTGTCGCAGGCGGTTCGAAGTCCGGCAAGAGGTTGCCGCCGGCATCCAGCCATTGACCCGGCCTGCCGCGCAGGACGGTACGCAAACCCGGCGCGGGACGGCCGGGCATAGTGTCCGGTCCGGCGCGGTCGGTAAACTGATAGAGTTCCACTTCAACTTCGCGCCCGCGGCGTGTTGCCTGTACGTAACAACCCCGCACATCCTCATGCTCCACCAGCCTGGCATGGGGTACCGCCCCGCGCCGCGTGAGCTCGATCCAGGGTACCTGCAGCTGCGGCGTTATGTTACCGGTTGCCAGAAATGCGGCCTCTCCTTCGCCCACGATCACCTGCCACTGGCTGTGATGTCGCTGCCCGTAACCGGCCGTCCTGAAATCGCGCCGCCGGCCGACCGGTCCGGTTGCTGCAGGCGGCCGCTTCGATCCAAGCAGCTCACGCACCTCCATCGGGTTACTGCTGCGCAGCACGGTGACCAGGTACTGCTCCGCAGCGGCATCGGGTGAGAAGCAGCCGGCGACCATGCAAGACAGCAACAGGACTATGGCATTGGATAGCAAACGCGCCCGCATGTTCGACCGCCGCCTGCTAACTCAGGTATTCACTCGCGACGGAACCGGACCGGATCAGTCGCTCGACGAAAAATTCCAGTCGCCCGGTTGCCATCCGGGGCAGTGGCCAGCGTTCGGTGCGATCGGCCATTTTGCGGAATGCCAGTGCGGAGCGGCTGCGCGGATAGGCCTCGACCACCGCCAGCTGACGCTGGACCGCCTTGCGCAGATATTCGTCGTACGGCACCGCGCCCATGTAACCCAGCGTCACGTCGAGAAAGCGCTGCGACACACGCGCCAGCTTGTCGAACAGCTGCCGACCCTCGTGGGCATTACCGATCATGTTCGCGAGTATGTGAAAGCGGTCGACGCCGTGATCACGGTTCAGCACCTTGATCAGGGCATAGGCATCGGTCAGCGAGGCGGGTTCGTCACAGACCACCACCACGACCTCGTGCGCCGCACGGGTGAAGGTCATCACGCTCTCGGACAGGCCGGCAGCGATATCGACCAGCATGATATCCACATCGCCCTGCAATTCGCTGAACGCACGGATCAGACCGCCCTGTTCGGCCGTGGACAGGTCGAGCATGCTTCTTGTCCCTGATGCGGATGGTATAATTCGCAACCCCGCAGGCCCTTCCACGATGACCTCCTCGAGACTGGCCTCGCCCGAAATCACATGCGACAGGTTACGCCGGGCATTGATGCCAAGCAGTACATCGACATTCGCCAGACCCAGGTCGGCATCCAGCAGCATGACCTTGCGACCCTGTTGCGCCATGGTGACGGCAAGGTTGATAGAGACGCTGGTCTTGCCGACGCCACCCTTGCCACTGGCCACGGCAATGACCTTGACCGGTCGCGACAGGCCGGTCATGCGACGCAGTCCGGCCGCCTGATCAGGCCTCTGCTCAGGCATGTGCGTGTACACGCGTCGTGGCCTCCGTGTTTCCCAGGGCATGCAGCCAAGCCTCGTCGGATTCCGTCGTGGCACCGCGTTCGGCCAGCAACAGCGCCTGCGCCGCCAGCTGGCACGCCCTTGCCGAGTGAAAATCATCGGGGACCCGTTGCCCGTCACCGGTATAGACCAGCGGCAGGCCGTGCTTGATCAGCACCGAGAGCACGCCGCCCAGGCTGGTCGCCTCGTCCACCTTGGTCAGGATGCACTTGTCCGGGCGCAGCGCACTGAAGGCCTCCAGCACATCGTCGTTGACAGACATCTGGCTGTTGGCGGCCAGCACCAGATAGCGCCGTATCACCGTCCCGCCGCCATTCAGCATGGCGAACTTGTCCAGCAGGTCGGTATCGCGCTGACTGGTGCCCGCGGTGTCGATCAGGATCAGCTTGCGCTCATCCATCTGGTTGATGATGACGCGCAGTTCCTCTTCGTCGCCGGCAATGTGTACCGGCACACCCAGCAGCTTGCCGTAGGTACGCAGCTGCTCGTGCGCACCGATGCGGTAATGATCCATGGTGACGAGCGCGACATGACGCCGCCCGTGGTGCAGCGCGAAGCGTGCCGCGATTTTCGCGATGGTCGTGGTCTTGCCGACCCCGGTCGGACCGACCAGCGCCACCACGCCACCCTCCTCCATCAGGTCATCGCCGGCGATCGGCAGCATTTGCTCGAGCTCTGCCAGCGCCTGCTTCCAGCCGGTCTCGGCATCGTCGATCCCGGTAATCCGGTCGGCAATGCGGTTGGCGATCACCGGGTGCAACTGCATGAGTTCCAGCCGCTCGATGACGGTCGCGCGTACCGGCTCGCGCCGGCGCATGGCATCCCAGCCCAGCTGGGCCAGCGGAACTTCCAGCATGGCGCGCAGCGCCCGGATTTCCTGCTGCATGCCGCTGACCACCTGGCTGTCGACGACGGGCTGTGCCGGCGCGCTGCTGGCCGGTGCGGGCTGTTGCGCTGCGGGTTTCGGCACCGCGGCCGGCCGCGTGTCCGCAGTGTCCGCCCTGACCGGCACCATGGCCGCGGCACCGCGCAGTTCCTCTTCATAATCAACCGCGGCAATGATTTCGACACCGTCCTCCGTCTTGCGGCTGGACAGGATCAATGCATCGGGTCCCAGCTCGTCATTGACCTTCTGCATCGCGTGACGCATCTCCGATGCGCTGAATCGTTTCATTTTCATTATCCGCTACCTCCGTGTAACGACTGCATTCCCGTGCGGCGCGCTCAACCGGCCATCGCGTAGGGCTCGCCGCCGATCGTGCCCACCACCTTGACCTGGCGGTTGTCGGGTACCTCGTTGTATGACAGTACCTGCAAGCCCTGCACGGCACCGCGTATGAACCGTGCCAGCCATTGCCGCAGTACCGGCGATACCAGCAGTACCGCCGGTTCGCCGTTCATTTCCCGCTGCCGGGTGTTCTCGGCCAGCGATCTCAGCATGCCCTCCGCCAGTCCCGGCTCGATGCCCGGGCCGCCTTCCTGGGCGCCTTGCATGGATTGAAGCAACAATTGTTCCAACTTCGGATCCAGCGCCATGGCCGGCAAACTATCTTCCATGCCGTTGATTTTCTGATAAATCATGCGCGACAGCATGACGCGCACCGCGGCCGTGAGGATGTCGGGATCCTGACTGCGGACCCCTGCCTCCGCCAGTGTTTCGGCGATGGTGCGCATGTCACGGATCGGCACACCTTCCTCGAGCAGGTTCTGCAACACCCTGACCACCACACCCAGCGACAGCGTCTTCGGCACCAGCGTCTCGACCAGCTTGGGCGAACTCTTCGCCAGCATGTCGAGCAGCTGCTGCGCACCCTCGTGGCCGAGCAACTCGTGCGCATGCTGCTGCAGCAGGTGACTGAGATGCGTCGCCACGACAGTGCTGGCATCGACCACGGTATAGCCGTGCGTCTGTGCCTCATCGCGCTGCCCGGCGTCGATCCACACCGCCTCCAGCCCGAACGCAGGGTCGGTTGTCTCGACGCCCTTGAGCTTGCCGAACACCTTGCCGGGATTGATCGCCAGCTCCTTGTCGGGATACACCTCGGCCTGCCCGATCGGCACGCCCATCAGGTTGATGCGGTAGCCGCCCGGCTGCAGGTCGAGATTGTCGCGGATATGCACCGGGTCGATCAGGAAACCGAGTTCCTGCGACAGCTTCTTGCGCACACCCTTGATGCGCGACATGAGCTGGCCACCCTGGTTACGGTCGACCAGCGGGATCAGGCGATAGCCGACCTCGAGCCCGACCATGTCGACCGGCTGCACGTCGTCCCAGCTGAGATCGGCATTCTGCCGGTCGGGCTCGGGCTTTTGCTGTTCCTGTGCCACCTGCCGTGCCGTGGCCTTCTGTTGCGACCTGAGCAGCAGTGACAGCCCGCCGATGATCGAGGCAATGGTGATGAATACCAGGTTGGGCATGCCGGGCACGATGCCGAGCGCACCGACGATGGCGGCCGTCACGGTCAGCGCACGCGGGTTGCTGAACAGCTGCGTGATGAACTGCTGGCCCATGTCCTGGGAGGAAGACACGCGGGTCACGATGATGGCCGCGGCCGTGGACAGCACCAGCGAGGGTATCTGCGCCACCAGGCCGTCACCGATGGTGAGCAGGATATAGTTCTGCGCGGCATCCGCCAGCGACAGGTCATGCTGGAGCATGCCAACCGCGAAACCACCGATTATGTTGATGAACAGGATCAGCAGGCCGGCCACCGCGTCGCCGCGCACGAACTTGCTGGCGCCGTCCATGGCGCCGTAGAAATCCGCCTCGTTCGCTATCTCTTCGCGACGTTCACGCGCCTCCTCCTGGGTGATCAGGCCGGCATTGAGGTCGGCATCGACGGCCATCTGCTTGCCGGGCATGGCATCGAGGGTGAAGCGGGCGCTGACTTCCGAGATGCGCCCCGCGCCCTTGGTCACCACGACGAAGTTGATGATCATCAGGATCGCGAACACCACCAGGCCGACGGCATAATTGCCGCCTACCACGAAGTCGCCGAAGGCCTCGATCACATGACCGGCGGCCGCGGTACCCTCGTGGCCGTTGAGCATGATCACGCGCGTGGAGGCGACGTTCAGCGCCAGGCGCAACAGCGTCGCGATCAGCAGGACGGTCGGGAAGATCGCGAACTCCAGCGGTTTGATCGTATAGACCGCCACCAGCAGCACGATCAGGCTCAGGGCGATATTGAACGTGAAGACCAAGTCCAGCACCACCGGCGGCAGCGGCAGCACCATCATGCCGAGCAGCATGACCAGCAGCAGCGGCGTGCCGAGTCCGATCAGCATGCGCGGTCTGAAAAACGGGATTGCGTTTGTGTTATCCATGTTTCACCTTGCCTTGCGAATCACTGGTCCCTGCGTAACTCCGGCGGGATCGGGAATGCCTCCGGGAGCACCGGCGGTTGCCTGCCGCTGGTACGGACGGCGCGCAACTGGAAGACGTAGGCCAGCAGCTGCGCCACGGCGACATACAGCCCGGCCGGGATTTCCTGGCCGATGTCCGCGTTGTAGTACAGCGCACGGGCCAGCGGCGGGGCCTCGACAATGGTTACGTTATTGGCGACGGCGACCTTGCGTATTTCGGCGGCGATCAGATCGGCACCGGAGGCAACCACCCGCGGTGCGCCCGTTCCCTCCTGGTCGTAGCGCAGTGCAACGGCGTAGTGCGTCGGATTGGTCACCAAGACATCCGCGGTCGGCACATCCTGCATCATGCGCTGCTGCGCCATGCGCCGCTGCACGGCGCGAATGCGGCTCTTCAGTTCCGGACTGCCCTCGGTCTGCTTGCTCTCGTCCTTGGTTTCCTGCTTGGTCATTTTCAGCTTGTTGGCATGGTCCCAGAGCTGGAACGGGACATCCGCCGCGGCGATCAGTATCAGCACCGCGCTCATGCCCACGAACGACCAGCCGATGATGTGCGCGGCATGCTTCAGGCCGGCTTCCAGCGGCTCGCTGCCCAGTACGAACAGCTCGTCGGCGCGCTGCTTGAGCAGCAGATAGCACACCACCGCCACAACCAGGAATTTCAGGAATGACTTCAGCGCCTCGACCGGCGCACGCATCGAGAAGATGCGACCGAATCCCTTGACGGGGTCGAGCTTGCCGAAATTCAGCGCCAGTGCCTTGAGACTGAAGGACCACCCCCCCA
Organism: uncultured Gammaproteobacteria bacterium; assembly: GCA_963748215.1. GTDB lineage: Bacteria > Pseudomonadota > Gammaproteobacteria > UBA9214 > UBA9214 > UBA9214. Next base: position 114,083 of record CAVVHS010000009.1, on the reverse strand, counting down.
GCGCCATGGGCGCCATCAGCGCGACCATGAACAGCAACAGCAGGAACGGCGCAAACGCCAGACTCACCTCAACCAGCACCTGCCCGAGAAACGGCGACAGTGTCAGCGGGTCGAACAGGCTGTCACGCGTACGGGTAAACGCCGCCGTCATCTGGCGCGCCAGGCCCTCGGTCATGACGCCGCCGAAGGCCAGCAGGCCGCCGGAGGATGCCAGCATCAGCAACACGGTATTGAGATCGCGCGAGCGCGGGACCTGGCCCTTTTCGCGGGCATCCTGAATGCGTTTGGGGGTGGCGCGTTCGGTACGCTCCATGCCGCTTTGATCAGCCATGCATCACACTCCCGCCAGCAGCGAACGCAGCAGGTCGAAGGCATCCAGCGTGAGGTTCGACACATGCGGCGTCATGCCCGGCAGGCTCACCATGATTACGATAAAGCCGGCGCCCATCATGACCGGGAAACCCACACCGAAAATATTCAGCTGCGGCGCGGCACGGCTCATCACGCCGAACGCGAGGTTGATCAGCAGCAGGGCGGAGATCCCGGTCAATGCGATCAGCACGGCACCGACAAACATGCGCCCGCCCCAGTTGACGATATCCCACAGCCCGGCCGAGGACAGCCCGATCACGCCGACCGGCAGGGTCTGGAAACTGTCGACCAGTATCTGCACCAGCAACAGGTGGCCATTCAGCGCGAGGAAGATCAGCGTGGCCAGCGTCAGGTAATACTGCGCGATTACCGGCACCTGAACGCCATTCTGCGGATCCACCGCCGTCGCGAAGCCAAGGCCCATGCTCATGGCGATCGATTGCGCCCCGATCACGATCGCCGAAAACGCCATCTGCAGGATGAAACCCATGGCCGCCCCGATCAGCAGCTGTTGCGCGCTGATCAGCAGGCCCTGCGCACTGAGCGGATCGATGGCCGCCACATCCTGCGACACCATCGGCGCCATCATCAGCGCCAGTACCAGTGCCAGCGCCAGCCGTACGCGCACCGGCACCATGCGTGCGCCGAACACCGGCGCCGCCACCAGCATTGCGCCGATGCGCATGAACGGCCACAGGAAGGCGGCCACCCAGGCGTTCAGTTGCATGCTGCTGACAGTGAGCATCGCCGGTTCCAATTCAGCCAATCAGGTTCGGGATGTTCTCGAACAGGCGCCGCGTGAAATCCACCACCAGGTGAATCATCCAGGTCCCGGCGAACATCAGCATCGTCGCGATCATGGCCAGCTTCGGTATGAAACTGAGCGTCATTTCCTGGATCTGGGTGGCGGCCTGGAACATGCCGACCAGCAGGCCGACGGCCAGCGCCGATCCCAGTATGGGCGCGGACATGAGTATCGTGATCTTGATGGCCTCCTGTCCGATCAGAATTACACTTTCCGGTGTCATCGCAACTCTCTCCGTGAGTCAGCCTGCGCGGCCGTACAACGGCCGCCTAGACATAGAAACTCGAGGCCAGCGTGCCCATGATCAGGGCCCAGCCATCGACCAGTACGAACAGCATTATCTTGAACGGCAGCGAGATGATCATGGGCGACAGCATCATCATGCCCATCGACATCAGCACACTGGCCACGACCAGGTCGATGACCAGGAACGGGATCAGCACCAGGAAGCCGATCTGGAAGGCGGTTTTCAGTTCACTGGTCACGTAGGCCGGGACCAGCAGTGAAAACGGCACCGACTCCCGCGATTCCAGTGCATCCTCCTCGTAGTGCGCGATATCGGCGAACATACCGAGATCGGATTCACGGGTCTGGTCCAGCATGAATCCGCGCAGCGGGGCGGCACCCTGCGCAAGGGCCTGCTCCGTCGTGATCTGTTCATCGAGATACGGCTTCAGGCTCTCGTCGTAGATCTTGCCGAACACCGGCGACATCACGAACAGGGTCAGGAACAGCGACAGTCCGATCAGGATCTGGTTGGAGGGCGTCTGCGCCGTACCCAGCGCCTGGCGCAGGATGGCCAGCACGATGATGATGCGCGTGAACGAGGTCATCGAGATCAGCGCGGCCGGCAGCAGCGAGAGTGCCGTCATCATCGCCAGCACCTGTATGCTCACCGACCAGGTTTCGCCACCGCCACTGGCCGGCGCCATCGTCACGGCCGCCAGCCCGGGCGCCGCGACGGCCGTTCCGAACGGCAAGGCCAGCATCAGCAACAGCAATCCGGCAAGCACGGCAAGCGTTTTCATGTCTGCTTCTCCCCGCCCATCACCTGTTTCAGGCGTTCAGCGAAATTGACCGGCACAGTTTCCGCCTGCGCCACCGTCACCACCTTTTCATCCAGTACATGCACACGGTTGACCCGGCCCGGCGCCACGCCCAGCAACACCTGGGTATCACCGACCTGGACCAGTACAATGCGTTCGCGTGCGCTGAGCGCGATGCCGTCGATGACACGCAGGGTGCCCTGCGCCGAGGAACGCAGACCGCCGGCACGTTTCATCAGCCACGCCAGGCCGACGATGCAGACCAGCACGATGGCCAGGCCGGCAAGAAACTGCAGCATGAAGGCGCCGTCCATGATCTCGCTGGCCATGCCGATCGGCGACGGGGCCTTTTCGGCAGCCGGCAGCGACCCGGCCGCCGGCAATGCAAGCAACAGGCCGGCTGCTTGCCGCCACAGATGATTGACCGACATTCTGCGCATGGACGTCATCCCGTTACTTGAGTGTGTTGACCCGCTCGGCCGGACTGACGACATCGCTGAGGCGGACACCGAACTTGTCGTTCACCACCACCACCTCGCCGTGCGCCACCAGTGTGCCGTTGACCAGCACGTCCAGCGGTTCGCCGGCCATGCGGTCCAGCTCCACGACCGAACCGCGCGCCAGCTGCAGCAGGTTCTCGATGCTGATTTTCGAACGCCCGATTTCCATGGACAGCGTGACCGGTATATCGAGAATCACGTCCAGGCTGGTTTCACCCTTGCGCGCAGCACCGGCTTCCTCGCCGAGTTCCTGGAAGGCGGCACGCTCGTAATCCGTGCTGCCCTGTGCTGCGCCGTCTGCCGTATCCGGGGCGGCCTGCGCCGGTGTCGCGGCGGCATCGCCAGTGTCCATTTCCTTGCCTTCTGTCTGTTCACTCATGATGTGCTCCTGCTATTTATTGCGCCGTGATTTGTCGTTGCATTCGACATCGGTCTCAACCTTGACCGCGTTATGCTCCCTGAAGACCCCGAACTGCCCCCTGAACAGCGGCACATCGCCGACATGCAGGGTTACCTGGCCGGGCATGCTCACCGGGATAATGTCACCGGGCTGCATGCCGACCACGTCGCGCAGGGTCAGCGCGGTCTCCGCCATGCGGCCGTAGACCTCCACCTCCGCATCCTGCAGGTTCCGCTGCAGGGCGTGCAGCCACTGTTCGTAATTGGCCGACATGCTCTTGCGCTGCCCGCCGTCCAGCAGGTCGCGGATCGGCTCGATCATCGATACCGGCAGGCCGATGTGGAATTCGCCGCCGCTGTCCTCGATTTCCATGCGGAAACTGGAAATGATGAGCATCTCGCGCGATCCTGCCAGCGACGAGTACTGCGGATCGGCCTCGGCCCGGATAAAGCGCGGGTCCACCACCAGCACCTTTTCCCAGGCGCCGGCGAGATCCCGCAGGGTCTGGTTCAGGATCAGCTGGATGACGCGGTGTTCCGTCGGCGTGAACTCGCGTCCGATCATCTGGTTGCGATACTTGCCGGAACCGCCGAAATAGATGTCCACGACACTGAATACCAGCGCCGGATCCAGCACCACCAGCGCTTCGCCGGCGAGTGGATTGATATTGATGAAATTCAGGCTGACCGGCAGCCCCAGACTGTGGATGTAGTCCGTGGCGCGGACCGTCTGCAGACCTTCCTCGGAAATCTCGACGCTGCGCTGCAGCATCTGTTCGAAGCCGTCTTCCAGCTGGCGCACGAAGCGCGCATTGATCTTTTCCAGCACCGGTAGCTGGCCCCGTACGATATGGTCCTGGTCGGTCAGATCGTAGGGCAGCACCTCGCCCCTGGGGACCGGCGGCGCGCCGGCGACCTCGCCGGCTGCAACGCCGTCCATCAGGGCATCGACTTCTTCTTCCGAAAGTATTTCGTTCTCGCTCATGGTGCTAGTGCACCGTAACCCGCTGCGTCCTGATCAGGCGCACCGGTTCATCAGCGTGGAGGGCACAGGAGCGATCCGCACGCTGTGCATGTCCCGGCATCGCGACACGGCCGTCCGCGGCCGGCGTGACCGGATCGTTTGCAACAGCGCGAGTGGAGCGGTCAGCGCCACTGTCGCCACGCGGCGCCAGCACCACTGCCATGACAGAAAGAACGATCTTCTTCATAAGCATCCTGCTTGCGTACTTCATCCATGAATCCAGTCACAGTTTGCGATTGCACGCTGCGGCTGGCGTCTGGTTCAGGTAATGCAATTGCTATGCCACAGTTACACAAACAAATTCACCATTAATTTCAGTCGCTTAAAATTGCTAACAAATCATGTGCCGGAAATGCGGCGCTACAGGTTTGGCAGGCGGCAAAGGATTGCCGGGATTCCGGCAGGCTGGCGGCAAGGATTTGCAGGCAACGCCGGTTGCTACCAGCCGGTACATCAACGCCGTACTGTCTTGCGGCACCGCAGACACAGCGATGGAGTAAGCGCTGTTTGCGGGCTTGTCGCAGCCGGTACGGCGCGGCAAGCGGCCCCAACCGAACCGATATCCTTATAGGATTCATTGCCCTGCGTGCGACTGGCGGGTGTTCGCCGCACGTTTGACGCCCGACCACGATCGGGCGACCCTCCGCAATGCACTGCGTTTCCACCATCACCGAAGCGGCCGCGTAGCCAGCTCGACGGCGGCAGACTCACGACAGACAGCCCGCTCCAGCGACATGGCATGTGTCTTGCAGTGATTCATTCCGTCAACACAGCGAATTTTCAGGGATATGAAAATTTACCAGGCCTACATGGATGTGGAGCAACGGGCATTCGTCTGCGACGGTGCCATCCCGTTTGATGCCTCGGCGAACCGCGCGCCCGGCACACGGGAATACGAATTGTTCAAGCAATTGCATGCAGATCCGGCCAACCGCGACGCCAATGAACCCTGGGGACTGGTGTCCTGGAAGTTCGAGCACAAGGCACCGGTCGCTTTCCGTGACTTCCATGCCTTCTGCCGCTCGGCCTTCGACGCGGGGGCCGACTGTGCGTTCATCAATCCCATGATCGGCAACGAGGCCGTGTACGCCAACGGCTGGGAACAGGGCATCCACTGCGCGCACACGGGCATCGAAAAGATCGCCTATTTTCTCGAACAGAATATGGGTATCCAGGTGGCCACGGTCTGCGACACCAGCACCTTTGCCTTCTGCAATTACTTCGTCGCCAACAGGCGTTTCTGGGATGCCTATTTCGCGTTCATCGATCGTGCGCTGGCGCTGCTTGACGCAGCAGCCGTCGCCGGCACGGAGGTAGGACAGATCTACAGCGGCAGCGGCCAGTACGAACGGGACGCCAGCGCGGCCATGCGCATCTTCATCATCGAGCGGCTGTTCTCGGCCTTCCTGCTGCAACAGGATGCCTTCAGGGTCCGCGCCTGGACACCGGGCGCGGACGACTTCGACCGCAAGTTCGGCGTGCGCCTGGGAGCGCTGCTGTGGAACCTGTCACGACTCAAGCAGCGCGCCGTCGAGACGGACGACCTGGCTGTCTACCAGGTATGGGACAGGCAGCGCTCGGCACTGCTGGCGGACTGGCATATCAATATCGTCTGGAACCTGGACGACCCGTTTGCCATGCCGTTGACGCACGAATACCGGGAATTCCGGACATTCTGCGCGACAATGTTCAATGATGACCCGGATGCGCAACCGCGTTTGCAGCAGGGCAACGCATCCTGATCCGCAGCAGTTCAACGCTATCCATGGAGAGGTCAATGCAGCTTACCGATAACTGTGCACACCAGGAAGCGCATGCGCCCTTTGACTTCGTGCGCTTTCTCAACAGCCACAGGGGCGGCATCTCGCCCGAGGAAGGCATGGCGCTGGCACGCCACGCGGCAGACGTCGGCCATGGCGACATTGTCGAAATCGGCAGCTTCCGGGGGAAATCGGCCGTGTCACTCGCCCACGGTCTGCACCACAATCCCGCTGCGTCCGGCCGCATTGTGTGTGTCGACCCGCACGCGGATTTCACCGGCGTTTACGGTGGCATATTCGGCGCGGAAGATCGGGGCGCCTTTTACCGGATCATGCTCGAATCCGGCTACTATGACCGGGTCGCGCTGGTCAACCTTACCAGTGAGGCGGCTGCCCGGGCATGGCGCGGACCGATCGGGCTGCTGTTCATCGACGGCGATCACACCCACGCCGGCGTGCAAAAGGATATCGAGTGCTGGGAGCCGTTTGTCGAGCCCGGCGGATGCATCGCCTTCGACGATTCCATGGATCCCGCGATCGGACCTGCGCATGTGATCGAGGAACTGCTGGCGAGCCGGCGCTTCGAGATCGTCGAACGGGTCGGTAAGATCACGTTTCTGCGCAAGCTGGCCGCCGCGCTGGCGCCGGCACAGGAACAGACCGCAGGGCAATTGCGGGTACTGGTCGTCTGCCATGACCTGATCGCGAGCGGCGGCCTGCTGCGTTTCGAGCGCGTGGCCAGGGAATTGCGCACCTGGGGACATGAACTGTGTTTCGCGACCCTTGCCGCCCGCTCCGAACCGGCCTGGCACAGTGAGTGCCCCGTACTGGATATCGAGACGGCGGCACGACAGCAATGGACGGCCACCATGGTGCCGGGTGCGGGTTTCCCGGAAGAAACCATCCGCCGCTTCGCCCTGCTGCAGGCAGACAACTTCGGTTACCGGGTCCAGCACGTCCTGAACGATCCCTCGCTCAAGGCGCGCTTCCTCGCCGTGAACGGCAGCTTCCGGCCCGACCTGGTCGTGTTCAACAACGCGCACTGGTCGCCGGGCAGCTATACGGAGTTCCAGGCCCGCAAGTTCGCCGTGCTTGAAGGCGCCGTCGATACCGCCCGCTTTGCGCCCGCCCCTTACCGTGCCGCCCCGTCAGCGCGGAAGAAAGTCGTACTCGGCGGCCTCGCCAGCAAGAACCCGGCACCGCTGCTCGCGGCATTGCGGCAGCTGCCGGAACATTTCACGGCGCGCCTGTTCGGCAGCTTTGCCGGAAACACGGCCGACATCGAGGACCTGGTCAGGTCGGGACGCCTGGAACTGGCGGGCCAGGTATCCGAGGCTGAGCTGCCCGGCTTCTATGCCCGCGTCGATATCGTGGTGCATACCGAGGAATTTGCCGGCTGGGCCAACCTGGCGGCGGAGGCCATGGCGAGTGGCGTGCCACTGGTATGCACAACCCACGGCACGTCGGCCTTTGCCCGTCACGGGGACACCGCCCTGGTGCTGGACAGTGCCAGTGCGGACAGCATCGCCGATGCCGTGACAGCGTTGTGTGCAGACCCGGATGCCGCCGCGGCCATGGTCGGCCGGGCACGCGAACAGATCTGCCGCTGCGACTGGACGCACTACGCCGGCCGCCTGGCCGCGCTGTGCAGGGACGATGGCAAGTTCCATTACACGCTGGCGCCGGATCTCGGTCTGTATGGCAAATGGCCGCTGGCGGAGCGCTTCAAGGACCTGGAATACGTCTTCGCGCACTGCCGCGACGCAACGGTCATCGACTTCGGCTGTGCCGAGGGCGTGATTGCACGTCGCTGTCTCGATCAGGGCGCGCGGCTTGTGCATGGCCTCGAGATCGACGAAAGCCGGGTACACACGGCCGCCGGGCTGTGCGCCGCCTACCCTGACGCGTACTTCTTTATCCATGCCGACCTGGACGAATGGAACGAGATCCGCGAACCGGCCAGCCAGGTGCTGCTGCCGCACTACGACATCGTGCTCTACCTCGGCATCCAGCACCATCTCGCCCGGCCGCAGCGGCTCGCCACCCTGGCGGATGCCATCGCCATGACCGGACGCATCTTTGCCATTCGCACCACGGCCGACGTCTATCGCCAGGACGGGATCGATGCCCTGCTGGCCGCGTCCGGATTCAGGGAACTGACCTACGGCAAGCAAGCACAGCGCGACGGCTTCGGTGTCGCGAGAATATTTCTCAGAAGGTAGTCGTAATGCACTGTCATTTCATCTCCTATCCGAAATCCGGGCGCAGCTGGGTACGGTTCGCCCTGACCATGCTCGGTCACGGTCACGATATCGCCTTTCACCACGACGGTTTCGAATTCAACGACGGCAACCGGCCGGCGCACGATTTCGATATCGCGGTGCGCCGCCTGCAATACGCACCACCCTGTCGGCCGGTCTACCTGGCGCGCGAACCGCGCGATATCATCGTCAGCCTATACCACCAGGTCACCGGGCGTTTCCGTGACTTCTTCAATTACCAGGGCGACATCTCGGCCTTCATCCGCGACGATTACTTCGGTGCGCACAACCTGCAGCGCTTTCAGCAACTGTGGGATCAGCTGTGTGCACAAGACCTGGCCTTGAAAATCACCTATGAGGAATGTCATGCGGACTTCGAGGCCGTGTTGCGGCGCGTGCTCGACTACTATGGCTTCGACTGCACCGCGGACGCGGTCAGCGAGGCTGCCAGGATCTCGTCCTTCGAAAACATGCAGCAGGTCGAACGGTCCGGCGCCTTCCCGGAACCGTGGCTGCGCCCCAGGAACGGCGCACCCAAGGTACGCAAGGGCAAGGTCGGCGGCTACCGGGAGGTGCTTAGCGATCGCGACATCGCCTATCTCGACACCGTGTTCGGCGGCGGGCAGCCCGCGCACAGGACGGGTACCGGTGCGGGCGCGTGACGGGCACCGACACGCGGCGGAGTGACCGGCCGATGGCACCCCTGATAATCTGCGGCATGCACCGCTCCGGCACCTCGCTGATCTGCCGCGCGCTGGAGTCGGCCGGCCTGTTCGTCGGTCACGAAAAGGAGCATAACCACGAAGCGGTGTTTTTCCAGACCCTGAACCAGTGGATGTTCGAACAGCTAGGGGCCGGCTGGGATAACACCTACAACATGCGTTTCATCAATGACGAGCTGGCCTGGTATTTCCACACCGTCACCGGCAATGTCATCAACGGGCCTTCCGCGGCGGCCTTCACGGGACCCGATACGCGCTTCCTGTCGCTGTTTGCACCGGACAACACGATTCCCTGGGGCTGGAAGGACCCCAGGAATACGTTCACGGCAACGGTATGGGCACGGCTGTTCCCGGGCGCGAAACTGCTGCACGTATGCCGCAATCCGCTGGATGTCGCAGACAGCCTGCGTCGGCGCGAGCACGAAATACTCGCCCGGCACAAGGCCATGCTGGCAGGGCTGCAGGCCGAACAGCTGGACGGCTCCATGCGCCTGCAACAGTCACCGCGACTGTTCCACCTCGAGGAAGGACTGGCATTGTGGGAGGAGTACACGCGCCAGGCGCTTGCCCTGGAGGGACAGTTCGGCGCCCGGGCCATGCGTATCCGCTACGAGGATTTCCTCGCCGACCCGGCAAACGAGCTGGCAGGGATTGCGGAATTCGCCGGCCTCGCGCCTGCTGCCGGGCAACTCGAGTCTGCCATCAGCCAGGTGAATCCCGAACGGCGCTGCGCGTTCACACACAGCGCCGGGCTGCTGTCAGTGTATCGCGACTACCGGCATCGGGATGTCATGCAGATGCTTGGCTATGACGACCTGCACGACTTCGCCAGCCACGGCGCCGCGTAGCCGCTACTGCCATGCCGGACGCCTACTGCATCTGGATAGTGACGCCCCCGGGTTACGCGCATTCCGGCGCCTTCAGCGAAGTCGCCCTCGGCCTGCAGGGCGGATTCCGCGAACTCGGCATCGATGCCCCCGTTGTCACGACACGGGAACGCATCCATGGCAAGGCCATCGTACTGGGCGCCAACCTGCTGCCGGGCATGCCGGGAGTGAAGGCGCCGGGCAAGAGCATCCTCTACAACCTTGAACAGATCACGCCCGGCTCCGAGTGGCTGACCGGCGCCTATCTGAAACTGCTGCGGCGTCACCGCGTCTGGGACTACAGCCGCTACAACATCGCACAGCTGGAGCAACTGGGCATCCGTGATCCCGTGCATTGTCCGATCGGCTTCAGCGAGCGCCTGTGCCGGATCGATCCCGCGCCGGACAGGGATATCGACGTGCTGTTCTACGGCTCGATGAACGAACGGCGGCTGCAGGTCCTGAAAGCGCTGGTCAGCACCGGACTCAGGGTCGAAACCCTGTTCGGGGTCTATGGCGAACAGCGTGACGCCGTGATCGCGCGCAGCAGGATCGTGCTGAACATTCATTACTACCCGGCGAAGATATTCGAGATCGTGCGCATTTCCTACCTGCTGGCAAACCGGGTCTGTGTCGTCTCGGAGGCGTCCCCCGCGGACAGTGCGCTCGCGTCCGTTCAGGACGGCATTGTCCAGGCACCGTACGAACGGCTGGCCGAAACCTGTCGTGAGATGATCGCGAGCGGCGCCTGGGAAGACGTCGCCCGCCGGGGTTACGAGGTGTTCGCGGGCAACCGGCAGTCCGGTCACCTGCAGGCGGCGCTGGCCGTCGGCGCCACATAACAACGCCTGCCGTGCCAGATCTCGCTATACGGCACAGTGCTGCGGCCCGGCATGCACAGCGTCTGCCTGTCTTCGCGCCCCGTGCAGTCCACGCCCCGGCCCGGCGGCAACTCTCTGCACACGACGGGTGCCACCGTCGGCTCGACTGACCCGATACCGTTATTGCATGACGAAGTTGCTGAAGTAGACCGCCTCGACACCGGGACTGCCGGTCAGGCGTTCCAGGGTCGAGCGTATCTTCTCCAGGATCTGTGCACGGAAGGCTTCCTTGCCCTCGATGCTCATCAGGTCTTCTTCCTGCTGCATGCTGAACAGCAGCAGCACGGCATCGCGCACCGCCGGCATATGCAGTTTCAGGTCGTCGATGACATCCTGGTCATACACGACCACCTCGATTGAAGCCTTGAGGAAGCGGACCGTTTTGGGATTCTGGAAGGCGACGACAAAATCCGGGTCGAGCCCGAAATAGATCGGTGGTTTGTCCGGTATTGCGGCCTTCACCTCGCCCGCCTGATCCGTGACAGCCACTGCTCCGGCCTGGGTTTCCGGATCCTTTCCCAGCATGAAATACGCGGCGCCGCCTGCGATAACGGCAAGTAGCAGCACAGCAACTGCAATGATGATGATCTTCTTCATAAGCTACCTTGCTTTGATGTCGTTTCTTCCATGAATACCGACGTGGCGCGGACCGGACTCCTTCCAGTCATGCCACAATAAAAAGTTATGCAATCGCTATGCCACAAAGTGCTCAATAAATTTTCATTTTTTATCAGTGCATTAGGATTTCATGCGGATGGTGGGGCCGTGATTTTGACAACCGCAAGACGATAACCGCGCCTGGTACGCCGGATTACCGTCGCGCGATTGCGCCTATGCCGGGCATCAGGGCAGCCGCGCCGGTATCAGGAAAAACAGGGCCTGGACGCACACGGGGATGTGCGCTGCAAAGGGCAAAATCCGGTTCCCCGCCCGCGCATCCAGGTCATAGCCAAAGGGTCTGCCGCGGCAGCCTGCGCTGCCCGGCCGTTCACACATAGTAGTCCACCAGTCCGCGCCCGGTGATGGCGCCGGGCATGCCACCCGCTACCGGCAGAAGTTCTTCCATGCTTGCCGTGCGGGTGGACGCGCCCGCGCGATTGCCATCCGACGCCTGCTCGCGACGGCTGCCGGCATCATGCTGGGAGACATTGACGTTGACGAGGTTAAGGCCCTGTTCGGCCAACATGTCGCGCAGGCGCGGCAACGACGACTCGAGCGCCTCACGCACCGCCGCATGCTGGCTGGCAAAGGCGATGCTCGCCTTGTCGCCATCCATGCGCAACTGCAATTCCAGCGGGCCCAGGTGCTGCGGATTGAGCTTCAGGCTGGCTGACTGGATGTTCTGCGACACGAACCACACTACCTGCTCCCCCACGGCGCGCCCCCAGCCGGGCTGCCCGACCGGAACCGCCACCCGGGCCGACGGCGTGGTCGATCCGGTTGCCAGCAGGGCATCGGCGAATGACAGGATACCGGTGGCAGTTTCGCGTGCGGCAGCAGTCTGTTCGTAAGTGGCCGGCTGCTCGCTGTTGCCACTGGCCAGCGCATCGCCGCCGCCCTGCGCGGTCCGGGAGGCCAGCATCTGCATGACACCCTCGCGCACCGCGTGACCGACCGGATCGAAACCCGGACGGTTGCGTATAGTATCCGGCGGCTCGCCGCCGGCGTGCAGCAGGTCGGCCGCGACCTGCGCGACCGGGCTCGCCACTACGGCAGCGGCCTGCGCGGCATCCGCAGTACCCGCATCGAGCGGCGCATCGGCCGGTGCGCTGACCGGCAGCGCATCGACCACCGGCATGCCGACCGCAACTGCCACTGGCTGGCCCTGATGCGCGACTTGGCCGGGCGGCAGCGTGATTTCAGTAGACGGGTCTGCCGACACGGCCGCGCCGGCTGTCACGGCATCGGGCAATTCCACTGGCTGTGCGGACACGACTGCCAGCGGCTGTTCGACCTGCAGCGCTGCATCCGGCTGCTGTCCCTCCGGCGTCGGCGCGGCATCCTGCGCACCTGCCGATGCTGTTTCGATATCCGGGTCCGGCCTGTCTCCGGCGGGTGCCTGGTGTTGCTCATCCGGCAGGTTCTTGCCGCTCTCCGTCACAGTCTGCCCCTCCGTCGGCTGCGCGTGTTCCGTGTGTTCTGCCTGGCCGGCGGACAATAACCGGGGAAATCCGCCTGATTCATCAGGCGCGGCACGCTTGCCGGCACTGTTGCGCAGCGCCCCCACGCCGGCTATCGCTTCCATGGACTGTATGGATTTGCTCATTGTCTAATCCCGTGTTCCAGATAAAGTATCCTGCAGTTTTGCAATGCAACATCCGGGCCAAACCGGCCCGATGCGCAGTGCAATGCGCCCTCAGGTCAACTCCTGACGCCAGCCGCGCCGTGCATGCTCGTTGCATTCCAGCTGTTCCAGCCGATCCGCCTCGCGCCGCTCCGACTGCACCTTGCGCTCCACCACCTTGTCCAGCGCATCGACCCGTACCTGCTCCTGACGCCATTGCTGTGCGCATTGTTCCACTTCCACCCGCATACCCTCGAGCATCTGATGCTGCTGCCGGATTGCCTGGTTGAGACGGTCCAGAAACAGGTTGTAGTCTTTCATCTGCACCATCTGCAGACCATCGCGGCTCTTGCGCAGCAGGCCGTGCATGTACTCGTCACGGTAGCTTTCCAGCTCCCTGAGCTTTTGCTGTTTCTGTTCGTAGCGGAACTGCACATCGGCCAGTTGCAACGCGGCCGTGCGCAGGCGCTCCCGCGCCAGCTCCAGTGCCGGTTGCATGCGCTGTGACGGTTTCATTTGGTCTTCTCCCTGCCCGCAGGCTTGAATGCGCCCGGCGCGGGCGTCAGCAATGTCTCGAGTTGCCGCAGGCTCTCGCCCAGCGTCACGGCCTGCCGGTTATGCTGCTGCAGGAACTCGCGCAGCCGTGGATAGCAGGCAATTGCCTCATCGATGCGCGGATCGCTTCCGCTCTGGTAGGCGCCCACGGCGATGAGATCGCGATTCTGCCGATAGGCTGAAAACAGCTGCCGGAAGCGCTGCGCGGCCTGCAGGTGACCGGGCGCAGCGATGTCGTGCATGATGCGGCTGATGGATGCCTCGATATCAATGGCCGGATAAAGCCCGGACTCCGCGATCTCGCGTGACAGCACCAGGTGTCCGTCCAGCGTGGCGCGCGCGGCATCGGCAACCGGATCGTTGTGATCGTCACCTTCGGCCAGCACGGTGTAAAAGGCTGTGATCGAACCGCCGCCCGTGTCGCCATTGCCGGCCCGCTCCACCAGCTGCGCAAGCTTGGCGAACACCGATGGTGGATAGCCCTTGGTGGCCGGCGGCTCCCCGATGGCCAGACCGATCTCGCGCTGCGCCTGCGAGAAACGGCTCAGCGAATCCATCAGCAGCAGTACATTCTGGCCGCGGTCACGGAAATATTCGGCAATCGCGGTGGTCAGCCAGGCACCGTGCATGCGCATCAGTGGCGGCTGGTCGGCAGGCGCCGCCACCACCACGGCGCGGGACATGCCGTCGCTGCCGAGAATATTCTGCACGAATTCCTTGACCTCGCGGCCACGCTCACCGATAAGCCCGACCACAACCACGTCCGCTTCGGTAAAGCGCGTCATCATGCCCAGCAATACGCTCTTGCCGACACCGCTGCCGGCAAACAGGCCCATACGCTGACCGCGGCCGACACTGAGCAGGGCATTGATCGAGCGGACACCGACATCGAGTGGCTGGGTGATCGGTTGCCGTGCCAGCGGATTGATGGCACGGCCGGTCAACGGCACGCGGTCATCCGCGACGATCGGCCCCTTGCCGTCCAGCGGACGGCCGGAGGCATCGATCACCCGGCCCAGCAGACCGTCGCCAACCAGTGCACCGGAACCCTGTGCGGCTGGTACCACGCGTGCACCCGGTGTCAGGCCGTGGACATCACCGGTCGGCATGAGGTAGGTATTCTCGCCCGAGAAACCCACCACTTCGGCTTCGATGCTCTCGCCGCTTGCCGCCAGCACATCACAACGCGCGCCAACCGGCACCTGGCAACCCACCGCCTCCAGGGTCAGGCCCACCATGCGCGTCAGGCGGCCCTCGACCGGCAACACTACCGGCCTGGCCGCCCGTGCGCGGTAAGGTTGCAGCCGCTGCAGCCAGATGGCGCTGCGCTGCGCCTGCGGCAATTGCTCTCCCCCGTTCATACATTCTCTCCGGATTCGCCCAGCACCGCGGCGACCGCACGCACCAGGCGTGCCTCCGTCGTGGCATCGACCTGCGAGTTCTGTGTCGAAACGCGACAATCACCGCGCTCATGCACGCTGTCCTCGACAATCTGCCAGCCGGCTTCCGCCTCGCCCGCTGGCAGCAGGTCGCGGACCAGCCGTGCATCCTCCGGGTGCAGGTGCACGCGGACATCGTGCAATCCTGCCGGCAGAACGCCCAGCGCCTTCCTGACCGCGCCGAGCACCAGTTCAGGATCCGTCAGCAGCTCGCGGTAGACCACCTGCCTGGCGACGGTCATGGCCAGTGCCACGAGTTCCTTCTCGACCTGCTCGTCGAGCTCCGCCAGTGGTGTTGCCAGCGTCTGCATGAGCCGCTGCAGGAGGGCGAGCTGTGCAAGCACCTGCTCGCGACCAGCGTCCAGACCTTCCTGGCGACCCTGCTCGAAACCTTTTTCCCGGGCCTGCTGGCCGGCATCCATGCCAGCCCCGTACGGGCCGCCGTCGTCGAGCTGCGGCACATCCCAGCGCCGGCAGGCATTGCGGTCCGCTGCACCCGGTGCGTCAGACATATTCCTCTCCACCCTTGCCGCCGATCATGATCTCGCCCGCCTCGATCATGCGCTGCGCGACCTGCAGGATTTCCTTCTGCGCCGCCTTGACATCGCTCAGCTTCACCGGACCCTTGGTCTCCATGTCGTCGCGCATCATCTCCGCGGCACGCTTGGACATGTTCGAGAAAATCTTTTCCTTGAGAATATCGTCCGCGCCCTTGAGCGCGGTCACCAGCGTGTCGCCGGAAACTTCACGCAGCAGCGCCTGGATACCGCGTCCGTCGATATCCTTCAGGTTGTCGAAGACGAACATCAGTTCCTGGATTTCCTGTCCCAGCAATTCATCCAGCTCGACGAGGCGCTTGGTCAGCGCACTCTCCTCGCTGGTATCGAGACAGTTCAGTATGTCCGCGACCTTTTTTGAACCGCCAATGCGCGGCGACTTGACGACGCTGCGCTCGCCGACCTGCTTGGCCAGCACACGGTCGAGTTCTTCCAGTGCCGCCGGATGAATTTCCTCCATGCGCGCCACGCGCAGCAGCACGTCTGTGCGTACATCGTCATCGAGCCCGGACAGCACGCTGGCGGCCTGATCGGCGTCCAGCTGTGACAACACGATGGATATAATCTGCGGATGCTCGTCACGCACCACCTCGACGATAGTCTCCGGTCCCATCCATTTCAGGGTCTCCAGGCCCTTGGCATTGCGGCCCTCCAGCACCCGGTTGATCATGCCCTCGGCACGCTCGGCACCTAGCGCCTGGTGCAGCACCTTGGAGACGTATTCGTCCGTGCCAACACTCATTGAACTCCTGCCCTGGGCCGATTGCAGAAACTCCTGCACTACCTTCTCGATCTGCTCGCTGCTGATATTGCCCAGCGAGGACATGGCCGTACCCACCTTGTGCACCTCACGCGGGTCCATATGCCGGAGGATGCTAGCGGCGTGCTTCTCGCCCAGACTCATGAGCAGTACCGCGGCACGCTGGGTGCCACTGAGGGACTGTTCCCTGTCAGCCATCCGTGGCCACCCAGTCCTTGACGACACCGGCAACCCGGCGCGGATCGTTATCAATCATGGAGCGCGCCATGCCGAACTGCTGCTCCGGCGATACCGGCGCCTCCTGCCCGGACAGGCTCAGGCGGTCCTCGCCCAGCGCCTGCGCAGTGCCGGCCGAGCCCGGCGGCAATGTGCCCTGCGCACCCCCGGCAGCCGCAGGCTGCGGTCGCAGCGCCAGGCTGCGCAGTACCGGGCGCAACACGCCGAACAGCAGGAACAGCACGAACACGGCGCCGATCACCTGCTTGACAACGCCACCGACCCACGGCTGCTGCCAGACCGGCGTTACCGGAAATGCCTCGCTGACCTCATCGACTGTACGGAACGGGATGTTGCTGACATTGATGCTGTCGTTGCGCTCTTCGCTGAAGCCGACCGCCTCCTTGACCAGACCGGTAATGCGGGCAATTTCTTCTTCATCCATCGGCACGCGCACGGTCTTGCCCTTGTCGTCGGCTTGCGTGCGATAGTCGACCAGTACGGCGACGGACAGTTGCTTGACCGCGCCCGGCTGGTTACGGGTGTGACTGATACTGCGGTCCAGTTCGTAGTTGCGCGTGGCCCGGCGCGTGCTGTTCACCGGACCTGGCCGATCACCTTCGACGGCATCACCGTCGAGCGTCCCTGCCGGTGGCGGCTGGTTGGTCAGCGCGCCGGGCACACCGCTCGCCATACCGGTTGTGCTGCTCTCCTCTAAGGTCTCCTCGCTGCGCACTGCCCGGTCGTCCGGCTGGTAACTTTCCGTCGTGCTTTCCACACTGGTGAAATCGATATCCGCCACGACCTGCGCACGTACGCCGTCCGCGCCGACGATCGGGATCAGGATGTCCTCGATGCGCTTGATATATTCCTGCTCCAGCTTGCGAGAATAGGCCAGCTGGCCTGCGCTGGCGGCCATACCGTGCGCGCTGTTATTGGCGGTCAGCAGGCGGCCGTTCTGGTCGACCACGGTGACATCCTCCGCCGCCAGGCCTTCCACGCTGGCTGCCACCAGGTGCACGATGCCGGCCAGGCGTTCGTCATCGAGACGCGCACCGGCAAACAGTTTCAGTACCACCGACGCCTGTGGCTTGTTGCGATCGCGCACGAATACCGATCGCTTGGGGATCGCAAGGTGCACGCGTGCGCTCTCCACACTCTGCAGGGTGGAGATGGAACGCGCCAGCTCACCCTCCATGGCGCGATTGTAGCGTGCCTGCTCCATGAACTGGCTGGTGCCGAAGCCCTGCTTTTCGTCCAGCAATTCGAATCCGGTGCCATCGCCGCGCGGCAGTCCGCGCGTGGCAAGCTTCAGCCGCGCCTCATGGACCTTGTCGGCCGGCACGGTGATGGCGCCGGAACCGTGTTCTATCCGGTAGGGGATGGCAGCGCTGTCCAGCGAGGCCGCCACCTGCGCCGCCTCGACGTCCGACAGGCGCCCGTACAGCATGCTGTAGTCCGGCGTACGCGACCAGAGCACCACCGCGACACCCAGCGCCACACTCCCCGCCAGTCCGATCATCAG
Organism: uncultured Gammaproteobacteria bacterium; assembly: GCA_963748215.1. Lineage (GTDB taxonomy): Bacteria > Pseudomonadota > Gammaproteobacteria > UBA9214 > UBA9214 > UBA9214. The sequence goes on along the minus strand of CAVVHS010000009.1, from coordinate 96,111 downwards.
GCCAATCTGCCGCAGCACGGGCAATGCATTGAAGCCCTTCGCCTGGGCCGCGATATTTTCAGGATTAACCAGTGCCATCGTTACTACCTTCCCTGTTCATGACGCATTGTTTCTAGACCGGCATACTCATGATTTCCTGATATGCCGCGACCAGCTTGTTGCGCACCGTCGCCATCGCCTGGAACGACAGGCTCGATTTCTGCATCGCGACCATGACCTGGGCCACGTCGACGTTTGGATCCTCGGCCTCGAAGGCAGCTTGCAGTTTGCCTGCAGCCTGCTGTGTCTCGTTGACACTGTTCACGGATTCCTTCAGCAGACCGGCAAAATCCGGCCGCCCGGTTGCCGCTGCATTGCCGCTTTCCGCAACCGGGTCGCGCTGGGCCAGCGCCGACATGGCGCGCATCTGGTCCAGCACCTGGCTGATACCCATATCGCTCATGCTTCACCTCCGTATTTGCACATTTAAATCAATTACCGTCACATCAGGCTGTTCTCATGCCCGTCCGCGACGCCACGTCCAGCCCGGCATCGCGCAGGCGCGCGATCTTGTACCTGAGCGTACGCGGACTGATACCCAGGCGAGCAGCCGCATCCTTGCGGCTGCCGTTGCCGGCTTCCAGTGCCCGGATTATCAACTCCCGCTCCTTCACCTTCAGGTCCTGCTCCAGCACTTTCTCCGACGTTGCCGCGACACATCCCTGTGCCCCCGTGGAAATCATTTCCGGTCCGACCTCGTCAAGGCTGACATCCACCACCTCGATGCAATCACCGCTACGCAGGATCAATGCACGCTGTACAACGTTTTCCAATTCGCGCACATTGCCGGGCCAGTGCCAGGCCTGCAGTTTGCGTTCCGCCGCCGGCGCAAACGCCGGGGCGGTTGCCCCGGTCTGATAGCGCTGTACCAGCTTGCGCGCGAGCGGCAGGATGTCGCCCGGACGGTCACGCAGTGCCGGCAGGTTGAGCGGGAATACATTGAGACGGTAATACAGGTCCTGCCGGAAACTGCCTTGTGTTACAGCATCACGCAGTTTCCGGTTGGTAGCGGCCAGCACACGCACATCGAGCGGGATGGTTTCCCGCCCGCCCAGACGCTCCACCTCTTTTTCCTGTAACACCCGCAGCAGTTTTGCCTGCAGGCCGAGATCCATCTCGGAGATTTCATCGAGGAGCAGCGTGCCACCCTGGGCCTGTTCGAACTTGCCGGGATGGGCGTGGTAGGCGCCGGTGAAGGCCCCCTTTTCGTAACCGAACAGTACGGCCTCGAGCATATTCTCGGGAATGGCCGCGCAGTTGATGGCGAGAAAGGGAGCATCCTTGCGGGAGGAGTTCCGGTGAATGAAACGGGCAAGCACTTCCTTGCCCGTGCCGGATTCGCCCGTGATCATCACGGTCACTTCAGAACCGGCGACACGGCGTGCCAGCGCCACCAGCTCGACCGAGCGCCGGTCCTCGGCGATCAGTTCATTTTCAGCGACCTGTTGCACAGGCTCATCCATCATTCGACCTCCATGTCCTGGTGAATCCGCAACGGCATGACAGCACCCGTCGCGTCATCATTTCCTAACCCGCTGTTACCGCCTTTCACTACGGTAGAACGGGCCGCCAAATCCTTTCAGCGTGTGGCCAGTAACGGCCACCGGAACTTCGATCAGGAAATATGCAGATTGCGTGCCATAAACTTGTAGTTGTTATTTTACAATTAGTTATGAAAGCCAACCCACCGGAGCGTCATTTTATTCTCTCGCGAAACAAGGGCTTGGATGGGCTGTTAGCCATTTTACTGACACTACACGGTTGAACGGGGCCATCGCGCCGGCGACGCCAGCCGGTAAAATTCCACCCCGCATGGCACGAGCCGATGGATTTCAGGGTAAGATGCATCGCCATACAGGCGGCACGGCGATCGGGGTCTGCCACCGGACTGTAGAATAAAGCGTGCAACATCAATGCACTAAGTCAGCGGGTATTCCTTGGTCTATTCAATTGACAAATTGATCAGCGAAACGCGTCGCCTCGCGGCCGAATACCGGCGCTCCACCGGCCAGGCGCTCCCGGTATCCGGCGAGATCGCCCGCCATGACGCCGCACGCCTGCTCGGCCTGACGCTCTGCGAACCGGGTACCGCCGGGGTCGACGCCATCGGCACCGGCAACCGCGAGGGACAGCGGGTCCAGATCAAGTCGCGCGTCATGTCACAGGACAGCAAGAGCGGTGCACGGCTTGGACAGATCAACGCCCAGGGCGAATGGGACACCTTGTTGCTGGTCATCCTGGACGAAGACTACGAGGCAAGCGAGATCTACGAGGCCTCGCGCGAGGAACTCGGCGATGCCATCGCCGGGTCTGAAAACAGCAACCGCGCGAAACGCGGCGCGCTGTCGATCGCGAAGTTCAAGAATATCGGCTGGCTGGTCTGGTCCCGCGAAACCGGTCCGGAACCGCTACGCTGAACGGCCGGTGTTGTCTTAACCGGTGTTGGAAGAATAACTGCTGATTGCGCGGCGGCCCTGCTTGAGGTTTTCCAGATCGCGGCCCTGTGCGTCGCGCGCGTCCCGGCACAGTGAGATGATGTCATTGTTGATTGCACTGACACGCCCGACGACATCACTCAAGGCCAGCGCCTCCTCATGGCTGACCTGTCCCGCAAACAATGCCTCGACACACTGCTGGAATCGATCCCGGAGTCGCGCAACCTCATCCCAGTCACTGGCCGCGGCCCGGGCCTGCATGCATTCCGCGAGTTCGAGCAACCCGGCAAGCTGTTGCCGCACGGTGGCATTCATGACCGCCAGCCCGCTCAGGTCCCCACCATCGATTTGACCATTTCCCCGCCACCGATGGTTTCCTGGGGAATGGCATCCCAGCCCTGCTTGATTTCTCGCAACAGGCTAGCAACCTCGTCCAGCGCCGCCTCTTCGTTATTGACGTGTGCGTCCATCAGGCGGCGGAACATATAGTCATACAGGTTGTCCAGACTGGCCGCCAGTTCCCCGCCGGCATCCATATCGAGGCTGCTGCGCAGGCCGAGCACAATGGAACCGGCACTGGTGATATTGCTGCCCTTTTCTTCAATCTGCTTGCGCCGCATGGCACCCTTGGCCTTGGCAATCTTGTCCAGCGCTCCGTCGAGCAGCATCTGGATCAGTCGATGTGGCGACGCCTCGGTAACGCCGGTCTGGGTACCAACCGCCGCATACTGGCCAACACCGCCCTGCTCTGCCGGATTCTTCATAGTGACTCGTTCCCTTGAATTGTCGATTAGTTTCGTTGCCTGAGAGTACATTCTTGCCGCTTACCCCGGGTCGTACCGGTCACCGGAGCAATATGCATTTTCAATGCCAGATTCTGTCGCCACGCGCCCGGTTAACGGCTACCGGAATTATTAAAGTTCGGTAGCATCTGCAATTGCTGGGACAGGTAATCACTGGTTACCTGCAAACTCCCCAGCAGTGTATCCAGCTGCGCGAACTGTGCATAAAGTCCCGCCTCGATCTGGGTCATGCGATATTCGAGCGATGCCTCGCGCGTATCCAGCAGACGCTTGCTGCTGTCAAGCCCGTCGGTACGTCCCTTGATCAGGCCATCGATGTCAAGCCAGCCATCGACCAGTGTATCCAGCCGGCTGGCGAAACCCTGGCCGGCTGTCGAAAACAACTCGGACACCGCATTGAAATCGTTGGTCAGCGCGCTTTCAACGTCGGCCGCATCCACCGTGAGCAAGCCTTCCCGGGAAAAGGTCAAACCGATCTCACCCAGGTAGCTCAGGCCGCTCGGCAGACCCGAGGCCGGTGCATTCATCACGCCACGCAAACCGCGTTCGACCGAGAACAGCGCACTGTCCGTGGCAAGCTCGCCGTCGCGCAGGGTCTGGATCGTGGACAGTATTTCATTGTAGGCATCGGCGAATGCCTGCACCGAATCGGCCACCGCGGTGACATCTCGCTCGATGTCCAGCGTGAAGGCAGTGCCGAGCGCCGCATTATGCAGGTCCAGGGTCACGCCCTGGATAATGTCGTCGATGCTGTTGTTTCCACGCGTTACGGCGTAGCCGTCCACACTGACTTCTGCATCCAGCAAGGCAGTATTGCCGCCAATATTGTTGATTTCCTGAAAGCCGAAATCATTTGCCCTCACCCTGCCCGAATAGGAGAGCGTGAGGGCGTTTGCCGCACCGCTGTCGTCCGCCGTCAGCACCAGCTTCTGGTTGCCGTTGTTGCCGAAAATGATACTTGCAGTGACACCCGGGTTAGCCGGATCGACATTGATCGCGTCCCTGATTCCACCGAGTGTCATTGCGGCACTCAGATCCACGGTCAGGGTATCTGCCGGATCAGTACCCACCTGAATAAGCAATGCATCATTGCTTCGCCTGCCACCAATGGTGGCGGTGTCAGACATCTCATCAGAGGCAAATTTGTGCCGCTCTGCCATGCGCACGACCTCGACCTGGTAGGTCGAGGCGGCGGCCGTATTGGTCGCAGAGGCGGTAAACACCCCATCGTCGCCGGAGGTCGCCGTGAACACCTTCAGCGCGGACGGCGTGCTGAGATCTTTCATGGTAGTCTGGAATGTGGAAAGTGCGCTCTTCAGGTTGCCGTAGGCACTGATGCGCGCATCGATATCGGTTTTCTTTTCTTGCAGGGAAACCAGCGGCCGCCTCTCGAGCGCCATCAGCTGGCTGACGATGGAGTCGACATCCAGGCCTGAACCGATTCCCGCAGCTGTTAACATGATTCGTGTCTCACGTAAGTGTATAGCCGCGCTTGCGGTCAGGCCCTGTCATCGAAAATCAGGCCATCGACATCATTGATGTGTTTCATCATGGCGAGCATTTGCTCGGACGGTATCTGCCTGATCACCTCGTCCGTGTTTTTATCCATAACCTTTACGACGACGCGCCCGCTGTCATCGTCCACGCTGAATCGCAGGCTGCGCTGCAACTCCTGCATGCGGCCGTTCAGGTGCTCGGCCACTTTCGCAAGCCGCTCCTGCAACTTGCCATCGTTGTCCGCGCCCGCCTCCCGGGTGCCGTTGCCTTCCGTCTTGCTGACGGCAGTTATCTGTACCGGTTGCAGGGGGGCATTGAATGAACGGGAAGCAACACCTGTGTCTACATGCGGCATCAGCCGTGAAATAGGATCATTCATATCAATCACCTGCTATAAAAAGGTGGGGGCTGCCGGGCGTCCCTTCCCGGCAGCTCCCTTAACCCCGTTACTGCAACAGCGAGAGAACTGTCTGCGGCACCTGGTTGGCCTGGGCCACCATCGCCGTACCGGCCTGCTGCAGAATCTGCAGTCGCGTCAGGTTCGCCGTTTCCATCGCAAAATCGGCGTCCATGATGCGGCTCTTCGCCGCGGACTGGTTCTCGGCTGCCACCTGCAGGTTATTGATAACCGACTGGAAGCGGTTCTGGGTCGCACCGTACAACGCGCGGTTGGTGGTCACCAGGTCCATCGCCGTGTCGATCGCACCAAGCGCCGTAGTGGCATTGGCGGCAGTCGTGATGTCACCACCGGCAGCGGCCGCAGACATGTCAGCCGTGGTCACCGTGATGGTCTCATTGGCATTGGCGCCAACCTGGAAGTCCTGGGCACCGGCACCGGTACCGATGATGGCGATACCGTTGAAGCTGGTCGCACCGACCTGGCGGGTGATTTCCGTGTTCAGCGCCTGGTATTCAGCATCCAGATTGGCGCGGTCACTCGTGCTGTTGGTGGAGTTGGCCGACTGCACTGACAGCTCACGCATGCGCTGCAGCATGTTGGTGATTTCGCTAAGACCGCCTTCAGCCGTCTGGGCCAGGGAAATCGCATCACCTGCGTTGCGCACGGCCACGTTCAGGCCACGCACCTGGGCATCGATACGGGTGGCAATAGCCAGACCGGCAGCGTCATCCTTGGCGCTGTTGACACGCAGACCGGAGGACAGCCGTTCGATAGAAGTCGCCAGACCGGTCTGGGTGCGCGACAGGTTGCGCTGCGCAGACAGCGACATGACGTTGGTATTGACGGAAAGTGCCATGGTGAATCTCCTTATTGTCCAGGCAAGAACTGGTTTTGGTGCCCTTCCCTGGACCCAGTTTGTATTTGGCGGATATATCACTACCGTGTGATATTCACCGCCTCCGACTGGTTTAACGTCACGAGACGGGGATTCTTTAGTCAATTACGTCATGTCCGCCAGAATACCTGGCACGGTCCGTGCGTCGGTACCAGTCAGTATTATTTAATATGTATTACATATGGTTACATGAGATCAGCCAGACATGCCAACAACTTCCGTTGCACGTCGCCTGACACAAAACACGCTCACTGCGCAAAATATAGGCCAATTTTTTGGCGGCCACAATTCGCCGCTGACCCGCGTCGGGCAGCCAGCCCCGGTTCAATAAAGTTCGCAGGCGCACGATAGTTGTCGGACAGCCCCGGTACCGATTGCCGGAGAGGATCAGCAGCCTATGGAAAATCGCCGCAACTACTATCGCATTCTGCATATCCAGCCGGATGCGCCGGTGGCCATTATCAAGGCCAGCTACCGCACCCAGATGCAAAAACTCAGGATGCATCCTGACCTGGGCGGTGACGAGTGGAACGCCAGTCTGCTTAACGAGGCCTACCAGGTGCTCTCCGATCCGGGCAGGCGCCGCGCCTACGACAGGGAATATTCCGGTGATCGCGGCAAAATCAGGAAATCCGCGAAACCCCGCCACGGGAGCGAACCCGCAGCTGCTGCCGGCCATCCGTTCGACAGCCACTTCGTGGCAGATCCATCCTGCTGCCCGTTCTGCAGGACGCCAAAACCCGCCGCATCCAGCTATGCCGGCCCTGGAAATTGCGCGGGCTGCAACGCCCCGCTGGAAGTCGCCAATGCCTTGCGACTTGCCGATACTTCAAAGCGCGCCATCGAGCGCATCTGTCACCGCGAGGCCGTAACCATCCACCTGACAACCGAAGGAGATGGCCAGCCCGGCATGGTTCGCGACCTGTCCCCGAACGGCATGCAGCTGCAAAGCATCCTGCCGCTGCACGAAAACCAGGTAATCCGCATCAGCTGCGCGGCGCTGACGGCAACCGGCCGCGTAACATTCTGCAACCGCGGCATGACCGGCGAACTGTTTATAGCAGGCGTGGAGTTTCTGACCTTGCGCTTTCACGAGCGCTCCGGCACGTTCCTTTCGGTCAGGGCCTGAACCCGCGATTGCCCGCAAGACCGCGGACGGCACGCATTGCAACGTTTCCCTGCGTACCGGCGTCGAACGGCGCGCAGGCTCGCTGTTCTTCCTCCGGACAACACTGTATTCTCGTTGCATCCTCCATGCCCGGTTTGCCATGTACACCCTGAGCGTAATCCTGGCCTTGCTCGCATTAGTCTGGCTCTGGCACATCAGCCAAAGCAGCCGTGACAAGGCGATAGCTACCGCCATAGACACCTGCCGAAAACAGGACGTACAGTTCCTGGATGGTACCGCAGCACTGCAGTCTCTCAGACCGGCCTGGTCTCGCAGCGAGGGGCCTGTCCTGCAACGTACCTATACCTTTGACTACAGCGACAACGGTATCGACCGGCGTACCGGTTGTATCATCATGAGAAATGTCCGGGTTGTAGCGGTGTTGCTCGATGCATGAACCGGTCACGATCGCGGAATTCAGGTCCGCGCTCGCCCACAGCGGTCAGGATTTCATCTACAGCAACACACCTTCGAACGATTGCGCAAGGATTCGCTTCCTGGGAACGTTTAAGAGTGCAGAGGTAATATGGGATGCTACTGTCATGACCCTGACCTGCTACAACGCACGCCAGGCACAGGAAAACAAACCAGCGGTGCAACGGCAATTTATCGATATCGCCAGGACAGGCGACATCCGGCGCCGGATCGTCATCGGCCTGGGACTGAAGAATATCGACATGCCCGCCCTGATGAAAACCATCATCATGGTAAGACAATACAAGCGACTGCATACCGGCCGGCACGAATTCGGTGCCGGGCAGGAATAATACCGCCCGACACGTACTGCTATAATCCGGTGGCAATATACCGTTCAGGGAGCCGCACATGCCTTACTACATTTACATCGTCACTACCCAGGAATCGAATAATTCAAAATCACTCGAGCATGTCAGCGAATACGACAGTTTCAAAACTGCCAAAACAGAAGTGAAGCGACTACGTGCGGAAGCTCCCCTGGCAGACAACCAGATCTACAAGATCATCTTTGCCGCCGACCAGCCCGAAGCGGAAAAGAGTCTGATTGAACACAGGGATGAACCCATCGCCAGGGAATGGGAAAAATAGTCGCACAACGAGTCTCGCGGTATGGAAGAAAAGGAATACAAGGATACCTACAACACCGTCAATGAACGACGCTGCGTGTTCGAAAAATCCATCAACTCACGGCGCTGCACTTGCAGCAAGTCTCACCGCTTTCATCTTGCAGATCGCGAAGGCATCGCCTGCAAATCCGCTGCGGGCAATGCACTGTGCTCGGTACTGCTGCAGCTCATGCGCAATAATGCACGGTTTGCCCTGCACCTGACGACTGTCCAGGGTCCGCTACCGCACGCCAAGGAGATCCGGGTTCAGACCGGCGGCTTGCTCGGCTTGCAGGGGCTTGTTTATCCCGAAAAAAAGGATCAGGCCGGTGTCGATGACATCATCACCACCATCGATAACGCCTTGCAGCGCCATGGTAGCCTCGAGGATCTGCCCTTCGACGTCATCGTGCAGGGCATCGTGAAATTCGAGGGCCGGAAAAAACACCCGCACAGGCACGAGGATAACTGACAGGTTTCCGCCCGGCCGCAAGCGGCCGCCGATTCAGTGACCCTGAAGAATGATGCTGTCGATCGATGTCGGTGATACGGTCTCCAGGACTGCGCCGCCCAGTGTCGAGTGCCTGCGCACCTGGTAATAAACAGTCTTCTTACCCTCGCCGGAGCTGAGCATGAAACCGGGTGAAGCCTTGTAATCCAGCCATTCGGCATCGCCGAAATCCGCCTGCTCGCTCGCCCGGTACTGGGTCGGCGCACCGGAAACAGCACCATCGAGCGTCACGCCACGGCTGGTCGCAACAGCCGCCCCCTTATTGAGGACAAAGCGAATGATCTGCAAACCCGCCATGGACTGGCTGGTTTCCGCATCGTCGGGTATGCAACGCGTTCCGCCACCGCCAGCCGACAATGACAGTACGAGCATCCTGCTGGTGCTGGAGGTAACCAGCGTTTCCTGCTCTGACATGAATCCCGCCATCGACGCCGTTACCATCAAGCGGGCGCCAGGCACGGATTCGAACACAGCATAGCCCTTGGCATCGGTCCTGGTTGCACCGAACTGGTCCAGCCTCGCGCTGGTACCCAGGCATACCGCAACACCAGGCAATGGCACGTTGGCGCCCCGCTCAAACACACGTACCCGCAGGTCAGCGGCGGACAACCCGGCTGACATGAACAGCAGCGCGCTGACAGCGAGCAAACCCGATATTCTGTTCATTAATGGTTGTTTAATCACTGGTACTCTCCTGGAAACTGGTCTGTTTCGAATTAATTTAATATCAATATCATACCCGGCGCCGTGAAACACGGCCTGCAATCACAATCAATGCTGTCCGGCCCGCGACCCGATATCGCCAGCCCCTCCCCCAATCCCTTCAAGCACGCTGCGCAACTGCGCCTCCTCGACAGGAAAAGCAAGCCCGAAATGGACCGGCAAGCGTGCGCACAGCTTTGCAAATTGCAGCGCAAACTCCTGTTCGTAAAATACGATCACCTGCGTATCGGACAGGCGCTGGACGACGGCGAGCAGCGACTCGAGACTGCTGGAACGATCGCGAAAATCCGACTGAAAGTTGAACTCGGCCACGATGACATCGGGCGTATGCTGCTTCAGGAAGCCGATTGCCTTGCGCATGCGTGTCTCCGTAACCACCCTGTAGCCGAGCGACTCATACAGTGGCGTGAAATTCGGATAGCCCCCCAGTTCGATGATCGAAAGCAACAAACGTGACTTGTTATCCATGTCTCTGATATGCGCCCGCATCAGTCCGGGCGACGCCTCTTCCGAATACCTCGCCAGCCCAAGGGCAGTGCTGCCGGCTGATTTTTGTCTTCATCCATTCTGAAAATACCTGCTTTTGCGTCAAAAATCAGTCTTTTTTATGGTGGTCCGTCAGTAACAAATTATATATGTCGTTGTTAATGCGAATAATTAGTCGGTTTCCCTCGGGAATTTCAAATTTCATTTAAATTAGTGCTTGCTTATTTAAGCATATGCTTATATTATCTTCTCCGTCCTCGCAGACAAACAATCTTTCAACACACTTTAATGAGAATTTTTCCAGGAGAAACAATATGAAAACTATCGCAACCGTGATTACTGCCGCTACGCTGGCAATCGCTTCCACCGCCGCTTCTGCATGGGGTGGTTGGGGTCCTTTCGGCAACAACGGCTACAACGACGGCTACGGTGACGGTTGGGGCGACGGCGACTTCGACGGCGGCTTCAACATGAACTTCAGCGGTCACGGCAGTGGTCGTGGTTATGGCCGCGGCTACAATAGCTACAACAGCGGTTACGGCCCTTACGGATATGCCCCTTACGGCGCCCCTTACGGCGGTGCCCCTTACGGTGGCGCGCCTTATGGTTACGCCCCGGTCGCTCCGGTTGCCCCGGCTGCTGCTCCGGCTGCCAAGTAAGTCGGTCTGACAGACCAGCAAAGCAGAACGGGGGTGGCTCGCAAGAGCCACCCCCGTTTTTTTATGCCATCCGGAATTTGACAGGTTTACATTGAGACCACGGCATCGCGGCCGTCTGTTGCAATGACCTGTTGTCGGTATTTATCACGCAGGCCGGTCGGGCCATCGATCGTGGTGCCAGGCGCTACGCCGGCGGGGTATCAGTCAGATTCGTCTGGCACAATACACCACGCATGGTGCTGATCAGATCCAGCAGTTTCTCGTTACTGACCGAATAATAGATGCGGTTGGCGTCACGCCGCGAACGGACGATGTTCTTGTTGCGCAGCTGATCCAGGTGCTGCGAAACGTTGCTTTGCGAGGTACCGATTTTCTCCACAATTTCGCCTACTGACATTTCCTTGTTACCCAGCGTACACAGAATCTTCCAGCGCAGGGGGTGGCCCATTGCCTTGAGGGCCTCGGCCGTCAGCACGATATCCTCTTCCGGCAACTTATTTTCAGACTCTTCCATCGAAAACTCCTGTAATACAGGCTGCAAAGTGTACGCGCTGCGGGACCGGTTGCAAGCCGCATCCGGTCAAATCCCGTCAATGTCTTCTTCAGCTGCTCGCGGCGCGAGTATACCCCGTCATGTCTTTTGCAATGCAGATGATGTCGGTAATTTTACCTGAATCGTCCTTGATTGCAGTTCTCGAGAACAGGATCGGCACGCGCCTCTGGTCACTGGCCACGAAGCTTGCCTCGATACTGCTGATGGTGCCGGTACGGATCAGCGCCTCCAGCCAGGTACCCATGAAGGCATTGGCCTGCTCGGTTTCCTCCTCCTCGAAAACGTCGCCGATAGACATGCCGATCAGGTCTTCCTCCGGGTAGCCCAGCAGCCGGCAGGCAGTTGGATTGACGGCGGTAATGTGTCCGCCCGGCTCCAGCACCAGCAGGGCCTCACCCATGTTGCTGATAATTTTCTCGAGATAGGTCTTGGCGAGATCGAGTTCGCGGGTGCGCTCCGCCACGAGCGCTTCCAGCCGGGTGTTGAGCTCCCGCTCTTTCTCGATCAGGCGCAGATAGGTGCTGATCTTGTTGATCAGCTGGTTATCATCGATCGGCTTGAGCAGGTAGTCGGCGGCGCCGACATCGTAGCCCTTCTGCTGGAACTCGTCTGTCTTGTAGGCTGCAGTGAGAAAGATGATCGGGATATCACGCGTCTTCTGCCGTACCTTCAGCATGGACGCAGTCTGGAAGCCGTCCATTTCCGGCATCTGCACATCGAGCACGATGAGGTCGATGCGCGGGTTGCTGAGCGCGATATCGAGCGCTGCCTGCCCGGAGCCCGCCTCGAGCACCTCGACGTCCATGTGCCTGGCTATCAGGGAACGCAGCGCAAACAGGTTGTTCTCATTGTCATCGACAATCAGAATCCTGAAGTCAGCATAACGGTTCCTGTCTGTCATCCGTTTCCTCGCAGTAATATTCGTTCAGCCGCCGGGCAGGTACTTGTCCAGCATGTTCTTCAGGATTTTCAGATCGACCGGCTTGACGATGCAGTCACTTGCGCCCGCCTCCTGGCACTGGTGCCCGTCCTCTTTAGTGGACCTGGCTGTCAGCGCGATCACCGGTATATCCGCAAACCGCTCCTGCTGCCTGATCCGCCTGATGGTTTCGTACCCATCCATACCCGGCATCATTATATCCATAAAGACCAGGCTGAATTCTCCGTCCGTCGCCAGCGTTTCCAGCGCCTCGGGGCCATCACCTGCCGCCATCACCTCCAGCCCCCATCGTTCCAGTACCGGCGTCAGCGCCAGCAGATTGCGTACATCATCGTCAACCAGCAGGATGCGGGCACCGCCGTAATCGGCCGGGGGAATCGACTGCACAGACTCCCTTGAGTCACTGTTGCCGGCCATTTTCCCCTGACTGGACAGCCGCGGCGTTGCCGGCAACTCGAGCGGCAACAGCAGACTGAAAGTGGTACCGCTGCCGGGCGTACTTTCCACGAGGATGTCGCCACCCATCAGCCAGGCCAGTTCGCGGCTGATAGCCAGACCCAGGCCGGTGCCGCCGAAGCGCCGGCTGGTCGAGCCGTCGGCCTGCCTGAAGGCCTCGAATACCAGCTCCAGCTTGTCTGCGGCGATCCCGATGCCGGTATCGGTAACGCTGATACAGACCGGGTAGCGCACCCCGTCGTGTTCCGGACCCTGCGCCAGGCGCACCGTAACCGTGCCCTGCGCGGTGAATTTCACGGCGTTGGACAGAAAATTGATCAGGATCTGGCGCAGCTTTTCACCATCGGTGTTTATCGAGGCGGGTGCCTGCGCATCAAACTCCGTGACCAGCTGGAGACGCTTTTCGTCCAGCTGCGGTTTCATCAGCTCGAGCACGCTGTCGATAACCGACCGCAGGCTGACCGGCTCGGTAATCAGCGTCATGTGACGCGCCTCGATACGCGACAGGTCGAGGATGTTGTCGATCAGCGCCTTCAGGTCCGTGCCGGCATTGTGAATGACCCTTGCCTGGTGCACCTGCTCGGCGGTGAGCTGCTGACGCACGTCGCCTTCGGCCAGCATCTTGGACAGCAGCAGGATTGAATTCAGCGGCGTGCGCAACTCGTGACTGACATTGGCAAGAAATTCGGACTTGTAGCGGTTCGACTCCTCCAGTTCCCGCGCATAACTGTCCATCGCGCGGGTGTTCGCCGCGTGCGTGGAGGCGAGCTGCGTCAGGTTGTTGCCCAGTTCGTTCAGCTCCTGCGGCTGGCGCCAGGAAAACCCGACTTCCTCGTTGCGCTCGAGTACGCGCGATATGCCGTCGGTCAGTTCACGGCCCAGGCGCTCTGTCTTGACCGCGATCAGGCGCGCGACGATGAATACCACGATCAGCAGTCCGATGGCGATATAGGCGATGCGCAGTTCGACGGCACGTTGCAATTTTGCCAGCGGCGAGGGATCGACGCTGCGCCCGACCCACAGGGTGCCGGCGTCCTCGGTCTCGAACAGCGGCACCCAGAGCACCTGCTGGTTGCCGAACTCCCACAGCGCGAGTTCGTCCTTGTCGAACAGCGCCTGCAATCCCGGGAAATCCTCGAACGCCGTGGTCGGCCGGTTTTCCCCATTGGGCGACGGCAGGTATTGCCCGTCACTCAGCACCCAGTAGTTGCCGCGGTAGGCGCTCGCGAGGCCACCAAGATCGATATAGACGACGACCGTCCCGCGCTGCTCTTCAAGCGTGCCGGCATCGTCGGACAGCAACGGTATGACCACAGGACTGACCAGGCTCATTTGCATGAAACGTTCCGGCAGTACCGGGCCCGCGGTGCGGTTGAAGATGATCGGGCCATTCAGCACCACGCCTGGCGCTACTTCGCGGCCGGCCACCAGCATCCGGTTGTTCACTGCGGGATAATCGCCGGTCCTGCTCTCCAGCCGCCCGCTCTTGAGGTTGCGATCCAGCCAGAAGATGGGCTTGTCCGCCTCGTCGAGAAACAGGACCTGGGATACGTCGAACTGGTCAATCAGTACCTGGTTCACCCAGTTGATATAGCCCTTACGCGCGGTATTCAGTTCCTGCGTCGTTTGCCGCACGTCACTTGACAGCAGCATACCCGGCTCCGGCATCTTCGCCAGCAGGCGGACCATTTCGTGACGGCGGGCCAGGTGCTGGTCGAGATCGCTGAATTCAGCGCGCAGATTCTGCAGGTGCGCCTTGTGATAAAGTGCCTCGATGCGATCGAAGATCAGCGGCACGTTGATCACGAATGCCACCAGCAACGGGATCAGCCCGAACAGGAACAGGTAGAGGGATATCTGGGTGCGCAGCTTCATCGGCTCTTGATCGACCGGCAATCCGTTAACATAACGGCTTCACCGGGCTACTTTATCACGGCTGCCGGAAAATCTGCCGAAACGGGACATCATGAAAAAGACCAGCTCCAGGCTGCGGGACATCGGCCCCGGCCTCGTCATCGCAGCGACCGGCCTCGGCGCCGGCGACCTGGTGGTCGCCTCGGTTGCCGGCGCAAAATTCGGTACCACGATTCTCTGGGCGGCGATCCTCGGCGCCATCATGAAATTCACCATGAACGAGGGGCTGGCTCGCTGGCAACTCGCCACCGGCACGACGCTGCTGGAAGGCTGGATCCAGCGACTGCCGAAATTCGTCTCCCTCTATTTTTTCATCTACCTGCTGCTGTGGACATTCGTGGTCGCAGGTGCACTGATCGCCGCAACCGGGCTGGCTGCTCACGCCCTGTATCCCGGCCTGTCCGTGGCAAACTGGGGCATAGTGCATTCCCTGCTGGCCGCCGTGCTGGTGCTGACCGGCAGCTATCGGCTGCTCGAGCCGCTCATGAAACTGTTCATGGCCGTCATGATGCTGGTGGTACTGGTATGTGCTGCCTGGGTCGCGCCGGACCTGGCCGGCATCGCAAGCGGCTTGCTGATACCCTCGATACCGCAAGGATCGATACTGTTTATCATCGGTGTGATCGGCGGCGTAGGCGGCAGCGTCACCCTGCTCTGTTATGGCTACTGGATACGCGAACGGAACTGGACGACGCCTGATGACCTGGTGCGTTCTCGCCGTGACCTGGCCGTTGCCTACACCCTGACCGGCCTGTTCGGCGTTGCCGTCATTATTATTTCCGCCGGAGTGCACCCCGACACCGTCACCGGGCCGGAGATGGCGCTGGCCATCGCGGCACGACTGGAAGAGATAGTCGGCCCGTTCGGCAAGTGGTGCTTCCTGGTCGGTTTCTGGAGCGCGGTATTCAGCTCCATGCTGGGCGTCTGGCAGGGCGTGCCCTACCTGTTTGCCGATTTCGTGGAGCAATACCACTGGCGTGACAAACAACCCCGCGCCGTCAGTACGCACTCACACGCCTACCGCGGCTACCTGTTGTACATCGCCGTCCCACCGATGATCCTGATGCTGGCGGGCAAACCCGTGTGGCTGGTGCTGGTCTACGCCGTTGCCGGCGCGTTCTTCATGCCCCTGCTGGGCGTACTGCTGCTGGTCATGAACAACCGCCGCGCCTGGCTGGGCAGGCTCTCCAACGGTCCCGCCACGAACCTGGTCCTGCTGGGCACGGTGCTGGTGTTCGGTCTGCTGCTGTTCGATACCCTGCGGAAATATCTCGGCTAACTGGTCTTCCGGTGCGCACAGCGCACTCGACGGATAACGGATGTACGAGACGCTGTGGCGGCATCCCGGCTACCACTGGTAGACGGGCTTCGCACGGCAGATGGTATCGATCTTGTCGATACCGGCCAGGGGTGCGGGACCGGCTCAGTCGAGATAGCGGGCCTGCCACTCCAGGAATTTGCCGTGTGCATAGGCGGCATACGACTCTTTGTCTGAGAACTGCCGGGGATCGAAGGCGTCGTAGACGTAGAAATTGACGCGATGGTTGCGGGTGATGCTCATATGCCAGATCTTGTGCAGCAGGGTCTGCGGAGCGCGCCACTCGAAATCGTCCTGCGAATCGTAGTGCAGAAACACCGGCAGGATGGGTATGCCGGTGCGCAGCGAGATGTCGAAGGCACCGTAGCGGAACGTGTCGAAAATACGCCGACCCTTGCAACCGCCCTCGGGATACAGCGCGATGTTTTTACCGGCGGCCAACTCGCGGTCGATCTCCTCGGCTGCGGCATTGCGCGACTCCTTCGACTCGCGCTGTACGTACAGTGAGCCCGCCGCGGCACTGATGCGCCCGACCAGCCACCAGTCCTTCACCTCGATCTTGGCCAGCGAATGAACGGGAAACACGGCCGGTATGCCGACATCCTCGAATGCGGAGGGATGGTTGGCAATCAGGATGTACTGCTGCGGCAGGCCCTGGCTGGTGTATTTCTGGTGTACCCGCAGGTCGACGCCGAGCGCCCGCACGAAGCTGCGCGCCCAGAACCTGAACAGCGGGAAATAAAACCCCTTGAGCAGCGTACCGGGCAGCCAGGACAGCAGGTACATCACCAGCGTGAACAGGGCGAGTTCAAGCCAGCAGACGATGCGCCAGATAACGATGCCGACAAACCGGATCACGAGTCCCGCCGCCCCCTGTTGTTCCACACAAGCTGCATCTTAGCAGCCAGGCCGCGGTTTGTACTATCACCCTGCCGCCACCACACGGCAAGCCGGCCTGCCGACGTGCACAGCGCACGGTGTATCAGAAATTGAAATCCGACTCAGTACCTGCAGCCTCGAAGGTGTCCTCGAAGTAACCCATCTTTTCCAGCACGCGATCGATATCGCGCGGTTGCACCTCGAGCTGTTCCGCCACCGCTGCCACATTCGCAGCATTGCCGCCGTCCAGCGGCACCTTGTCATTGTCGATGAGGTAGGGCGTCACCAGCACCACCAGCTCGGTGTTCTGGCTGGTGATCAGCTTGTTCGAGAACAGACTGCCGATGCCGGGGATATCACCCAGGATCGGTATACCCTCGCGGGTCTTGCCCTGGTTGCGCGTAATCAACCCGCCGATGAAGACCGTCTGACCGCTCTCCACCAGCATGGACGTGGTGACCTCGGCGGTCGACTGGCTGGGCAGGCCGTTCAGTACATCACCGGTACTCACCTCGGGATGGATTTCCAGGAAGATGCGACCTTCACCGTCTACCGACGGCTTGACCTTCATGATCACACCGGATTCGAGGAACTCGACCGAGGTGGTGGTCACGTTGTCGATGGTGGTGGTCACGTTGTAGCCAAGCCGGTTGCCGATGATGGTTTCCGCCTCCTGGTCTTCCAGCGCCAGCAGCTTCGGGGTCGACAGGGTGCGGGTGCGGCCACGTGTCCGCAATGCATCCAGGAACACTTCCACATCCGGCGTGATGTAGTTGAAGAACAGGCCTGGAGAACCGGGACTGCCCAGCCCCTGGGTGCCGATTGCCGCGTCGCCGGACTCGAAGATTTTCACCCAGTCCAGGCCGTAGGATTCCGAATCGGTCAGCGACACCTCGAGTATCTTGGCCTCGATCAGGATCTGGCGCGGCTGACGGTCGATCTCTTTCAGCAGCTTCTGGATGCGCCCGAGGAAGTGCGGCGTGTCTTCCACGATCAGCAGGCGGCGTTCCGGCAGCGTGGTCACCTGACCATAGCTGGACAGGTGATTCTTCAGGATGCCGGCGACAAGCTCGGGGTCGGAGTACTGCACCTTGAAAGTGCGCACCTCGGTCGGGCCACCGGGCTCGGACTTGCCCGCCTGGTCACGCTCCACTATAAAATAACTGCCGCCGCGGCGTTCCACACCGTAGCCGGCGGAGCTGGCAATCGAGTGAATGGCCTCGTTGATCCCGACATCATAGAGATTGACGGAGATCTCCCCGTTCACGTCATCGGACAGCAGGATATTCACGCGCGCCGCGCGCGACAGCATCTCCATGACCTCTGCAATCTCGACCTTGCGCAAGGTCAGGGTGATCTTGCCGTCATGCACAATCCCGGTCTCCGCGCCGTACAGCGGCCTGGTCAACAGCAGCAACAGCAATGCCGCTGTTAGCAGCAGCATTGCAGCGCGCCAATAATTACCTTCTGCCTGTACGCCGCTCATCGTATTCGTTTCCATCCTGTTTGCTGACCCCGAGTTCCCTGCGTGTTCCATCCCGATCGAGCACCACGTTACTTTCATTCACGGCAATCAGCCGGTAGCCATTGATCTCCTGGCCTATACCGACGATCTTGCCGCCGATATTTGCCAGCGACTGTTCCCCGGCCAGCATGATCCCGCGCAATACCATGGAATCTTCTACGCTGGACACCGCGGTGCTTGCCACATCCGCAACGACCTCGGGCTGCACAAAGGGATTGATGCGCAACGGCCCGGCCCCGTCCGCCGCCTGCGCGACTGCTTGCAGCAGTGACACGGCCAGCAACAGGATACAGGCCATGCCCCTAGGCATTTTCCGCCTCCCGGTAGGACACGATGGTGAAAGTGGCGGTCAGCCCCTCTGCCTGGCCTGCGGTAGCTCCGGGAGTGATATTGAACTGCTTGACGACCACATAACCGAGCTCCTCGCGCATGTCCTTGAGCCACTGGTACAGATCGAAGTAATCCCCCGATACCCGGACGTTGAAGAGCACTTCCTCGAATACCTGCACCCTGCCACCCATGCCGGGCGTCACACTCAGCAGTTCGACATGATTGCGCCACGAGATACCCTGCAGGCGACCGATGATGAACGACTCCATCTGGTTTCTGGGAAGATTGACCATATCGCCGTGCAACTGGTGATTCAGCGACTCCACCCGCCCCTGCAGATCGGCCATCTCACGCTCGAGCGTATCGCCCCTGGCGGCAACATTTTCCAGCAGCCGCAGGCTGGTGAGCGACTTGCGGTAGTCCTTGTATTCCGGCCAGACGACATAGCTCGCCAGTGCGGCCATCGCCAGCAGTGCCATGGATACCATCACCAGGATAACGGTACGTGGCGGCGTATTGATCAGGAGCGGGTGCATCAGCTGCCCGCCTCGCGACCATTGACGGTGACCGCCAGGTTGAAATCGACGAAGCGGCTATTGGCAGCCACCGCGGTGTTGAGAATCCGCACATCCAGGATCTCCGGCTGCTGGTAGAGGCGCCTGACAAAACCGGACAGCGCGGAATGATCCTTTGCCTGGCCGCGGATCTTCATGTGGGTCTCGATCTTCCAGGCCTCGGTGCTCTCGGTGCCGTTGGCAGCCGGCATGACAATGAAATAACCGTTGCTGGTGGCCTCCTGCCTGCGCTCGACCACACTGCCGGCGCGGTTGAACTCCCAGCCCTTGAACCAGACATCACCCTCGACCATGGCACGGTCAATGGCGACGAACATAGCCGATGCCGCCGCGCCACCGCGCAGACCACCCAGCAGGGCAAGCCGGCTTTCCAGCTCGGCGCGATTGCCGTCCAGCTGGGTCAGCTGTTCGCGCTGCTGGGCCGTAATGGCCTGCTGCGCCTGCAGTTCCGCGATCCGGGCATTCGTCTTGCCGGACAGGTAATGCATGGTCGTCATGGCAAGCAACAGTACAACCAGCAGCACTACGACCACGCTGACAACCTGGCGTGCCCTGCCCTGCAGCCAGACGCGGTTGCGGTAGTCCGTCGGTATGAGATCGATTTCAGTCATGTTCGGTCAGCCCGTTCATGGCCAGGCCGGTGGCCACCGCAATCTCCGGTGACGGTGCGACCGTCGCCGGTGACGGCGACTCTGCTGTCTTGCAAAACACCCGGAACGGGTCCGGGATCGTCTCTACATCCAGGTTCACCAGCTTGTGCAGCAAGGCATCGGCACCCTGCCAGCGCGCCAGGCTGCCAAGCAGGTAGATGCGGGTCACCGACTCGCCTCGCGTTTGCGAGGCAGCGTAGATCAATGTGCGGTTGATTTCCTCGACCAGCTTGAGAAACTCAGGCTTTACGATTTCCTGCAGCGTGAGCGATGCTTCCCGGTCCATACCCTCGCGCAGGCTGCGCCGGTCCTTCACCCAGGGATCCAGGCTGTTCGCGGCAATCAGCTGACTTACAGACTCGACCGGGAGCTCCAGTGTCGTGGCAACCAGGTTCAGCAGTCGATTCTCGCCGAACGGTATCTCCTGGTCGAACAGCAATCGCGCGCCGGAAATCACGGTCAGGAAACTCGACTCGCGTCCGAAATTGATTGCCAGCACGTTGTGGTGCTCGCCTTGCGTCCCCATCGCACTGACCAGCCGGCGTATGGCCGATGGCCCGATCTCCAGGTGCCGGGTCTCCAGCCCGCTCTTGCGCAGCAGCTCGAGATAGTTGATGACGAAATCGCGCTGCGCAACGGCCACAATCGCCTGGCGCTCTTCCATACCGCGTTCCGAACGTACCGGGAGATAATCGATCACATAGTTGCTCAAGTCACCGTCCAGTCGTTCCGCCATCACACCCAGTAACGCCGCATCATCCGTCCCGCCCTCGGCGACGTGGTACGAGACCGGCATGATGTTCACATCGGAGGATGGCAGGGTGGTAACGATAGCGCGTCCGCGGAAATTGCCCTGTGCCAGCGCCGTACGCACCAGCGCACGGAATTGCCGTGGCGAGGCGAACAGCTCGTCACGCGTGCAGGGGTAGGGCTGCGAGGCCATGGCATGCACGGTGATCGCGCCCTGACTGTCTGCGGCCAGCTGCACCAGGTGCACGGCATTCAGCGCGCACTCCATACCGATGCAGCCGATGCGCCTGGCATTGGCGCCCGGTTGAAAACGTTGCAGGACTGCAGCCAGTGCGCCCATTCAGCGAGCTTCCCCTGAACCCCGAAAGTTCATCGTAGGTCTCTGTCTTGAATAAAATTTCTATTGACACATGATCGGCCGAACAGCTCTATTCTTGAGCTGGGCCGAGGGGCGGGCGTGAGGTGTGACGTGCCGATGCCGGGTACGCTCTGCACATCGTAAAACGAAACCGCAGGGTGCGTTCCACGCACCGAAAAACGGAACCGTAGGGTGCGTTTTACGCACCGCAAAACGGTGCACGGAGTGCACCCTACCCGGAACCGGAGATGCCATGCACCCCGACCCGGATCCAGGATGCGTTCCACGCACCGCAAAACGGAACCGTAGGGTGCGTTCTACGCACCACAAAACGGTACACGGAGTGCACCCTACCTGGATCCGGGGGCGTGTTTGCGACACGGCCAGGACGCAGGGTGCGTTCTACGCACTACAGGACTCAGGCGACGGTTTGTGACCGTTCAGACCCATCCAGCACACGGCTGACAACATTTGCCGTGTCCCGGTACTGCCCCTTGCGCGCCTTGGCGCTGTACAGAGCCTCATCGGCCTCCCGGTAGATGGCCTCCTGCGAGAGCTCGACCCCCACCGGCACGCTGGCCAGCCCGACGCTCATACCGATGGCCATCGACTTGCACTGGCCCGGCGAGCGGATAGCCGCCCGGATTTTTTGCAGGCAGTTGGTAATCTGCTGCTCGGGGTCATCGCTGGTGTACAACAGGGCAAACTCATCGCCACCCATGCGCACCAGGTAACCATCATCACCCAGGGCCGCGGTGAAGTGTTGGCTGACGCAACGCAGCACCTCGTCACCAAAATCATGCCCGCAGTTATCATTGATAGGCTTGAAATTGTCCAGGTCGAGATAGGCGAAATGAAAATCCTTGCCATCGGCATGCCATGCCTGCGTCTTCGCCTCGAACACGTTCTTCAGGAATCGCCGGTTCCATGCACCGGTCAGCGGGTCCTTGTTGGACAGGTGCAGTATTTTGCGGTTGGTCTGCTCCAGGTCGAAACGCGTCTGCAGGTCGGCCTTGCGAATGGTCGTGTTGCGCATCACCAGCAATAAACTGATCAGGCCGGCGCTTAGCATGATGAACTGCAGCGACCACAGCGATTTACTGTCAAAGCGTTCGTAGGACGTCAGTGTGGAAACGGTAAAGGTAAGATAAATCAGCACGGTGACCAGCAAGGCCTCGCGCAGGCCCCACGGCACCAGCGGTGCCACCATGAACAGCAGCGCTACACTGGCAAACAGCACCTGGTTGAAATCACCGGTCTTGTGCGCCAGCAACACGAACGCCGTGCCGCTGATCATCAACAGGGTGGTGCCAAGCATATACAGTGCGCTGGCATCGCGCGCGGCGCGTGCCGATACCATGATGTGGGCGGACAGCAAGGCCAGCAGGCCAGTGGTATAGACGGTGGAGTGCGCGAATCCGAATTGGTAAAACAGCAGCGCACTGGCGCTGAAGATACACAGCAACACGATACCCATCAGCACCAGGCCGCGCCGGGTCTCTTCCAGCATCGCACTGCGCGCAAACAGCGCCACCTCCCCGGAACTGAAGCCGGAGGCCCGCCATGCATCCCGTAATTCATTGATCATGCTAGTTTTTCGTCTTGTTACGCACCGGGTGCGGTGATTGATACGCCTGTCCTCAGCCTGTTAGCGGCCCTATAGCGGTATTCTTGATATGTGACAGGGTCGACCCATTTCATCGATCGCAGGGTGGGTTTACGCAGAGAAATTCCCGGAACGTAGGGTGCGTTTTACGCACCGATATAAACCGGGCATGGCACAGGAATCACGGTGCACCAAGTACACCCTACCCAGGCAGACAATGCCCGGCACCGTAGGGTGCGTTTTACGCACTGGAAATACCCCCGTCACCGTAGGGTGCGTTTTACGCACCGATATACCTCGGGCATGTCGCAGGATTCACGGTGCACCGAGCGCACCCTACCCAGGCTGACAGTAACGTAGGGTGCGTTCCACGCACCGACAGGCTGTTACATCGCGAGCCGCGAACCGGCATGCACGGTCTTGGAGCCGGGAAAGATCAGGTACATCACACCATCGAGCTGGCTTTCGACCTCGTCCTGGATCGCCGCGCACTGCTCGCGCGTCAGGCCGGTGGACTCCCAGACGGACGGATGCACCAGCTGCACGAAGGCGTCGCGCTCGTCATCCTCGGTCTGACCCACATCGCTGAGCACCCCGGCGAGATGCACAATCGAGGCCTCCAGTGAATATTCGGTTGCCTGCTCGGGCGTAACTTGCACCTGCACCGGCTCCCACAGGCCCTTGGGTAGTCCCCACTGTTGCAACAACGCTCCGCCCAGTTGCGCATAATCGAAGCCGACCACCTCGCGCTCCACCTCGTACAATGAGCGGCCATCCTCCCGGGCACGCAGCAAGGCCGCCTTTGCTTCGTCCGGAATCGACTGGTACATGACCAGGTGCCCGATATCCCGCAGCAGGCCGGCGACGAACAACCGCTCGCTATCGAGTATGTTGCAGTTCACCGCCAAAAGGCGCGCGGCCGCCGCGCAGTAGACGCTGCGTGTCCAGAAGGCGTGCATGTCCATCACCTCGATGGAAATACCGGAAAAGGTCTGCGCCACCGAGGTAGCCAGGACCAGGTCGTGAACCTGCTGTGAACCGAGCAAACCGACGGCGCGCGAGATGGTTTCGATCTTCGAGGCAAAACCAAAATAGGGGCTGTTGGCCTGGCGCAGCAGGCGCGTGGCGATGGCAGGGTCCGAGCTGATGGCACCCTCGACATCGGAGACGGCATAATCGGGATCGTCCAGCACCTCCTTCAGGCGCAGATAGACGGCCGGCAGCGTCAGCAGCTGCGCGTCCGCGATGACTCGTTCCCAGAGGCAATTGGTCGGCTGGTCCATCAGACAATCTCCCTTTCCTCTTTTTCGGCCGTGCGGGCAAGCCCTTGACTGTCGTCCACAGGATTCCCGGCATCGTGGGACAGTCGGGACAGGGTCGGACCTCTTTATCAGACTGATCCTCAAGCAATAAGTGTTCATATTTGGCTATGGTATGGGCCTTAAACGTCGTTTTCAGGCTCGAAAACGTAGCTTCAAGGAGGAAGTCGATGCCCCGTGCACATCGGTATTTTCTGCCAGGTCATGTCTGGCACATCACGCATCGCTGTCACAAACAACAGTTCCTGCTCAAGTTTGCGAAGGATCGTCGTGCCTGGGTGTACTGGCTGTATCAGGCACGCAGGCGCTTTGACCTGTGCGTGCTGAATTATGTCGTGACGTCGAACCATGTCCATTTGCTGGTCAAGGACAGGGGGCACGGAGAGATCGCGCGCAGCATGCAGTTGATTGCCGGACGGGTGGCACAACAGTTCAATCGCCGGAAGTCCCGCAAAGGCGCCTACTGGGAAGATCGCTACCATGCAACCGCCGTGCAATCGGATGGGCATCTGGCGCGGTGTATGGTCTACATCGACCTGAACATGGTCCGGGCGCGCGCAGTCGAACATCCTGCGGACTGGGCGCATGCGGGATACAACGAAATTCAGTCGTTGCCGAAACGCTATCGCTGCATCGATGTGGCAGCACTTTCCGCATTACTGGGTTTTGTCGATGCGGACAGTTTGCGCGACGGACTGCGCACGTGGGTGGAACTGGCGCTTGCGAAGGGCAATCTGGAGCGCGACCCGGCGTGGACCATGAGTATCGCCGTGGGACAGCGCGACTACCTGGATGCGATTGGGCGCGAACTGAAGCGCTGTCATCCGGGGCGGAGGATTGAGGGAGAAACAGATTTATTATTCTTGCGGGAGGAACCGAGCACTTATTCGCCCTAAAAGTGCCTGAAAAGTACGCTCTAAGCCGAGAAAAGTGGCGATCTTTCGCCTTATCCGTTTACTTATCAGTATATTAGAAAGGTCCGACCCCACCCCGCCGCATTGGCGGCTTGCCCCAATATGTATATGTTGATAATATACGTCGATGATCGATTGGACGAAGATCACGGGCTTTGACTGGGACGAGGGAAACACCCGAAAAAACGAGAAGCACGGCGTTTGCATGGCGGAAGCGGAACAGGTTTTCTTCAATGCCCCGTTACTGGTGCTTGACGATGCCGGACACAGCAACCAGGAGCCGCGCTTCCACGCTCTGGGTAAAACCGATGACTCCCGGCTGCTGCATATAACGTTCACTGTGCGCCATGAAGGGGAAAAGATCCGGGTAATCTCGGCCAGGGCTATGCATCGAAAGGAGCGTGACATTTATGAAAAAGCGACTTAAATCCGTACCGAAATTCGCCAGCGAAGACGAAGAACGGAAATTCTGGGAACAGCACGATTCCTCTGAGTATCTCGACTGGGATAAGGCGCAATCGGTTGTCATGCCCAATCTGAAGCCGACGACCAAAACAATTTCCCTTCGTCTCCCCCAGCATCTGCTGGACTCGATCAAGGCCGCGGCAAATGCACGCGACGTGCCCTATCAATCACTGATCAAGGTGTGGCTGCAGGAAAAGTTACATAACCAGTGATCATCCCCGGCTGAGAGTCGCCGTTCCCGTACGCAGAAAAACCAGGCTGAATTCGGGAATCCTGCAAGACGACAAACAGCCAGAACACGTTGCTACCTGAACAGGTCTCACGGTGCACAAAGTGCACCCTACCCAACCCGATACACCGCACCACCGTAGGGTGCGTTCTACGCACCGATAGACGCACCAGACGCACCGAATTCTTATTCGCCCTAAAAGCTACCCGAAAAGTACGCTCTAAGCTGAGAAATCAGGCGTTCCATCGCGTTAAGTGATTACTTATCAGGATATTGGGAAGGTCCGACCCCGTAATGCTGCGTCAGGATATTGGGAAGGTCCGACCCCGTAATGCTGCCGTCCGCGTAATGCTGCCGTATCAGGATGTTGAGGAGGTCAACCCCGTTAATCCCGTTGCCCTAATACTCGATGTGCAGCAGCGGTGCGCCCGCGGCGTCGCCATTGTAGGCCTCCGCCGTGCGTTCCCCGCTACCGGTGAGGATTATCACCATGTCATTGCCGCTGGCCCAGCCTGGACGGCTGACGATTTCCTGAATCGCCGCACTGATATCCGGCGTCTGCTGGTCGGGGCCCGCCTCACCCACGGTCGTCCAGGAAACTGGCGCCCAAGGGATCGAGGCCGTGGTCCTGCCGCGTGAGGAAATGTTGGAATTAACCGTTGTAAACTGCAGCGCACTGTCGCTCGTTTCACCCTGAATATTGACGTTCGTCGCACCCGTGTTGGTCTCGTCGACCTGGAACTGAATCCAGGCATTGGTGATGGTTGCACCATTGGGTACGGCGACACCGGTAAAGCGCATCCCAACAAGCTGGGCATTGGCGCCATCCGCGATGAGTTCGAGGTCGGAACTGGTGAGATTGACATTACCATTGCTGACCCGTTCCTCGGCATCGTCATTACCGGTGGCGACCCGCACCTCGACGATGGTCGGACTGCCACCGCCACCACCGCCACCACCACCGCCGGCTGCCAGGTCAGCGATTTCTGCAGCAGACAGGAACTTGTCGTAGATGCGCACGTCATCCAGTATTCCATCGAAGTAGTTGCTCGAACCGGTGCGGGTGCCAAGTGACAATGGATTAGCGGCCGGTACCGACAAGGTGGACGGATAGGTCCCGCTCTTGTGCGGCACACCGTCAATATAGACGGCATAGGCATCGTTGGTCGTGTCGTACGACGCGGCGATGTGATACCACTGCCCGGGCGTGTCGATGGTCGTGGTCGTGACGAATTCAGTGTTGACGCCACTGAGGCCCAGGTCGAAGACCAGACCATAGGGTATACCGTCGGCCGTGCCGGTCGTAACGTGTCGTATTTCCCAGGTATCGTGGAGACCAAGAATGCGCCCGAGCGAGGCGGGTGAGCCGGACACCTGCATCCAGAACGTGACGGTACCAATTGGTGGCGGGGTGAAATTATTATCCGTCGTGACGTAGTCGCCACTCCCATCGAAGTCGAGGGCGTCACCGAACGTGCCCGTCGTCCAGGCTGGGTTGCCATTCAGGGTGGCATCGTTGCCGCCCACGGAGTCAAAGGCGGTCGGGCCGGTGCCTTCGTCGAATTTCCAGTGCGCGATCGGCATGGTGGCAACGCCGCCCGCGCCCGCACCCCACTGGATGGCGCGCCGCATCAGGGTCTGGCCATCGGCAGTCAACAGGTTGATGTCGAAGGCGTCACCCCCCCACGGTAGCTGCACGCGGCGCCCGGCGGCCGTGCCACTGTCATACAGCAGGCCACCTGTTTCAAGGGTGGCCAGTTCCGGATCTCCAGTGGTTTCCGCAAGCGCGTCCAGGCCAGGCGCGAGCGATCCCGTCAGCCGGTTGAGTGACGTGGCTGACGATGCAATGGTCCGCGGCCCACTGGCAAATACCGAGGTAATGTAATGCGTGGTGTTGACGACCTCGATGTCAGTCCCGGTATAGCCGGTCCGCACACCCGCTATCCCGAACTCGTCTGTCAAGGCCGTCTCCTCACTCACCACGCCGATGGTGGCATCCCTTAGCTTGGTTCCAACGACACTCGAAGTGACCTCTTCTGAGATATAGGCCACATCCGCGCTGGCCACGGCGGCATCGAAGTTTGCCTGAGTGTCGGCAGCCGTGATCAATGCCACGCTGAATCCCCAGGATTCCATCAGCGTCTTCTTCGTTGCGTCCTGTGCTGTGAGTGCCGTCGCATCCGGCACCACGAACAGAATCGTCTGCGTGGCAGCAACACCGGCACCGGTACCCCACTCGAGGGCGCGCTGCAGAATGGTCCTGCCGTCGGTATTGAGATGGCTGAGATTAAAATTGTCACCGCCCCAGGGCAGTTGCACGCGTCGACCGGCCGCGCTGCCGCCGGTATAGGTCGCGGCACCGGCCTCGAGTGTCACAACCCCAAACCCGGATGCGGAACTCGCCAGTTTTCCCAGATCGGGTGACAGGGCACCGGTTACATAGGCCAGTGACTCGGTACTGGTCATAACAGTCAGCAGGCCGGTCGGGAAGGGTGCGGTGATGTAGTGCGTGTTGTCGTTAATCTCGACCTGTGTGCCAGTCTCCCAGGCAATGCTGGCGGAGAGACCGAATTCATCGGACAGGTTGTCCTCCTCGGTGACCACGCCGATCGGTGCGCTGACCAGCTTGGTGCCAACCGTGCTCGAAGAGACATCCTCGGTGATATACACCACGTCACTGGCGGCCACCGCCGTATCGAACACAGCCTGGCTGTCGGCCTCGTCGATCAGGGAGACCGCATAACCCCAGGATTCGAACAATGTTTTCTTGGCGGCTTCCTGCACGGTAAGACTGCCCGGATTGACGACCACCAGCAGCAGGTTCTGCGGTGGCGCACCGGTATTGCCCGTGCCCCACTGCAGCGCGCGCTGCACGATCAGCCGGCCGTTGCCGTTGAGGTAGTCCCAGTTGAACTTGCCCACGCGCCCCAGCGGCAGCATCACGCGCCGGCCGGCGGCAGTACCGCCGCCGGCCATGCCTGCACCCTTGGCCAGCACCACCAGCGAACCGGCCCCGCCGGTGTCGGCCAGTGTCTGCAGGCCCGGCGCCGCGGTCCCCGACACCGTGAGCTGTTCCATGGCCGCCGAATAGATATCCAGCGGGCCGGCCGGGAAGACGGCGGTGATGTAGTGGCTGGTGTCGGTGACATTGAGCGCCGACCCGGCGGTGTGCCCCGAGCCGGTGGCAAGACCGAGACCGACTGTTGTAATCCCCGTCCTCGCTGACCACACCGATGGGCACGTCCTTGATCCGGGTGCCCACCTGATTTGAATTGACCGTCTCCGAGATGTAGAAGACGTCATTGCTGGCGGCAGCGGTCATCGTAGGCCGCCGCGTTGGCATTCTCGCCGATGACGTTCACCGTGTAGCCCCAGGATTCGAACAGTGCCTTCTTGTAGGCATCCGCCGGGACCAGCGTCGTCGGGTTGATCACCACCATCGCCACCGTTCCCATGCCCTGCGGGGCCAGGCAGGGATTGCCGCATTCGCAGGCATAGGTGATACTCAGACGTGGGCGGCGGGCAGGGTCGGCATGGTCGCTGGTATCAAAGCGTTCGCCGTAAATGCCCGGTTCTACTGTACGCAGCGCAACACCCTCATTCGTATAAATGCCATTGATCCAGCCCTGCACCAGGCTCGTAATGTCCCACTCGTAACGGGTATTATTGCCGGGACCCACGTTCGTGGTCGCCACTACCGCCGCATCAAAATCGCCACCGGCCGTGCTCCAGGGGTTACCGGTCTTGTAGTTGTTCCAGGTAACAGAATCCTCTTCCCAGCCTCGTGTAATCCGGTGTGCCGTCACCGGCACATCCGGGTCGTTGCCATCCCTGTGATGCAACGACAGGCTGGCGTCCAGGATCTTCGCGCCCGGCGGAAGCGCAGCCATATCAAACCTGAAAAGGGCAAGTGCCGTGTTGTTTGCCGGCGGGGTCGAAGCGACCCAGGTTTCATCGGCAGTGCCGTAGTTGCTGTTCTTTGCCCACTGCCAGATATACGCGTCCTCGCCCGCTGCGGCGTCGGGCTGCAGGACAAGATTTGAAGCTGACTGGTAGGCCGGTACCGCTGTTCGGGTCAGGGTACGTGAGATGTCGTTGGCCGGGCTGGGATTGCCGGTGAGCGTGCCGGTAGCGCTGATATTTACCGGCGAGACCGCGGCGTCGGCCGTGGTGACCTCCAAGTAGGGCCGCAGGCTGGCGGTGCCGTACTCGCGGCTGGTGTATTTCGACTCCAAATTGTCGGAGCTCGCGTTCAGCAGGAAGCCGTAGTTGCTGCCCGGGTTACTGACCCAGTTCTGGGCAAGCGCGGTGACGTTGACCGACACCCATACGTCCTTTGCTGGCTGCGGCGGAAAGCTGCCGTATACCCGGCTCTCGAATTTACCGCCGACGGCGTCCCAGGTAAGAGCGGCCTCCGTCCAGTCGGCGGTCACCCGATGCACTGTCACCGCGCCCTTGTCATCCACGGTGTCCACGTAAAACCAGGCCGTGGCCGTCACCACCTTCCGGTCGGTCGGGATGGACGACAGGTCATAGTGATACAGCGCATGCATGGTGTCGCCCGGCTTATTCTTGACCTTGATCAGGTCGTCGCCGGAATGGTTGTGATCGGTGTGTCCCTCTTCGATGATGCCATCACGGTCCGGGGTGAAGGTGTACTGCGTGGCTGTCACACCACCGGCATCCACCGTGGCGGCGTAGCTGCCCTGGCCGAACGGCACTGTCGTCATGGCCATGTCGCCGGCACAGCCGCTGTGCTGCGCACCCCAGGTGGCATGCGCCAGGCCGGCCGCGGCGATCGCGTCCGCCTGCCGGGCCTGCGCCTCGCCCGCCGCGCTGTCGACATTGATGGCGCTCTGGTTGTTGAGCAGGAAGGCGATGGTGGCGATGAGCACGATGGCCAGCACCACCGGCAGCAGGATGAAGCCGCGCTGGGTTCGTAGGGTGCGTTTTACGCACCGGGAACGGTGCACGGCGTGCACCCTACCCGATGATTCCACCGCAGTGACAGAATGCGTAGGGTGCGTTTCACGCACCGTGTCATGGTGCACGGAGTGCACCCTACCCGATGATTCCACCGCAGCGGCAGGATCCGTAGGGTGCGTTTTACGCACCGCGTCATGGTGCACGGAGTGCACCCTACCCGATGATTCCACCGCAGCGGCAGAATGCGTAGGGTGCGTTTCACGCACCGGGCCATGGTGCACGGAGTGCACCCTACCCGATGATTCCACCGCAGCGGCAGAATGCGTAGGGTGCGTTTCACGCACCGTGCGATGTATGGGCGTCGTACGGCTCACAACGCACCCCCGACCCGTACACGGGTGTTCAGACTCACCGTCTCGCCCGTCTGCGGATCTGTCAGCACCAGCGTCAGATCGACGAGCTGGGCGCGACCGGCTCCCTGCGGAATGCGTTCCACCCGCAAGCGCGTGACGTGCTCGGCAATGACCTGTTCAACGTAATCCTGTCCGGTGACTGTCCCGCTGGCATTTTCATCCCACGGCACCGGCGTGCGCTGCATCAGGTTGCCACCGGACAGGTAGAACACCACCGGGTCGTACCAGTCCTCGTCGCTGACGCCGTCCTCGTCGTCGTCTGCCGCGGCCCCCTCGTCCAGGGCGCCGTCCGCGTCGTCGTCCACCGCGCAGGTCCCCGGACAGCCATCGCCGTTGTTGTCCGCCCCGGGGTCTTCGTCGACGATGCCGTCGCCGTCGTCATCCAGCCCGTTGATACGATCCTCGTTCTGGGCCAAATCTCCGCTTTCATCATCGTCGGCTGCTGGTGAAAGAAAATAATCGGTGACGCCGTTGCCGTCATCATCGATACCGCGGATGCCGGGCTTGCCGTCATTATCGACATCGGCCGGCAGGTCCTCGTCGATCCGGCCGTCGCCGTCGTTGTCGGCATCGGGGATGCCGTTGCCGTCCAGATCAGAAGTGGCCGGCAGGGTCACCGCCAGCACGGCGGTGGCGTAGATGCTGCCGGTGGGTGGCGTTGACGCCGGGATGGTCTGCTCGCGGATGTTCTCGACGAATG
Organism: uncultured Gammaproteobacteria bacterium; assembly: GCA_963748215.1. Taxonomy (GTDB): domain Bacteria; phylum Pseudomonadota; class Gammaproteobacteria; order UBA9214; family UBA9214; genus UBA9214. The sequence continues at coordinate 64,593 of CAVVHS010000009.1, read as the reverse complement.
TGGTGACTGTTTTGTCCGCCATCGGCAGCAGCAGCAGGCGCGTGTGCCCGACCATCCGCACCATCTGCTCCATGGCGAAGCGTGCCTGTTGGGTGAGGTCGTTGCCGGTCTCAACGGCGTCCTGCGTATCCATGGCCTGGCCGACGATGCCGCCGAGCCCGGCAAACAGGATGGCGCTGAGCGCCAGGGCGATCAGCAGCTCGAGCAGGGTGAAGCCGGATTGACGATCGCGGTGGTGCATGGGTCGTAGGGTGCGTTTTACGCACCGGAAATGGTGCACGGAGTGCACCCTACGCGACGATCCCACCGCGGAGGCAGAATCCGTAGGGTGCGTTTCACGCACCATGTCACGGGGCACGGAGTGCACCCTACCCGATGGTTCCAGCGCAGAGGCAGAATCCGTAGGGTGCGTTTCACGCACCGTGCAATGGTGCACGGAGTGCACCCTACCCGACGATCCCGGTGCGGAGGCAGAATCCGCAGGGTGCGTGTTACGCACCGCGCCATGGTGCACGGAGTGCACCCTACCCGATGATTCCACCGCGGAGGCAGACTCCGCAGGGTGCGTTTCACGCACCGCGTCATGGTGCACGGAGTGCACCCTACCTGATGATTCCACCGCGGAGGCAGAATCCGTAGGGTGCGTTTTACGCACCGCGCCATGGTGCACGGAGTGCACCCTACCCGATGATTCCAGCGCGGCGGCAGATTCCGCAGGGTGCGTTTTACGCACCGCGCAATGGTGCACGGAGTGCACCCTGCCCAACGATTCCAGTGCGGATGCAGAATGGGTAGGTGCGTTCACGCACCGTGTTACGCGACGTTTCCCCACCGCGCCCCGAATCCGTAGGGTGCGTTTCACGCACCGCATGATGATCCGTCCTATTCATAGGCACTGGTCAGGCCTTCGATGGCCCGCGCCGTCCCTGTGAGTTCGACCCTTATCCAGATCAGGCCCGCGTCCGTGCCGGTGAAAAAGTCATTGTCGCCATCGGCATTGTCGGCGTCGTAGCGTGACAGGTAGACCAGGCGGCGATTGGTTGCGCCGACCGTATCCGAATAGACGGTGCTGGCCACGTTCGGGTTGTTGATGGCCACGGCCTCCGCGTCCAGTGCCGCGAACGGTTCGGCCAGCAGCGCTTCCAGCCGGGCGGCCAGGTGGAACTGCTGGACAGTGCTTGATTCATGGATGGCCGCACCCTGCAGGGCGGGCGTCAGGGCCTCGATGGCCGGTACCAGGGTGATGGCGATCAGGGCCGTGGCGATCAGGACCTCGATGTAGCTCAGACCGGCCATGCGCCTGATCCACGGTGCGCAACGGTGCACGGAGTGCACCCTACTCGACGATCCCACCGCAGAGGCAGAATCCGCAGGGTGCGTTTCACGCACCATACAACGGTGCACGGAGTGCACCCTACCCGAAGATTCCACCGCAGTGGCAGATTGTGTAGGGTGCGTTTCACGCACCGTGCAATGGGGCACGGAGTGCACCCTACCCGACGATCCCACCGCAGAGGTGGAATCCATAGGGTGCGTTTCACGCACCATACAACGGTGCACGGAGTGCACCCTACTCGACGATCCCACCGCAGAGGTGGAATCCATAGGGTACGTTTCACGCACCGTGTCATGGTGCACGAAGTGCACCCTACCCGTACGCCGGGCAGGGTGTATTCCATGCACCCTGTCTGTTACCCCGCGCAGCATACCGGTTGCACTACATCTGCCACCAGAGCAATGCGGCCACCAGGCACAGCACGGCTCCGACCGGCCGCGGGTGCCGCCGCAGCCAGCCGTCCCAGACCAGCGGTGTCGCCAGGATATTGCGGTTCAGGACCTGTTCAATGGTCTGTTCTGCAGGCAGCCCGAAACGCAGCGAGGCCACTTCACGGTTACCCCAGGGCGCATTCAGCCACGCCTCCAGTCGCGCGATCCGGTCCGGAAAGAACAGAAAGACCATGCCGACCACGGCGGTCAAGAGGGTGATACTCCACATCAGGACTGTAGGTATGTGCATAGCGGTCTCCTTGCAAACTCGGCAAATAATCATTTGGAACATGCTGACAGTGATAGGCGCATTGACGCGGTCATTGCACCGTCACCCGGCCGGTAATCGGCGCAATCTGGACAACCCGCTTGCCACTGCCGTAAGCCAGTTCAACCAGCCCGTCCTGCAATACGTAGGTCGTGGCTGTGGCATTAACGATCCAGATCGGCACGCCTGCCGCATCGAACAGCAGGTTCTTGCGCCGTCCCGCTGCGTAGAGAAAGGGATCCTGCGCATTGGTGATGCTGACACCGGCGGTGGTCGGACGCGCAGCCACGTCGAAGTCGAACGGCTGCTTCGCCACCGGATGGTAGAGGATGGACACCATGCCGACCGGTGTCGTCGTCAGGTCCGCCCTGTAGACCACCACCCGCTGGGTGTCCTGGCTGATCTGGACACCGTGGATCATGCCGGTGCGTAATGATTCGCTGCGTGCAAAACGAATCGCCTCCGCGATTTCCTGCGCCGCCAGGTCCAGCCGCAGGGGGTCTGCAGAACGAAAATCGGGGATTGCCGCAAGTGCGACAACCCCCAATATCGAGACGACCACCAGGAGTTCTACAAGGGTTACGCCATGACTACGCAACGCCCGCATCAGTCTGACTCTGTCCCGGTGTCAGCACTGTTTTGTTATCAGTAGGTATCGAAGACCGTACCGTTCGAGTCGACACCCACCGAATCGTCCGCGATGAACTTGCCGGAGGTAGTGTCGTAGCGCCAGCCCTGCGAGGTAGCGGCCGGGGCAGTCATGGCCAGGTTGCCGGTGGTTTCGATGGCGATGGTAGCGATACCGGTCACCGGGTTGGCCGGCACATCACCCTTGATGTACGGACCGAACGGGAATTCCACGACACCGCCGGCCGGTACGTCCCTGATACTGCAGGTCTGGCCCGCGGCGTTGGAATAGTATTTCAGCTGCTCTTCAAATGCAGTCCCGGTATCAATCAGGCCGGCGCCCGCCGTACCACCGGTACAGGTACCGCCGGTTGCGGCCACCGCACCCGGAAAGGTGCTGCCATGCTGCTGGTAATACAGATCGATCGCGCTGCGGATACCGGCCAGGTTTGAGCGCAAGGCCGAGGCCTCGGCATCGTCCGTGGAAGAGGCGAACTGCGGCACCACAATCGCGGCCAGGATGGCCAGGATGATGGCGACGATCAGCAGTTCGACCAGCGTAAAACCGGCTTCCTTGCCGGCTGGATGTTTGATTCGTGTCATGGTTGTCTCCTGAGAACCGGTATTTGTTCAGACTGCGAACGGGTTATCGGCTTTTTTTACGGGGGCTTTACTTTTTGAGGGAATCAACAGGGTTGGGTGTTTTCCCGGCTGGTGCTGCAGCGCTACCCGGCGCCCCGGGCAGGCGGAATTAATACTTTTATATTAGTGGGTTAGATGCAGGGCGCGCTCCACGCAGCGATCCAGGCTCCGGGCATGGCGCGGGATTCACGGTGCACGGAGTGCACCCTACCCAATAGCAGAATCCGCAGGGAGCGTTCCACGCAGCGGGAATGATCCATGGGCGTAGGGTGCGTTCCACGCACCGACAGGGGCACCGATCACGGTGCACGGAGTGCACCCTACCCAATAGCAGAATCCGCAGGGCATGTTCAACGCAGCGGGGATGATCCATGGGCGTAGGGTGCGTTTTACGCACCGACAGGGGCACCGATCACGGTGCACGGAGTGCACCCTACCCAATATGCGAGAATCCGCAGGGTGCGTTCTACGCAGCGGGGATGATCCATGGGCGTAGGGTGCGTTTTACGCACCGACAGGGGCACCGATCACGGTGCACGAAGTGCACCCTACCCGGTTAGATACACCGCGACACCGTAGGGTGCGTTTTACGCACCATGACACGGTCTATTCACCGAAGTCTTCCGTTCCTCTGGTAATCGCACCTGGCCCGCCCCAATCCACCGGGTAATGTCCCTGCCTCATGTAGCGGTGAAAACTGGACCACGGCCAGTCGATCACAGCCCCGACATAGCCGTGCCTGACCGGATTCCAGTGCAGATAATCAAGGCAGCGGATCAGATCCAGCCGGTCACGCACCTGGTGCTCCCAGTAGCGTCGCTGCCAGATAACGCCCTCTTTCCGCGCCTTGCGGGACGCGGAAATATTCGCGAATGCAGGGTAACGCCTGCCGCAATCATGCGTTACCAATCGCTTGATCATTGCCCAACGCACGGCGAAATCGGCGTCCCCTTCAGGCAATGTCCAGATACAATGCAAATGGTCCGGCAGCAGCACCATGGCCTCGACCGTGACAGGGTGTATTGACCTGACGCTCGTGAGCGCTGCGCGCAGGGAGGCGCGAATGTCAGAATTGCACAGGACGGGCCGGCGCCGCCAGGAGACAACCGTGAAGAAGAAGGTGCCGCCCGGAGCAATGGTACGCCGGTAATTCGGCATGATTGCGCCCTGCCATGAGTCCTCGTGTTAGTGAGCAGCAATCATGGTGCATGGAATGCACCCTACCCAATCAGACAGCGCTGCAATAATCCGTAGGGTGCGTTCTACGCACCGACAGGGGCACCGATGACGGTGCACAAAGTGCACCCTACTCGGTCAGACACAGCGCGGGGTGTCGTAGGGTGCGTTCCACGCACCGGGACAGGCTTGATGGTCCCTGTCGATGGGTGTACCCTGCGCGCAACCGGTTACAAAAAATAACGGCCGGCAATAAAAAACAAGATTACGGAGGATTCATCATGATGCTATCACGCCTTGCTGGCGTTGTGCTGGCTTGTCTTGCCACGTATGTACTTGACGCTAATGCCGTCACCATCGATTTCCAGACGAATAATGATGCCAATATTCACAACAACATTACCGATCCGCTCGGAGGGGCAATTACACAACTTGCACCCTTCACAAGTGGCAATTACAGCATCTACTCATACATTGGATTTGATATCACGGCCTTTCAGTCAATCGGAGATCCCGCTTCCGCGGTTTCATTGGAGCTCTTTGGCTATAACTCAACTAGTTCGTTGGGGTTAGATATCTATGGGCTGAATGATTCAGTCTCACCCAATTGGTCAGAAGACACAATCGACTGGAGTAACGCACCAGGAAAACTGACAAATTCGATCGATCTCGCATCAACGACTCTGTTATTCTCGGATTTGATCAGCTATACAGGTAATAATGTCATTAGTTTTAGTAACAGCACTTTTGTTGACTTCATTAACAACGATACCGATGGGTTGATCACCTTCATTCTCACACAAGCAAATGTCTCAACGAGTAACCACGCATTCAGCAGCAAGGAATCGTCTGGTAATCCCCAAATAGGTAATCCGGGCGATTACGCGCCAACGCTGAGTATTACAACGGTACCCGTCCCTGCCGCCGTTTGGCTGTTCGGTTCCGGCCTGCTGGGTTTGATTGGCGTGGCACGCCGACGCAAGTTCTGAGTCTGGATTCCGGCTTGCGCCGGAATGACGGGTAGGCCAGGCACCGCGCAGCACTGTTTTATTGAGCATTCGTAGGGTGCGTTTTACGCACCAACAGCCGTAACGGCCAAGGAGCGGGGATTCATGGTGCACGGAGTGCCCCTACCCAATCAGGCGGCATCGCAATAATCCGTAGGGTGCGTTTCACGCACCGGCTGGGGTAACGATCATGGTGCACGGAGTGCACCCTACGCAGCCAGACACACCGTGGCAAACTGTAGGGTGCGTTCCACGCACCATCCACGCTTCAGTGCACCGCCTGCGACAGTTTGAAGATGGGCAGGATCAGCGAGCTGACGATCAGTCCGACGACGGCGCCCATCACGATCAGCATGACCGGCTCCACCATGCGCGAAAAGGCGGCGAGTTTCTTCTGCAGCTCGCGTTCGTAGTAGTCGGCGACGCGGCTCAGCACCCGGGGCAGATTGCCGGTCTCCTCGCCGGTCGTCACCATCTGGCGCACCAGCGGGGGGATAAAGGCCTCTTGCTGGAAGGCCGCCGCGAACCCGCCACCCTCCCGGACCCGGCCCTCGATACCCACCAGGAACCGCTGGAATACCCTGTTCGAGACCACCTCGCGGCAGGAGACCAGGGCATCCGGCACGCTGACGCCGTTCGCCAGTGACAGGCCCAGCACGCGCATGGACTGGATCAGGTAGATCTGGATGAAGATATCGCGCAGGCCGAATACCCGCATCTTGAAACTGTCCAGCGCCGCACTGCCGGCCGGCGTCCGTAGCCACCAGACGGCACCGGCAATGGTACCGACCATCGCAGCCAGGATCGGCATCCAGTAGTCGATCAGGATGTGACTCGCGTGCATGAGCACGATGGTGGTGACCGGCAGCTTGTCCGCAATGCTGGCAAACATGGTGGCGAACTTCGGGAATACCGCCACCAGCACGAAGATGACCACGAAGATCGAGAACGCGATCAGGAAGCCCGGATAGGACAGCGCCGACAGTACGGTACTGCGCAGCTCCTCGCGCTTTTCGTCCATCTTCATCAGTTCCAGCAGCACGGTGTCGAGAAATCCGCCTTCCTCCGCGGCGCTGACCAGCTTCACGTAGGTGCCCGGGAACAGGTCGGGGTACTGCGCCAGCGCCCAGGAAAATGACTTGCCGGTGGTGATGTGTTCCTGCAGGCCGGCGATAATGTCCGCCATGGCCGGATTTTCGACCTGTTTGCCCAGCGCCTTCAGGGAGGCATGCAGTGGTGTGCCGGTTTCCAGCAGCAGCGACAGCTGCTCGGTAAAGAACATACGCTCGCGCACGCCAGGCTTCACACGCCGGTGGCGCCTTGCGCGGGGAGCGGATTTGGCGGGTACCTTGCCGGCCTCGACCCGGCGCGTGGCGGCAACTTCAAGCGGCATTAACTGCCTCCCCGGGAAGCCTCGGTTAATCCGTCATTGCGAGGAACAGGGTGACGAAGCAATCTCCAGGGTATTGTCAGCATTATGGAGAGATTGCTTCGCTGCGCTCGCAATGACGATGCCATTGAATAAATCAGAGTTTCCCTAGATATTGATAACACGCGAAACCTCCTCGATCGTGGTTTCCCCGCTGCGCACATGGTCCATTCCGTCATGGAACAGTGTCCTGATGTGGCGCTTCCTCAGGTAGGCAGTCAGTTCCTCACGGCTGGCGTTGGCTGTAATCAGGCGCTGCAACGCCTCGTCGCTGTCGAGCACCTCGTGGATGCCCATGCGCCCGCGATAGCCGGAGTCGTAGCATTCCGTGCAGCCGCGCCCGCGCGCCAGCTTCACCTGCTGCTCACCCTCCCAGCCGAACTGCTTCACGAGATCGGGTCCGGCGACATAAGTGGTCTTGCAGGCCGGGCAGATGGTGCGCACCAGGCGCTGCGCGACCACACCGATCAGCGCGGACGACAGCAGATAGGGCTCCACATCCATGTCGATCATGCGCGTAATCGCGCCGATGGCGTGGTTGGTGTGCAGTGTCGACAGCACGAGATGGCCGGTCAGTGCGGCCTGCACGGCAATCTCGGCGGTCTCGCGATCGCGAATCTCGCCCACCATGACGATATCGGGATCCTGGCGCAGGGTGTGCCTGAGGATGGTCGAGAAGGTCAGGCCGATATGTTCGTGCACTTCGTTCTGGTTGACGATCTCGATCTGGTATTCCACCGGATCCTCGATGGTCACGATGTTCTTTTCCATGCTGTTGAGATAATTCAGCGCCGCGTACAGCGAGGTGGTCTTGCCGCTGCCGGTCGGACCGGTTACCAGGATGAGGCCATGGCTGCTGTCCAGCAGCGACTTGAAGGTTTTCAGATTATTCTCACTCATACCCAGTTTGTTCACATCGAGCAGCGCCTGGTTCTTGTCCAGCACCCGCAGCACGACCTTTTCACCGAACAGACCGGGCAGCGAGCTGAAGCGCAGGTCGACCGCACGCCCCTGCGTGTGAACCTGGATGCGGCCGTCCTGCGGCATGCGACGTTCGGCGATATCGAGATTCGCCATCACCTTGAGACGCGATACGATCGACGGGTGATACTCGGCGCCGAGCGTGGTGACCTCGTACAGCACACCGTCGATACGGCAGCGTATTCGTGTCCTGTGGCGTGATGGTTCGATATGGATGTCACTGGCACCATCGCGGATCGCGCGCTGCACCAGCGAGTTGACCAGGTTGATGATCGGGCTGCCGTCCGCCATTTCGTCGATGGTGGCGTAGTCATCACGGACGATGTTCTCGACAATGGAAAAGTCTTCATCGATATCGCCCACCAGCTCAATGGTATCGACATTGCCCGCATAGGCATCGTTGAAGGTGTTGATAATCTCCTCACGCCGGGCGATCACCGGCCTGACACGGCAGCCGGTGAGTTTTTCGATTTCATCGAACACCGGCATGGCCTGTGGATCGGAGGTGGCGAGATAGAGCACACGACGCAGCCTTTGCAGCGGCAGCACCTGCAGGCGCTTTGCAACCCGCTTGTCGATGCTACCGATTATTTCCGGGTCGTAGATACCGGCACGCAGGCGCACATAGGGAACCTGCAGTTGTTCACCCAGCGCACTCAGCATGTCCTGCTCGGTCACCCAGCCCTTGTCGATAATAATCTGCCCCATGCGCCGGGAGCTACGCTTCTGCAGCTCGAGCGCCTCGTCTATACGCTCTTCAGTCAGCAGTCCGCGGGCCAGCAGGATGTCACCAAGACGTTTCGGACGGCCTGCCGCGGGCTGCCACGGCGGCAACTCTGCGTCCATCAGGGTGATGAAGTCTGAAAAGGTAGTGAGTTGCAGAATGTCCTTGATCAGGCTGTTCGCATGCGCCAGCTTCAGCCAGCCACCCAGTCGCACCGCCTGTTCCTGGATGTCCACCAGTGCCTCGAGTGCCGCACTGTTGAGCAGCCGGACCGAACCCAGGTCCACTACCAGCTGGGTGTCGCCTGCCTGCAGGCAATCGGAGGCTGCACTGACAAGCCCCTGTATTTCCGCCATGCTGACCAGTGCCGTACGCGGCGCCAGGTGTGTCATCACACCCACGCGCGTGCGCAGCACCTCGTTGGCCATGTATTCAGGCGAAGCACTCATCGCAGCAGTCGTCCCGGCAGGCGGGTATCAATGCAGGACAGGAGCATCAGTTGCAGGATAGACACGACGCGCACCCCGGTACCAATGCCTATCCGGCCCGTACAGACCGCGCACCGGCCAGACCGGACAGGTAGTCCGTCAGCGGCTGCGGTTCATCGATGGCGTAGCCCTGCAGATAATCCAGCCCCATCAGCGCCAGGCGCTCTGCGAGTGCCTCGCTCTCGACAAACTCGGCAACGGTGCGCAAGCCCATGACATGGCCAATCTGGTTGATAGACGCCACCATGGCATGCGACACCTTGTCTTCCAGAATCTTCCGCACAAACGAGCCGTCTATTTTCACATAGTCAACCGGCAGCTCCTTCAGGTAACTGAACGTACTCAGACCGGTACCGAAATCATCCAGGGAAAAGTGGCATCCCAGCTTCTTCAGTTGCTCGATAATCCTGAGTGCAGCCGTCTTGTTGCCGATGGCCGCCGTCTCGGTCACCTCGAAACAGATACAGTCCGGAGCGAGACCGTACTGGTGCAACTTGTCCTTGATATAATCCGCCAGAGCAACATCGGTAAGTGACTGTCCCGACAGGTTGATGGACACTGTCCCCTGCCCGGGCTTGCCGGCAATGCCGGCCGTTGCCAGGGCGGAAAAGGTCGCGTCGATAACCCAGCGATCTATGGCCGGCATCAGGTTGTACTGTTCTGCGGGTTGCAGGAACGCAACCGGACTCATGACGGCACCATCCTCGCCGATCAGCCGCAGCAGCACCTCGAAATGGTACTCTTCACGGCTTTCCGCCACTGGCCGGATCGTCTGGCAATAGAGCCGGAAGCGGTTCTCACGCAGCGCCTTCTGGATAGTGGTCGCGTATTGCATATTGTGTTTGCGCATCACCAGGTCCTGGTCATTCTGGCGGAACACCTGAAGCTGGCCATTGCCCAGTTCCTTGGCCGCCTCACGCGCCAGCTCCGCCGCCTCCATCACCTGCTCAATCTTGTGGATGTGAGGCTCGACGACGGTTATGCCAATGGATACCGAAAGATCGAGCACCATCCCGTCCCAGGACAGACCGCCTTCTTTCACCTGCTCGCGCAATGTCTGCGACACCTGCATACCCTGCTCGATACCGCAGCTTTCGAGCAGCACACCATAGCGCCCCTCGCCCAGGTAACTCACAGAATCCGTGCCGCGAAGCTTGTGGCGCAGCATCTCGCCAACACTCTTGATGACATGATCCCCTGCCGACCTGCCGAGACTTTCGTTCACCACCTGCAGGCGATCAATATCGATATTCAGCAGGCAGTGAAAGACGCCTTCATCACGTGACTGGTCGAGCGCCCGCTGCAGGACACTCTCAAAGGCAAGCTGGTTCATCAGCCCGGTCAGCGCGTCGTAGTTGGTCTGCGTGATTTTCGCTACCTTTTTGGCCATGACCTTGAGCAGGCTCCGGTCGCTGTTGTAAAAGTCGGCACGGTATATATGGTTGAGGCAGATCAGGATCCCGTCAATTTCATCGCGAACGTTGTAGACGGGACAGGAGAGTATTTTGTAGGGCATTTCCAGTGACAGATCATCTCGTCGGCGGTCGGTGATATCGTTGATCAGCAGGCAGCTGCCATGCGCCCGCGCCTGCGGCAAATAGTCACGGCTCAGCCGTCGTATGATTTCATAGGGCGCAGGGATCGGATCGCGGCTCCCCAGCGCACACAGGATACGCTCCTGCTGCGGATAGACTATGGCCACCATGTCCACATCGAGGTATTCGACGTAGTTCTCTATCAACTGCTTCAGCGTGATGTCCTCATCCTCGATGCTGGTATTGGCATCCGAGGTGTCGTACATCAGGTTGATTTCCTCGTAACGCCCGGCCAGTTCCTGCGCCATGGCATTCAGCTCGACAGTCAGCCGGTATTCCTTTTCGATACACTCGACCACGGACATGAACGCCACGTCCACGGCATGATCGAGGTCCGTAGCACCGGGATCGCCGCCCACAGGGCCGGTGGCGACAAGCACCGCGGCCGTTTCGCCGGCGGATGTATGGATATCCATCACATAGGTAATAGTGTCACTGCCCTTATCGGCCGCAAGACGCGATTCATTCCCGACCGACAACTGCTTCATTGCCCTGTCGACCTTCACGCTGGAAGGCGCCACCGGCGCCATGTTGCCCGCGTCCGCCGCCAGCACCGCACCGGACAGGCTGCAGACATAGAAGTCCATGCCGCGCGGCATCAATTGCCGCAACAGCTGGAAGTAGCGTGCGAAGTTGATGTCGTTCAGCGGCTCGGATGACATTGCCGCTCTCCGCTGAAGCTGTTGCTAATGAAGAATTCTTCCAGCCGGCCAAGCAGCCTGCGGATACTGACCGGTTTCTCCAGGAAATCGAGGTTGCCCATGGCCCTTGACCAGGAGCGGTGCTCATCCTCCGCACGTGCGGTCAGGATGTAGATACCGAATTTTCGATCGGGCATCTCCTCCGTGATCCTGCTGCACAGCTCCTTGCCGGTCATACGCGGCATGTCGATATCGCTGATGAGGAGATCAGGCGGATTGCTGCGTATCTTTTCCAGCGCCTGCTGTCCATTACCGGCCTCCTCGACACTATAGCCGGCATTTTCCAGTGCCAGCCGCATCACCCGGATGACATGTGGCTCATCGTCGACAATCAAAATCCTTTTCATGCTCACACCGCCTGCCTCAGAAGGCCGGCCTCCTTGTTGAACTCAACGATAAATTCCGATCCCTTGCCGGGCGTGCTGTTGACAGTCAGCGTCCCGTGGTGCAGCTGGACAATCTCGCGCGCCAGTGACAGGCCCAGGCCATGGCCGCTCCTGCCGGACACCTCTTCGCTATGGGAGCGATAGAATTTTTCGAAAATCTTTTCCTGCTCTTCGAGTGGAATTCCGATACCTTCATCGCTGACGGAAATCCGCACGGCCATGTCGGTCTCCTCGACGGACATCCTGACCACGCCATTTTCATTGCTGTACTTGATGGCATTGGTCAACAGGTTGTTTATGGCAATGCGCACCAGGTCCTTGTCCAGCGCCACCGGGCTGAGTTCTTTCGGCAAATCGAGCTGGAAATCCAGATGTTTGTCCTGACCGCTGCGCGCGCAGGCAGCGAAGGCATCCTGCAGCAGATCCCTGAGCTTGACACGCTTGCGCTCGATGCTGATGCTGCCGGTCTCGATCTTGGTGATGCTGAGGATGTTGTTGATCAGCAGGGTCAGCCGTTCAACCTCGTCGTGGATCACGTTGGCCGCCTCGATGCGAAACTGTTCCTGGTTGCCCTCCTCGCCCTGCAGCATTTCGCTGTACATGGCCAGCACATTCAGTGGCGTCTTCAGTTCATGGGACACATGGGCAACAAACTCGCCGCTGCTGTTTTTTGCCATCTTCTCGGCAGTGATATCGCGAAACACCACCAGCGTGCCGAGGAGTTCGGAGGTGTCACGCGGCGAGAACAGCGGATAGGGGGATATGGAATAAGTCCTGCCCGACAGGGAAGCCGGCTGGAATTCAAACGCATCGCTATGATAGCCATGACCGCGCCGGCCGCCCTGGCCGGACAGGAACGCGATAATATCGGGGTCCTTGCACCATTCCGCCGGTCGCTTGCCGAGGATATCCTCGTGCGGAACGCCCATCACCTGCCCGATCCTGGCATTGGCCAGGCTCACGCTACCGCTTTCATCCAGCACCATGACCGCATCCGGGAACGACTGCAGCACGGATTCGATGCGGGACCGCTTGTAGGACAGTAGCTTCGACGAGGTTACCAGCCGCGAGCGGTCTGCCTCCAGTTCACCGATGCGTTGCTGCGCACCGTCGACGAACCGGTTGAAACGTCCCATGAAGTCCTGCAGTTCATCGCTCACGGCGAGTTCCACCTTGCCGGTGAGGCTGCCCTGGTCCATCAGCCGATCGAGCCGGCTGCTGACCTGCTGCAGGGGGCGGACTTCCCGTCTGACCAGGAAGTAGAACAGCGGCGTCAGCAGGAAGATCGGCAGGGCGAAGGTCGCGACAAACGCGACCTGATCGGTGCTCAGGCCGAAGCCGGGCCTGAGATAGCCGAGTCGCACATAGCCGGCCATCTGCCCGCCGTCGAACAGCGGCGCATGAAATTCCGTAACCTCGCGTCCGCCGGCGGGCATCGTCAGCATGCGTTGCCCGACCCAGCCGGTGGGATCCGTCGAAATTGGCGCAGACGGGATGATCACGCCACTGCCGGCGATTTCCTCCACATGACGGCCCGCGCTGTCCACAATCGCAAGATAGGCCAGTGCCGAGGTGTTCTGGGTTTGTTGCAGGACGGACAGGATGCCGGCCTTGCCCGGCACCGGTACGAACTGCTCATAGGGAATGCGGGACAGGATACGGACCAGGTTCGTGCCCTGCTCGCGCACATGGGCCTGCTCCTCCCGCTGCTGATGCAGGAACAGCAGCAGCACGGTAATGGTAATTACCGCGAGTGAGGCGACAATCATCGTCAGCCCCAGGCGTTCTTTTCTCCACGCACTCACAATCCTGTTGAGCGGCATGCTTATCTCCGACGAGGAATCTGTTGCACTGCCCTGTAGCGGCGGAAAATTCCACAACTTGAACGGCTTAGGTGAACCCGGCCGATGTCGGAATGGCCATGCCGGCGAGTGTGGCAACAGCAACGGCTGCCCCGCCCGGGGACGAGACAGCCGTGCCGAATAAATTCAGATACTTGTCAGAACTGGCCGGTGGACGGCCGGGGAAAGGGCGCGCCCGGGCTAGCCGAGATCGGCCAGCAACTTGACGATGAGTGTACCGTCCTGCGGCGCCAGGCCGTGGTTGGCCGGGATGGTGAGCAGCGAGGAACGGCCGTGCAGGGCCGGCACATTGTTCATATCCTGACTGTAGGACGGAACCACGTAGTCGCCCCAGCCCGCCTCGGTCTCGGCCCGCACAATCGAGACATACTTGATGTCCGGGTGCGGCTGGCTGTTCAGCCAGAACAGCAGGCTGCCCGGGTAGGGACGCACCAGGTCGACGTACAGGCTGCGCGAGCGCATGGCCGTGTCGTAGAGGTCGCCACCGAAGAAATCCGTCACCAGCGAAAACGGGAACGGGATGTCGGTCGCATCCAGCGCCTGTTCGGCGCGCCAGGTACCGAGATGCGGGCTGGCGATGGTGATCAGCGCCTTGACGTTATGGCTATCGCCACGCACCAGCGCGGTGCGGGCAACCACACCACCGGCCGAATGGCCGACCAGCACGACAGGTTCCTGTCCATGCCGTTGCGCGATGGCAGTCAGGATCTCGTGCAGCTGGTAAACCTGCACCAGCACCGGCGCCTCGGACGGCAGATCGACGGCGTAGAATTTGTTCGCGGCCTGCATGCCAGGGGCGGGAACAAACCCCATACCACCCGGTCCGGCGATGTAGACGCCGGCGCGTTTCCAGCCGTTCTGCTGCATCACCGTGGTCACCCCGCTCTCGTCCCAGTAGCCCGCACCGCTCAGGTAACCGTGCACCAGCACGACCACCTCGGCACGCGCACTCAGGGCCGTCATGGCCAGCAGGGGGAATAGCACACCCAGTAACAATCGCTTCATAAGTTTCATCCTGTCTCGGGCACATTCGTCACATCGGGAACCGCCCGCACCCGGCGGCTGTCACCGCCACCCGGCATGCTTGCCAGGCTCGCCTGAGCGGGCACGGCAACAGTATATAAGAGTTTGCTTAATAAGCAAGACTGAATATTAAAATATCCCTTTTTATGAGCAGGATTTTTTTCGTCATCGTTAACATGAGCTTATCGCACTAAGCTGGAAAACACTTCCCATAACCCGCTGTCGAGCGCGACTCCACTCCCGATAGAAAAATATTATTACTATATTTAACAATGTGTTGCGCAATGAATGACGGGGAGGGGAAAATATTTTCAGCTAGGTTCTGAATATACCAACATTACCCGATTCCGATATACAAGCATTATCAGACCCCTACATTCGGCCCCTCGGCAATGCCCAAATTAACGCCAAATGATTGTGGTTGACAGTCTTCGGCCCAGCGGGCGTAATCATATTCATTCATTGATCAGGTCATGTTGCAGGAGCGATACCTTGAAAAACATTACCTTCGATGTCGACGAGTTATCACGCCTGGACAGGATGGAACAGGCACTACGCCTCGAAGAGGCGGCGCGCCGGATCGATGAAGTGCAACGTGCTGCCGCTGATGATCCCGACTCCCTTTCTTGGGTCGAACAGCAGCGACAATACCTAGTTGATATGCAGCATTTGATATTTGAGTGTTAGCCCGACACCAACCTCCATTACAACCCGCCCTCGTGGCGGGTTTCTTTTTTTCCGCGCCGGTTTTTTAGCGCCTGACGGGTCGCATGATCCGCCTTGTCCCGTTACCCTTCGAATACCACCCAGATCAAAGCATCCCTTGCGGCATGAACACACAGCTGGCCATCGAACTCTTACTGTTGCTGCTGATCGCCAATGGCACCCCGGTACTGGCAGGTCTGCTGTTGCGCGACCGCTGGAGGGCACCGCTGGACGGCGGCCATGTCTGCAGGGACGGGCGGCGCCTGCTTGGGGACGCCAAGACCATGCGCGGCGTGCTCGCTTCCCTGCTGGCAACCGGCCTCGCCGCCACCGTACTCGGATTCAGCTGGCAATACGGTGCGCTGTTCAGTGGCCTGGCCATGCTCGGCGATTGCGGCTCCAGTTTCGTCAAGCGCCGGCTGGGCTTTTCGTCCAGTTGCGCCAGCCCGGGACTGGACCAGCTGCCCGAGTCACTGCTGCCCTTGCTGGTACTGCAGCCGCTGACCGGGGCGGGCGTTGTGGAGATCGTGGTGGCGGCGACGGCGTTTTTCATCCTGGACCTGATGTTGTCCAGCCTCATCGACCCCGGTCAGGCGCGATGCAGGTGATGCAGGGTGATCTCGGGTGGGCAGTTCAGGCGGACATCCACCACGCACACACCGGACCCGGCCGAGGTATAGCCTGTCATGCCCTGATACTGCCAGGCGCCGGCGCAATAGCTGCGCGGGCAGCCTGCATTGGACATGACGGGTATGCCGCCGGGCAGGCAGATCTGGCCGCCATGGGTGTGGCCACAGAGCATCACGTTGAAGTCCGCGTGTGCCGCATGGCGATAGATCTCCGGCGAATGTGCCAGCAGGATCGAAACGGCGCCGTCCGGTATGTCGTCGGCCGCCTTTTCCAGGTTGTCGGCACGATAGAAGTGCGGATCATCGATACCGGACAGGTACAGGCACTCGCCATCGCGTTCGATGGTGACCTGCTCATTCAGCAGGACGCGGATACCCATGTCCTCCATCGCCGGCAGCATGCAGATGGAATCGTGGTTGCCGAGGATGCCGTACACCGTACCGCCCAGCTGCGCCCTGACCTGCCGCAACCCGGCCAGCGCGTCATCATAGGGGCCCCAGGTTTCCGCCCGGTAGTCACCGGTCAGCACGCAGAGGTCATATTCCAGCTGGTGTACCGCCTCGCAAAGCACGTGCGGCATGTCCGGCGCGACGTCCAGGTGCAGGTCAGAAAGCTGCAGGATGGTGTAATTCTCGAACGCCCCGGGCAAGCCGGGTATGCCGATGTCGTTATGCCGCAGTTCGATGCGGCGCGCATTGCGCCGGGCCCGGCCATGCAGCAGCGACACGCGCAGGGAATTGCGAATGAACGAGCGCAGGATGTACAGGTTCTCGATGTGGAAAAAGGTCCTGCCCTGCCCGAACACCCTGCGCAGGTGGGTTCTCTCCAGGCCCAGCCGCTGGCGCAGGTGGGTCTTGCCCACCCGCGCCCGCAGGAGGCGCAGCAACGCCTCTTCGATATCGCCGGTCACCATCGTCCCATTGTCGAACGCGGACCGTTAATTTTCAATCTGCCGGGCACATCGCCGATGTAACATCAGGCCGGGACGATTTGCTATCCTGACCAGACGCGCCGACCGGGCAGGCAATCCCGCAACCCTACCCAGAACAACTACCGAGGAGTCGTCCATGAATCTGGAGAAAGTCGTATTCGCATTCTTCATTGTCCTGTCACTGACACTGAATTTCGGTTTCTTCATTGGCGACCTCGATGACCCGAACCACCACAACGTCTACGAACTGTACGCGGCGCTGGTCGTCAGCCTGATCGCCACCATCATGAAATTCGGCGATCGCGCCCACATCGGTGCCGTGCTGCTGGCCACCAGCCTGGTCGCCGACCTGCAACTGATTGCCGCCACCATCGTCTGGACCATCTCGGAACATGGCACCGGCGCCGGCCTGACGCCCATGGTCATGTCCAGTATCGTCTCGCTGTCGGGCGGCGCGCTGCTTGCCAATATCACCTCGGTCGTCATCCTCGTCACCGAAACGGTCATGTTCCGCCGCTAGCCATGCAGAACATCATCTACCTGATGCTGCGTCGCATGCGGCTGCCGCTGATCGTGGTGATCCTGGCCTATACCATCTCGATCACAGGTCTGGTGCTGATACCCGGCGTCGACGACCAGGGCAATCCCTGGCGCATGACCCTGTTTCATGCCTTCTATTTCGTCAGCTACATGGGTACCACCATCGGCTTCGGCGAGGTTCCGTACCCGTTCACCGACTCGCAACGGCTGTGGACCAGCCTCGCCATGTACCTGACCGTCATCTCCTGGCTGTATGCGATCGGCTCGCTGTTCGCGGTGTTGCAGGACCCGGCCTTTAAACGCGTGCTGGCCTATGCCACCTTTACCCGTTCAGTGAAAAAGATCAAGGAGTCCTTTTACCTGGTCTGCGGCATGGGTGATGCCGGACAGCTGGTGGTGCGCGAACTGGCCGCGGATCACATCCTCAGCGTGGTCATCGATCGCGACGAAGACCGCGTGCAGTCCCTGGGTCTGGAGAATTACCCGGTTGATATCCCGGCGTTGTGTGCCGACGTGGCCGACTCCTCGTCGCTGCTGGCGGCCGGGCTGGACAAGCCGGAATGTGCCGGGGTCATCGCTCTGACCGGCAACGATCACGTCAACCTGACCGTGGCCATCAGCAGCAAGCTGCTCGCCCCGGAGCAGCAGGTCATCTGCCGCGCCGATACCCATGACGAACAGGCCAACATGGCTTCGTTCGGCACCGATTACATCATCAATCCGTTCGATGCCTTTGCCGAGCGCTTTGCCATGATGTTCCAGTCACCCAGCATGTTCCTGGTCTATGAATGGATGACCAGCATACAGGAGGCACCGCTGCGCGAGTTCGTCGCACCACCGCGCGGAACCTGGGTCGTGTGCGGCTTTGGCCGCTTCGGCAAGGCCGTGCAGAAAAGCCTGTCCTTCAAGGGCATACGTACTGTCATCGTCGAGCTGGATGTCAAGACCACTGCGGCGCCGGAAGGCACCATCGAGGGTCGCGGCACCGAGGCCATCACCCTGTACGAGGCCGGCATCGAGCATGCCGAGGGCGTGATTGCCGGCACCGATGACGATGCCAACAACCTGTCCATCATCATGACCGCGCGCGATATGAACAAAAACCTGTTCACCGTGGCGCGCCAGAACCTGAGCAACAATGACGGAATTTTCGCTGCTGCAAACATCGATCTGATCATGAAGTCCGGCGCAATTATCGGCCGCCGCATCCTCGACCTGATCACCAACCCCCTGCTGACCAGTTTTCTGCGCCTGGCCAGGACACAGAACGAGCAATGGGCAAACGTACTGGTGAGTCGCGTGGCCGGCATCCTGACCGACCAGGCACCGGAAACCTGGACACTGAAGATCTCGGACCAGGACACGCCCGCATTGCAGGAAGCCATCAGCAAGGACCTGAAGGTCACCTTGTGCCATCTCGTCACGGACCCGCGCGAAGTCGCCCAGCGACTGCCCTGTGTGCCGCTGTACCTGAAGCGCGCCGACCAGAGCGAACTGTTGTTGCCGGAGGAAGACACCCCTCTGCACCCCGGTGACGAGCTGCTGTTCTGCGGGCGTCGTCACGCTGAAACCCATATGCTCTGGACCGCAAATAACGATCATGCGCTCAATTTCATCTGTACCGGCCGCGACCGCCCCAGCGGCGCCATATGGCGGCTGTTCTCCGGCAATGGCGCGGACTGAACGGCACCACCGGCCTAATGGCATGTGAAATGCATGGTTAATGTCGTATCCCCTGAAAAACCCGGCCTGCCGGCGGTTGCAGGATCACAAGGAGATCTCGACATGAAAACACTGGAACTTCAATTGATTACAGTAGGCCTGGATGATGGCAAACAGGGTATTTTCATTGGGCTCCCGCTGGTCACGGAACAGACGGCAGAAGACAACGGCCAGGTCGAAAACATCTGGTTTTCCAATGTGAAAGAAGTACCTGGCAGCCTGACCATGCAGGAATTGATGCACCTGATTGGCAAACAGCTGTTCGACAAGCTGGCCACCCTGCAATAGACAATAAACGTCAAATTTACGACGTTTATTGTCTGGATTCCGTCACAAACTGGCGCTCGGCGGCAGGCTGTGACGGTACCGGGACAAGCATGCCCCCCACGCCGACGCACAATCCTGCCAGCCATATACTCCATCGGCCAAACCCGGTGGCTTCGGATTTCGGCTAGCTGCCGGATCGACAGGGATGTAGGGTGCACTCCGTGCACCGTTCCTGGTGCGTAAAACGCACCCTACATCCGTGTTTCCGTGTGCTTCCGTGGCCATCCAGCATGACAGCCGGTAGCCTTGTTCATGATTCACGCCTCGCTCCATCGTGCATGGATTACGACGATCGGAAACGCGGGGGATGTCCGGCTCTATTACGCAAGCGCCAACCTGATGGAACGCTACCTGTTCCAGCGGATCGAGATCGCCTTCCCGATTCTTGACGGGCAGCCCAGATCGCGCATACTGAATGAGTGGCCATCTACTGGCCGACAATACCCAGGCCTGGACGCTGCAGCCGGACGGCAGCTACCATCGACTGCTACCCGGCAATGATGATCCGACCAGTGCACAAACGACCCTGCTCGAGAAGCTCGCCGACACCTGAACCCTCCAGTCAGTGCCGTCGTAGCTGCCCGTCACCCACGCGCCACCCCGCTGCCCGTTGAGCCTATGACGACACGCACCCTGCTGCTGCTGCGACATGGCAAGTCCGACTGGGAGGCCGGGGCGGCGGACGATTTCAGACGGCCGCTGGCCAGGCGCGGCACGCGCAACAGCAAGCGCATCGGGCAATGGCTGGCCGAACAGGGTCTGCGGCCCGGGATAATCATCGCCTCACCGGCGGCCAGGACCCTGCGCACGGCAACCCTGGTCTGTAAGGCGCTGGACATCCCGCCGGAACAGATCGCGCGGGATGACCGTGTCTACCTGGCGAGCAGCCCGACACTGCTTGCCGTGCTCAGGCAGTTGCCGCCCGGCATACACACGGCCATGCTGGTCGGACACAACCCGGGCCTCGAAGACCTGCTGGCCGACCTGCTGGGTGATAGCGTGCCGCGCCCGGAAGACGGCAAGCTGATGCCCACCGCGGCGCTGGCCCGACTCGAAATCGATACTGAATGGCAGCGGCTCGCTAACGACAGTGCACGGCTGGTCGAACTGGTCCGGGCGCGCAGCCTGGATGAGCGCTGACCGCCGCCACGCGCCGGGATGCCCTGCTGCATATCGCGAATCCTGTATAATCCCGGCTGTTTGACGAACCACTTCGAACCCTGACATATGGCACGAGTCAAGATCTACAGTACCGCCAGCTGCCCGTTTTGCGACAAGGCCAAGCAGTTGCTGACCAAGTGGAACATCTCCTATGACGAGGCGATGATCGATTCGGATATGTCGGCCCGGCGCGAATTCTCGGTCGTCACCAACGGTGCGCGCAGTGTGCCGCAGATTGTCATCGACGGTGTTTGCATCGGCGGCTTCACGGAACTGACCGAGATGCACATGGATGACAAGCTCGATCACCTGGTCGGGAAATAACAGGTCGCCTGACATCTGATGAAAGACCAGAAGATCTACCGCATCTCCTTTTACAACCAGGGCAGCATCTACGAACTGCACGCGCACAACGTCGAGCAGGGCAGCATGTATGCCTTCGTCGAGGTCGAGGGCATCATCTTCGGCGAGCGCAGCTCGGTCGTGGTCGATCCTGCCGAGGAACGGCTGAAGTCCGAGTTCCGGGGCGTTAAGCGCACCTACATTCCGCTGCAGTCCGTGATACGCATCGACGAGGTCGAGCGCGAGGGCAGCAACAGGATCATCGAGGGTGCGACCACGGCCGGCACGGTCATGCCCTTCCCGCTGCACCCGCCGGGGCGCAAGCCGGAGCCCTGAACCGCCCGCACCGGCCCGCCGGTGCACTTGCCTTATTCAGTCAAGTATCGTCCAATAAGAGTCCAGAATGACAATCCGATCAGCGGAGAAGTGGCATGGACTATTCCAACATCATCACACCCAAGCGCCTGACAAACATGCAGGACATGGAAGTTCACGTCAGCGGACCCGGTGGCGCCAACCGCCTGTTCATCCACAGTGGCATGGCCGAGGTCGAGCTCTGCGGCGGCCTGCCCCACCCGCGCTGGTCGCTGGAGATCGTCTGTTTCGACATCGGCCGGAAGTACGACGTCGAGAATGATGAACAGGTCATCAATATACTGGCCTCCGCCGCCCTGGCCGGCAATCGCACGGACGGCGTGGCCAGCTTTGCCGGCTGGCAGATTTTCGGTGCGGCCGGGGAACTGGACCACTCCGACGGCCGGGTGCGCATGAACATCGCCGCCGGTGCGCGCGACACCCAGGCATTCCTGGAGCAGATCTGCTTCCACGTACACGTACTGGCCAAGGTCAACGTATAGCCCCTGACCAGGTATCCAGCTCGATGCCCCAGACGCGCGGCAGCACGAAATAGACGAACGCCGTAATCAGTATCACGCCCAGCAGGTTCAGCCAGAAACCCGCCTTTGCCATCTGCAGGATCGTCACATAGCGACTGCTGAAGACGATGGCATTCGGTGGCGTGGCGACCGGCAGCATGAAGGCGAACGAGGCTGCCACCACCGCCGCCACCATCACCCCGAAGGGATGCACCTCGATGGCCGCCGCCAGCGCCCCCATGACGGGCAGCAGCAACGAGGCGGTAGCAGTGTTGGAGGTCACCTCGGTCAGGAAGATAACCAGCAGCGCCACGCTCGCGATCACCAGCCACAGGTCGATGCCCTGCAGCACGACCAGCCGGTCCGCCAGCCACGTCGTCAGTCCCGAGTCAATGAAACCCTGCGCCAGCGCAAAGCCGCCACCGAACAGGATAATGATGTCCCAGGGAATGGTCACCGCGGTCTTCCAGTCGAGCAGAAACTCACCCCGTTTCAGGTCGACCGGTATCATGAACAGCAACAGCGCCCCGGCGATGGCGATGGTGGAATCCTCCACCTGCTGCAGCGCAGCTGGCTGGTAGATGCCGCGCAGTACCCACAACACGGCAACGGCAAGGAATACCGCAGCCACCTGCTTTTCCTGGCGCGACATGGGACCCAGCCGTTCCAGCTGGTCGTGGATGAAGGCGCGACCGCCCGGTAACGGCCCGGTTTCGCTGCGGAACACCGCGCGGGTCAGGTAGAACCAGGTGACGGCCAGCATGACCAGCGAAAGCGGCAGGCCAAACGCCATCCACTCGACGAAGCTGATGGTGTAGCCGTAGGTACGCTCCACCACACCCGCAAAAATGGCGTTGGGTGGTGTGCCGATCAGCGTCGCGACACCGCCAATGGAGGCGGAATAGCCGATACCCAGCATCAGCGCAGTCCCGAAGCGCAGCTCGCCCGGCGCATGCTCGATCCGGCTTTCCACCTCGTGCAGGACAGCGACGGCGATCGTGACCATCATCATGGTGGTGGCGGTATTGCTGATCCACATCGACAGGAACGCCGTGGCCAGCATGAAACCGAGCACGATACGCTGCGGCGTTGTGCCGACCAGGCGGATCGTGTGCAGGGCAATCCGGTGATGCAGGTTCCATTTTTCCATGGTCACCGCGATCAGGAAACCGCCCAGGAACAGGTAGATCAGGTGATGTCCGTAGGCACGCGTGATATCGGCGCCGCTCATCACGCCCAGCACGGGAAACAGCATGACCGGCAGCAGCGCGGTCGCCGGGATCGGAATGGCCTCGGTCAGCCACCACACCGCCATCAGCACCGCCACGGCGGCGACCCGCAGGCCCGCCGGTGTCATGCCCTCCGGCAGCGGCATGGCCAGCAGCGCCAGCAGCAGCGCCGGCCCGAGCAGCAGCCCGATCAGTTGCCGGCGTTCAGACACCCATCAACCCCTGCTGCCCTGCGACATGGATGCCGCGCCGCAACAGGCCGGGCTCGTGCCGGCAGAAAACTTTCGTGTGAAAATGGCTCGTCCGGTTGCAGGTGTTCATGCGCGATATGATGACACAGTTCATTCAGCACGGCAGGAACGAACCTGGTGCCACCCCGATTCACTGCGTCGCGTTCCGCCGGCTCGTATGTCCCATGCCGTTAACCGCACAGGATTGCACGCTGCAGCATTTCAGACGGTGGTCGCCGTGGCTGCGGCAGCGGGACCTTGTCGATCCGCTCGCTCGCCAGACAGCCCGGGCCGAATGGAAGCTTTCCGCACCAGGAAAATGCCACGCGGGGTTATCTGTCCCCGCCCACCGCATGCGCAAACGACAACACCGGCAACCGCCGGCACAGGGTGGCCAGCGGCACACGCAGTCGTTATGCAGCGCTCATGCGGATGCGCCAGCGGGCCGGAAACTCCAGGATACCCCGTGAGCGGCGCAACTCGCGCAGGTACAACCTCGAGGCACGAAAGCCTTCCCGGAACGACAGTTTCATGTATTCGATCCGGTTCAGCTGACCGCCCTTCAGGCCATGCTCGAAACCCGCACAGAAACGCTCCTGCTGCAGCGCGGGTGGTATCCTGATCCCGACATCAGCGGGCTTCGGGTAACGACTTTCCATCGCAGCACCTCTCGTTTTACATAGCTTCAGTTAAGCTATCGGCTTCGATGCATGGTCGTTAAATTCCAGCAACTCGCTGTAATAGCGCAGGATATTATTCATTGAAACGATTAAACCGGCCTGCTGTCCATTAGCAGTACTCCATCACCGCTTTCTGGGACACTCGCATGAAACCATTCCCGCTCCGCCGCTGGCTTCTGTCGATACCGCTGGCCGTGCTGACCGTTACCGCCTTCGCCGCCCCCGCCGCCCAGGATAGTGAAACGGCGACGGCGGTCTTTGCCGGCGGCTGTTTCTGGTGCATGGAGCTCCCGTTCGACAAACTCGACGGTGTCATCTCCACGACCGCGGGCTATACCGGCGGCCACACGGAAAACCCGACCTACAAGGAAGTGTCGCGGGGCGGTACCGGGCATGCCGAGGCGACACAGGTTGTCTATGACCCGCAACGGATCAGCTACGCGCAACTGCTGGACGTGTTCTGGCACAACATCGACCCGACCACGTCCGACGGACAGTTCTGCGACTGGGGCGACCAGTACCGCAGCGAGATCTTCTATAACAGCCCGGAGCAGAAGCAGCTGGCGGAACAGTCAAGGGCAGCGCTGGAGGAACTGAAGCCCTTCAAGGAACCGGTCGTGACAGGTATCAGCGCGGCCAGCACCTTCTACCCGGCGGAAGACTACCACCAGGATTACTACCTGAAGAATCCGCTGCGTTACAAGTTCTACCGTTACGGTTGCGGCCGCGACCAGCACCTGGAAGAGCTGTGGGGCAAGCCTGAACAGGCACCCTGATGCCTGCCCGCAAGGGCAGGATCAGTGCCTGAAGAAGAATTCGATAGTCGGGTTCCGGTAGTGCCGCTGCAGCTTGCGCTCGTACCAGGCAAGACGACCAGTGAGGCACCCGCCATGATCAACACCGTGGCCACGATAATCGCCAGCAGCGGCGGAAACAGCACCAGCAGGATACCGGCGAGAATCAGAATAATTCCTGCGCTCATGTCATGCCCCGGATAAAGCTGTTTGACTCCTGCTAGTATCGGGGCGGTTGGTGGCAATGCAAGGCACGCACGGCGCATGAAAAAAATCGTCATCCACAAACCCGGCGGCTACGACCGGCTGGTGGTCGAGCAGCACCCGGATCTTACGGCGGCGGACGACGAGGTCCTGATCGACGTACGCGCCGTCGGCGTCAACTATGCCGATTGCGTGACACGCATGGGTCTGTATGCCTCGGCGCGGCACTATGTCGGCTATCCGGTCACGCCCGGCTTCGAGGTCGCGGGCACGGTCCGCGCCGCCGGCACGTCGATCACCGATCTTTCTCCCGGTACGCCGGTCATAGCCGTAACCCGTTTCAACGGCTATGCCTCGCAACTCGCCGTCCCCCGTCACCAGGTTTTTGCCATGCCCGCCACGCTGGTTTTTGCGGAGGCCGCCGCGCTGCCCACCGTCGCGTTGACTGCCTGGTATGCGCTGTTCGAACTTGCCCATCCCCACGCCGGCGATACCCTGCTGGTGCATTCAGCCGGTGGCGGCGTCGGCAGCATGCTGGTGCAGATGGGCAAGCTCGCCGGCTGCCGGGTAATCGGGGTGGTGGGGGCCGCGCACAAGGTGGATACCGTCACCGCGCTTGGCGCGGACGCTGTCATCGACAAGTCCACGCAGAACCTGTGGCGCGAGGCGGAACGCCTGGCGCCCGATGGCTATCACGTCGTGCTGGATGCCAACGGGGTAACCACCCTCGGCGCCAGCTACCGCCACCTGGCGCCCACCGGGAAGCTGGTGGTGTACGGCTTTCACAGCATGCTGCAGACACGGCGGGGAATTCCGAAGCGCCTGCGCCTGGCCTGGGACTGGTTGCGCACGCCGCGCTTCAGCCCGTTCGACCTCACCACGCACAACCGCAGCGTACTCGGTTTCAACCTGAGCTACCTGTTCGACCACGGCACGACCCTGCAACGCGGCGTGCAACAGATCCTGGAATGGCAGGCCATGGGAAAACTGCGGCTGCCCGCGGTGACTCAATATCCGTTCGACGCCGTCGCCGCGGCGCATCGCGCCCTGGAATCCGGGCAGACCACGGGCAAGCTGGTACTGGTCATCGACTGACCGGCGACACGGCGGGCGGCCGTCGACTATTGCTGTCAGCTGAAGAAGCGTTCGTGGATGATCAGCCCCCAGCACAACACCACCATCCAGAGACTGATGAATACCGCTGCAGAACCCATATCCTTGGCGCGGCCCGCAAGCGGATGCCGCTCCTCGCCCATGCGATCGACTGTCGCCTCGACCGCGGAATTGAGCAGCTCGACGACCAGGACCAGCACAACGCTGCCGAGCAGTAACGCACGCTGCGTTGCATTGCCGCCGACCCAGAACGCAGCCGGCACCAGCAACACGCACAACAGCAATTCCTGGCGGAAGGCGGCCTCGTGTCGCCAGGCTGCCCGCAGGCCGGCGGCAGAATAAAGACCGGCATTCCAGATACGGCGCAGCCCGGCCACCTGATTATGCTCGCCCATACTCACTCCTGGTCAGGGAAGAGCCAGTGTACACACCGCCGTATGCTTCATCCAGCCACCCGCGTGCTGGCCGGACAAATACCGGCGCACAGTCATCCGTCAGCGACTCCCGACAGGACACCAGCGCAGGCACAGCACACCGGCACACCTGATAACACCCCTGAACGCAAACGACGGCCGCATGGCCGTCGTTTGTGACACTGCATGGATTTTGTCTCTCAGGCAGTCCTTGCGACAGGCACCCCCGGGGAGTCACGCAGCTGAATGATCCGGATTGCCTCATCGGTCGACTGCACCGGTACGAACCTGGCCGGACCGGCCGGCTCACGGAATACAATGACCCGGTTATGGCCGCAGTAAAGATAAGCCAGTGTTGCGTGTCGGTGAAAGGCCTTTTGACAGCAGTCGCAAGGCACCGCGTTATGTCTGCTCATGATCGTCCCCCTGTATTCCGGCACCCCCCGTGCCGGCTTATAGCAGATCAATCGTCCCGGGGTTCACGAACTTGAGCCGCAGCCGCCCGCCGCAGGACATGGCACGCAGGCACAACACCGGCTCAGTCCGCGAAGTCGAGCCGCTCCTGCACGGCTTCAAGGCCGCGCCGGGCACAGGCGGCATCCTTGTCGCCGCCGGGCGCACCGCTCACACCCACGGCACCGATCATCGAGCCGGCCACGCTGATCGGCAACCCGCCCTCGATGAGCAGCACGCCGTCAAGCTCGTTGAGTTCGTCGCGGATACGCGCCATGTTCTCGCGCACCTCGCCGGAGGCCAGACCCGACATCACCACGGCATTGGCCTTGTTGCGCGCCAGCTGCATCATGTACTTGCTGGTGAACACGTCGCGCATCACGACCACGTCATCGCCGCTGCGGTCGGTCACCACGGCCGACACCTGGTAACCGTCCTTGCGGCAGGCGTCGATCGCACCCTGCGCGATATCGCGCGCCAGGTCCAGGCCCAGCAGCCGCGACGGCACCACGTCCTCCGCACAGGCGCCTGCGGCGATCAGCAGGGCCGGCATCATGACCAGACATTTATTCAGCATCGCTTTCATTGCTCCACCTCCTCTTGCAAACCCATACGCTCGATACGTGCCAGCGTTGCCGCATCCGCTACCAGCAGTTGCGCCTCGACCAGGCGCGGCACCAGGTCACGCCAGCCGGCGTCGACCCGGAATACCTCGGCAAACACGGGCAGCGCGGCATCGACCCGCCGCGCATTCACCAGCGAGATGGCGTGCCAGAACCTCATCTCGACATTGCCGGGCACCAGCGCTTCTGCCGAGCCATAATGCGCCAGGGCAGCTTCGATGTCATTACGTTCCAGCGCATGGTCGCCCTCGTTCATGTGATCGTAGGCGCTGTCCAGCGTCAACAGGCGTCGCAACTCGCGCAGCGGCGCGGTGTGATCCTCGACATGCAGGTCCACCAGCGTATCTTGCCACGGGTGTTCCGATGCCTGCGCACGCACCACCAGCAGCGCAGCCGATTGTTTGCCGCGCAGGTCACCACCACTCGCCTGTGCCGCTTCCAGCGCCGCCAGCATGCGCTCCGCGAGACTACCGTGTGCCGCGCGGAACGCTTCGGCCATGGCCTCGGGTACACCGGGACTGGCCATGAGATTGGCCTGCACCGCGAAGTTATCGCCGGCCAGGTGCCCGGCATACCGGATACACTGGCGGCCGGTATGCTGGGCGATCCGTCCCTGCGCATCGATCATCCCGACCTGGCGCACCTCCGGGGTCGGGTCGGCACGCAGCAAGGCGTCCAGTGCCTGTTGTGCAGATTTGCCCTTCCCCATCAGGTCGAGACCTTCCATGCCATAGCGCACGTCGATAAAGGACTGCGTGGCCACGGCACCGACACCGGCCCGGGCCCAGGGCACCAGCGTGCCGACCGAAAACCAGTGTGACTGCACCGCCACGCCGAGTTCGCCGGTGTCGGGGTCGCGCGCCACGATGGAATAGGTATGCACGGGACGCACTGCACCGGGCTGTGCCAGCAGCGGAATGGGCTGCAGCCATACGGTCAACAGCAAACAAAGGATAAGGCTGCGCATGTCTTGTCTCTGCCAGGCAAACTGTGCAAACTCGGAACGCACTGCAACGGCAGTGGTCATACTGCAATACTATGCGAACTTCCCTGCGACATGTAGTCCTGATGTCCTCGCTGGCCACCCTGCTGCCCGGCACCCTGCCGTGGACATCCGCTGCGACGGTCGAGCGGGCCTTCCAGGGACCGTACATCGAGAACGATGAGCTGCTGGTCGTGCTGGTACCGCGCTCTCCCGAACAGATGGCGGCCTTCTACGAGGCGCGCGGTTTTCCGCACGCGGCCATCGATCGCATCCGTCAGACCTGTTTCGTGACCGTGCATATCAAGAACAAGAGCAAGGACGTCATCTGGCTGGACATCGACCAGTGGCGTTTCACCGGCGACGGCAAACCACTGACACGCCTGGATGACAGCTACTGGCGTGCACAGTGGAATGAAATAGACCTGCGCCAGGCGAGCCGCTCCACCTTTGGCTGGACCCAGTTGCCACCGGTGCGTGACCTCCAGCCGGACGAACCGGTCGGCGGCAACCTGGTGTTTCCCGGTGACACGAACACAC
Organism: uncultured Gammaproteobacteria bacterium; assembly: GCA_963748215.1. Lineage (GTDB taxonomy): Bacteria > Pseudomonadota > Gammaproteobacteria > UBA9214 > UBA9214 > UBA9214. Next base: position 35,423 of record CAVVHS010000009.1, on the reverse strand, counting down.
TGACCATCGAGACAAAGTTCCCGACCGGCGCCGAGCGGCAGGGTGAACCGATCAGCATCGGCTTCGGCAGCATCCGCTGCAGCAAGGGAGCAGACAATCCGTGAATACCTTTGCACGCATCGCCTGCACCCTGTGCTTGCTGGCAATGCCGCAGGCAACACTCGCCGCAGATCTCCCCCCAGGCGTCATGCGCGTTGACGGTACCCCGGCACCGGCGCTGCAGCTGAACAATCTCGACGGCGAGCCGTATGACATCGCCGACACCCGCGGCCACTGGCGCTTCGTGCATTTCTGGGCCAGCTGGTGCGGCCCCTGCCGCCGCGAAATGCCGAGCATCCAGAAGATGCTGCCGCTGCTTGGCGAAACCGGCCTGGAGATCGTCCTGGTCAACACGGCCGAGACCGGGGACGAGGTGTTTACTTTCCTGGCGGCGGTTGCGCCCGACCTGGTGCCGCTGCTGGACAGCGACGGACTGGCAACGGAAGCCTGGCAACCACGCGGCCTGCCCGCGACCTACCTGGTGGACCCGCAGGGCAGGATTCAGTACCAGGCGCTCGGCGGACGCAGCTGGGACCAGCCCGCCTACCTCGATTTCCTGCGACAGCTGCAACCGGCGGCTACAGCCACTCCAGCAGATAGTAGATAAACTGCCCTTCAGAGGATTTCGAAGGACCTACCACGCGCGCGGCATGCCGTTTGTTATCCGGATCGGCCGCCGCCAGCGCGGCTTCCATACTGGCAAAGATTTCCACGCAACCGGCCGGGAAGCGCTTGCGGCTCTGGCGCGGCGTGAAGATCACGGCATAGCGCTCCTGCGAAACGCCGGTCTCGGGGTCCGGTGGTACGATACCGCGCAGGCTCATGCCGTACTTCCCTTGCTGCAAAGCTCCGGTCGCAGCATCCAGGCCAGCACCCAGCGGTCGTGATCGATGCGCTCCAGGCACAGCACGGAACCCGGCCGGAAGACGACCAGCTCGGCCTGCGCATCATGCAGCAACAGTAACGACACCAGCCGCGCCATGAACGGCAGGTGCCCGACCACCAGCGTGTCTTCCTGCCAGACATCGGCATCCGCGATGAATTCGGCCACCGGGTCATTCGGGCCGAGCCCGGCAAGCTGCTCGACCTCGCCGCGCGGCATTACCCGCCGCGCCAGGCACTGCGCGGTCTGCAACGCGCGCGGCTTGCCGCTGTGCCAGACCCGCTGCACCCGCACACCCGCCGCACCCAGCATGCGTGCCAGGCACTCGACCTCTTGCCGGCCGGCTTCGCTCAACGGACGTTGCGGGTCCTCTTCCTTGCTGAGCGCCAGGCCGTGTTGCGCGAGATAGAGTTTCATATCAAATACCATCCAGGCGAAACAGACAAACACATTGCGGCAGCTCGCGCTGCCTACCTCTTCCCGGTGCGTGAAACGCACCCTACGATCTATTGCTGCCCCCGGCAGCAGGGGCTGCTTGAGGGGCAGGAATGGCCCGGTCTGCAATAAAATCCACTACCGCCCCGACCGTCTCCCGGTCACGCAGTATACGTCCATGCCCCAGCCCGCGGGTTTTCAGGAACTGCGCACCCGGCCAGGCCACGGCGATGCGCTCACCCTGCTGCCAGGGCACGCTGGTATCGAGTTCGTCATGTACGATCAGGGCGGGCGCCGAGAGCCGGCGGGCATTGCTCTCCGTGGCAATACGCTCCCAGAAATCATCCTGGAAACGCGCCTCGAGCCGCCGCCGCAGGTCCCGGACCACGGCCGGGTGCATATTCAGCGTACTGGCGAAACTCTCGACCAGGTACTCGACATCCGCGGGGGCGCTGATGCAGACCACCCGCCGCACCGACAGGCCGTGATTCATGGCATAGGCGAGCACCATGCCACCAAACGAATGTGTGATAGCCGCATGCAGCGGGCCATAGCGCTGTTGCAGCGCGAGCAGTACGCCGGCACATTCCAGGATATTGGTTTGCTTGCCGGGCGTATCACCGTGACCCGGTGCGTCCAGGGTAATGACCTGGAAACCGGCATTCAGCAAGGGCTCGACAAACGCGGCAACCTGGCTGCCGCGCCCCGACCAGCCGTGGATGAACAGCACCACCGGCCCCGCGCCCCAGCGATACACTGCCACCGGTATGTCTCCGACGGGTAGCGTCTCACGCATGGCATTGAGGGTGACCTGCCTGCCGGCGGCCGATTCCGGAAAACGGCGGGTACTGAACCAGAGCGTGTAGGCCCAGCGCCCCATCAGCCGGGGCAGCAGTGCACCCATCGGCCCGAACAGAAACCGCATCGCACGCAGGGCCGGTGGCAACGGCTTGTCATTGCGCCGTGCACCGTGCAACTGTTCCTGAGGACTGGACATAACGATCAATCACCTGACAGGCCAAGCATAGCGCGTGTCGACCATGGCACCACCCGGTGGGCGGATCCACGCAGCAACAGGCGCCTGCCTTTGCATGATACCCTGAAAAATCAGCCGCTTGTTAACAGGCCTTTCGGTCCGGACAGAAATCCGTATGATGACCGGCCACTGCACCGGCAACGGACATTCGGGCAACACAGCACAGCGGAGCGACCATGGCATCCACAGTAGATGAATTGACCATCAAGTACGAAGAAGACGGCATCGAAACCATCAAGGAGCTGGACAAGCAGATCCTGACCAAGGGCGCGTGGTCCACGGTGATCTTCCGCTACCAGGACTGGGACCGCGCGAAGCAGACCTACGGCCCCGACAAATACTCGATTCGCCGCTACCAGAAACGCGGCGGCGAATACCAGCAGAAATCGAAATTCAACATCTCCAGCAAGGACCAGGCCGAGAAGATCATTGCCGCACTGCAGGAGTGGATCAAGTAGCCACCGGCCGCGACGCACGATCGGCGGCCTGTGCCGCTTCCAGCCGCGCCCGGTTCACCGGGATTTCGCGCAATAATTCATCGAACAGGACGCGCTGGTGCATGGATACGGCATCGTGTTCCGCGTCGGCGCGATCGAAATGGTATTGCACGGCCGCCCGGATCATGGCGCGCGGGCGCCGGCTGATCTCGACAACCCCGCCCGCACCGATGCTACCCGCCTCGATCTGATTCGCCAGTTCCAGCAAGGTATAGCGCGCGACCTGTGCGCAGTCGGAACCGCCAGGCGGATAGGCGGCATGCGCATACTCGCGTATCGCGGTGCAGAGAATTGTCCCGATCATGCCATCACAGGCAAGGGTGAGTTTTCCGGCGGCCATGTGCCGATTCTAACCCGGCCGGGTCGCAGGCGAACCTGCCGGTGTATGATGTATTCAAAGGGCCGGCCGGCGCGATGCCAGCCGGATTGATGCTGAGCGCCGCTGCCGCCTACTCGTCGGCGAACACGTCGTAGAGATGCTCTTTAAGCGCCGCGTCTTCCTTCATGATTTCGAGTTTGCGCCTGGCCAGCGCCTTGCGCAGCGCCTTCAGGGCGGCCATCCCCTTGCGGCGTTTCTTTCTGCCCCGATTCTGTTTCGGTACCACATCCTGAGTAACAGCGCTCATGATTTCCCCCCTTGGGATGCCGGCAGCGGACCCGCCGGCTGGACTCTGTAGGACTATCGGCCAGCACGGAAACCGTCTTTAGACAGGACGGCCCGGCATCCACCCGTGGCGGCAACCGGCACGCCAGCACCCGGGCAAAGAACGCTAGATGACTGTTTCAAGGTCTTTTTATGCTGCGCCGCGGACCAGGCCGGGACCGGCGGCGCGCTATCCTCACCGGCTCGGCTTACGACCCGCGGTACGCTATCCTGAACTCCGGCACTGCAGCACCGGTCATATCAGTGAGGTAACAGGTTGATGATTTCAAATTTCTTTACCGGCGGTTTTCTGCTGCTGTTGCTGATTGCACCGGTCCGGGCTGCGCCGGTCTATTCCTGGACCGATGCCCAGGGCGTCACCCATTTCAGTGAGACCCCGCCGGACGATGCGCAGATCGAGAGCAGCGTGCTGGAGGTCGAGCCGGCACCGGTCGCCGGCCCATCCATTGCAGACGACTACTATTCCGTCGCCAACCAGGCGGCCCGCATGGAGGCACGCCGGCTGGAACAGGAACGCCTGCGCGCGGAAATACTCAGGGCCGAAGCCGAGGCGCGGCGGGCGGACGCCGATGCCGCGGCGGCAGCCCGCGAACAGGCCGAAGCGGCGGCCGATGCTCGCGATATCCGCTATTACCCGCTGTATCCCTATTATCCCAACTACGGTTATCGTCGCTATCCTTACCACCGCGACCATCCGCGTTTTCCACCGCCCAGGCCGCATCCGCCGCCGAAACGCAACAAGAAACTCGTGGTGGAGCCGGCTACGCCATGAACAGAACCCCGCACCGCGTTGCCTGCTACACTGCACCGGAAAACCGCGAGCAACGGCAGACGACTGCAGCAGCGGACGCGACCCGCGGACGATCCGGCATGACACTGGACGACTGCAATGCAAGCGAAGGCACCCGGAATGACTGACCCCGAAAACGAAAGCCCCCTGCAGTTTCCCTGCGAATTTCCCATCAAGGCAATGGGGAAAAACGACTGTGACCTGGACATGGTCGTGGTGGAAATCGTGCGCCGGCATGTCCCGGACCTGACCGAGGGTGCGGTCAGCAGCCGGGCGAGCACGCACGGCAAGTATGTATCGGTGACCGTGATCGTCAACGCCACCAGCCGCGCCCAGCTGGATGCCATCTACCAGGACCTGGTCGATTGCGAAACCGTCATCATGGCGCTCTGATCCCGCATGCAATCACGACCCGCAACCCGCATCGGCGGCACACAACCGCTCCTGCAGATCCGGCAGCGCGGCCCGCTCGATTACCGTGAGGCCTGGCAGGAAATGCAGGCATTCACCGAGCAGCGCACCGTGGAAACACCGGACGAGCTGTGGTTTCTCGAACATCCCCCGGTGTTTACACTGGGCCGCAATGGCAAGGACGAGCACCTGCTCGACCCCGGCGGTATCCCCGTCATCCGCGTGGACCGCGGCGGCCAGGTCACCTACCACGGGCCCGGACAGCTGGTGGTGTATACCCTGCTCGACCTCCGGCGCCGGCGACTCGGTGTACAATTGCTGGTCAACCGGCTGGAACAGGCGGTGATCGACCTGCTGGCGGCGCATGACATCCACGCACACCGGCTCGAGAAGGCCCCGGGCGTGTACGTCGAGGGCCGCAAGATCGCCGCGCTGGGACTGCGGGTACGCAAGGGCTGCAGCTTTCACGGGCTCAGCTTCAACGTGAACATGGACCTGGCGCCGTTCGCCCGTATCAATCCGTGCGGCTACCGCGATCTCGAGGTAACGCAGCTCGCCGACCTCGGCGTGGCGGCCACGGTGGATTCCATCAGCGGTCCGCTGCAGGCACACCTGGAAGCACTGCTGGACAACCCGACATGACCGACATCGACAAGAAGCAGCGCGGCGCGGCCAAGACCGCACGCATCCCGATCAAGATCGAGACCACCACGCGCCCGCCGCGCAAGCCGGCGTGGATTCGCGCCCGTTCGCCGGCCGACCCGGCCGTGGGTCGACTCAAGCAGGTATTGCGGGAAAACCGGCTGCATACCGTGTGCGAGGAGGCATCGTGCCCGAACCTCGGCGAATGTTTCGCCGGCGGCACCGCCACCTTCATGATCATGGGCGACATCTGCACACGGCGCTGCCCGTTCTGCGATGTCGCGCACGGCCGGCCCGACCCGCTGGACGCAGACGAACCGGAAAACCTCGGCCGCACCATCCGCGCCATGGGCCTGCGTTACGTGGTGATCACCTCGGTGGACCGTGATGACCTGCGCGACGGCGGCGCGGCCCACTTCAGCGCCTGCATCGAGGCCATCCGCAGGCACAGCCCGGATATCACGGATCGAGGTGCTGGTGCCGGACTTTCGCGGGCGCATGGACCGTGCGCTGGAGATCCTCAACCGCACGCCGCCGGACGTCTTCAACCACAACCTGGAGACCGTGCCCGGGCTGTATAAAAAGGTCCGCCCCGGTTCCGACTACGAATGGTCACTCGACCTGCTCGCGCGCTTCAAGGCGCTGCACCCGGGCGTGCCGACCAAGTCCGGGCTGATGCTGGGTGTCGGCGAGGAAATCCACGAAGTGGAACAGGTCATGCGCGACCTGCGTGCGCACGATTGCGACATGCTGACGCTGGGCCAGTACCTGCAGCCCAGCGTGCATCACCTGCCGGTCGCGCGCTTCGTACACCCGGATGAATTCGACCGCCTCGGCGAGCTGGGCCGCCAGCTGGGTTTCACCCACGTCGCCAGCGGCCCGATGGTACGTTCCTCCTACCATGCCGACCAGCAGGCGAAACAGGCGCTGCACGACTAGCCCGCATTTCTCACCGGGCGGCTGTTGACGGACTAGCAGAATTGAAATCATGAAAGTGATGCCCATCCAGTAACAAACAGTGTGTCATCGGAACGTGCCTATCCCGGCCCTGGCTGGTTCTCGCGCACCCGAACTTGCTCTTCATTCAAGTGGTAGCTACGGCTACCCCTTTCATTCCAGAGCGGCGTCCGGTCACACGAGCCCTGCGCCAGCTTCCGGGATCCCGGTGAGAAATGCGGGCTAGGCGCGTACCGTTGCGCTACTGCTCGGGCAACAACCGCTCCATCAGGTAACCCAGGCAATCCTGGCGGATGACGCGTTCGTCGAGGGTGAACATCGACGGCATGAAGGGACGCACGGTGCGCAGCACGCCCTCACTGAAGGTGAAATAGCGCTCGAAGACCGGCTGGTCATCGTCATCGCGCACATCAAGCGATACATCGGCGCCCCCGCGCAGCCAGCCCAGCTGTGTGCCGGCCGGCAGCTCGCGGAAATTCAGGTGATCGATATCGTTTACCAGCTGCAGGTCCACCGGTTCATCAGCAAAACCGAAACTCACCTCGTCCGGCACCTTGACGATGGCCACGGTATGGAACAGGTCGACGTCGTGAGACGCCACCGGGTGTTCCGGGATCTCGCTCAGGTGCAGGCAGGCATCGAGGTAATCGCGCGCGTGCTCGGCGCCGTACTCGTGCGTGGGTTTGCCGCACTCGATGGTCACGGCCGGACACACGGACGACATCGCCATTGACTGCACGCCGAGCGGACGAATGAAATACACCACCGTGCGGCTGAACAGCGACGCCAGTTGCAGGAAGCGGTTGTCGACCCGGTTGATGCAACCGTAATGCGGATTGATGCCGGTATTGTTGTGCACGTCGATGCTGGCGAAGGCCTGGCGGGCACGCATGCCGTCCACCAGCTGCTGCATCATGGCTGCCTCCGGCGACTGCGGCATGAGCGTGCCGGGCCATACCCGGTTGTAGTCGGGCTGCCCGTCAAGGCGGCGCAGGCCCTGGCTGGCGGCCGAGACGTTGCCGATGAACACCGAGAGCGAGCGCGGCAGGCCACCGTCGCGGTATTTCTGCAGCAGCGACTGCACCGCGTAGAAACCGGTGCTCTCGTTGCCGTGCGCCAGGACCGTGACGAACAGCGGCTTCGGATGCCGTCCCGGCAGGTGCAGCAGGGTCGGGCCGCCCAGCAGGTCCTGCAGGCCCTCGACCTTCACATCCAGCAGCCCCGCGGGCAAGTCCTCGATTTCGTTCAGCATGTCACTTGTCCGTTCCGGAGAAGCGCTAATTGCAGCAGCTCTCACCGCCAGCTGCAACCCGCTAGTCATCAGGCCATTCGTGCACCGGCCGGCCGCCGTCCTGGTGCATGCGATAGGCCTGCGTCATGGCCTGCAGGTCACGTCCGAGCCGCCCGGCGCAGGCGCGCTGCCAGGCGGCGCCGGTCCGGCCGCTCGCGACCCGCGCCTCGATGATGCCCAGGTAACGCTCGATGTCGGCACGGTCGATCTCCAGTTCCTGCAGCCCCTGGCGGGCCATGGGCAGCAGCTGTTCGCTGACCAGCGCATGCAGCGTGCCGCGCGCGTCGTCGAACCAGTGCACCTGCGCGTCCAGGCCACGCCGGGCGGCGGCATAGAAATTGTCGCGCGCACTCGCGAACGGCAGCAGCCGCTCGGGCGGGGTGTCCTGCGTCATCAGGGTCTGCATCAGGCCGTTGTAGAACGCGGCATTGGCGATCATGTCGACGATGGTCGGTCCGGCCGGGATTACCCGGTGCTCGATACGCAGGTGCGGCATACCGTCGTAATCGAAACCGATCAGCGGCCGGTTCCAGCGCCAGATGGTGCCGTTGTGCAGGCGCACGTGCGCCATCTGCTCCAGCCCGTCCCGGTAATGCATCGGCAGCATGACCGGGTAATGCTGCGCGTTCTCGGTAAAGCATTCCATGAGCGACTCGCGCACATAGCCCGAGCCGAAAGTCACGCGCCGCAACGGACCCTGGCTGGCACCGGCCAGCCCGCCGACCGCCACTGACTGTTCGAACAGCGGCACGCGGGTCTCCTCCCACAACTCGCGACCGAACAGGAAAGGTGAATTCGCCGCCACCGCCACCAGCGGCGCCGAGGCGATGATGGCGGCATTGTAGGCGCGCGCCGCGCGCTCGGGACGCACTTTCAGGTGCAGCTGGAACGAGGTGGTGGCCGCTTCCATCATGACACTGTGGTGCTCGGTCCTGAGGTGTTCGTGACCGTTGATGTCGAGCCGCAGCGGTTCACCCTCGCGCAGGCGCAGCACCTGCTCGTTGAGGGCGCGGTAACGCTTCAGGTCCGACATGTTTTCCTGGCACAGCTCGTTTTCCTGCACCGTCGGCAGGATGCCGATCATTACCAGCCCGGCATCCAGTTCCTGCGCGACACGCGCACACTGCCGCCAGGTCGCACCGAGACTGGCCTCGAAGCGACTGAACGCGGAACCCGACAGGTGTTGCGGGTGGTCGTTGAGCTCGACGTTGAAGCGCGCCAGCTCGGGCACCACCATGGGATTGCCGAGCCGCTTGAGAAAGACCTCGTTGATCGGTGCAGGGCGCGCGGCCGCGTCGACCAGCCACGCCTCGAGTTCGAAACCGCCCATACAGTCACGCGCGGAAAAGCTGCCGTCGCGGAACCACTCGGCAAGCAATGCCGTCTCCGCCTGCAGGCGCTGTTCGAACGCCGCGAAATCCCCGGCGTCGAAACTGATGACCTCGATTTCCTGACCCATATCCGCTTAACGTCCCGGGCAGTGGCTGGCTTGACCGCACATCACCCGCCGCTCACTGCAGGTTGATGACGGCATCGCTGATGGCCGCCAGGCGCTCCGGCGTACCGATGTCGTACCAGCGGCCGGTGTAGTGCTCGCCGGAGACCTGGCCCGCATCCATCGCCTGGCGCAGCACCGGCGCCAGCGGAAAGGCACCGCCCGCACAGCTCTCGAACAGTGCCGGCCGGTAGACGCCGATACCGCTGTAGGTCAGCATGGCCGGACCGCGCTGCGCCAGCCGCCCGGCCGAGAGCGAAAAATCGCCGCCCGGATGCTGCGGCGGGTTGTCCACCATCACCAGGTGCGCAAGTCCGTCGATCTCACGCGGCAGACCTGTGAAGTCGTAGTCGGTCCAGATATCCGCATTGATGACCAGGAACGGCGCCGCGCCCAGCAGCGGCAATGCATTGAAGATACCACCGCCGGTTTCCAGCGCCGCACCGGTCTCGGGCGAATAGCGGATCGCGACACCGTAGGCCGCACCGTCCCCCAGTGCGCGCACGATCTGTTCGCCGAGGTGGGCATGATTGATGACCAGCTCGGTGATCCCGGCCCGCACCAGTGCATGTATGTGGTGTTCGACCAGGGTCTGGCCGCCGACACGCAACAGCGCCTTCGGTGTCCTGTCGGTGAGCGGCCGCATGCGCTCTCCGCGTCCGGCCGCGAGGATCATGGCCTTCATGTGCGACAGGCTGTCATCGGGTGGAGTGTGCGCATCATGCCTCAGGACAACCAGCCCTGCAGGTGCTGTTCCACCAGTTGTGCCACGAAGTCGATATGGGCGGGCTGATCGTTGAGACAGGGGATGTAGCGGTATTCCGCACCGCCCGCCCCGAGGAACACGTCACGGTTTTCCATGGCGATCTCCTCCAGCGTCTCCAGGCAATCGGCACTGAAGCCCGGGCAGACCACCTGGATGTTCTTCACGCCCTGCTTGCCCAGCGTTTCCAGCGTCTGGTCGGTATAGGGCTTGAGCCAGTCCTTCGGGCCGAGACGCGACTGGTAACTGTATTGCCACTGCACCTGTTCGAGCCCCAGCTGTTTTGCCAGCAGCTCGGCCGTCAGCTCGCACTGGCAGGGATAGGGATCGCCCTTGTCGGCATACTCCTGCGGTATCCCGTGAAACGACATCAGCAGCTTGTCCGGCACGCCATGCTCGGCCTGGAAGGCGCGCACGCTGTCGGCCAGCGCCGTGATGTAGGCCGGCTGATCGTAGTAGTCGTTGATGAAGCGCAGCTCCGGTACGGCACGCCAGTGCCGCAGCTCCTGCGTCACGGCATCGAAAATGGCCGCGCTCGAGGTCGCCGAGTATTGCGGGTACAGCGGCAACACCAGCACACGCCGCACACCAGCCTCGCGCAGCTCCGCCAGACCGGTGGCAATCGAGGGCTTGCCATAGCACATGGCCAGCGCGACCCTGACCGGCGCGCCGAGGCGCGTGTCCAGTGCCTGCTGCAGCGCGGCATGCTGCCTGCGCGAGATCACCAGCAGCGGCGAGCCTTCCTCGGTCCACACCTTGGCGTAGGCGCGCGCCGAACGGCGTGGCCGGGTAGTCAGGATCACCAGGTTCAGCACCAGCCACCACACCGGCCGCGCCAGCTCGACCACGCGCGGGTCCCACAGGAACTGCTTCAGGTAGCGACGCACATCGCGCGGTGACGGCGAGTCGGGGGTACCCAGGTTGGTCAGCAACACGCCTATTGCGGGTTTGCCAGCGGCTTGCATGTCAAAGTCACTCCTGGTTGTTCAGCGCCTGCGCGAGGTCACGCTCGATGACCGGCAGCGGCAGCACGGCATGCAGCGGAAACAGCGCCGCCAGCTTCTCCACGTACTGCAGCTCGCCCCGCTCCACCAGCACGATGATACGGGCATTCGAGGAATATTTCTGCAGGCTGTAGAGAAATACATCCAGGTTGCTGACGTTCACGCCTGCGTAGTTATTACCGTAGCCATACATGAACTCCGCGACCACGACATCCGGCCGCTGTGTCTTCAGCGCGCCTATCGCCTTGCGCATGGACGCAAAGCGCTGTTCCCTGAAGCCGAGGCGCGCATACAGGTGCGAGTAGTCGCGATGCGCTGGCGATTCGATAATGGAGAACAGGACCGGGGCAGCCATACTGGAATTATACCCGTTTCAGGCAAGCGGCCAGCTCCTGCGCCGATAGATACACACGCAGGCGGACCATGTCCGCGATCTTTTCGAACACCGTAAAAGATCGCGCGATGCACAAGGATGTGCGAGTGCCGCGGGAGACAGGGAGTCGGAAGCGACCTTGCGAAGCGCTCCTACAACCAATAGATACACCCGTAGGAGCGGATCCTATCCGCGAACTTTTTGAAACAACCTCGCGCTTGCGAAGCGCTCCTACATACAAATGATGCACCTGCAGGAGCGGGTGCGGTCCGCGAACGAGCGAGCCACTTACCCATGCAGCAGCGCAGAATCCGAGGGCGCCGGTTACGGAAACACCGTCACCGGGTCGCCGTCCCGCCAGGGCGGATATTTCTGCATTACGCCGGCAAACAGCGCCGAGTGCAACTGCCGCTCCAGCCACTCCTGCAGGTGCGGGTACGGCGCCTGCCGGAACCAGTCGGCATCGACCAGCGCAAACTGGCGGACGAAGGGGAAGATTGCCACATCGGCCACGCCCATGCGCGCGCCCGACAGCCAGTCGTGCCGCGCCAGCTGGCGCTCGAGTCTGTCCAAAAAGTGCTCACCCAGTACACGGTAGTGCGCGGCCGGGTGCTCGGGATGGCGTTCCGCGTACTTGTAGCGGTCAAGCGCCTGTTTGAAGCTGCCGTCGTTCTCGTTGAGCAGCGACAGCAGCGCCGCCCGCTGCACCGGCGTCACCGGCAGCCACTGGTCCGGATCGTGTTGTGCAAGCGCCCAGTCGATGATGTCGCGACTCTCCTCCAGCACCTGCCTGCCCGGCAGCACCAGCACCGGCACCGTGCCCTTCGGCGAGCACTGCAGCAGTGCCGCCGGCATCTCACGCAACACCACCTCGCGCAGGGCGACGGACAGGCCGCTGTAGCTGATCGCCATGCGCGCACGCATCGCGTAGGGACAGCGTCGAAACGAATACAGCACGGGCAGTTCGGGTTGCACTGGAATCATACCGGCAGGCGGGCGACAGGAAATTGCATTTTAGGTAACTCTTACGACTACATCATTGCGAACGCGGTGCACAGGGAAGCACAGGTGTCGTTCTCGCACATGGCCCGGGCCAGTGCAGCAACACCCACCCGATTTATCGCGAATTCACAGGATTGCGTGCCCGCAATGACTGAATAGCGCCATGCCTAAAGCGAAAACCCGCCCGGCCAGAGCCTGATACCGAGATAGAGAAAGACGGCCGCCAGCAACGCACAGCCAAGCACGGACAGCAGCAGGCCGCGCTGCATGCCCCGCGCCAGCAGCGTGTTGATGCCGACGCCGGCGCCGATGGCGGTGACGAAAAAACCGAATTCGTTCACGATCAGCATTGTCAGCACCGGCAGCCGGTAGGCCTCGACCGGTCCCAGTGCGCCCGATCCGGTCAGTCCGAATGCGACCAGCAAGCCGAGACCAAGCGCCAGCCACGGAAACGGCAGATTAGCCACGCGCATCTCCCCTGATGAAGTCCTGCAACTGGCGGTCATGATACCGGCTCAATACCAGCAGCGACAGCACTGCGCCCAGCAGCGCCCAGCCCATGTCGGACTGCGTGTCCCAGACATAGCCCTGCGTACCGAGAAACGCCTCGGCTGCCTCGTCCGACAGCAGCGCGACCCACCACTCGACCAGTTCGTAGAATGCACTGAAGGCCAGGCAAAAACACAGCACGAAAAAGTTCAGCCACACGCGGCCATTGACCACGGCCTTGCGCAGCAGGATCTCGCGCGCCAGCAGCGCCGGCACGAAGCCCTGCACGAAATGTCCGACCTTGTCGTAGTTATTGCGCCCGAGTTCGAACGCAGTATCGAGCCAGTCGAACAGCGGCACCTTCGCGTAGGTATAGTGACCACCCACCATCAGGATGATGCAGTGCACCAGCACCAGCGCATAGGCCAGCCCGGTAAGCGGGAAGCGGCGCCGCGTCAGCAGCAGGACGACCAGGCCGATGAGTGCGGGGACGACCTCGAGGAACCAGGTGAAGTAATCCGCCGGCTCGATGGCCGACCAGATCAGCACCAGGGAATACACGGACAACCAGGGCAGCGACATGGCGGGACACGCTCTGTATAAAGCAGCAACTGTATGTCAGCGGCTCGCACAATGACAAGCCGCCGCCCCGGCCGGGTCAGTCCAGCAGCGGGCGAAAGAAGGCCGCGGCGAATTCGACCGCGTCCGGCAGGTCGAATATCTCGATATGCCCGGGGTCTTCCTGCTGCCAGGCCTCGGCCGTGGCCCGGTCGTACAGAAACACCATCTCCATGCACAGGCTCCGTGCCGCACAACCGGAGGTACCCTGCCAGCGGATACCGACCCAGGGACTGGCCGGCTGCGCGTCTGTCACCTGCGCACCCTGCATGCGAATACTGATCGGCCGCTCGCTGACGTGGCATCGCGAGTCGATGTGCGTGCCGGTTTCGAACATCGGCGCGACCGCGAGCGCATCCAGGGCGCACATGGCGTGCACGGCATGTCCGTTGACCTGCACGCGATGCGCGCGCGGCTCGGTCGTGAACGGATAGGCGCCGGCCACCCCGCTTCGGTCCGGTGTCAGCACAATGAGATCATCGCCGGCCAGGCGCGCGAGCGCCGCATCGGCATCACCGAGACCGGGCCGCGCGGCGATCTGCGCGCGCGTGGGCGGCGCGCCGGCCTCGGCAAATCCGCGCAGGATGTCCCGGTGCAACGCGCGCAAGGGCGGGTCGAGGGCCAGCTGCCGGTCCTTCAATGGCAACAGGCTGTTCAGGTGATCGATGGCGGCGGCAATGCTCACGGGACACTCCTTGCGACAGGTCGGTTAACGGTGAGAACGACAAGGTACAACAGCATCAACTGATATGCTAATCATCTAAATTTATATTTAAAAACATTCGCTTGGATATAGTCGTGGGCCACGACGCGCGAGATGTCACCAGGCGGAGACAGTCCTCCGCACACAATTGCGGGCGTATCGGGACATTGTCGATGCGACCTGTCGTCAGGACGCGACAGAATACGCGCTTTCGCCCAGGACCAGGACCGCTGCATGCACCGACTCCCGTCGCCTGTTGAATCAATGAGGATTTCTCCTGTACTGGCCCGTTCCTTGCTTAGGATTGCCCGTGCGGCCGCGCAGCGTTCAATCAACAGGGGCATTGAATGAAAAAACTGATCATGACTACGGTATTGCTTGGCGCAACCGCGGCCTGTGCGGCGCGGAAGCCAGCAGCGCCGATCCGGTTCAACGAGCTGGATGTCGACCGGGACGATACGCTGACCATGACCGAGGCCGGCGCTGCCAAATTTCACTCTGCAATGGCGGTACTGGACCGGGACGGCGACGGCCGGCTGAATCGCGGCGAATACGCCGGTTACAGCATCCCTGCGCCGGCCGCGGGCAAGCAGGAATAGCCGGACTGCACGATTCCTCCCGCCATTGTACAAGGCAGACAATGGTGCGTGCTTCCCCTGCACGCAATACCACAGGGATGTTTTCCGGGGGCGGCGGTCTCGTTGACAGCTGCCGCCTCTTTTTTTCTCTGTGATGCCGACAGCGGCCAGGCGACACGGCCGTGCCGTCACTAGCCCGCATTTCTCACCGGGCGGCTGTTGACGGACATAATGAACTGAAATCATGAAAGTGATGACAATTCGTCAACAAACACTGTGTTATTGGGTGACGCCTATCCCGGCCCTGGCTGGTTCTCGTGCACCCGTACTTGCGATGTACAGGGAGAAGGTGAGACCGCGAACCGGTCGAGAAGCTGGCCTGACCACGTTCAAGTGGTCGCTCTTGCACATCCCTGTGCTTCGCGACACTCGGACTCCTGTCCATCGTCGCGGGAGGCAGGATGCCGGGAGCGACCTTTTCATTCAAGTGGTAGCTACGGCCGCATCGCTTCGAGGGGCGGAAGAGGGGCCCCGCCGCGCAGCGGTGGGGATCTGACCCCCGGTGAAGCGAAGACCCGCGGTGGTATTCGAAGCGATCTCCCGCCCACCGGCGGTCGCATCCCCGGCTACGCCGGGGCCCCTGCTCTGCGCCTCGAGTGGGTCTTTCATTCCAGAGCGGCGTCCGGTCACGCGAGCCCTCGGCAACTGCTCCCTGCGTTTCTCTACCTCCTGCATGGCCCAGGCCAGCCTCTCGACCGGTACCCGGTCTCACCTTCTCCCTGCAGTCGTGCGCCAGCATGGCCCAGGCCAGTCTCTCGACCGCTACGCGGTCTCGCCTTCTCCGGGATCCCGCTGAGAAATGCGGGCTAGCGCAGCGGCAAGCTGTTTAACCGGTCTTTGTGCTCACGCCAGCCGGGCAGGAAGCGGTCCATGAGGGCATGAAAGCGCGTGTTATGACGTCGTTCCAGCAAGTGCACCATTTCATGCACGACAACGTATTCCAGGCATTCTGACGGCGCCCTGGCGAGTTCCAGGTTCAGCCAGATGCGCCGCGCCCGGGGATTGCAGCTACCCCAGCGGGTCTTCATCTGCTTCACCCCGAACGCCTGCACCTGCACGCCCATGCGCGGCTGGTGCCCGGCAATCAGCGCCGGCAGGGTCGCTTTCAGGTGCCGGCGATACCAGGCATCGAGTAGCGCGCGGCGTTGCTCCACGCTCGCGCCCGGGCGCACCTGCAATACCAGGCTGTCATCCCCGAGCGCCACCCGGGCAGGTGCATGACGCTCGATCACCTTCAGCACATAGCGCCGCCCGCTGAACCAGTGGCGCTCGCCATCGGCATACCGGCAGGCAGGCGGGTCATGACGGACAGCCAGGCGCAGCTGGTGTTTCCTGATCCAGCCCAGCCTGTCGAGGACGAACGCACTGATAAATTCCTCCGGCATCGCTACGGGCGCCGACACCTTCACCCTGCCATCCGGCGCATGCACGCTGAGCCGCAGGGTCCGGATATCCTTCCTGGTGATTTCGACGGCGATACCGTCCGGCAGCCGCTGCAGGGTCGACGTATTCATGCCGCATCCGGTCGCGGCAACCGGCGCTGGCACTGTGTGCCGCTCAGCGCGGATCCTGCCGGCAGTCGGGGAACAGCCCGGGATCCATCTCGACCCGCCGGCAGCGGCCGCTGGTATAGGTGGTCAGGCTGCGGTTGCTGCTTTCGTCGCGTTCCGCCTCTTCCATGTCCTGCAGCTGCCGGGCCAGGTTGCAACCCTCGGTATCGGCACACTCGTCTTTCCTGCCGCACACCCGGCGGACCAGCTTTTCGCAGGGCGAGTAACCCACGATATGCTGCACGTCCCAGTCTTCTTCTTCCTCGGACTTGGGCCGTTCGCGTGCCTCGAGCACGGGCTCGTTAGGCACCACCACGCCCTGGCGGATGATGAGGACAGAGCCGTCCTGCAGGCGGTGGGTGCCGTCCCACATCGGTGCCGACACACCGTCGCGGGTGACCGTGGCGCGATTGGTGTCAGGATCCACGGTTACCCTGCTCCCGTCCTGCATGCCGAAATAGGCGTCCGCGGCCCTGGCCGCGGCCAGCGGCAGGATCAGCAGGAGAAACAACAAACGAAGTACGGGTTTCATGGGGTCATCTCACTTGGCAACAACAGGCACACTGACCGGTCTTGCGAGCCAATTCTAGCGCAAATTGCGCCCTGCCTCCTGTCCGGCGTCAATTTTTACACCCTCGATCAGCATATAGGTGTCGTCTTTCAGGAATTTCACGTCCGTTATCCGCAGCCCGGCGTCCGTCTTGAGGTATGCCAGGGTATGACGATCAAACCGGGCGCCATATATTTTCTCGACCAGCCAGGCCAGGCGCTGCTGCCGCCGCCTCAGCCCGGGATCCCCGGAATAGACAATTTCAAGGATACGAAACCTGCCGCCCGTTCTCAGGACCCGCCCGAACTGTGCGATGGCCAGTGGCTGCAACGCATCCGGCATCACACAGCAAAGAAAAGTTGACAGCAACCAGTCGCAGCTCGAGGTTTCGATGTGGTTGAGATGACAGGCATCATCACAGATAAAATCGATATGGCAGGCGGCATTCCTGCTTTTCCTGCGGGCCATGTTCAGCATGTTCTGACTGATATCGACGGCCTTCACATGGACGGACGGGTGGTAGTGATTCAGATTATTGCCGGTACCGACGCCCACTTCGACAACATCGCCCCTGATGTCATTCAATATCGACGGGCGCCACCTGCGGTACTGCAACTCCCAGGGGTAATCCAGCACGTCGTAAAAACAGGACACCCACTGGTATTTCTGTCTGCAGCGACCGGTTCGAATGATGTGCATGCGCGGAAGTATCGCCCATTACTGTCCTGACAACAGCCGCTTCAGTGTGCCGGTAACACGGGAAGAGGAGACCACGCAAAACCGCCTGCACTCCCTGTGCCGTCCTTGCCGTTCACCCCGCCTGCTGCACCTTACCGGGCGTGGCCATACGTAAAATCACATATCCCAGCAGAGCGGAGGCCACCGAGCCGACCAGGATGCCGAGCCGGTCATCGACGGCGAAATCGGGACCGCCCTGTTCGAAGGCGAGCGAGCTGATGAACAGGCTCATGGTGAAGCCGATACCACACAGCGCGGCCACCCCGTACAGCTGCAGCCAGCTGGTGCCTTGCGGCAGCCTGGCCAGGCCGGCCCTGATCGCGAGCCAGGACAGGCCGAATACGCCGACCTGGTTGCCGACGAACAGGCCCGCCGCGATGCCGAGCGGCACCGGGTGCAACAGCGAATCGAGCGTCAGCCCGTCGAACGAGATGCCCGTGTTGGCGAAGGCAAACAGGGGCAGGATGCCGTACACCACGGCCGGGTGCAGGTCATGCTCCAGCTTCTCCAGCTGCGTCTGCGTCTCGCCCTCCTCCCGCGCATAGGGGATGAACAGCGCGGCCAGTACGCCGGCCAGGGTGGCGTGCACACCGGACTTGAGCACCGCCGCCCACAGCACCACGCCGACCAGCAGGTAAGGGGCCAGCGCCAGCACGCCGAAGCGATTCAGTGCGAACAGCACGCCCAGCGCCGTCGCGGCGACCAGCAGCGAGAGCAGCGACAGGTCGGCCGTGTAGAAGATTGCGATGATCACGATGGCGCCCAGGTCATCGACGATGGCCAGCGTCATCAGGAACAGCTTGAGCGTATTCGGCACCCGGCTGCCGAGCAGCGCGAGTACGCCGAGCGCGAACGCGATATCGGTGGCCGACGGAATAGCCCAGCCCTTCAGGGCCACCGCATCGCCCCAGTTGATCGCGGCATAGATGGCGGCCGGCACGGCCATGCCGCCGACCGCCGCGATCATCGGCAGCACGATGCGGGATGGCTCGGACAGTTCGCCGTCGAGAATTTCGCGCTTCACTTCCAGGCCGATCAGGAAAAAGAAGATCGCCATCAGGCCATCGTTGATCCAGAGCAACAGCGGCTTGGCAATCTCGAACTCACCGATGCGAATTTCCACCGGTGTGCCGAGCAGTGCGTCGTAGAGACTGCTGGCCGCCGAGTTCTCCACCAGCATGGCCAGCACGGCGGCCAGCAGCAGCAGGATACCGCCGGCAGCCTCGAACCGCAGAAATTCGGTCAGCGCTCTTAACACCTCAGCCCCTCAGTAGTCACCGGTTTGCCGCGATGATAAATGATTAAGGGCACCGACGCGATCCGGCCGCCAAGTGCAGCGGCAATGCCTGCCCGGCAAATCCCTCTGATCGTTGACATTGCCGCTCTCTCCTTACCCGATGACAGACAGCCACGAGCGCAGCGTGGCCGCAGCAGCCGGCGTCGACAGCCAGCCCAGCGCAGCACAGTTCACCATCACCGTCACCCGGAACATGGACCGGAATGACCGCTTGCGGGACTTGTGCCGCAGTTGCTGCTGCGCGACGAGCGCCCCCGGCCAGCCACCGGCCAGCGCCAGCAGATGCAGGGTGCTCTCCTGTGTCCGCCAGGTACCTTTCCCGGGTTTTTGTCGAGGGCGTAGACGAGGAAGGTGAACAGGCTGGCGAAGGCATACAGGGCAAGCATCCAGCCGGGGAGCTTCTCCATCAATACAGCCGCTGCCAGCAGCATGAAAAACAGCCGCTGCACCCAAGACCGGCAGTGGAACAGTCCGGCGTATTGCCACTGGTGGCGAACGATCACCGGCCAGGACAGCGTCTGCGGCGCAGGGACGACCCTGCCTGTCGGCAGCCAGGGTGTAGCTCAGCGACGCGTTCAACGCCGGGCGCAGGTCGCGGCTGGCAAAGGCCCGGATATGCACGAACACCTGTTTCCCGCCGCCGGCAGGCGCAATGAAGCCGTATCCCCTGGCAGCGTTCCAGGACGTGATTCTTCCCTTGCTGCGCATTGCGTCTGTTATCTCCGGCGAAGAAACATTTCAATGGGGTCAGACTCGATTGATTCGGTTCAAAATTGACAAATCAATGATAGTCTGGGCCTTTTGTATCGTTCGTTTCAAGACGATTGCCAGGCGATTATTTCATTGATCATGTTATTGAACCCTCAGACAGTGAGTGCATGCCTCCTGTATACCATAATCACAATTAACACCATACACGCCGCGGCAATTACAACCGGAAACAATACCGTTGCGACTGAATAACGCTCAAGCGCCATAATGGCAACGAGACTGCGGATCAGGAATAGAGAAAATACTGCAATGATTCCGAATGAGGAAGACTATATGCTTTCCTGACCGTGTCATTGATGATTGACCTGATAAAGGGGAAAAATGCGATAAGGGTGAGAATAACAGCAACTGCGCTCAATAGCTTTTTACGGAAAATGATCCAGCTCACGGTCATCGCAAATAGTGTCGAATACAAGAGTACATTCATGTTTGGTTATTCGGGGACAGCAAACACCCTGACTGCATTTCGATAAGCGATCTGTTCGGCCACCGCTTCCGGCAATTGCGCCAGCCAGTGCCGGATGCGCGTCGCGACCGCGCCGTATTCCTCCCAGCGAGCGACGCTGAAGGTATCCACACCCACCATGAAGCGGTCCGTGTATTGCCAGAGCAGACGTTCCCACTCCGGGTCGAGTTCGCCGTCCGGTGCAATGCGTGCATCACGCATCGACAGGTCAAGATATAGATGCGGATACCTGTCCAGATAGTCTGCCAGCAGCGCCGGATACGGATAGGCGCCGGCATGAGCCCAGACGACACGCGCTCCAGGGCTGTGTTCGTACAGGCTGTCGATTACGGCCGGATCGCAGTGCAGCAACAGCGGCAGGCCCCGCCGGCTTGCCAGCTCCACGATGCGCAGAAAGACCGGGCTGCGACGCTGACCGGCAAACAGATGCAACTCGCCCACACCGCGCCACGGCCCGTCACGCAACTGCTGCTCTACCCGAGCGGGTAGTCCGGGGTCCTGCGTCCAGTCCTGCCTGTCTTCCGGCTTCAGATATACACCGAGCAGGGGGATGATCATCCCGGGAGCGGCCTCATACAGGCGCAGCGCTCGCCCGGGGGGCAGACCGGTCACGACAGCGCGCGTTACGCCGCCGGTTTCCAGGACGTTGATTATCTGCCGTGTCGTATACCGGCTGGCGGAATTCGAATCGTGGTGCAGATGGGTGTCAAACAGGGGGCGTACCGCCGGTGTAGCCAGGGCAGGTAACAGGGTCAGTAACGACGCTAGCAGCGCGGATAGCGTTTTCACTGCAAATAAGCTGCAATCAGGCAAAGAAAAGGTGTCAGGCACTATCTTCGACAATTGCGAGAAATATTTTCTCTGACACATTTATCCCAACCTCGCCAGCAGCTCGTTTTCGACGAACGCACACAGCGGCGCAAGCGCTGCATGCCGTTCCGCCATGTCGGTGATGTACCCGAGCGTGCGCGGAATATCGCCAAGGTAGCCCGGCTTGCCGTCGCGGTGGTTGAGGCGGGCGAAGATGCCGCTGGCCTTGAGGTGGCGCTGCACGCCCATGAGGTCGAACCAGCGCAGGAACTGCGCCGGGTCCCCGTGTTCCTCGCGCAGGATGCCGGTCTGGATGGCAAGCTCCTGGTAGCCCAGCGCCCAGTCCTCCACACGTGCGCGAGGCCAGGCGATGTAGCAGTCGCGCAGCAGCGATACCAGGTCGTAGGTAACCGGTCCGCACACCGCGTCCTGGAAGTCGAGGATGCCGGGGTTGTTGCGTGCTGTCAGCATCAGGTTGCGCGAGTGGTAGTCGCGGTGCACGAACACCTGCGGCTGCGCCAGTGCGCTGTCGGCCAGCAGGGCGAAGGCCGCATCCAGCATGGCGTTGTGCGCATCACTCAATGTGATACCGAGATGTTTGCCTGCCAGCCACTCGCGGAACAACTCCATTTCGCGCAACAGCAGTGCACGGTCATAGGGCGGCAGCCCGTCGCAGGCACAGGTCTGGAGGGTGGCCAGCGCACCCAGCGCATCGCCGTACAGGCGATCCACGCTGGCCTCGTTCAGCGCGCCGAGATAGGGCGTGCTGCCCAGGTCGGAGAGCAACAGGAAACCCTGACCGAGGTCTTCGTCGAGCACCTCGGGTGCGTTCAGGCCGGCATCGAACAGCAGTCTGGCGACCCGGATGAACGGACGCGAGTCTTCCTTGTCAGGCGGCGCGTCCATGACGATGAAGCTCGCACCATCGTGCACCACGCGGAAGTAGCGCCGGAAGCTGGCATCGCTCGATGCCGGTGCGAGGGTGTAGTCGCTGAATTCGAGTTCGGCTTCCAGCCAGCGTTTGAGTTGTTCCAGGCGTTCGGGCACGGGGTGGATTGCCTTGTGCGGGTGATCGGGAAAGTGGGGAAAATACTACCCCGGTTTGCGGGCGGAAGCCATGCGTCTGTCAGGCCCGGTGAGATCGACTGATGCAGTTCACAGCTAAGCGCATTAACAGGCATCCTGCCCTTTCGCGACACTTGTACATCCCTGTACGGCGAGCGCGGGAATGACGGGGCAATAGAAAGCCCGGTGATAGCGGGATGACAAGGTAGCAATCTTACACCTTTGCCAGCAACCGGCAGTTCAGACACAAACCTGAAATGCCGTGAGAAAATGATGAATCCAGTCATGCACCCGGTACCGGGTAGCATACTGAATCTCTGCTTCCTCATGCCCTCTGCGGCATTTCTCCTCTGCGTTGCTGTGCGAGGGAGGTTTTCACGCTACGCCTCGGGCTTCGGGAACAGTATCCGGTACCTCGTGCAGCTCCATTCGCGCAGGTCGTCGACGATCAGGTAGAAGCTGGGGATGGCGATCAGTATCACGGCGGTGGCGAACAGCAGGCCGAAACCCAGGCTCACCGCCATCGGCGACAGGAACGCGGTCTGGCCGGTGGCGAAGAAGATCAGCGGCGAGATACCGAGAAAGGTGGTGATACTGGTGAGCAGAATCGGGCGGATGCGCACCCGGCCCGCCTGCACCATCGCCTCGACGCGGTCCAGCCCCTCGGCGCGCAGGCGCTTGGCGAAATCCACCAGGATGAGCGAGTCGTTGACGACGATGCCGGTCAGCGCGAGGAAGCCGATCGCGGACAGGAACTGCAGGTTGTAGCCGAACAGCAGATGACCGAACACCACGCCGATGCTGCCGAACGGGATGGCGATCATCACCACCAGCGGATCGAGCAGCGAGCGGAACAGCGCGGCGAGGATGAAGAAAATAATGGCAGCGGATATGAGCAGCGCGTCCTTCATGCCGCTGAATGACTCGCCGGCGTCCTTCTTCTCGCCCAGGAACAGCAGCTCGTAGCCGGGCAGGCGCGACTCGATATTGCCGAATTCCTTGCCGATCAGGTCGGTGACCTCCAGCGGCGTGGTCACGTTGTCGTCGACATCGGCGGTGACGATACCGAGGCGGCGCGTATCGCGCCGGCTGATGGTGTTCATGCCACGCCCGGTGGTGATATCGGCCACGTCGCCGAGGTACACCAGCCGGCCGTCGCCCAGCACCAGCGGCAGTTCCGCCAGTTCGCTGGAATGGCGGATGGTCTCCGGGTAGATCACGCGTACCGGCACGCGCTTGTTGCCACGCGTGACATGCACCGCCTCGACGCCGAGGAAACCGGTGCGTACGGCATCGGCCAGGTCGCTCTGCTTCAGGCCGAGTTCCTTGCCGCGCGCATTCAGCGAATACTGGAACTCCAGCTTGCCTGTCTCGAGGTTCTGGCGCACGTCGTGCACCCCGGGCAGGCGCTGCAGGTATTCGACCATGCGCGTGGCCTCGTCGCGCAGCACGCGCACGTCGCGTCCGGTCACGCCGACCTCGATGTCAGCCCCGGCCGGCCCGCCCTGCGGGCGCTGGATGGAGATGCGCTGGATACCGGCCACCGCGGAGAGTTTCTCGCGCAGCTCGTTGATGATGTCCTCGGTCGGCCGGGTGCGGCTACCCTGCTCCGAGAAATCGAAACTCACCAGCGGCGAAATGAAACGCTCGATGATGCCCTCCGGCTTCGCCTTCTGCAGGTCCACGACCAGCTGGATGTAGTGACTGCCGATCTGGAAGCGGTTGAAGTCGATGAAGCTCACGCCGACGTTGGTCAGCAGCGTACTGAGATCCTGCTCGTCGAGCGTGCCCAGCACCACCTGTTCCATGAGGCCGGCCAGCCGCGCGGTGTCATCCAGGCTATAGGTTTGCGGCGCCTCGGCGTTGATGAAGAACTGCCCGACATCGACGTCATCGAACAGCTGGAACGGCACGCGCGTCACCGCGAAAATGATGGTGACCACCAGCAGACCGGTGCTGAACAGCGCCACGAAGTAGCGGTTATCCAGCGCCCAGCGCAGCCAGCCGATGTAGCGTGCCAGCAGGCCGCTCCAGTCCACACTGCGCTCGCCGGCCTTTTGCGCGCGCTTCCCGGCATGCAGCAGCTCGGCGGCATGCGAGGGCAGCACGCCGAACGCCTCCCACAGCGAACCGAGCAGCGCGGCACTGACCACCACCGGGATCACCTCGATGAACGCGCCCATCACGCCCTTGATGGAAAACATCGGCATGAAGGCAGCCACCGTGGTGGCGGTACTGGCGATCACCGGCCACAGCACTTCCTGTGCACCCACGCATGCGGCCTCGTGCGCGGGCTTGCCCTGCTCCATGTGCCGGTACATGTTCTCGGTGACGATGATCGCATCGTCGACGATCAGACCGAGCGCGATCAGAAACGCGAACAGCGACACCATGTTGATGGTGTAGCCGAGGTAGAACAGCGCGACCACCGCGACCAGGAACGATATCGGGATGCCCAAGGCAGTGATCAGCGCGACACGGAAGTTCAGGAACAGGTACAGCGACAGCAGCACCAGCACCAGGCCGACCAGCCCGGACGACTTCACCGTGTTGAGGCGGTTCTTGACGTATACCGAGAGATCATTGAACAGGCCGACCTCGATGGTCGGCGGCAGCTCGGTCCGCAGCTGCGCGGCAAACACGCGCACCGCATCCGCCACGTCGATGGTGGAGGCATCCACCGTCTTGGTCACGGTCAGGTTGACCGAGGGCCGGCCGTTGAACCGGCCCAGGGTGCGCGCCTCCTCGAGACGCAGCTGGATATGCGCGATCTCGCCGAGGCGCAACTGACCGCCGCTGTCGTTGCTGCGCACCGAGATGGCGCCGATGTCCCCGGGCTGCGGTGCCACGCCCTTGCCACGCAGCAGGATATCGCCCTCGCGCGCATTAAGCGAGCCGCCCGGCAGGTCGCGCAGGTTGCCGCGCACGGCTGCCAGCACCTCGTTCAGCGATACGCCGTGCGCAGCGAGTTCGAATGGATTGACCTCGACCCAGATCTCCCACTCGCGGTCACCGGCGGCGCCGACGCTGGCCACGCCGGGCAGTTTCGCCATGCGTTCCTTGATGAGATCGGCCTGCTCGTACAGGAAGCCGCGCGACACCTCGCCGTACAGGCTCAGGCTGATCACCGGGAAGCGCGCCTTGACGCGTACCAGCTCCGGCTCCTCCGCCTCCTCCGGCAGGTCGGTCACCTGGTCGAGCGCCGTCTGCGCATCGCGCATGTACTGGTCGACGTCGGTGCCCGACTTGAGCTTGATCAGGATCGAGGTCGCACCCTCGCTGCTGGTCGAGGTGATTTCGTCGATCTCCGGCATGCCCTCGAACTCTTCCTCGATGGGGATGGTGACCTGGCGTTCGACCTCCTCC
Organism: uncultured Gammaproteobacteria bacterium; assembly: GCA_963748215.1. Classification (GTDB taxonomy): domain Bacteria; phylum Pseudomonadota; class Gammaproteobacteria; order UBA9214; family UBA9214; genus UBA9214. The sequence goes on along the minus strand of CAVVHS010000009.1, from coordinate 10,080 downwards.
GGCGAGGCACCCTCGAAGATGACGCTGATACTGACCGCGTCCAGCTCGACGGTCGGAAACATCTCCTGCGGCATGGCCCGCCATGCCAGCACGCCAAGAATCACCACGATGCCCAGCAGCAGGTTGGTGACCAGCGGGTTATTGATGGAAAAGCGGATCAGCGACATCGGCGGTGCTGACGGACGCTCAGGATGCGGGCTGCGGTGCGGGCAGGCGCTCGATGCTCACGACCTGGCCGTCGCTGAGTGCCGCGACGTCACGCGCCACGACCAGCGCGTCCCTGGCGATGCCGGCGCGGATTTCCTGCCACTCGCCGACGCGCTGGCCAAGCACGACCTCGATCCGCTCCAGCGTGTCGCCGTTGACCCGGAACACGAAAGTCTGGCCCTCCTCGTACAGCACCGCGGTGGCCGGCACCGCCACCACCTGTTGCAAGGCCTGCAAGGGCAGGCGCACCCGTGCCACCTGCCCCGGGCGCGCGCCGTTGCCTGCCAGGCGCACGCGCAGGGCATGGGTGAAGGTCATCGGGTCCGGGTCGAGCTGGATCGCGAACACCACGCCCGGCAGCGACTTGCCGCCGACCTCGACCTCCACCGCCTGCCCCTGTGCCAGGGATTCCATCACGTCGCCGCGCACCTCGACGTACATATCCAGGCTGGCCGCGTCGACCAGGCCGACAATATGCCGGCTGGGCGTGACGTAATCGCCGGCCTGGGCATCGACGCTGTTTACGGTGCCGTCAAACGGTGCCTGCAACCGGGTGCGCTCGAGATTGCGTGCGGCACGGTTGCGCGCGGTCTCCTTCAGCGCCAGGCGCGCATCCGCCGATGCCGTGCTGGACTTGAGCTGCGCGACCTCGGATTCCAGCCGGATCAGCTGGATGCGCACCTCGTCGAGGTGCGATTTCGACACCAGCGATTCCGCGCCGAGCTGCTCCAGCCGCTCGAGGTCATTTTTCTGCAAGGCGTAATTCTGGCGCGCCAGCTTGAGCAGCTCGCGGTCGCGCTGGATATTGCGCTGCTCCTGCGTGAGCTGGGCCTCGGCCTCGACCAGCGCGTCCTGGAAGTCGCCGGCCGCCAGCGCCAGCAGCAGGTCGCCGGCCGCCACCGCCTGGCCGGGCTCGACCGCACGCGTGGCCACCTGCCCGGACAGCTCGAAATGCAGCGACGCCTTGCGCGCGGGCTCCAGCCGCCCGCTTACCGTCTCGGCCGGCACCAGATCGTGCAGGCCGACTGTGACGGCCTTGATGCGTGTGGGCACCGCCTCGCGCAGTTCGGCCTCCTGTTCCGGCGCCGTCAGTACCAGCAGTACGGCGGCCGCGAGCAGGCCCAGCAGGAGGTAGCGCTGAATGGATGACTTGATAGCTAACACACTGATTATAAATTGTTTGAAAGTGAGTCCATTCTATGCGATTTTACCTCGCGTCCGCCATCCGGCCGGCCGGGGTCAATATCAAGCTTGAAACGTTCCTGTATGTGCATCTGCCTGCCGAGTTTTCCGTTACGCTGCCCTACAGGCCGGAATCCGGGCGCATGACGCGGCGCAACGCGCTGCCAGTCATGACGCTGGCCCTGCTGCTGGCCCAGCCAGCGCCGGCCAGCGCGCAATGGGATTGCAGCCAGCGACCGGACGGTGAGTGGGATTGCTCCGCCAGTGAGACACCGGCAATGCAGCCGGCGTTCCCTGCCGCGCCGCTCGATGCTGCACCCGTCACCGAGCCCGCCATACCCCCGGCGCCGGCGCCCGCGGCCGCGCCTCAGCCGAATGCGGCCGATACCGCGACCGGGATCGCGCCAGACGCGGTCTCGACGGACACGACAGCCACGGCCCCGGCTGCACCGCAAACGACAGATCAACCCTCCACCGCGGCGACACCGGCCCCGGCCCCTGCACCCGATACGGAACCAGGCGTGCAAGCGCCGGCAGCCACAACCGACAGGGCCGCGCCGGATGCAAGCGGCACCGTCAAGCCGGATCGCTGGGCAATGTGCCCGCCGATGACACTGGACACCGGCACCGACCTCCCCGCAATCGGTGACGCAACGGACCTGATCGGCCTGGAGGCGGACAGCGCGGACGCCAGCGCCGACCGCGTCTTCACCTTGAGCGGCGATGCCGTGGTCCGTTACGGCAACCGCCTGCTGCAGGCAAGCGATATCACCTTCCGGCAGCAGACCGGCGAGATCGAGGCCGCTGGCGGTATCCGTTTCACAACGCCCGACCTGCAGGTGACCGGCGACTCGGCGCTGCTGCAGTCCGAGCAAGAACTGGGCACCCTGCGCGGCATCACCTATACCTTGCCCAACCAGCACGCGCGCGGCGTGGCCGGCGTGCTCAGCCTGGAAGGCAGCCACCGCCAGCGCCTGGAAGAGGCGTCCTACACCACTTGCCCGCCCGGCAACCAGGACTGGCTGCTGTCGGCGGACGAGGTCGAAATCGACCATGACGAGGGTATCGTTACCGCGCGCGACGCCAAGCTGACCTTCAAGCGCGTACCGATTCTCTACACGCCGTACATCAGTTTCCCGCTTGATGACCGGCGCAAGTCCGGCCTGCTGTTTCCGAAGGTCGGCACGACCGATGAGACCGGTGTCGATATCAGCATCCCGTGGTACTGGAACATCGCGCCGAACCGCGACGCCACCATCACCCCGCGCATCATGACCGACCGCGGCACCATGCTGGGCGGTGAATTCCGTTTCATGACCGCACACAGCGCCGGCACCCTGACCGCGGAATACCTGCCGTCGGACGATGAATTCAGCAACCGTGACCGCAGCTTCGTCAGCCTGTCACATAGCGCCAATCCGAAACCGCGACTGGAAACCTACATCAGGGCCGGCGATGTATCCGATCCGTTCTATTTCGGGGACTTCGGCAGCGACCTGGCGACCACCAGCCAGACGAGCCTGGAACGCACCGCGCACGCCGTCTGGCACGGGCGCGACTGGAACATGGGACTGACCGTTCAGGACTTCCAGAACATCGACACCACGCTGGCACCGGCGGACCGGCCCTACCGGCAGTTGCCGCAAATCGTTTACGAGCTCAGCCCGGCGACAACGCTTCCTCGGCCTGCGCAGTTCAGCCAGGGCGGAACTCAACTATTTCACCCACAGCGACAATACGCTGGTGAAAGGCACCCGCTTCGATATACAGCCGCGCCTCAGCCTGCCGCTGCGCCGCGCCGGCGGGTATATCGAGCCGGCACTGAGCGTACGCCATACCACCTACGCGCTGGACAACGTCAGCGCCGGCATGGATGACAGCCCGAGCCGCACCACGCCGGTCTACAGTCTCGATGCCGGCACCTTCTTCGAACGCAACGGCAGCTGGGGAGACCATCCCTACGTGCAGACACTGGAACCGCGCCTGTTCTACCTGTACGTGCCGGACAAGGACCAGACCGACCTGCCGGTGTTCGATACCGGCATCTACGATTCCAATTTCTGGGCGTTGTTCCGCGACAACCGCTTCAACGGGCCGGACCGCATGGGTGACGCCAACCAGCTGGCGCTGGCCGTCACCACGCGTGTCCTGGACCCCGCCAGCGGCCGGCAGCTGCTCAGTGCCAGCCTGGGTTCGCTGCTGTACTTCCGCGACCGCACCGTCACCCTGCCGGGCAACCCCGCCTCCCTGGACAGCAGCTCGGACATCATCGCCGAGCTGTCGCTGGCGCTGACGCGCCACTGGACGGCACGCGGCGAGGTGCTCTGGAACCCGCATGAGTCCCGCACCGAGCGCAACAACTTCCGCGTGCAATACCGTCTCGACCCGCGCCGGCTCATCAATCTCGGCTACCGGTACCGCAACGGCATCCAGGAACAGACAGACGTGTCCTTCCTGTGGCCGCTCGGCAATGCCTGGCACATGGTCGGCCGCTGGTACTACGATGTCACGGCGGATGAAACTATCGAGGCGCTGGGTGGTCTGGGTTACGAGCGCTGCTGCTGGGGCGTACAGTTGCTGGCCCGCAACTACATCAACAACGACGGCAGTGCGCGTACCACCGCCGTGTTCCTGCAGCTGGAGTTCAAGGGCCTCGGCAAGCTGGGCACCAGCGTCGATGATGCGCTCGAACGTGGTATTCTTGGCTACCAATCCGATAACTGATATTCAAGAACTGACACTATGAAATACCCCCGATTCCTGGCTGCGCTGGCGCTGCTGGCCCTTGGCGCCGGCGCAGCGGTTGCCGCCGATGATCCGGCGGCGTCACCGGCGTCCGGGCAGGGCCTGCTGAACCGCATCGTCGCCGTCGTCAACGACGGTATCATCGTCTCCAGCGAGCTGGATACTTCCACGGCCAGCGTGATTTCACAGCTGCGCGAAAAGGGCACCCAGTTGCCGGAGCGCAGCGTGCTGGAACGGCAGGTACTGGAGCGCCTGGTAGTCGAAAAACTGCAGCTGCAGCTCGCCGAGACCAATGGCATGTCGATCGACGACAGTACGCTGAACAGCGAAGTGCAGGACCTGGCCCGCAAGAATGGCATCTCGGTCTCCGACTTCCGCGCCGTCATCGAGCGCGACGGCTTCAGCTACGCGGCCTTCCGCGAGGACCTGCGCAAGCAGCTGCTGATCCAGGAACTGCGCCGGCAGATGGTCAGCAGTCGCATCCGTGTAACCGACCAGGAAGTCGACAATCTGCTGGCCACCCTCAAGACCAGCGGCTCGGGCGACGTGGAATATCACCTCGCTCACATACTGGTCGCGATTCCCGAAGCCGCCAGTCCGGAACAGATCCAGGCCGCGGAACAGCGCGCCACGGACATTCTCCGGCGCCTGCGCGCGAACGCCGACTTTGCCGAAATCGCAATTGCCGAATCGGACGCCCAGACCGCCCTGGAAGGCGGCGATATCGGCTGGCGCAGCCTCGGCCAGATGCCCGAGCTGTTCGTCGAACCGTTGCAGACCCTGCAGACGGGCGATGTCTCCGGACTGATCCGCAGCCCCGGCGGCTTTCACATCATCAAGCTGGTGGAAAAACGCGGCGACGAGCGTCACATCATGCGCCAGACGCGCGCACGCCATATCCTGCTGAAGGAGGACGACCTGCACAGCGAAGCAGAGAACCGCGTCCGCATCAGGCAGCTGGCGATGCGCCTGCGCGCGGGCGAGGACTTCGCGACCCTGGCGCGCTCGAATTCTCAGGACACGCTGTCGGCGGCCAAGGGCGGTGACCTCGGCTGGCTCGGCCCGGGCGACACCATCCCCGATTTCGAGGCAGCCATGAACAAGCTCGCCCCGGGCGAAATCAGCGAACCGGTATACACGCGCTTCGGCTGGCATCTGATCCAGGTCCAGGAATACCGCGATCATGACAACACGGAAGAATTCGAACGCAACCGCATCAGGAACCTGATCCGCTCGCGCAAGTACGACGAGGAACTGTTGCTCTGGCTGCGGCGCCTGCGCGACGAAGCCTACGTGGAATACCGCGTCGACGAAAGTTAGCGCGCACTGCCTTGACCGCTGATGTACTCCGCATAGCTGTTACGCCCGGCGAACCTGCTGGTATCGGGCCTGACCTGTGCCTGCTGCTGCAAGCCCACCTGCCACCCGATGTCGAGGCGGTCTTCGTCTGCGACCCCGCCCTGCTGACGGCGCGTGCCGAGCGTCTCGGGCTGCCGGCACGCATCCGCAATTTCGATCCGGACGCCGCGCCGCGTCCTGCCGAGACCGGCGAGTATTGCGTTGCACCGGTTGCATTGCGCGCCCCGGTGCAGTGCGGCGTACTGGACAGCAGCAACGCACGCTACGTCCTCGACACGCTGGATGCCGCGGTTGCCGGCTGCCTGGACGGCCGCTTTGCCGCGCTGGTGACCGGGCCGGTACACAAGGCCATTATCAACGATGCCGACATTCCCTTCAGTGGCCATACCGAGTACCTGGCGGCAGCGACCGGCACCCGTGATGTGGTCATGCTGCTTGCCGCCGGCGAGCTGCGCGTCGCGCTGGTCACCACGCACGTGCCGCTGGCCAGGGTCAGCTCTCTGATAACCGCTGCGCGCCTGCAGCGTGTGCTCGGTGTATTGCACCACGACCTGCAAACCCGCTTCGGCATTGAACGGCCGCACATCAAGGTGTGCGGTCTCAATCCTCATGCCGGCGAGGGCGGGCACCTTGGCCACGAGGAACACGAGGTGATCAGCCCGGTACTCGACAAGCTTCGGGCAGCGGGCATGGACCTGGCCGGCCCGGTGCCGGCCGACACGGTATTCACCCCGGACAGCATCGCGGCCAGCGACGCCATCCTCGCCATGTACCATGACCAGGGCCTGCCGGTGCTGAAACATGTCGGCTTCGGCCGCGCCGTCAACATCACGCTCGGACTGCCGATCATCCGCACCTCGGTCGACCACGGCACCGCCCTGGAACTCGCCGGCACCGGGCGCGTCGATACCGGCAGCCTGCGGGTGGCCATGCGCCACGCGGTGGAGATGGCGCGGCAATGGTCCGACTGACGGGTCGCAAGTGATGCCGGGCAACGCACAAGCGAACGGGGAGATGCACGGCCACACCCTGGAACAGCTGCAGCACAACCACGACTTTTCAGTGCAGAACGAAAAGGGCGAACGGCGCACGCGCCTGGTACTGGTACTGACCGCGCTGACCATGGTGGTGGAAATCGCCGCGGGCAGCGTGTTCGGTTCCATGGCGCTGCTGGCGGATGGCTGGCACATGGGCACACACGTCGCCGCGTTCATGATCACCATCTTCGCCTACCGCTATGCACGCCGGCATGCCGACAATCCCGAGTATTCCTTCGGCACCGGCAAGGTAAGTGTCCTGGGCGGCTATACCAGCGCGGTGGTGCTGGCGGTCGTGGCCCTGGTCATGCTGCTCGAATCGCTGCAGCGGATCATTGTCCCGCACGCCATTCACTTCAATGAAGCCATCGTGGTCGCTTTCATCGGGTTGCTGGTCAATATCGTCAGCGCCCTGCTGCTGAAAGACGGCCACACACATGCTCACGAACACGAACACGAACACGAACACGAACATCATGACCATAACCTGCGCGCCGCCTACCTGCATGTACTGGCCGACGCGCTGACCTCGTTGCTGGCCATTGCCGCGCTGGTATCCGGCAAGTTCCTGGGCTGGACGTGGCTTGATCCGGTGATGGGCATGGTAGGTGCGATCATCATCTCGCGCTGGTCGTACGGATTGCTCACGCAAACCGGACCGGTGCTGCTCGATGCCAGCATCGACAGCGCCCGCCAGACCGCCGTCAGGAAAGCCATAGAAAACGACACAGACAACAGGATTGCCGACATCCATGTCTGGAAAATCGGCGCCAACGACTATGCGGCGATCATTTCACTGGTGACGCACGACCCGCAACCTGCGGAACACTACCGGCAACTGCTGGGGAATTTCGACTGGCTGTCCCACGTCACGATCGAGGTAAACAAGTGCCGGGACGAGCCGTGCGCAATCACCGGCAACAGCACCCGCGCCTAGCCCGCATTTCTCACCGGGCGGCAGTTATTTCACATAATGAGCTGAAATGATGCCAGTTCGGCATAAACCAGCGTGTCAACGGGCATTGCCTATCCCGGCCCTGGCTGGTTCTCGTGCACCCGTACTTGCGATGTACAGGGGCGTTCAAGTGGTCGCTCTCGCACATCCCTGTACTTCGCGACACTCGGACTCCTGTCCATCGTCGCGGGAGGCAGGATGCCGGGAGCGACCAGCATGGCCCAGGCCAGCCTCTCGACCCGGGCTACGCCCGTAAAAATGGCTCACCTTCTCCGGGATCCCGGTGAGAAATGCGGGCTAGCATCAACCCGGGCTGGACAGGCTCAGTAGGTATCCGCCGATATACCGTGCCTGGTCAGCCAGTTGCTGTCCAGTTCCCAGCGTACCTGCTTTACCTTGCCGGACTCCAGCACGAGCGTGCGCGCATGCTCCTGAATGCGCGCCATCTCCAGCTGGCCCGCCATCAGGTCCGGATCATCCTGGTCACGGCCACCCAGCCCGGGGTAGAGTATCTCCAGTGCCCGGAAGGCGGGGAATTCGGCGCTGCGTGGTGTACCCATAACCGCGACCCCGTCCTGCAGGCTGAACACACGGAACCGGTACGGATAGGCTGCAAGCCCGGCATCGCTGTCGAGCAGTTCGTTCAATTCCGTGACCTGCGGATCCTCGCTGAATACCCACAGCAGCAAGCCGAGCACCACGAGACCCAGAAAAATACTGTAGTTACGCGTAAACCTGTCCATGACCGACTCCTCGCCCGCCAGCACCGGCGAACACGGCAACACCGCGTCGTCCCAACCGACGGCAGAGTCCATTGTTGCGTCAATCAGGCCTGACTGTCCACCGTGACCGCGCAACCGGGGCCGGAACCGCACAGGCATACCGCCGTCATAACTGAACATGCGGCAGCACTGACAGCCATGCTGTGTGCGCCGGGCAAGCCGCATGATATGGTTGCCGCTTCATTGCACGCAGGCACCAGTTCCGGAACGCTCGCCCGATGCACAATCCAAGGAAAAGGTTCGGCCAGGAGCCATCGTCGCACAGCTCTCGAGTTTTCAATGATCTCTCTAACGGGAGACAGCGTCACAGATCACACCCAATTCTGCTGCATAGAGCTTCTTTGCCAAGCACTCAAATCTATCTCCTGGCGGACCGGACATCAGGTAACCGAATAACTTGTCATCCAAAGTCTCCAAAGACATTTTGGCTTTCTTCTTGGGCGGCGCGCCGACACCCTCACTGGCGTCCTTGCCAGCCGGCAACGGCAACATGATCGCGTCCTTGCGAGGCTGCCATGCGTCTCAGATTACCAGGCGATGGCCGAAGCATGTGGGGCCGGTTTCAAAGTTGTGATTCCAACCGCCGCGAAAATCGAAGCGACCCACTGTCTTTCTCCGCGAAGCCCTAAATTCCTGATCCCCGTGGGCATTCCCAACCCACTCCTTCATAATCGGCTGAATTCCTTCGCAAACACCAGGACAAGCCCTTGAGCCACCGTCCCAGGAAAAGGTTCGGCCAGAATTTTCTGCATGACCCGGCCGTCATCGAAAATATCGTCGCCGCAGTCCGGCCACGTCCAGGCGAACAGCTGGTCGAGATTGGTCCGGGCCAGGGTGCGATAACGCTGCCCCTGCTCGAGGCAGCCGGCAGGCTCACGGTCATCGAACTCGACCGCGACCTGATACAGCCGCTGCAGAACCGCTGCCGCGCGACCGGTGAGCTCACGGTACATAACACCGACGCCCTGCGCTTCGATTTCTGCAGCCTGGCTGACGGGGCAGCACTGAGAATCGTCGGTAATCTGCCTTACAACATTTCCACGCCGCTGCTGTTTCACCTGCTGGACCAGAGCCGGTGCATCGGCGACATGCATTTCATGCTGCAGAAGGAAGTGGTGGAGCGCATGGCCGCATCGCCAGGCAGCGGCCAGTACGGCCGCCTGAGCGTCATGCTGCAATACCGCTGCAAGGTGTATCCGCTGTTCACTATCGGTCCTGGCGCCTTCACTCCACCGCCGAAAGTGGACTCGGCCTTTGTGCGTCTGGTGCCGTTTGCCAGCCCGCCGGTGACCGTCGCCGACGAGGCCGTGTTTGCCACGCTGGTGCGGCAGGCCTTCGCCCAGCGGCGCAAGACCCTGCGCAACGCGCTGCGCGACCTGCTGGAGGCTGACGAGATCAGACTGGCGGGGGTCGATCCGACGGCACGCGCCGAAACACTGGGCCTGGAGGAATTTGCCGCGCTGGCCAACCGGGCAGCGCGACGCGGGTAACGGGACTATCAGGATGAAGGCTGCACAGGTCGTGCAGCCCGGGGTTTATTTCCAGGGCATCCGCACGGAGAAATGAACACCACTGCCGTTACCGCCCGGGCTGTCGGCATGCGCCGCATTGAAGGCATCCCCGTAATCCGAGGGCGACTTGAACGTCATGTGCAGGCCAGCCCGATGCCCAACCGGGGCCAGCTCTACGTCACCCTCCAGCAACTGGGAGAAACGCGCCTTGCTGAACAGGGTTTCCGCGGCAGAGACGGTGGCCGGGATACCCCAGGCAAAACACAGCAGGGATATCAGCAGCATGACTTTTTTCTTCAGAA
>CAVVHS010000008.1:352500-526296 GCA_963748215.1 uncultured Gammaproteobacteria bacterium | reverse complement strand
AATATCAAGTACGTATATTTAACGGATATGCCAACATGGCACTGGCTTTATGCCATTCTACGCTTATGGGGAGTTTATAAGATTATCGTTCATTGCCGCGTGTCCGTAGAAAATCCGTACTTTGTGTTGCCCGAAAAGGGGATAAAAAAGTTTCTAAAGTCAGTGCCAAATCGAATGCCCTCCATTAGGGCGGATTACGTATATGCGATATCAGAGTTTGTGCGTCATAGGTTAATTAATAAAAATTGCTACCCTGAAAGTGAGTATAAAGATATTAAATGGGATTGATATAGAGAAATATTCATGTGCTGATAGAGCTAACAACATAAACCATGAAATCGTTATATTTTGCTGTGCACGTGCGACCAAGCATAAAGGGATAATAACTCTCATTAAAGCAGTTGAGATACTCAGTAAGAAATTAGAAATTAACAACTTCGTTTTGCAGTATGCTGGATCAGGCCCAGATCTGGATTGCTTTAAACAAATGGCACATGAACTAAGCGTCACGGAGAAAATAATATTCCTAGGCAGGCTTGATAGCACTCACGAATATGCGTGTAACTCTGATATTATCGTGGTGCCTTCAGAGTGGGGAGAAGGATTCGGATCAACTGTCGCGGAAGGTATGGCGGCCGGTAAAGCGCTCGTTGCTACACGTGTTGGTGGTATTCCAGAGGTTGTAGGGGAGGATAAGTATGGCATTTTGATTCCTCCTGGAGACAGTTATGCGCTAGCAGAAACACTTGCTGGATTGATACGTGATTACGAAGCGCGTAGAAAATTAGGTCAGAATGCACGCGAAAGAGCTAGAGAGTTATTTAGTGAGACCTCATATCACAGAAATGTTACTACAAGGATGTTGAAAGATTTAGAGCTCTAGTCTGGTTGTAAAGCTAGGCAGTAACATTACACCTTTATGACAGATCTCAGGGGTTGCCGTTTCTGCGAAGGACTCAATATTTTCCTTCAACAATCGTCATGGGCGTCTGGATGCTAAGTTCTTTCTCCGCAAAGAGCTGTTTCAGGCGTCGGTTGCCGTCGCCTGCCAGCGCCTTGAATCTAACAGGCTGCCGTATTGTCCTTTTTTGACACCTATCGTGGTGGCAATGAAGATTTTACAGAGTGTGCCAGATCAAAAATCTTTTTCGAAAATTCCGCCTTTTCACCACTGGAGAGGATGGGTGATATGAAGTAAGTGGTTGTAAAAAGGATGATTAGCAGGGTGCGTATCAATATAGATTCAAATATATTTTCAGGGGCTAGTAGTGATAGTGATAGCGTAATGAGTGCTAGTGCTGCAGTCATTATTACCTTTGTCCATGGCAACTCCATATCGAAATATTGAATGCTCTTCTTGTTTATCCAGTAAAACCTTGCTGAGAATCCGATGACAGTGGCCCAGGCGGCACCAAAAATACCATAAGCAGGTATTAGGAAAAAATAAGCAACCGTAATAATTATAGCGGCGAAAAATTCAGAGTAGGCAATATCCATGGTTTTCGCTTTTAGTAGTATCCCAAGGTTGCAGAATTTAGACCACGCTTGAAAAACATAAGCAATAATAATAATAGGAACTATTTTATAGGCGTTCAGAAAGGCAGGGTCTGCCATGATTTTCAGAAGGTCTTTTGAGTATAGTGATATACAAAGTCCAAGGAATATAAGAATAGAACTTGTATATAAGAAAGTCTTTTGGTAGATCGCTTTCGCATCAGGTTTTTCTGCCACAACATATTTCTCAGCGTCCCACATTCGCTCAAACGGGGTCCATGCGAGGAGTGTAAATATGAACCCGAATTTATAGCCCAGCGCATAAATTCCGACCTGTGACAAGTCAGAGAAGAGGTTTAGAAAATATCGGTCCCCAAACGTCAGGTAAAACGTAGCAAAGGATGCAATTTTTAGCGGGAGGCTGAATGTGAACAGTCTTTTGCATTCAGATATTCTAACCCTTAGCCCGGCTGTTGAAATTGAGTAGCCTGTTAGGAGAATGGCCGTAATAATACTGGATATTACTGCACTGTATATTACACCTTCCACATGTAGGTTAAGAGACACAACAAAGTATATATTGAGTGAAAGCTGAAGGGTAAGTCTGAAAATACTGAAAAAAAGGAATAGCCAGGGTTTCTGTTGAGCGCGTATGTGTGTCAGCGGGATTTGATTCAATGGTATTAGAAACATGGTGACCGCAAAAAGTGCGATATATGTTTTAAATGAGGGGTCCGAAAAAATGGCGACTGCCAATGGCTCTGATAAAACAGCAATAATTATCGAGCCAACCCCATTGAGCATAAAACCAAGAAAAAGCGCAGACGCTATAATGCTATTTTTTTCATCTATGGATGTTGCTGTACAGTAGTAACGAAATACAGCTTGTGCCACCCTTGCACCAAATATAATCGTTGCAAAGTCTATAAGCATGGATAACAGCTCGACCGTGCCATAGTCTTCAGGTGTTAGAAAGCGTGTGTATATCGGAAGCATTATCACGCTGACGCTGTGCCTGAGGATGTCACCAAACATATAGATGGAGGTGTGACTTACCATTTTGTTCGATGTGCTTTTCATTGGTCGCTTTCTTATATCTCTGTGTATGCCAGAACGTAACTACGAGCGTTCTTGTCGGCTGAATAATGTTGGTTTACGTGATTTAGCGCATTTTTTACCAATTCATTACGCATTGGAAGTGATGCCGCCAGCTGATAAATAGCATTACCATAGCCAGCGGGGGTATGATTCTGAACCAGTAAACCGCATGAGCCGTAATCCAGAGCCCTGGGAATTCCCCCAACGCTATGAGCAATTACCGGAACTTGTAATGCCATGGCCTCGAGAAGAATCATGGGCAGACCTTCATGATCGGAGGTTATCATTAGTATATCCAGTTCATGCAGCGCTTGGTGAATATCTTCCCGGTGACCCTCAAATGTCACCGTTTCACCAGTTTTCAAACTAGTGCTGAGATTTTCGAGTTCATTACGCATGGGTCCATCCCCAAAAATATGGAAACTTGCGTTTAGATCTGGATGATGCTCCTGAAGATACTGCGCAGTCTGGATAAACAGGTCGATCCGCTTTACGGGGGTGAGCCGGCCCGCCAGGCCAATTCTGAAATTATCTGTTACGATGCCTGCATCACGTCTCTGCTTCATGTTATGGCTGTGGCAGATATCCAGGTCGACACCATTCTCTATTACAGTTATTTTTTCTAAAGGAAAATCCTCTCTCAGGATATTGGCAAGGTCATCTGATACGGCGATGATCTTTTTTTGCAGATAGCGCCCGGTTAACCAGTCAAGAAAACGGATGGTACGTTTTGGAAATTGCCACCAGTTTGGCTGATGTTCGGGGGCACCATGAGCGGTTCTGATTGAAGGGATACCGCCAGCGAGTACGGCAGCGATACCACCCAGGATGTTTTCCTTTGATCTGTGGGTGTGTACAACATCGGGATTAAGTTGCCGAATGATATGAATGAGACGATGGAGGATTTGTAGTCCGTTCAGTTTTGTTTCATCGAGATACAATGGTTTCAATGCCGGCATTGAGAAGTCTGTCTTCCAGTTCACCATGGTTCAATAGTATTACGCTTACAGGAACATTGATCTTGCTATGTAATGTTTTTGCAAGTGTGTAGAGTTGTACTTCAGCGCCCGCCCACAGGTCTCCCGACGCGATATGCAGCACCTTGGGATTAGAAGTATCTTTCACGGGCATGTTGAGAACAATCTAATGAAAGGTCTCGCAGTTCAGGCAATAGACTCTGGTAATTTCATCTTTTCCTGTAAACACGGGTGTGTAGCTATTTTCTATAGTTTCCAGCCATTGACGTTGGTTATCTGATAGATATAAATCGCGCAGATAATACGTTTCGCTAGAGGTGATTAGCCATATTTTCTGGTTTTTATTGTTCGTGAGAAAGTCTAATATTTTTGGTGTAGTAACTATGCTGTTGACATAGATATCATGCAAATTTCCATCTTTTCCTTTATATAAAAAGTTACCGCCAGATTCAGAGCCATAGCTGCGTAGCCAATAATCCACTTTTCCTGCATACCATTGTTGTTGTAGAACGTCCTCTGCGACAATGATGTCATCAGGCTTTCTGTGTTTTGCCACATATTCACCGGGAAACTTGTGATCAGGATAGATCGGAAAGCCAAGCGCTGCTGCATTCAGGCTTTCACCATGCTGGACGGTCCCTGCTTTATAGGCTTGTACCAGCCCATGCCCCCCAAGAATCCCTGATAATGCAACCAGGCCTGTGATGATGGCAGGCATGGCTTGCTTGTTTATGTTGAAACGCTGGAGGAATGTACTGGCAAATACGTGCAGCGTATATGCACTCACTATCAACATAAACGGGTGTGCCTGTATCAGATACCGGGCAGGCGCCCATTTTTTGAAAATGCCTACGGCGATAATAGGAAACAGGGCGCTTGCCAGCAAGACCATGATGACAGTTTTATCTGTGCTCTTTTTTGTTGTTGCCAGGAATAACATGGTGAGTATGAACAGCAGAGTGATGCCGGGAGATATCGTGTTTAAAACAATCCAGTTCGGGTAGGGAAAAGTAAACAGTGATTTAATCCCTGGCACCAGTCCAGATTCATAAATGACTGCAACAGAGACTATTATCGTGATGACTGTAATGGCGACGAGCGGTTTATAGGCCTGTTTCAGGTAGTCACCAAGTGAACCAGGGTAGAGTAGTAATATCAGTAAAATCGCCAGAAATGCACCGTGTAATTGCCCGGTGCATGCCAAGCATCCAAATGCTATCGCAAGCAGATATCCGGCCAGAATCCGGAATTCCTTGCCATTGTCACTGTCCGAAAAGCCGGAGCTACGACCCAGCCAGATACCCAGTAACAGTCCAACTATGCCTTGCACTATAAGCAGGCCATTTGTGGCAATGTGCCGGGACAGAAAATTGCCGGATCCTGTATCGATGCTTATAACGGCATGAGCATTGGCCCATTCCTGATACGGAGCTGCGGTAAACATCTGGCTATAGAGATAAGCAGTCGCCCCGGCGACGAGCGAAAAAGCAATCAGTTTGTATTGTGGTGTTTTTGCGAAACCTTTTATAGAAAGCGCTATAAGCGGAATAAAAGCTGCAAAAATACCGAGGCTGTGAAAAGTTGTCGAGAGAATAAACAGGGCACCGGACAGCGCCAGATACCTGAATTCATCTTTTTGAGTCCAATGTAATATGGTGAACACGGTGGCAACGTAAACAAAGATGAATGGTGCATACATTCTTGCCTGTCTGGAAATAATGATGTGCCATTCAGACAGCGCGAGCAGCAGAGCCGCCAGAAATGCGATCTGCGTGCCCACGAAGGGCCTGGCCAGTACAAAGATTAGTGGAGCCGTTAAAATACCGAGTATCGCACCAGGTAGTCTGTAAGATATCTCGTCATTTAATCCGATCAATCTGGCAGAGAGGGAATTCAACCACGAATGTGGGAGTGCGCGATGATAGGGCATTCCGCTGGGCATTTGCGGTCCTTTCCCCTCAGCCATCGATCTGGAGGCGAAAGCAGTAGTTTCCTCATCCATGTAAAAACTTAACCCGCCCAGGTTATACAGGCGCGGGATTGCGGCAACAATTGTCAGTAAAACGGCGAGAAGGAAGACCGTCACCGGATTGATTTTGGGGCTGAATTCGTATGGGGCGAACATGTATCGGTATCCGTGAATTTAATTTCGTGATTAACGACTAATCCTTCTCTGGCAGTCATTCACGGACAATAAATTTTCCTTCAACACTATTGTAGGCGTCATACTTGCCTGTGCCGGTAAATATGAGGACAAAGTCCTTCCCGTCCAGACTCAGCCACTTGTTTGAAAAATTGAAATAAAAAGTGGACATGTCAGACCAGAAGCGGCCAAGGCTACCATAATACGTGGTATGCCAAGGACCCCATGGCTCGTTGCTGTCGAATATTCCCAGGTGTCCCTTTGAAGACGCATGGTGTTCAGTCATCAGGAAGTACTTCTTCAAGCCAGGATTGTAGCTGACGCTTACATTCCAGCCAACACCGTTAGAGTCGCTGAAGACCGGCTTCCAGTCAGCCGTATTAGCTGACCATGAGGGCAAGCCGTTGTCGTTTAAACCACTAAACACTTCATAAGAGTGACGATTGGTAAGTTGGTTGATCGGTACCCTGAGAAGCGCAATGTGCCCGGGTTTTTGAACCGATAGCTCTGCGTCGTTTTGCAGAATGCTGGCGTATATATAGACATAATTGTCTCTGGAATTCGAGTAACCCCTGCCAAATTGAAGAAACGTGGGAAATATGAATTTGTTCTCTTTTGTGAAGCTCCATGGCAGCGGCTCCCAGCTTCTGGCGTAGTCTAAAGACTGGTACAGCCTGGCTTCACGATAGCCATCGGCCCCGCTGCCGGGGCTGATCCATGCATACAATGAGTTCTCGACAGACAATATCCCGTACGATTTTCCGTCGATGGAAGAGGTCACTAGCGGCTGGAACCCACCATAAATATTGACTCCCCTGAACGGATTATTCGTTCCCGTCGTTTTCGAGTCGCCCTCAATTCTTGCAAATCCCAGGCTCACGCGGCCTCTCGAGTTGGAGCCGCTGAAACCGCCACCATCACCCCATGAAGTGTACTGGTGATTGTCATCTGCCCAGGTTACTGGCCAGTTGTCACTGCCTTTAGCTCTCTGGTTATGGGTAGACCACGCAAAATCGACAGAACTGATAACTGGGCTGTCCGGATAGGGTGCGACCATGGTCTGATGCATTCCCGTACCAAAGTAACTAAAGGAAACAATTAAAATAGTTATTATTAAAATAATTAGTATAATTTTCGGCACTACAATCACCTGAATGGGTTGGAAAAGTCTGAATGTCTTTGAGTGTCGCAACGATTGTACATGCATCTGTTGAAAACGACGTAGATGCGATTCTTGGAACATTGCCCATTTAGGGAGGCAGAGTATCAACGGCAGGCGTCGCTACAAAATGATTCCTCAGCGTTTCATGTGGCTGAATTCCTGTCTGGGTGTATGCGAATTAGTCATTTCTTGTAATCGATGAGGTGTCGTGAATCGCCAGTCAACTGTCTGAGATTGCATATGCCAATGATCTCATAGTATGAATACCATGGCCCGTGTGCACACTTTAGTTGCATAGGCTTATACCAACGCTTGCTTAAGGATCACTAATGTGAAAAGAAGAACTCTGCTGGCAGGAATTGCGACCGGTGCTGTAATGGCAGGGACCGGTTTGGTATTCCGTAATTGGTCCACACGGCTCACTGTGCAGCATCAACCCCTGGAGCAATTTAACCCAAATGCAGAATTTGATGTCTGTATTGTGGGGACCGGTCCGGCAGGCTGCACACTGGCTCAACGGTTGAGTGATGCCGGTTCCCGTGTTTTGTTATTAGAGTCAGGAGTGGCAACAACTGACACTAATGGGATGCAGGCAGCTTTTAAGCTCGATGTATACAGCAGTAGTGGGGCCATAGATTACCCTTTGCAGAGTTCCAGATACCGTGGTTTTGGTGGCACCTCCAATATCTGGACCGGACGAACTCCTCGTATGCAGCCAGCAGATTTTTCTGCGAGCCCCTATGCACCATCCGGGTGGCCAATATCCTACACCGAGCTGCAGCCCTTCTATCAGGCGGCGGAAGAATCACTTCACGTTGTCGCTGATAAGCTGACTGCGTCGCATGCTCCCAGGATAAAGGATTTACCTGGTAATGCGCCTCAGGATATTAGCCCGTTGAGGGAAATAATAGAGCCGTTGGGTATCGCAATCGACTATCCGCCGGTATCAAGAAAGAAGAGAATCCTCGATGACGATGGGCCGCTGCGTTTTGGCGCGGATCTGCTGCCTGGGCTGAGCAAGCGTAGCAATGTACAGGTGCTGAGCAATGCGACCGTTA
The DNA here is from genome assembly GCA_963748215.1 of uncultured Gammaproteobacteria bacterium. Lineage (GTDB taxonomy): Bacteria > Pseudomonadota > Gammaproteobacteria > UBA9214 > UBA9214 > UBA9214. The sequence goes on along the minus strand of CAVVHS010000008.1, from coordinate 518,364 downwards.
CCCGTGTCTTAACAGATTCTTCTGGCAGAGTGACAGGCCTGCAGGCCGAGTCATTAGGCGGTGTGAACAAGGTCGTCAGGGCAGAGCGTTATGTGGTGGCCTGTGGGGGTGCGGAGTCCAACCGGCTCTTGTTGCTGTCAGGAAGCGATCAGTTTCCTGGCGGGCTGGGAAATACAGGCGGGCACCTGGGGCATTATTTTATGGAGCACCCTTTTGTCAGCTATTCCGCTGAGATTCCTGGAATAAAGCCCTTCGAAAAATGGTTGCTGGGCAGAACGTACCAGTTCAGCGAGCCAATGAGGGAAAAGGGATTGGGTGGTGTGCTGCTTGGTTTTTACAGTAAGCCTTCGAAAAATGATCTAAAGATCTCACTTGGGATTGAAATGGCGCCGGTTGCAGAGAATAGAATCCGGCTTAATTCTGAAAATCGTGATCCATTCGGTAATCCGGGTGCCGATATACAGCTGGCATTTTCTGAGCGAGACCAGGAACTATGGGAGGCCGGTGAGACGATTGTGCACGATATATTCAGCAGGTTACAGAGCGCTGATATTGTAAAGACGGATACGCCGCTGCATTGGTCGCATCATCATATGGGAGGTACCCGTATGAGCGTTTCTGATAAAGACGGTGTGGTTGATCCCAACTTACGTGTGCATGGTACAGACAATCTCTATGTCCTCAGCAGTTCGGTTTTTGTGACCTCGGGCGTGGCAAATCCAACACTGACAATTGTAGCCCTTGCGCATCGATTGTCGGAACACCTGGCTACGCTGTAACTGTTTTCCGATGCGGCAAGTGCGCACAGTGTTGCTGGTATGTGCTCTGTTCTACATGCATGGCTGCACGACTGAGAAACAATATGTCAGCAGTCATCCACCCAGTACCTTTGTTGTCGGTATCGAGTTCGACCTCGGGAGCATGGTGACCCTGGCAGAGGGCAGTGATAACTGGGCGATCACCTGGTCAAAAGACGGGAGTCAGTTTACCACCTGGGGTGATGGTGGTGGCTTTAACGGTACCAATCATAAAGGTCGTGTCAGCATGGGTGTGGCCCGTCTTGATGGGCCTGTGGATGAATTCAAGGCGAGTAATATCTGGGGGGGCTACCAGGGCCTGAAGAGTGCAGAATTCAAGGGGAAGAGCTACGGTATTCTTGCTGTACACGATACGCTCTGGCTCTGGCGGACGGGAGAGGGTTCGAGCGATTCCGCATTTACCCATCAGGACCTGTTTTATTCCACTGACCACGGCTTGAGCTGGCAATCTGCGGGGGTACGATTCAGCCCAGAGAATTTTGAGGGCAGTTCACCTTTTTTTGCGCCAACCTTCCTGCAATTTGGCCCCGGTTACCAGGGTAGTAGAGATGAATATGTCTATATCTACGCACCGGATGTCTCAACGGGTGAATGGGATGTGCAGGTCCCTGGAACTATTTCCTTGATGCGAGTTCCCATGGGTTCCCTGGCTGTGCATGATGAGTATGAGTATTTTGCCGGGCCTGGTGACCAGGGGCAGGCCGTATGGGTAAAAGATATCAATCAACGTCGCAGTGTCTTTAGTGATGAAAATGGCGTGATGCGAACTGCTGTGACTTACAACCAGAATCTGGGGCGCTATCTGCTCATTACACAGCAGGTCAGCCGATTCAGGGAGAATAATGGCCATATAGGTATCTATGAGGCAACCCAGCCTTGGGGGCCGTGGTATACCGTGCTGTTTGCCAATCCATGGGGTTTAGGATTGCAGGACGGCGAAAAGACTGTTTACTGGAATTTTTCCAATAAATGGAGCGGTAGTGGCATGCAGTTTGTCATGATCTACACCGGACCCGGCAGTGACAACTTCGGGCTTGTGCAGGGGCGTTTTATTACTGCAAACAACGCGAGTATGAAAGGCGAGCCGGAGTAAAGCCTGGCGATAACCCGTCAGGATAACGCAGTAGTCGCGAAAGTCCGGGTATTGTTCTACCTTACTGGCGCATCCGGATGACCTTGGCAGGGACGCCGGCAACTATTGCATAGTCAGGGACATCTTTGGTTACCACCGCCCCGGCGCCAATGATTGCACCCTCGCCGACCTTGACCCCATCGAGGATGATGGCGCCGGTTCCGACCCAGGTATTATCGCCGAGAATGATTGGTCCTTTGGAATAGGCGCCTTGATCCATGACTGCTGATGAAATGTCATCAACGTGATATGCACCGGCTGAAAAGTAGCAATTTCCTGCAACCAGAACCGCTTCTCCGAATTCAACGCCTGCCATGGAAACAATGACGGAATTACTCCCGATCGTTGTTCTCGCACCGAGGCGAATCGGCCCCGTCTTTGCCTGAATCATACAGTTGCGATTTATAATAACCTGGTCTTCAATGACGACGCCGTCAGTTCCTGCCCCGCGACCGTCAATAAGACAGAGATCGTCAATTGTAACATTGTCTCCCAGCTCAATATTCTTCGGGTGACGGATTACGACGTTTCTACCGATTATCATTCCGCGTCCGGCGGCCCTGAATAAACCGCGATAAAATTTCTTGCGCAGCAGGAAACCAAGTCCCCCGGACAGGGAACCGAATAGAAACGTTAATAACTCATAACGAAAAAAGAAGCCTGCTGAAGCGTTACCCGTGGTCAGATCCCTGTATGCCTGCAAGGGCGAAGTCCGGGCAGTTGCCAGCTTCTCGCGGATGATTTCGTTTTTATTGATTTCTTTCATAAATGGCTTCTCCGGGAATTTTATTTAGGGGCGTGCGAAAGCCAGAATCAGCTGACCGTGAATGTACATACCGTTATTTGACGGGTGCTGCGTTTCGGGCGTTTTTTTTGGCCGTAGATTTCCTGCGGGTAATGTAAACAACGGAAAAGAGGATCGGTAGCAGGATAATGATTTCGATGCCAACAGCAATTAAATTTGTGTGGGAAAACAGTTGGCTGAAAAATACAGTCAGGTTATCACCCGGGACTCCATGCTTGATGCCGTGGAATACCTGCTTTGAGGAAATCCAGTGCTGGTCGCTGAGTGGCCAGAATAATGGAATACCAAACGGTTCCCGGGCATCTGCCCGAAAATAATCCAGGATCAGGTGGGAGCAATAAAACAGAATGCCTGCTGCGGCAACTGGCAAGGGCCTGTAATGCAGCCATTTCGAAATGAATATTGCAGATACAAGTCCAAAGACAAGCGCAAAAAAAATACTGTGTGTCAGCCCCTGATGATAGAGATTGATATTGCCGGTAAGCAATCCAGGAAGAAAATCGAGGTCAGCTGCATTTGCCGCCACGATTCCGAAGGCATACCAGCGATATCCAGGGGTTGCCGCTGAGCTGCTAGTTAACCGGCTTAGTGCAATACCCGCCAGGCTGTGGCCTATAGGAGTCGACAATTGTGATTTCCCTTTAAAATACAAACTCGTATAAATACACTTCAGATCATATGGGTGCCAGTGTTTCGCTGGATTAGCTATGAATATAACGACTTAGACGGTTAGCCATTATCTGGCGATCGATATTCCCATTAATTTTATGTGGAATTATCAAAGCTATCATCGTGATATGACATGCACAGACAATGAACGGTACGTGTCGAATGATTTTCAATCGTTGTCTCCGTCGGATATGTACTTTTGTACTAGTGCTATTAGATGAGTTAATTGATAGATTATTCCATGCTAGTAGTGAATATACTTTTGCCTGCTGCGTCTACACTCCTTCAGGAAAGAGACGGAGAATGTGCCATGCAGAACTGGTGGCTTATACCTTTCCAATTCGTATTAAGGCTACCCCGGTGCGCTCTCCAATGAATTTCCCTACTACTTACCACACTGTCAAGATCATAGCTTCATATCTCGTTGTGTTGGCTCTTGCCGCGCTTGCTTACGCCCCTGCTCCAGCATTTGCTGTGGACTGGCCCACCACGGGGTGGGCGATTGCCACGCCGGCAGAATTGAACCTGGATCAGGCGAAGCTGGAGCAGGCTCGCGATTATGCGTTGACCGGTGGTGGGGCTGGTTATATCACCAGGGCAGGCAAGCTTGCCATGTCCTGGGGGGATGACACTCAACGCTTCGATCTCAAATCAACAACCAAGTCAATCGGTGCCACGGTTATTGGTTTGGCCTTACAGGACACCCTGCTGAATCTCGCCGATTTTGCACAGCAGCACTATCCCGGTTTCGGAATTCCTCCTGCAAGCAACGCGACGACAGGCTGGCTGGAGGGTATCACGATCCAGCAGTTAGCAACCCATACTGCCGGTTTTGAAGCAGCCAGTGGTTATGGCAATTTGTTGTTTCAGCCGAATACCACCTGGAACTATTCCAATGGCGGGGCTAACTGGCTGGCGGATGTGCTCACGGTTTTGTATGGGCAGGATCTTCACACCCTGATGTCTGATCGGGTTTTTTCATTCCTCGGAATTACCGCTGCTGATCTCACATGGCGTGATAACGCCTTTCGAAATGACACCATCAATGGAATAAAGAGCCGGGAGTTCGCCGCAGGAATCAGCGCGGATGTGGATGCAATGGCGCGGATTGGCTATTTGTATTTACGTCGTGGTGAATGGGATGGCAACACCCTCCTGCCCCAGACTTTCATTGATCAGGCACGGCAACCTGTGCCGGCTGTGGTTGGCCTGCCGGTTAACAACGCTGCCAGCCATTTCAATGCATCCCAACATTACGGCCTTCTGTGGTGGAACAACGGTGATGGCAGGATTGCGGGGGTTCCGGAAGATGCTTACTGGGCCTGGGGGCTCGGTGATAGCCTGATTGTGGTCATCCCGAGCCTTGACATCGTTGCCACGCGCGCAGGTTCTGGATGGCGTCCAGACTGGAATAGTGACTACTCGATTGTCGAGCCCTTTATTCTTCCGATCGTTCAATCGGTGCAGGATACATTGAACCTGTCAGTGGGCCTGGTGGTCGATGCGGCCACGCACGTGGTGGAAGGCCAGAGCGTTGTCTACACGATCACGGTGACCAACGACGGCCCTCTGGATGCAACGGGCGTGGCGTTGACGGACGCCTTGCCGGCGGGGCTGACGTATGTGGGTGATGATGCGGCGTCGACGGGTACAGTTTATGACAGTGGCAGTGGTGTGTGGACGGTGGGCAGTGTGCTCAATGGTCAGACGCGGACGCTGGCTATCATGGCTAGCGTGGCGGCGGGGACAGGCGGTTCCACGCTGACGAACACGGCGAGTGTGAGTGCTCTGAACGAGCCGGACCCGGTGGTAGGGAATGACAGTGCATCGGTGGCAGTGACGGTGTTGCCGGCGGGCAGCGGTGCGGGTTTCCAGCAGGACGGTGGAGCGCAGGGCGTGGTGTCGATGGAGGCGGAGAGTTACCACGCGAGCGTGGTGGCACCGGATGGCCACGCGTGGCTGTCGGCGGGAGCGGGTTTCCCGGGTTTTTCCGGAACGGACGCCCTGCAGGCGTTGCCGGAGGATAGTGTGTTTTACGATACGGGCTATTCGAGCCTGAGCCCGCAGTTGGACTACCAGGTGAACTTTGTGGCGACGGGGACCCACCACGTGTGGTTACGGCTGCAGGGGCCATCGACGAGTTCGAATTCAGTGCACGTAGGTCTGGACGGGCAGGAAGTGGCGACTGCCTTCAACATTGACGTGCCGGCATCGGGTAGTTATGAGTGGGTACACTGGCTGGTAGCGGGCAACGCCAATGCGACGCTGGATGTTGCAACAACGGGTGTGCACACGGTGAACGTCTGGGTCCGCGAGACCGGGACGGTGGTGGACAAGGTGGTGCTGACGACGGATGCGGCGTATGACCCGTCGACGATCAATGGGGGCCTGGGACCGGATCAAAGTGTGCAGATTGATCCGACAGATGCGGACCTGTCGGTGGGTCTGGTGGTGGATGATGCGACCCCGGCTGAAGGTCAGAGTGTCGTGTACACGGTTTCGGTGACGAACAACGGTCCCCTGGATGCGACAGGTGTGGCATTGACGGATGTTTTGCCGCTCGGGTTGACGTATGTGAGTGACGATGCGGCGGTGACGGGCACGTTTTATGACAGTGGCAGTGGCGTGTGGACGGTAGGTAGTGTGAGCAACGGCCAGACGCGGAGTCTGGCTATTACGGCAAGCGTGGATACAGGGACGGGTGGTTCCGTGCTGACGAACACGGCAAGTGTGAGCGGGCTGAACGAGCCGGACCCGGTGGCGGGGAATGACAGTGCCAGTGTGGATGTGACGGTGGTGGCAGCGGGGAGTGCGGACCTGTCGGTGGGTCTGGTGGCGGATGATTTGACGCCGGCTGAAGGTCAGCAGTTAGTGTACACAGTGTCGGTGACGAATAACGGGCCAGCGGCGGCGACGGGTGTGGCATTGACGGCTGCCTTGCCGGTGGGGCTGACGTATGTGGGTGACGATGCGGCGGTGACGGGCACGCTTTATGACAGTGGCAGTGGCGTGTGGACGGTAGGTGGCGTGACCAACGGCCAGGTTCTGACGCTGGCTATTACGGCGAGCGTGGATGCGGGGACGGGTGGCTCCACGCTGATGACCACGGCGAGTGTGAGCAGTCTGGCCGAGCCGGACCCGGTGGCGGGGAACGACAGTGCGTCGGTGGATGTGACGGTGGCGGTGGACCTGGGTGCGAGTTTCCAGCAGGACGGTGGAGCGGCGGGTGTGGTGTCGATGGAGGCGGAGAGTTACCACGCGAGCGTGGTGGCGCCGGATGGGCATGCGTGGCTGTCGGCGGGTTCGGTTTTTGCCGGGTATTCGGGCAGCGATGCGCTCCAGGCCTTGCCGGAAGACAGTGTCACTTACTCGACGGGGTATTCGGGCCTGAGTCCGCAGCTGGACTACCAGGTGAATTTTGTGACGACCGGGACCCACTATATATGGGTGCGGGCATGGGGCCCGTCGACGAGTTCGAACTCGTTGCATGTGGGTCTGGACGGTCAGGAGCTGGCGACGGGCGAGAACATGAGCGTGGCGGCAGCGGGTGGTTATGTGTGGGTAAGCCGGGTGGTAGCGGGCAATGCGCGCGCGACGCTGGATGTTGCAACAACGGGCACACACACGGTGAACGTGTGGATGCGCGAATCCGGGACGGTGGTGGACAAGGTGGTGCTGACGACGGATGCGGCGTATGACCCGTCGACGGTTAACGGGGGGTTGGGACCGGATGAGAGTGGGCGTGAGACCGGCTCCACAGTGGAGAAGCCCACGATCACTCCGAATGGCGGAATATTCAGCAGTTCAGTGCTGGTGACGCTGGCGAGTAATACACCCGGTGCGACGATTTACTACACCCTGGATGGCAGTGATCCCACGGCCAGTACCAATGAATACACAGGGCCATTCTTGCTGACTGTCAGCGCCACGCTGAAGGCGCGTGCTATTTTGGCAGGGTCTGTTGACAGTGCTATTGAGACGGCAATATTCCAGTTAAACCCCTTGCCGAGCGGGTTGGATCTGTATTTCCCTTTCAACGAGACTTCCGGATCTGCTTTCACTGATACTGTTGCCGGAGTAACGGCAGGTTGCGTGTCATGCCCGACGCCGGCGCCCGGGCGTGTCAGTGGTGCGCAGCAATATGATGGCATTGGCAATGCTGTCGACGTCCCGGACGTCGGCCTGTTTGACTGGGCAACTACTGACCGGTTTTCTCTGGAGGCCTGGGTCAACAAGAGTGCTGCCTGTATCGGTAGCGAATCCATTGTGGGCCGTCATGAGACAGGCAGCCAGCTGCACTGGTGGCTGGGCTGTGAGAACGGCATCGCCGCCTTTACATTGACTGACAGCGGGGGTACTGGTGCCACGATACTGGGAACCACCGACATTGCCGACGGGCAGTGGCATCACCTGGTGGCGGTGCGCGATGCGATTAGCGGCGAGATTCGCCTGTACGTGGATGGTGTCGAGGAAGCGGCAGCAGCTGTTGCTTATACCGCGGACTTCGCGGGTGCGGCGGAGCTCAATATCGGCTGGCTGAACGACACGGCCACGGATTACCATTTTGCGGGCACCATTGACGAGCTCGCTTTGCACAGTCGTGTATTGACACCTGCCGAAATCTCGCGCCACTACAAGGATGGCACGGTCGGTCTGCGACGCGGTGTCTGGGGTTGTGAATCGCCGGTCGCAATCATGCCGCTGGGTGATTCAATCACTAACATGCAGGGCTATCGCCCCCAGCTTTACTTTGACCTGGTGGATGCGGGCTATAACGTGGATTTTGTCGGTACCAGAACAGATTCCACGGGCACGCACGACCGAAACCACGAGGGCCATGGCGGGATTACCATTTCGGGTGTTGCGGCTTCGCTAAACACGTGGCTGACGCAGAATCCACCCGATGCGGTCCTGTTGCATATCGGTACGAATGAGGATCCGTCGTTCCCGTATCCTTCCGCTGCCGGGGTGGAGGACCTGCACACGATTATTGATGCCTTTGATCCGAATATTTCGATTGTTCAGGCGCGAATCATCAACAAGGTGCCCAATGAGCCGTTGGTTACCCAGTTCAATGATAACGTTGTGGCAATGGCTGCAGCGAGGGTCGCCAATGGTGAGAACATCACCATTGCTGACCATGAGAGTGCATTGAATTATATCGACGATATGAATAATGACGGTATTCATCCCCTCCAGGTCGGGTTCGACAAGATGGTTCCGGTCTGGTTTGAACAGCTGGCCGCCTTCCTGCCTGCCTGTAACCAGACATTGCCGCAGACGACATCGCAGGCCATAACCACGGCTGAGGTGGGCGTGCCGTATGCATATCAGCTGGAAACCAGGGGTTATCCGAGCCCTGACTTTTCACTGTTGACGGCGCCTGCCGGAATGACCATTCATCCGGATACCGGGAACATTGACTGGGTGCCAACGGCAACCGGGTCATTTGATATTTCTGTTCAGGTTGAAAACGCAGCAGGTGCGATAACGCATGACTTTACAATCAGTGTCACCTCACTTGTGGACAGCGATTTTGACGGAATCACCGATGATCAGGACAATTGCATCAACGTGGCCAATGGACCGCTCGCCGGTCCGGTAAATGGCCTGAGTCAGTGCGATACCGATGGAGATGGTATCGGCAACATCTGCGATGCGGACTTCAATGGCAATGGCATCGTGGATCCGACTGATTTTACACTCCTGAAGTCCACCCTGGGGTCGACACTGGCGCCGAATCAGGACCTGAACTGCAACGGCATCGTGGATCCTACTGACTTCACGACCGTCAAAGCGTTGCTGGGTACGCCGCCAGGACCGTCGTGCTGCGCGCTGTAATTCACAGAATAGGGATGAATAAGTTACACGGGCGTCGCCTGAGGTGGTTTGATACATCCGGAATATGAATTACGGCGGTAGCAGGCAATATTGAGTTGAGCGATGGCAACGGAGACGATATAGATACCTAATTATTAGTACTCACTGCTGTCCCCCTCAATCATAAGGAAAGTTTATTGAATGCGGCTATTCCAGTGATTAGTACTATAATTAATCTGTATCATGCTCCATTGTGGATTGATAAAAACACTTCCTTGGTATGGTGCAACAGTTGTTGTCAGGTTCATCTCAAGGAAAACAATGAAGAATATCGCGATTAGATAAATCGCGTAACAGTAAGGGCTGATATATGTCTGGTTGTTATTCAATAATTTGTCTTCGTGTTCTGCGGGCAGTTAAGCGAACTGCAATGTATTTCATTGCATTTTCCATGTTAATGCTTGCGTCAAGCTTGGCAATCAGCGCCACCTTTCAGCAGGACGGTGGAGCGCAGGGCGTGGTGTCGATGGAGGCGGAGAGTTACCACACGAGCGTGGTGGCGCCGGATGGGCATGCCTGGCTGTCGGCGGGAGCGGGTTATCCGGGGTATTCGGGCACCGATGCGCTCCAGGTATTACCGGAAGACAGGGTTAATTATTCGACGGGATATTCAAGCCTGAGTCCGCAGCTGGACTACCAGGTGAATTTTGTGACGACCGGGACCCACTATATATGGGTGCGGGCATGGGGCCCGTCGACGAGTTCGAACTCGTTGCATGTGGGTCTGGACGGTCAGGAGCTGGCAACGGGCGAGAATCTGACCGTGAAGGCGTCAGGTGGTTATGTGTGGGTGGGCAAGCTGGCGTCGAAAGCACGCGCGACACTGGATGTTGCGACGGCGGGTGGGCACACGGTGAACGTCTGGGTACGCGAGACCGGGACGGTGGTGGACAAGGTGGTGCTGACGACGGATGCGGCGTATGACCCGTCGACGATCAATGGGGGCCTGGGACCGGATCAAAGTGTGCAGGGTGATCCGACGGATGCGGACCTGTCGGTGGGTCTGGTGGTGGATGATGCGACCCCGGTGGAAGGGCAGAGTGTTGTGTACACGGTGACGCTAACGAACAACGGCCCTCTGGGTGCGACGGGCGTGGCCTTGACGTCTGCCTTGCCGGCGGGATTGGCGTATGTGGGTGATGATGCAGCGTCGACAGGCACGTTTTATGACAGTGGCAGTGGCGTGTGGACGGTGGGTGGTGTGAGCACCGGCCAGACGCGGAGTCTGGCTATTACGGCAAGCGTGGCTGCGGGACGGGTGGATCCACGCTGACGTACACGGCGAGTGTGAGCGGACTGAACGAGCCGGACCCGGTGGCGGGGAATGACAGTGCGTCGGTGGCGGTGACGGTATTGCCGGCGGGCAGTGTGGACCTGTCGGTGGATCTGGCGGTGGATACGGCCACACCGGCGGAGGAACAGCAGGTTGAGTACGCGGTGACGGTGACGAACAACGGCCCGTCGGATGCGACAGGGGTGGTGTTGACGGACGCCTTGCCGTTGGGGCTGACATATGTGGGTGATGATGCGGGCAGTTCGGGCACGTTTTATGACAGTGGCAGTGGTGTGTGGACGGTTGGCAGTGTGTTGAATGGTCAGACGCGGACGCTGCATATTATGGCGAGCGTGGCGGCGGGGACGGGCGGTTCCACGCTGACGAACACGGCAAGTGTGAGCGGGCTGAACGAGCCGGATCCGGTGGTGGGGAATGACAGTGCGTCGGTGGCGATGACGGTGTTGCCGGCGGGCAGCGGTGCGGGTTTCCAGCAGGACGGTGGAGCGCAGGGTGTGGTGTCGATGGAGGCGGAGAGTTATCACGCGAGCGTGGTGGCGCCGGATGGGCATGCCTGGCTGTCGGCGGGTTCGGTTTATCCGGGGTATTCGGGCAGTGATGCGCTCCAGGTATTACCGGAGGACAGGGTTAATTATTCGACGGGATATTCAAGCCTGAGTCCGCAGTTGGACTACCAGGTGAATTTTGTGACGACCGGGACCCACTATATATGGGTGCGGGCATGGGGCCCGTCGACGAGTTCGAACTCGTTGCATGTGGGTCTGGACGGTCAGGAGCTGGCGACGGGTGAGAACCTGACCGTGCCGACAGCGGGCGGTTATGTGTGGGTTGGCAAGCTGGCGTCGAAAGCACGCGCGACACTGGATGTTGCAACAACGGGTGGGCACACGGTGAACGTGTGGGTACGCGAATCCGGGACGGTGGTGGACAAGGTGGTGCTGACGACGGATGCGGCGTATGACCCGTCGACGGTCAATGGGGGCCTGGGACCGGATCAAAGTGTGCAGGGTGATCCGACGGATGCGGATTTGTCGGTGGGCCTGATGGTGGATGCGGCGACGCAAGTTGTGGAAGGCCAGAGTGTTGAGTACACGGTGACGGTGACGAACAACGGTCCCCTGGATGCGACGGGGGTGGTGTTGACGGCCACCCTACCGGTGGGATTGACGTATGCGGGGGACGATGCGGCGTCGACGGGTACTTTTTATGGTGGTGGTGTGTGGGCGGTCGGCGGTGTGTTGAATGGCCAGACGCGGACGCTGCATATCATGGCGAGCGTGGCTGCGGGTACGGGTGGATCCACGCTGACGTACACGGCGAGTGTGAGCGGACTGAACGAGCCGGACCCGGTGGCGGGGAATGACAGTGCGTCGGTGGCGGTGACGGTATTGCCGGCGGGCAGTGTGGACCTGTCGGTGGATCTGGCGGTGGATACGGCCACACCGGCGGAGGAACAGCAGGTTGAGTACGCGGTGACGGTGACGAACAACGGCCCGTCGGATGCGACAGGGGTGGTGTTGACGGACGCCTTGCCGTTGGGGCTGACATATGTGGGTGATGATGCGGGCAGTTCGGGCACGTTTTATGACAGTGGCAGTGGTGTGTGGACGGTTGGCAGTGTGTTGAATGGTCAGACGCGGACGCTGCATATTATGGCGAGCGTGGCGGCGGGGACGGGCGGTTCCACGCTGACGAACACGGCAAGTGTGAGCGGGCTGAACGAGCCGGATCCGGTGGTGGGGAATGACAGTGCGTCGGTGGCGATGACGGTGTTGCCGGCGGGCAGCGGTGCGGGTTTCCAGCAGGACGGTGGAGCGCAGGGTGTGGTGTCGATGGAGGCGGAGAGTTATCACGCGAGCGTGGTGGCGCCGGATGGGCATGCGTGGCTGTCGGCGGGAGCGGGTTATCCGGGGTATTCGGGCAGTGATGCACTTCAGGCCTTGCCTGAGGACAGGACCAATCATTCCATTAATTACTCGACATTGAGTCCGCAGTTGGACTACCAGGTGAATTTTGTGACGACCGGGACCCACTATATATGGGTGCGGGCATGGGGCCCGTCGACGAGTTCGAACTCGTTGCATGTGGGTCTGGACGGTCAGGAGCTGGCGACGGGTGAGAACCTGACCGTGCCGACAGCGGGCGGTTATGTGTGGGTTGGCAAGCTGGCGTCGAAAGCACGCGCGACACTGGATGTTGCAACAACGGGTGGGCACACGGTGAACGTGTGGGTACGCGAATCCGGGACGGTGGTGGACAAGGTGGTGCTGACGACGGATGCGGCGTATGACCCGTCGACGGTCAACGGGGGGTTGGGACCGGATGAGAGTGGGCGTGAGACCGGCTCCACAGTGGAGAAGCCCACGATCACTCCGAATGGCGGGATATTCAGCAGTTCAGTGCTGGTGACGCTGGCGAGTAATACACCCGGTGCGACGATATACTACACCCTGGATGGCAGTGATCCCACGGCCAGTACCAATGAATACACAGGGCCATTCTTGCTGACTGTCAGCGCCACGCTGAAGGCACGTGCAATTCTGGCAGGGTTTAATGATAGTGCGATCGAGACAGCATTTTTCCAGTTTAAATCTTTGCCGAGCGGTTTGGATCTGTATTTCCCTTTCAACGAGACTTCCGGATCTGCTTTCACTGATACTGTTGCCGGAGTGACGGCAGGTTGTGTGTCATGCCCGACGCCCGTGTCCGGGCGTGTCAGTGGTGCGCAGCAATATGATGGCATTGGCAATGCTGTCGACGTCCCGGACGTCGGCCTGTTTGACTGGGCAACTACTGACCGGTTTTCTCTGGAGGCCTGGGTCAACAAGAGTGCTGCCTGTATCGGTAGCGAATCCATTGTGGGCCGTCATGAGACAGGCAGCCAGCTGCACTGGTGGCTGGGCTGTGAGAACGGCATCGCCGCCTTTACATTGACTGACAGCGGGGGTACTGGTGCCACGATACTGGGAACCACCGACATTGCCGACGGGCAGTGGCATCACCTGGTGGCGGTGCGCGATGCGATTAGCGGCGAGATTCGCCTGTACGTGGATGGTGTCGAGGAAGCGGCAGCAGCTGTTGCTTATACCGCGGACTTCGCGGGTGCGGCGGAGCTCAATATCGGCTGGCTGAACGACACGGCCACGGATTACCATTTTGCGGGCACCATTGACGAGCTCGCTTTGCACAGTCGTGTATTGACACCTGCCGAAATCTCGCGCCACTACAAGGATGGCACGGTCGGTCTGCGACGCGGTGTCTGGGGTTGTGAATCGCCGGTCGCAATCATGCCGCTGGGTGATTCAATCACTAACATGCAGGGCTATCGCCCCCAGCTTTACTTTGACCTGGTGGATGCGGGCTATAACGTGGATTTTGTCGGTACCAGAACAGATTCCACGGGCACGCACGACCGAAACCACGAGGGCCATGGCGGGATTACCATTTCGGGTGTTGCGGCTTCGCTAAACACGTGGCTGACGCAGAATCCACCCGATGCGGTCCTGTTGCATATCGGTACGAATGAGGATCCGTCGTTCCCGTATCCTTCGGCTGCCGGGGTGGAGGACCTGCACACGATTATTGATGCCTTTGATCCGAATATTTCGATTGTTCAGGCGCGAATCATCAACAAGGTGCCCAATGAGCCGTTGGTTACCCAGTTCAATGATAACGTTGTGGCAATGGCTGCAGCGAGGGTCGCCAATGGTGAGAACATCACCATTGCTGACCATGAGAGTGCATTGAATTATATCGACGATATGAATAATGACGGTATTCATCCCCTCCAGGTCGGGTTCGACAAGATGGTTCCGGTCTGGTTTGAACAACTGGCCGCCTTCCTGCCTGCCTGTAACCAGACATTGCCGCAGACGACATCGCAGGCCATAACCACGGCTGAGGTGGGCGTGCCGTATGCATATCAGCTGGAAACCAGGGGTTATCCGAGCCCCGAGTTTTCACTGTTGACGGCGCCTGCCGGAATGACCATTCATCCGGATACCGGGAACATTGACTGGGTGCCAACGATCATTGGTTCATATAATATTTCTGTCCAGGTGCAAAACCTGGCAGGTACCACTACCCATGACTTCACTATCACTGTGAATTGAGGTGATTTTCGATTTGTCATGCTCGGGTGAGCGTGGCTCACTGTCAGGGTAAAGTCTGGTAAAATCTGCACATTCTGGATTGATATTCATCAATTGCGTAAACTTGGCGCATTGTTTGCGCGAACAAAAGGATTTAATTTGCGTCAGGAAATCAAAAATCTTACAGAAAATCATTTCGATCTGACGATTATTGGTGGAGGGATCTTTGCCGCCTGCGCCGCCTGGGATGCAGTCCTCAGGGGATTGTCTGTAGCCCTGATTGAGAAGGAGGACTTTTGTTCCGGAACGTCGGCAAATTCCTTCAAGATGATCCATGGAGGTATAAGATACCTTCAGCATGCTGACATTATCCGCTTGAGATCCTCCTGCCGTGAGCGCAGTGCAATGTTGCGCATTGCGCCTCATCTTGTGCAGCCTTTACCTATCTTTATACCTACTTACGGATACGGAAAATCCGGAAAACCGTATCTTGGCGCAGGGATGCTGCTGTACGATTTGCTCACCCTGGGAAGGAATCGTGGTATACGAGATCCTGAGCGACGCATTCCATTAACAAAATTCCTGAATAAAAAAGAAGCTCTGCAGGAATTCCCTGACCTGGAACAGAGCAAATTGACCGGTGCTGCAGTATTTAACGATGGCCAGATGTACAATCCAACGCGACTGGTACTGGCATTTATAAAATCAGCTGCACAGCAAGGCGCACATGTCGCCAACTATGTTGAAGCTGTCAACCTGCTTAAGGACGGTGACGCAGTCGTTGGTGTTGAAGCCGTTGACAGGGATTCAGGCCAGACGATCAGGATTAATTCCAGGGCTGTACTGAATGCAGCAGGCCCCTGGAGCGAGTGGTTTTTGTCAGAATCCATAGCACAGGTAAAAACCGCGAAGGAGACCTATTCGAGGGATGCCTGCTTTGTCATCAAGCGTCGTTTCAGTAGCCGCAATGCTATTGCAATACAGGGGCGAACAAAGGATCCCGATGCATTGCTGAGTCGTCCAGCCCGTCACCTGTTTCTGGTCCCATGGCGGGATTACACCCTGGTCGGTGTCTGGCATGTAGTCTGGGATAAGCATCCTGAGGAAGTTACGGTTGAAAAGTCCGAGATTCAGGCATTTATAGACGAAATAAACTGGGCATATCCTGGTCTGGATTTAACAACAGACGATGTGCAGATGTGGAATGCCGGTCTGGTTCCTTTCGGCGAGAATGAGAAGGGCGAAGAGAACCTGAGTTATGGCAAACGTTCTCTTCTTGTCGATCATGCGAGAACCGACCGGATTGATGGGCTGGTTACTTTGATTGGCATCCGATATACAACTGCCAGGGGTGATTCCGCAAAGGCCATTGACCTTGTATGTAACAAGCTTGGTGTGAAAGCCGGCCGGCCGGCGACCGACTCTATCCCTGTCGCAGGCGGTGATATTGATAACTTTGAATTACTGGTTGATCAGGTTTATCAACATCAGGACATCGGTCTGTCAATCGAATGCGTCCGTGCCATGGTGCACAATTACGGTACAGAGGTAAAAAATGTCATTGATCTTGCATTGGATGATCGACAACTTGCCAGTCCGATAAATGGTACGCAGGTCATCAGGGCTCAGGTCAAGTATGCTGTCAATGTTGAGCTGGCTCGCAATCTAACAGACGTTGTCTTGCGAAGAACAGACCTGGCAACCGGTGGCAACCCAGGTGAGGCGGCTTTGCGTGAATGTGCGGAATTAATGGCAGATCTGCTTGATTGGGATGACAAGGATATCCAGATGCAAATTGATAATGTCATCCATAGATTTCCTTCGTGGAAGAATACGACCTAACTGATTGAAAAATAAGTAATATGAAAGTGTTAATAACAGGAGGTACAGGTTTTATTGGCTCCAGACTTGCCTATAGGTGCAAGGAGCGTGGTGACGATGTTGTTATTTTGTCGCAGATCAATACGCCGGCAGAGAAGAAGAATGCGGATGATCTGGAGTCGCGTGGATTCACTTTCATTGTTGGTGGCGTTGATGATGCTGACAAGGTGCGGCAAGCCGTTACCGGCTGCGATCTCGTTTTCCATCTTGCTGCCGCTCAACATGAAGTGAATGTGCCTGACAAACATTTCTGGGATGTAAATGTCGAAGGAACCAGAAACTTGCTGGAGGCAAGTCTGGTGGCAGGTGTAGGTCGTTTCGTGCATGGCAGCACGATTGGTGTTTATGGTGTCGAGATGCAGGGGGAGATTAGCGAGCAGTCTCCGTTAAAGCCTGACAATATCTATGGCATAACAAAAAAAGCAGGTGAAGAGCTGGTTCTTTCCTACAAGGAAAAACTGCCGGTATCCGCAATCCGTATCTCGGAAACTTATGGACCGGGTGATCGACGGTTACTGAAATTATTTAAAGGAATTAACAATAGAACTTTTTTTGTGATCGGTAACGGGGAGAATAAACATCAGCTGGTGTTTGTGGATGACCTGATCGATGGTTTTTTTGCAGCAGCAGTGAAAGATGAGGCGCTGGGAGAGGTGTTTGTAATTGCAGGCAGCGAGGTGCTGACAACCAACGATATGGTTGAGTCCGTAGCCAGTGTATTACAGGTCGACAGGCTGAAGTTCAGAGCACCAATGTGGCCATTTTATTTGCTCGCAGTCATAATGGAAAAAACGCTACGACCATTGGGAATACAGCCTCCCTTGCATCGGCGCCGACTGGATTTCTTTAAAAAGACATTGTATTTCTCGCCTGACAAGTCGGCCAAATTGCTGGATTTCAAGGCCAAGACCAGCTTCAGGGAAGGCTGCCGTATAACGGCAAACTGGTACAGGGAGCAGAGTCTGCTTTGACCGGGCAGGCCTTCTCTGCCACATTAAAGTGGTTTTACACAAGCCGCACCTATTTTTTTTGTAAATATTTTGTTGGTCTTGCCATACATGATGAAGCTTGCACGGAAGAACAGTGTGTACAGTGCTGAGGCTGCTATGAGCAGGTAATTAAGCGGGTTGTTCCAGAATACATAAAGGTGTAACGGAATTACCTTGATATCCTCAAACTTTGAGTATTCAAGAACCTGTCGAAACGTATACTCTGTGAAGGTATTATAGTGGTCGAAATTTTGTGCCAGTGCCTCCGAGCCGGTAATAGGATTCGCTCCGTTTAATGCATGTACAATCAGTTTCCCGCCAGGCTTCATTCTGTTCC
Source organism: uncultured Gammaproteobacteria bacterium (assembly GCA_963748215.1). GTDB lineage: Bacteria > Pseudomonadota > Gammaproteobacteria > UBA9214 > UBA9214 > UBA9214. Next base: position 500,468 of record CAVVHS010000008.1, on the reverse strand, counting down.
ATGCCAGGGCAAGAAATTCGATGATCTCGTCTTTCGTGAGATGATTGAGTTCCTGTTCACAAAAAATTACATCATAGCTTTCGCTGGCGTTGTCGAGATGATCAAAGGCTTCAGCAGTCCGACAATTGAGCTGGCGATTTTGAGCGTGCTTCACTTTCTCGGGGAAAGAGTCAATGCCGAGAACATTGGTGTAGCCATTGCGGTTCAGCATGTCGACAAAATAACCCGGTCCGCAGCTGATAACGAGTATATTGGAGTTCCTGTCTTCCGGGATGTACTTTAAGTAGTTGTATTTATAAAACTTATATAGAGTTGTATAACCTTTCTCGATATTTTCGGGTCCCTCCCAGAAGGAGTCAAACGGTTCCATTTTCGCCGTTAGTTTGCGGTTTTGTCCCATTGCAACTTCTCCAAATCTCAGGTTGTTCAGACTGAGTTAAGTTTATCGAATTTGTTAATTATTTTCGAAGAAATATACTGATTAATCTAGGGCGGAGTACTGATATTCGCTAGAATTCTGTTTTGCAAATGAAGTATCAAGACTATGTCGCGGGCAGTAATGATGCCCCGCCTATCATACTACAATTAGTATATATTACGCTGGCCCTGTAACGGGGGCAGATAACAGCTTCATGCAGGCGTATGCCGGTTTATCCAACGAAGAATAGTCATCCAGGCAAGGTTCAATGCGCATATTATTTTGTAATTATGAATACCCGCCTCTTGGTGGCGGCGGTGGAGTAATCAACAAACAGATTGCAGAAGAGCTCGCGCGGGAACACACTGTTGATGTGCTTACATCAAAAGGACTGGAGTTGCCGTCTCAAACAGTTGAAAATGGTGTTACTGTTTACCGTGTTCCTGTTTTTTTTCGCAGTCGCCAGGCGGCAGCCAATATGCCGTCCATGCTGGCGTATCTGCCGAGCGGGTATTTAAAAGGCAGGCGCCTCCTGCGAGAACATTCCTACGATGTTATAAATACGCATTTTGTTGTTCCTACCGGACCTCTGGGCAACTGGCTCGCAAGCCGGTCACATACGCCAAATGTTCTCTCCGTGCATGGCGGCGACCTGTACGACCCCAGTAAATGGGCATCACCTCACCGGCATATGATACTGCGCTCTGCTGTTCGCAGCTTGCTCAGAAAAGCCGATGCTGTAGTAGGGCAATCCAGTAATACGATCAAGAATGTGCATGATTATTACGATCCGGAACTCAGCTGTGAGTGTATCCCCCTGGGAATTGTGCGGCCAACAAGCCAGTCAGTAGCCCAACGTACTAAATACAATTTATCGGATGGGGATATCGTTCTTATAACGGTGGGCCGTCTGGTTTCACGTAAGGCAGTAGATCAGTTAATCAGGATCGTCGACAGACTGGATAACAGTCGTGTACATCTACTCGTTATCGGGTCGGGCCCGCAGGATGCATCATTGAAAAGTATTGCGCAGGAGCTCGGTATCTCCGGGCAGATACGCTTTCTTGGGCAGATAGATGAGCAGGAAAAATTTGAATTACTGCGGATGGCCGACATCTATGTTTCAACCAGTCAGCATGAGGGTTTCGGTATCGTATATCTGGAGGCAATGGCGTCAAACCTGCCCGTGATCTGTTACGACTATGGTGGTCAGACAGACTTTCTCAGCTCGGGTGCCAACGGCTATGTAATACCGCTGAATAATGAGGAAGCGTTTCTTGGGGCATGCGCGACGCTTATCGGTGATCCAGATCAGCGCCATAAGTTCGCTGAAAATAATCTTCGTGCGGTGGAAGACTACTATATTGATCGTTGCGCGGATAGATATCTGGAAGTATTCGAACGGGTTATCGAACAGCGCGCGCAGAAATGAAATCCAGGTTGTTATTACAGACCGGAGTATTTTAGATGTGTGGGATTGCCGGTATTGTCGGAGAAAAGCAGGCGCGCGATAGACATGCAATGGGACGTATGCTGGAAGCGCTGAGGCTGCGTGGTCCGGATGATGAAGGGACTTATTTCGGGAAAAATGCTGCACTCGGGCAGCGAAGACTGTCCATTATTGATCTGCAGGGAGGTCATCAGCCTATAGCGAATGAAGACAAGTCTTTGTGGCTCATATGTAATGGTGAGATCTATAACTACCAGGAGCTGCGCGAGAAACTGGTCAAGCGGGGGCATCATTTTTCTACCCATAGCGATTCCGAGGTGATTCTCCATCTCTATGAAGAGAGGGGTGAGGGATGTGTTGAGGAATTGCGCGGTATGTTTTCCTTCGCCATTTGGGATGAAGCAAAGCAGCAGTTATTTGCTGCCCGTGACAGGCTTGGCCAGAAACCATTTTACTATGTAAATAACGACAACGAGTTCTTCTTTGCCTCGGAAATAAAGGCCCTTCTGGCGCTCAATCCCGCTTTGTCAGAAATGGATCCGGAGGCACTCGATCAATATTTGTCATTACGCATTATTGCTCCACCAAAGAGCATGTTTCGTAACATAAAGAAACTCCCGCCTGCACATAAACTGGTATTTTCAACCAGGGCCGGGTTAAAGATTGACCGGTACTGGGACTTGTATTTTGAGCCGAAACTGGCTGGTTCAGAGGAAGAACTGATCGATCAGCTGGAAGAGCAGCTGATTGAAGCGCTCAAGCTGCATATTGTCAGTGATGTACCCATCGGTGCGTTCCTGAGTGGCGGCATGGATTCGACTCTGGTCGTTGCAATGCTGATGAAGCACGTGACCAGGGACCCCATTGATACGTTTACGATTGGGTTGCCATACGGCAAGTACAATGAAGCGCCGGCCGCGCGCCTGGTCGCTGAACAATACGGCACCCGGCATCATGAGCAGATAGTAACGCCTTCACTGCTTGATACATTGCCTGATCTGGTCTGGCACCTTGATGAGCCATCTGATCCACTTTCTATATGTACTTTTTTAATAGCGAAAATGGCCCGAGAACATGTCAAGGTGGCCCTGGGTGGCGATGGTGGGGATGAATTATTCGGAGGCTATGACCGTTACTACGGGCACAGGTATGCCGGTTACTATGCAAGGATACCCGGGTTTATAAGGCGATATGGAATAGGGAGTATGCTCAATCTTGTTCCAGACGGGGGTTGGTACAAGAGCAAGGCCCATCAGTTGAAATGGCTGCATTCGATGTCATTTCTGAGCGGAAGTCGGCGCTATTCACGCAGTTTGGGTTACTTTTACTTTGGTCCTGACTGGCGTGGAAAGCTGTATGGCGAAAGGATGCTGCGTTCGGTCGAGGGATATGAGCCGGAAGCCGCGATTTGGGAGTCCTACGAAACTGCAAAGGCTTCGGATTCAGTAGACAGAATGCTGAATGCGGACAGTTTTATTCGGCTTCCTGATCACCCTGTTATGATCTCTGATCGCATGACCATGGCCAATTCACTTGAGGTCAGAAGTCCTTTAATGGATCACAAGGTTGCCGAGTTTGCGGCTAAACTGCCAGTCAATATGAAAGTGCGCGGACGATCATTAAGATATATACAACAACGCCTGTTAAGCCGCTACCTGCCAAAAAGTGTACTCGATCGACCGAAGCAGGGGTTCTCCTCGGCTTTGCCCTATATGCTATCAGACGAGTACAAAATATTATTCAATGTTTTTCTCAAACAGGCACAGCTTGCAGAAGATGATTACATAAATCAGTCTGCAATCAATTCCCTGCTGTTGCAGCATTTGTCAGGGAAGAAAGATAACGGTAATCGTTTATGGCTATTGCTGAACAGTGAGGTCTGGTATCGAATGCATGTGAAAGGACAAAGCAGGCAGTCTTTATATGATGTAATAAACAGTGGCTTGCCCCCGAAAAATTAGCCCACCTGGAGTGCAACGCTATCAGGCTGCTTGGCGTCACTGGACGCAATGAGTCCCGAGCCATTGCTGTAACAAACGACACAAGGCGATTCGATTCAACAACCGAAACCCCTGGCAGCGTGAGTGGAGAAAAGATCCTGGGCCTGACGTGAAATTTCTTCATGCCGTCATAAGGCGGTAACTGGTGGATAATATGGTTCTACAAGTATGCTGAAATACGTAAAAATCGCGGTAAGTCTATTGCTTATAGGGATTCTCCTGTACAACGTGGAATGGGTAAAGCTCGTCGGACATCTTGAATCATTAAGCACGGTATCGATTATTATTGCGCTGACCATTTTTACGCTGCAGTTCCCTATCAGCACACACAAGTGGCAGATGTCGCTACTCATTCATCATCTTGATTATCGTTTCGGGTTTTTGCAGAAAGTTTTATGCATAGGATTTTTCTTTAATAATTTTCTTCCTACATCTATTGGCGGTGATGCCTATCGTGTTATCAAAACAATGCCTAAAGAAGGTTTCAGGTCTCGGGCAGTATCAGCCATATTGCTGGAGCGGATAATCGGGCTTTTTGCGTTGTTGCTGCTCGGATTCGTGGGTGCTGTTGTCATACTGAAAGACGAGCAGATTTCGATTGTGCAATTCTACGTCCTGTCGTGTCTGGCAGGGGGCGTTGCCCTCGTTGCGTTCCTGATGATCTTCAGGCTGCGTATATTTTCCGGGTTATTGGATCGCATCAATAGAATCGAGAAGCTAGAGATTCTGACGCATAATTTCAACCTTGTCAGGAGTAGTCCCAGAACACTGGTAAAAATATTTGTAGTGTCACTGATCTTTCAGTTGCTGGCGATTGCCGCAATTGGTGTGTTGTTTAATGCGCTGGGCGCAGATGGTGATTACGCCAGGTACGCACTCATAGGCGCTGTAGTCGGGCTTGCAGGGATTATACCGATCTCAATTAATGGGATAGGGGTGGTAGAGGGCGCGTTTGTAGTGGTCGCTGCACAACTTGGAATGGACTTTAATCAGTCAGTAATCGTTGCATTCATGCTACGGATACTGGTGTTCCCGCTGAGTCTGATATGCGGGCTTGTCTACCTGGTGGACAGCCATCGTAGCGATACAGGTGAATGACAGCCAGAAATCATAATTCTACAAAAAATCACTCCAGTACGGGAATAATCATAATCAAGTCAGTTGATAATGCGATCTATTTTGTATTCCTTCATATCTTTTGCATGCGTAAAGATAACGATCTCGCCAATCAAGCCGATGGCAATAACCTGTACACCCAATACGATCAGTAGTGAACTCAAAAAGAGCAGCGGGCGATCGGACAGTGCTACATCAAAGAAAAGCCGTTCTATGATGAGATAAACTGTCGCAAGGAATCCCAGGCTAAGTAAGGATGTGCCGACGAGTCCGAAGAATCGAAGTGGTTTCTTGGTAAATTTGACAAGAAAAAAGATCGTAAACAGGTCCAGCAGTCTGCGGATATACAGGCCAGGCGAGTATATGCGTCTGAAGACATCATGCTGACTCTGGGGCGTATTCATCTCCACCACACGAAACCCTTGTCTGTGGGCAACAATCGGGAAAAAGCGGAACAGGTCTTCGTATATCTGGACCTCTTCGATGACCCTCTTCCTGAATATGCGTGCGCTGCAACCTACGTCGTGGATTTCAAGGTCTGTGAAGGAGCGTAACAAGGAGTTAAACAGTCTTGACTGCAGGCGATTGAAGCCGGAATCTTTTCTTGGCGACCTGTTGGCAAGTACCATGTCATTATCCTGGAGCGCTGCAACCAGTGCCGGTATAGCATCACCATCAACTTGTTGATATGCAGGCAGTGTGAGTATGAGCTCGCCCGATGCTTCACTGAAGCCGGCATTCAGGGCGGTGGCTTCTCCGAACCACTTGGCCAGGGTGATAATGGTAACTGGCTCTTGCTCGCGTATCTGGTTGAGCGCTTCCAGGGCCTCGGGGTGTGCGCCATCCAGAACATAGATGTATTCGTGGCTCATCCCGGTTGCTTCGACACCCTTCTTATACTCCTGGAACAGTTCCTTGACCGGGTCATACCGTTCTGTAATAGGTATGATGACAGAGAGCTGTATATTGTCAGATGATTTTGTTTCCACTTGGTTTCCCTAATGTCTGGTTTTTCAGGGTGCTGGTAATGTGTGCAAAGTGTTCGAGTTTCAGGTTCCCTGTTCTGTACACGAGCTCGCCAAGCACACCCCACATCAGTAACACAAGAGCCAGCGTCGTATAGAGGATGCCAACGCTGAAGAAGATGATGCCTGCGCTTGCGGTATGCTCAATCAATCCTGCGACCAGGAAGCCCAGGCCGACCAGCGCAAACACACTGGCAAACAAAGCAAAGATTCTCAGTGGTCTTGCAAAGGACGTCAGGATCGTCTTGATGGATAAAAGATCCAGCAACACTTTGTAAATTCTGGATAACCCGTATTTCGATACGCCGAACTGCCGAGCATGGTGTTTAACCTTGATTTCTGCAATCCGGGTACCGGCAAGCGACGTCATTGCAGGTATGAACCGGTGCATTTCGGAGTACAGTGGAATATTCTGGATCACGTTGGCCTTGTAGCCCTTCAGCGAGCAGCCGTTGTCCTTGATCGGCACGCCTGTGATTGTCCCGATTAGCCAGTTTGCAATGCGCGACGGGATTTTTCTGGTGATCAGTTTGTCCTGCCGCTTGTGGCGCCAGCCAACCACAATATCGTACCCTTCGTCGAGTTTTTCCAGGAACGTAGGTATGTCATCCGGGTCATTCTGCAGATCGCCATCCATAGTGATCAGGTATCTTCCCCGTGCAAGGTCGATCCCGGCTGCCATAGCGGGTGTTTGTCCATAGTTGCGTCTGAATTTTACAATTCTGAGGCGCTTATCCCGGTTTGCAATGCGGGTTGCGACGGCGACGGTATTGTCACGGCTGCCGTCATCGACAAACAGTATCTCAAACTTCAGCCCCAGGGGCTGGACAGCGGCAACAATCTTTTCGTAAAGCAGGGTAACGCTGTCCTCTTCATTGTACAGCGGTACAATTACCGAAAGTCCTAATTCCTGTGTGTGGTTATCAGGTAAAGAGAGCGGCATTCTGTAGATTAACCCTGTATGCACATAACCACATACCGCAAGGTATGCTGGTGATTTTATCCCGGGATTTTACACTGCACACCATAGTTGAGACTAATCTTTTTACCACTGGATTTCCAGCATACTTTCACTATGGTCGAAACGTGCATTTTTCAGTAATAGATAATCGTTTGGTATGATTCCGGTCGTGGGCCTGGCCACATACGAGTAAGGCTGTTCGCATGAGTGAGATCTGGCAGTGGTAGTCCTGTTTTATGTGTCCTTGTTCCTTTGCGGGTACAGTTACTTTGTATATCCTCTGATCCTGAAACTTGTTTCTCCGAGGCCGGATCAGCCGGCGTCTCATGCGGCGGGCGACGAAATGCCCACGGTAAGCCTTATCATTACAGCACACAATGAAGAAGACCGCATCCGGGAAAAGCTGGAAAATACGCTTGAGCTAGACTATCCGCAGGCCAGCCTGGAAGTCATCGTTGCCTCTGACTTTTCTACGGATGCTACCGACAGCATTGTTGAAGCCTACGCAAACAGGGGGATTCGTCTGGTTCGAGCAGACGAACGCAAGGGCAAGGAATATGCCCAGTTGTGCGCTATTCGCGAGGCCAGTGGTGCTATTCTGATATTTTCAGATGTTGCAACCCGTATCCCGACTGATGCGCTCAGCCTGCTGGCCCGCCAGTTTGCTGATGAAAAAGTAGGCGCGCTTTCAAGCGAGGATCGCTTCATCAGTAACGACGGGCGCGTTGTTGGCGAGGGCGCCTATGTGAAATATGAAATGTGGCTGCGCCGGCTGGAATCCAGACGTGCCGGGCTGGTGGGGCTGAGCGGCTCATTTTTTGCGGCCCGGCGGAATGTCTGTGCGGACTGGGATATCAATTCACCCAGTGACTTCAACACCGCACTCAATTGTGCCAAGCAGGGTATGGTGGCCATTACCTGTCCCGACGTGGTCGGGATTTACAAGGACGTCAAGGATCCCGGGCTCGAGTATCGCAGGAAGGTACGCACGGTAATCAGGGGAATTACCGCGATTGCACGCCATCCGGAGGTTCTCAATCCGTTTAAAATGAGGCTGTTCGCGTTCCAGGTCTGGAGTCACAAGATAATGCGCTGGGGTGTGCCCTGGTTTATGCTGCTCTTCGCCGTTTTGACGGTAATGCTGCTCGGGCAGGGCATAATCTATACGCTGGCTCTGGCCGCGCAAATCGTGTTTTATTTGCTGGCACTGGCAGGCTGGTTGTCGGCCACCATGCGGGAAAATACCCTGGTCAGAATCGTGTTTTTCTTTGTGCAGACCAATCTGGCCCTGGCGCAGGCGGCACTGTCCTTTCTCGCAGGCAAGCGCATGACGACCTGGACACCCTCAAGGCGGTAGATGTTATACCAGCTGCCCCCTGCCGGACATACAATCAGCCTGACGACCGGGGCACAGACAGACCTGTCGCCGGCCGAGATCTTTCGTCCCTACGAAGCCGAATTTTATCACTCGGGAACCGCTGCACTGGCGACTGCCATCATGGCAGCTATCCGCTTGAAGGTGGTGGATTCCCCGGAGGTTATCCTGCCGGCGTACGGTTGCCCCGACCTGATCAGTGCCGTGTTGTATGCAGGTGCCAGGCCGGTGCTGGTGGACCTGGAGCCGCAACGCCCGTGGATGGATCTCGAGCTGCTGGCGTCGTCTGTCAGTTCGCAAACCGTTGCTATCATTGCCGCCAGCCTGTTTGGTATCCAGGAGCGAATGCCGGCGATCAAGACCATTGCCGAGCGGTCTTCCGTGGTATTGATCGAGGACAGTGCCCAGGCGTTTCCAACAGACGGTATGGCATCATTCTGGACCGGTGACCTGGTGGTGATAAGCTTTGGTCGCGGCAAGCCGGTGAGTCTTCTCGGTGGTGGTGCAGTCCTCTGCCAGGACGACAGATTCCGCGGCTTGTTGCCGGAATGCAGACCGGATTCACCCGCTCCTGCCCTGGCGCGGGTGACACTGCGCCTCAAGGCCAGACTCTACAACCTCATGAGTTCTGCCTATGTCTACTGGATGCCAGCCGGGTTGCCGTTTCTGCATCTGGGCGAGACCCGGTATCATCCGCTGACATCGATACGGTGCATGGATAACGCCAGGCTGGAATTGCTTGCCGCCAACACGGAGGCATACCGGCGACGCAGTCTGCATGTTCAAGCCGCCCTTGCCGGCCTGGTCGGGGAGCTGGCCACCCGGTCCGGAAGCGTGGTTGATCTGCCCGCCGTCTGTAATCTACCGGCATCGCACGCCCTGTTGCGTTATCCACTGTTAGTCGAGCCTGTCATTCGGGACAGGGTTTACAATCGCTTGAGAAGAGAGGGATTGGGCGTGTCAAGGATGTATCCAGCTGCTTTGTCCGGCATTGCGGGGCTCGAGGAGTACCTGGGTGTTGCCGGAATATCTCCCGTGGCACAGAATTTTGCCGCTCGGGTGCTGACGCTGCCGGTGCACGAGCGGGTTCGGGCGGTTGACATCCGCCGGATCGCAAGTTGTCTTGAGTCAATTGCCTGATGAATAATCCGGAATCCAGGTACACTAAAACAGTGAGTTATGGTAATGTTTTCTGTCATTCTAGTTATTACATCGCCAGTCCTGTCAGCGTAGCGCAAGTCAAGGAGAAAACATGAAATTTCCAGTCAGGGGTTTGTTTATTGGCCTTATGCTTTTCATGCTTGCGGGATGTGTATCCGGTCCTCCAAACCTTCCGGCCCAGCATGGCGGGCACGGTGTGCTGCAGGGGGCCTACACGATTGACGTGGGAGACCAGGTAAGTATCAGTGTCTGGAAAAATCCGGAACTGTCGATCACCGAGCCGGTCCGTCCGGATGGCAAGATTGCCGTGCACCTGGTCGGCGATATCATGGCCGCGGGCAAGTCGCCGGAGGAGCTGGCTCGACGATATCGAGACGAAGCTGTCGAACTATATCAAGGATCCCAATGTCACCGTCATACTTACCGAGCTTGCCGGACAGGCCTTTCTGTCGAGGATCCGTGTGACCGGTGCTGTTGAGTAATAATACCTCGATGAACTTTCACCAGGGCATGACCGTGCTGGACGCAGTACTTGATGCAGGCAGTGTCAGCATCTATGCCGATGCAAACCGCACCAAGCTGCACAGGCGGACCGAGACAGGCACGGAAACCTATGATATCCGCCTCAAGGACATCCTGGAGAACGGTGACATGACGACGAATGTAAACCTGTCTCCGGGAGATGTGATCACTGTCCCCGAAAGCGCATTCTGACTGTGCGTCGGAATTGCTGAGCGTGGTAGCTATGGATAATTGCACTGTAAAGCCTGGCTGGTTTGCCCCGGTCCTTTTTGCATCACTAGTGTCTGTCAATACGGCTGCAACCGCCCTGCAGGTAAACGGAGATGTCGGAGTCGATCTGCGCTATACCGATAATGCTGCGCTGGTTGATGTGAACGAGTCTGACGACCTGATAACCACCGCTACGATCGGCGCCTCGGTCAGCGAGGATCAGGGCCCCCTGACCGGCAGTGCGAAAGCAACCTTGCGGTATCTCGATTATCTGGACAATACCTTTGACAACCAAACCTACCTGCGCCTCGATGCAGCTGCCGGCTGGGAACAGATCAGGGATTTGCTGAGATGGGATGTCAAAGATTACTTCAGCCAGTCATCTATAGACAATCTCGCATCGGACACCCCGAACAATACCGAAGATATCAATGCTTTCAACATTGGCGCGTCATTGACATTGCGGCCCGCCGGCAGGCATACAGTCGTTATTGTACCGTCATTCAAGGATTTTTATTACGAAACCTCGGATGATGACAATCAACAGACAGGTGTCGAGGCCGACTGGTCGTACCAGCTTTACCCCGGCGTCACCGTGTCGCTAGCCGGCGGTTTCAGGGACGTCAATTACGATAACGATACACTGAATTCGGACTACACCAGTACCGCAGCTAGTGTGGGTGCAACTGTCTTGCGTGCCAGATCGGAATACAAGGGATCAGTGGGCATAACCAGCATAGATCGTGATTCGGGCCCTGGTTTTGACGGTGTCACCGGACGTCTGGACGCCCTTTATAAGCTAACTGCACGCTCGAGTGTCAATGCGATTCTACTCTCGGAGCTTACTGACGCCAGTGATGTGTACCTGTCAACTTCACTTGACCCGAATGCAGGTAACTTCGGCAATATCCAGATATCAAACGACGTGTTGCGCAACTCTCTCCTGAGGGTCAAGTATGGTCGGACTGGCTCGACAGTCGATTTTTCCACCTGGATTGAATGGCGTGACCTGAATTATCAGACAACACCGGATGACCGTAAGGTGCAGGAATATGGCGCCCGCCTGGGCTACAAACTGTCCCCCAGGATGACGGCGTCTGTGAGTGGACGGTATATTCATACCGATCAAACAAAACTGGCACTTACCGACAAGTACTACCAGGCAGGAGGAATGTTGGGCTATGCCCTGTCAAGAAGGCTGAATGCACGTGCAGGTGTGCAGTTCCGCAACAGGGACAACACTAACCCTCTTGACGAATATAACGAATACAGTGTTTTTGCCAGTCTGGGCTACCATCTGGGCCGGTAACGGGTAGCTCGAGGGGCAGCCTATGAGCAAGGCTCCTGTAAACTCAACTTAAGTCTTTAGTCTTAGGGTTGAGGTGACGAAACTAGTACTTTTGTACGTATTGTCCCTTTCCCTTCTAAAGACTATGCTTACGTCTGGATGAGCGCAATTTGCACCGCTCATTATCCTTCTTGATTTGCTGCTGACTACTATGAAGTACTGCTGGATATACTGGCCATCCATCTGAGATGGTTTAGCAATCGATGAGATTTGGCTGTTGCCGCGCTGTTACTCATGTCAAGACAGGTTTGGTGAAATGAAAATGCAGAACAAACCATCAAACTCCAGTGATCCGGGTGGTGATCATAAGCGTCCGTCTGCGAAGAACAAGGTAAGGTTTTTCTCGCATTCCACCGAGGTATTCAAGCACCACATACCGACTGAGTTTATCCTGCTGGGCGTGATCGAGCTGATTGCGCTGACAATTTCCTTCTACGTCGGTGTGGCGCTGCGCTTTGATACGATGCCCTGGCATGTGATTGTCAGTGCCCATTCCTCGGGTGCATTCGTTTACGCCCTGGTTATGCTGACAAGCCTGGTTGCGTTCGGCGCCTACCAGCGCCAGTCACAGCAGATGCTCAGCAAACTTGCCATGCGCATTTCCAGCAGCCTCATTATCGGGCTGGTGGCACTCGGCCTGACCTACTATGTGATACCCCAGTTTTTCCTTGGTCGTGGTGCGCTGGCCCTGGCTGTGTTTGTGAGTTTCGTCAGCATCATGGCCGTTCGCCTGCTGTTCATGAAGATCATGAGTGACTATGACCTGCGCATACGGGTCCTGATACTCGGCGCCGGCAAGGCTGCAAATCTGGTTCGGCAGGCACAGGCAACCGGCGAGCTCGATGGAATGAATATCATCAATTACATGCCGATGCCTGGCGATCTTTTAAACAGCAAGGGACTCAGCCTGGTCTACACAGAAGGCGCGCTTGCGAAGTATGTGGGCGAGAAACAGATTGACGTCATCGTGCTTGCCATGGATGAACGCCGTGAGGGCCTGCCGGCGCACGACTTGCTGGATTGCAAGATGGGCGGGGTGGAGGTCATTGATTTGCTGACCTTCTTCGAACGAAATACCGACAAGATCCGGCTGGACATCATGCAGCCAAGCTGGCTGTTTCTTTCCAATGGATTCAAGGTGAGTCACTTCAGACGGATGTGGAAGCGCATCATGGATATTGCCAGTGTCCTGCTGTTGGCGCCCATTGTGGCACCGGTTGCCTTACTCGCCGCGTTTGCGATATTCGCAGAGTCCAGGGGCAAGGGCTCTGTGTTCTATGCCCAGACACGGGTAGGTGAGAATGGCAGGCCGTTCCAGATTTACAAGTTTCGCAGTATGGTCACCAATGCAGAGCAGGATGGTACAGCGCGCTGGGCTGTGAAGAACGATTCACGCATCACCCGTACCGGTGCGATACTCAGGAAGTTCCGTTTTGACGAGATTCCGCAGCTGTATAACATTCTCAAGGGCGATATGAGCTTTGTCGGACCACGGCCTGAACGTCCGGAATTCGTGCAACGCCTGGCAGAGAACATTCCGTACTACAACGAACGACACCGGGTCAAGCCGGGACTCACCGGTTGGGCCCAGATTCGATATCCCTACGGTGCCTCTGAAGAAGATGGCCAGGAGAAGCTGCAGTACGACCTGTACTATGTCAAGAATTACAGCGTCCTCCTCGATGCGCTGGTATTGCTGCAGACGGCGGAAGTCGTCCTGCTGGGCAGGGGAGCTCATTAGTCTATCTCCCGCTCGTCGTGTGCAGCGAGATAATCCCTTCAGTTAAGCCCCTGCACGTTTCACAATTTCCTCTGTTCACCCCGGAACACGCTGAACTCCTCATTCAGGCATCCGCTTGCGCCTGTCTGTAACGCCTGGTTTAAACGGTTATTGCCCCGTTCTGTGACCTGAAGCACAGCGTCGCTGTGTCGCTCAACACGTACCTCGTGATTAATTTCTCCCATGATACTTCAAGGGTTTGCCCGGTATCGATTGTTCGGTCCGGTTGCATATGCCGGACCACAGGAGAAAGTGCAGATGATGACACGGCACAACAAGCGAAACTTGCTGAACAGGCTGATGCTGGCGGCAGTATTGATTGTCCCGCTGACTGGATGTCTCAATACGGAGGAGCTGCTGGACGACGTGTTCTCCATAGGATCAGTATCCCCTGACGCTCCTGATGTCGTGGTCAGTGGCAGCGTCGGTGACGGCCCGGTGATCGGTGCAACCATCACGGTCTACAGCAATACTGGTGAAGTGCTGGGTTCCATGGTCAGTGACAGCACCGCTTCTTTCAGGTCCACGCTGAAGGCAGCAGAGAACCAGTACCCGCTGCGCCTGGTGGTCAGCGGTGGCACTGACCTGGTTACAGGTACAACCCCTGATTTCGAAATGATCTCGGTGATGCTGCGTCCATCCGACAAGCAGGTAAACATCAATCCGTTCACTACGCTGATTGTCATGCTTGCTGAAAAGATGCCTGGCGGACTAAGCAGTAATAATGTCGATGCCGCTCGACCGATTGTGCTCGAGAAGCTGGGCTTCGGATTGAATTCGAATATCATTGCCGATCCGGTTACCACCGAGATCACAGCTGAAAATGTCGCAAACCTGGTCAAGGCCAGCGAGGCTGCGGGCGAGATGGTGCGTCGCACGCGCGATCTGCTTGTTGCATCCGGTAAAAATATCAGCGGTAACAGTATCCTGACAGCACTGGCTGCAGATCTGACCGACGGCGTTGTCGATGGTCTGGGTGGTGTGGGTTCGAATCCGACCGTGGCATCCGTAGCTAATGTGGTATCTGCCCAGGTACTGGTAGAAACCATGAGCAACAGGCTGCGGGTATGGGGAGTGATTGCCACGTCGACCCTGGACCAGTCTATTACCACCACACGTTCCGGTGTCAGCAATACGCAATTGACCGGCAGCGTGGCGGTTACCGAACAGCTGCTTGAGCAGGCCCGGATCGCAGTGGCAGCAGCACAGGTGCTGGATTCGGGCAGTGATATGGTGGGACTTGCCGCCGGCATTGCCAGCCTCAACCCGGGCAGTTTGTCTGATGAGGTTCAAACTGTTCTGCCCACTGACAGCAGTCTGGTCCTGGTCAATGCCGTGAATCAGGTGGCCACGGCCAGCTCCAGTGATGTAAATGCGATCAACCAGGTAGTTGCATTGGACGGTAATGCGCCCCCGGTTGTCGATACGCCGCCGGTCGTCGATACGCCACCGATCGTCGATACGCCACCGGTTGTCGATACGCCACCGGTTGTCGATACGCCGCCGGTTGTCGATACGCCACCGGTCGTCGATACGCCACCGGTCGTCGATACGCCACCGGTTGTCGATACGCCACCGGTTGTCGATACGCCTCCGGTTGTCGATACGCCGCCGGTTGTCGATACGCCTCCGGTTGTCGATACGCCGCCGGTCGTCGATACGCCCCCGGTTGTCGACACGCCACCGGTCGTTGATACGCCCCCAATCATCAATATACCTCCGGTCATTTCCGGCTCTCCCGACGGTTCTGTGGAAGCCGGTAGCAGTTATGTGTTCCAGCCAGCAGCCACAGATACCGATGGTGACACCCTGCGTTACAGTATTTCCAACATGCCTTCGTGGGCCAGCTTCGACGTAATCAGCGGCCGGCTCGGCGGCACCCCGACTGATGCAGATGCCCGTACCTACAGCGGCATCGTGATCGCGGTGACAGACGGCACGGACACCACCAGCCTGGCGGCCTTTTCGATCGTGGTGAATACTGCTCCGGTGCAGACCGGTAACATGAGCCTGACCTGGGTGGCACCGGTCGAGCGTGCTGATGGCACGCCACTTTCTTTATCAGAGATCGACGGTTACCGGCTCTACTACGGCACGACCGCGGGAGACTATTCGAACTCGGTTGATATCGCAGATGGTACTGCCTCGTCGGCGTCAATCACCGATCTGCCGGTAGGGTCCTACTACGTCGTAATGAGCACCTATGATAGTAGCGGTTTGGAAGGTGAGAAATCGGCACCCGTCGTAAAGACCGTTCAGTAACACAACGAGCCGGTAATTCTTTATGCAGGGTTGTCGACTGAGATGTGCCGGACGGGCCCGCCTGCCAGCAATAGGATGTCGGATGAACCGGAATTGCCGGCACTGTGCAGACACTGAATGTTGAATCCGCTGGAAGCGTCCATGCTGGCCCGCGCATATGCGTGACCGCAAGGAGATGAGGCCGGCGACCCTGGTTGTGCTGAGAGTCGGATCCCGACCCCGGTGCTCGGGACATGGCAGGCGCCAGCATCAACAACACCGGCGACCGTGGCAGATACCATATACCCTGACTGGCGGATTCCGGAAAAATGTTGCCGGCTGGTGTTATGGCAAATACAGTGGGCGTGGTGAATAAAAAAGGCTGTGCCGTGAAGCGTATATCTTATTGTATAAAAAGAGATATATCAGATACATCTTACTCTGGATGATGTGGAATGGATTGTTCTGCTAGACTTGGCGCCGGTCGCCGCGGTCACGGAATTCCAAACAGGACGTCGGCGTTTACCATTCGATCCGGTTTACAGCAGAGTCCCGACTGCCAGTCCAGTGAGTTTCTTCCGCCCAAAGTCCATCCTGCGCCTCATCCTCACCGGCTTCTCGCTGGTTGCACTGCCGTTGATCGTCGCGCTGGTGGTGACAACCGTCTCGGTCGATCGCCTGGTTACCCATGGTCAGCAGGCCCTGTTGCAGAGCGTATTCGCTACTCAGGGCAGCCAGGCACTGGTCGAGGCCATCAAGGCCATGGAGCGCAATGCCCGCCAGTACCAGGTACTCGGCGATGAGGTGCTGTTCGAGGTGTACAAGGAAAACCATACCCGCTTTGCCGACACGGCGCGGGGCCTTGAGTCGCTCGAACTGTTGTCAGGGCAGCGCGACGTGCTCGAGGCATTGCGCATCGCCGAGGACGAACTGCACACCATATTGCAGACCTATCCGCACGATGCGCCCGAGACGAGCGATGTCCTGCCGGCTTTCATCGAATTGAGCAGCATGGCCCAGACGATCCTGCTCGAGAGCCAGGGCCTGATCACCCGTGGCGTGGAGCAGATGCAGATCGAGTCGGAGAAGGTGAAGCGCACACTGGTGATCCAGGCAGTGGCCCTGGTGCCCGCAGTGCTCATACTGACCAGCATCTTTGCCTTCCTGATTTCCCGTCCCATCCGGCAGATCGACCACGCCATTCGCCGTCTGGGCGACGGTGAGTTTGCGGAATCAGCCGATATCACCGGGCCGCGCGACCTGCAGCAGCTCGGCGAGCGGCTCGACTGGTTGCGCAGTCGTCTGCTCGAGGTCGAGCAGGACAAGAAGAAATTCCTGCAGCATATATCCCACGAACTGAAGACGCCGCTCACCGCGATTCGGGAAGGATCTGAGCTGATGCGGGAACAGGTGGCCGGAAAACTCAACAGCCAACAGCACGAGATCGTCGATATCCTGCACGAAAACAGCCTGCAGCTGCAGAAGCTGATTGAGGACCTGCTCAATTTCAGCATCATGCGCTCGCGCTCGGCGGGGCTGGTGCGCAAGCCGGTGGAGCTGGGCGCGGTCATCGAGGAGGTGCTCGCGGACCACAAGATTGCGATGATGTCGCGCCAGCTGGTGCCGAATGCCCGGCTGCATGCCGTCAAGCTCATGGGAGACCGGGAAAAGCTGCGTGTCATGATGGACAACCTGATTTCCAACGCCATCAAGTATTCGCCGGATGGCAGCCAATTGACCGTTTCACTGGTGGCCGATCGTAAATATGCCATTATCAAGGTAACCGACGCGGGACCGGGCATTCCCGATGACGAGCAGGAACGGGTATTCGATGCCTTTTACCAGGGTGCACCGGCCAACAAGGGGTCGGTGCGCGGCACCGGCCTGGGCCTGTCGATCGCGCGGGAATATGCCCAGGCGCACGGCGGCAATATCACCGTGCTAAAATCGGACAACAAGGGCGCGAGCCTCCGCGTCGTACTGCCACTGGAGCATGCTGCATGACGCTGAGAAGGATATTTACGACGCTGGTGCTGCTGGCAGGACTGGCCGCGTGCGCGGAGATGCAGCAGTACCGCACGACCGTGCTGGCACCCGTCGTCGACGGCCGCTCGGGAGCCAATATCTGGCTGGATTACCTGCACGATGTACGTGACAGGTCGCCGGACAAACAGCAGCAGGCGCTGGATGACTGGGAGAAGGCCTTTGCAGGTAATCCCGACATCAACAACCGCATGCGACTGGTGCTGCTGTTGACGCTGGGCAGCGAGCAGGTGCGCGATATCCGGCGTGCGCGCCGCCTGCTGGACGATGTCGATCCCCTGCCGAAGGCGGATGCGGACCGCGAACTGATCGTGATTCTGCAGCAGATGCTCGATGAGCAGGGACAGTCAAATCGCAAACTCAGCATTCTGTGGAAACAGGTGACTGAACAAAATCGGCGTATCGAGGAACTCGAGCAGCAGTTGCAGGCTCTGACCACGATTGAACAGAACATCCAGAGTCGGGAAACCCCCGTGGTAATCGATAATGAGCAACAGTGAAAAATACCGAATCCTGCTGGTAGACGATGACCACAGCCTGTTGCGACTGCTGTCCATGCGACTGTCTGCCGCCGGTTATGAGGTCAATGCGGTCGAGAGCGGCGAACAGGCGCTGGCGCAACTACCGCTGTTCCGTCCGCACCTGATCATCACCGACCTGCAGATGGGTGGTATGGACGGCATGACGCTGTTCAGCCAGGTGCACGGCCGTAATCCGGGCCTGCCGGTGCTGATCCTGACGGCGCATGGCACCATCCCGGAGGCCGTCGAGGCGACCAGCCGCGGCGTCTTCAGCTACCTGACCAAGCCCTTCAACAGCAAGGTGCTGCTTGAGCATGTTGCGCGCGCCCTGAAGATTACCGGCGATGGGTCTGGCGCGCAGCCGGAGGCTGACTCCGGGGAATGGCGCAGCAAGATCGTCACCCGCAGCCCGCTGATGGAGAACCTGCTGACGCAGGCGCGCCTGATCGCGGACAGCGACGCCAGTGTCCTCATCCAGGGCCAGAGCGGGACCGGCAAGGAGCTGCTGGCGCGCGCTATCCACAATGCCAGCCCGCGCGCGGATCGCCCGTTCATTGCGCTGAACTGCAGCGCCATCCCCGAGTCGCTGTTCGAGTCCGAACTGTTCGGTCACGTCAAGGGCGCCTTCACCGGTGCCAGCCGCGACCACCCGGGACTGTTCCGCGCCGCCGAGGGCGGCACTCTGTTCCTGGACGAGATCGGTGACATGCCGCTGGGCTTCCAGGTCAAGCTGCTACGCACGCTGCAGGAACGCGTGATCCGGCCGGTTGGTTCGACCAGTTCGATCAACGTGGATGTTCGTATCATTTCCGCGACCCATCAGGACCTGCTGCAGGCCGTTGAAGACAGTACCTTCCGCGAGGATCTGTATTACCGCCTGAACGTCGTCAACCTGGAGCTGCCCTCGCTGGCCGAACGCCGCGAGGACATCATCCTGCTGGCCAATCATTTCCTTCGGGAGTTTCCGGATGCAACCAAGCGGGGCATCACCGGCTTTTCACCCGAGGCGCAGGAGGCGATGCTGTATGCCGCCTGGCCGGGCAATGTCCGGCAGCTCTACAACGTGGTCGAGCAGTCGGTGGCCCTGTCCACGACGCCGCTGATACCCGCCAGCCTGGTACAGCGGGCCCTTCGCAACGAGACTGGCGATATTCCTTCGTTCGCCGATGCGCGTAATCAGTTCGAGCGCGACTACCTGACCCAGTTGTTGCAGATCACCAACGGCAACGTGGCGCATGCCGCGCGCATCGCCAAGCGCAACCGTACCGAGTTCTACAAGCTACTGCACAAGCATCAGCTCAGCCCGCCGCAGTTCAAGTCGGTCAGTACCTGAGCCCGGCCTTCCTCTCGATCGCATCCGCTGCACGCCGCTTCCGCTGCGCACGGGGACGATGTCGCTGTTTGCGGACGCGGAATACTCGTATACATACAACAGATTGATATAGAAGCAATTACACCTGTCTCCGTATGGAGACAGGGCGCTTCATGTGCGTGATTGCGGCGGTCTTGCGCCGTGCGTCAAGCTTCCTGCGGCTGCCGGGCATGGGCAGCGCAACTGTTTGAAATACTGTATGAATATGCCAACGTCAGGGGTCGGCATCGGAATGCGTGCAGGAAACCCGCCACAGCGCCCGGCGGGTGCTGGCCGGCATGCTCCGGCACGCTGCCCCTGGGATGCGCATAAGTTAACTGGCTGTATTAGAAAAAGAATAATAATGTTACAGGCAACCCTGGCGTCTGCCCGGTACTACCGGCACCGGGTTGGCATTGTCCTTGCAACAAGCCTCGGAATTCCCCTTTCGCGACGGCCACTGGCCAGGACAACTGCATGCCCACCAGCCAATCGAAAATCGTGCTCCGTGCTTTTACTCGCATACACCGCTGGTTGCCGGTACTGATACTGATTACCGCGCTTGGCGGCTGTGGTGGAGACGGTGTGGTGCCCGATGGCGTGGCTGCAAGCAGTGCCACCAGCAATACCACCAGCAGTATCACCAACATCAGCAGCGGCGGCAGTACCAGCAGCACCAGCTCGACGCCGAGTGTGACCATCAGCGGCAGTGTCGGCGACGGTCCGGTCACGGGCGCGACGGTGACGGTGTACGACAAGCGCGGTGCGGTGCTGGGTACCGTGATCAGCGACAGCGCGGCGAGTTATCGCAAGACGCTTCAGGTGGACGGTCGCCGGTACCCGCTGCGACTGGTGGCCAGCGGCGGTATCGACCTCGTGACCGGGCATGCACCGGATTTCAAGATGGTCTCGGTGATGCAGCGCGCGACCGACAGGACCGTGAACATCAACCCGTTCAGCACGCTGATTGTCAATACTGCCGAGCGCATGTCGGGTGGTCTGACCGGTGCAAACGTGAACCGGGCGCGCAATATCGTGCTTGACCAGCTGGGCTTCGGTCTGGATACGAGCGCGGTACCGGATCCGGTCACGACCCGGGTCACCACCGGCAATGTCGCGCACATCGTCAAGGCCAGCGAGGCGTTGGGTGAAATGGTGCGTCGCACCCGTGACCACATCGCGGCGACCGGCAAGCCTGCCAGCGGCAGCGGTGTGGTCTCCGCACTGGCAGCCGATCTGGTTGACGGCTTCGTCGACGGCCTGGGTGCCAGCGGTACCGATGCGACGATATCGGCAGTGGCAAACGTGGTATCGGCCCAGGTACTGGTCGAGGCCATGAGCAACAGCCTGCGAGTCGAGGGGACGATTGCATCGAATGTGATCGACCAGTCGATCAAGAGCACGCAATCCGGTGTCAGCAACGCGCAGCTGAGCGGCAACGTGCGTATCAACAACCAGATGATCAGGCAGGCCGGCGTTGCGCTGAAAGCCGTACAAGTACTGGACAGCCGCACTGCGATCAGAACGATCGTACAGCAGGTCGCCGGGCTGAGTGCAAACAGCACCGCAAGCAGCGTGGCCAGGGTGCTGCCGGTCAGTACCACCAGCGCGCTGTACAGTGCCACCGGCATGGTTGCCAGTGCTGCGCGCGCCGACATCACGCAAATCAACCAGGCCGTCTTCGCCCAGGCAGATACTGGTGCCACGACGGCGTCGTCCGGGACCACGGGCACTACCGGTTCCACGGGGTCCACCGGCTCGACCGGCTCCACCGGCTCCACAGGCTCGACCGGCTCCACAAGCTCGACCGGATCCACAGTCTCGACCGGCTCCACAGGCTCGACCGGCTCCACAAGCTCGACCGGATCCACAGTCTCGACCGGTTCCACAGGCTCGACCGGCTCCACAGTCTCAACCGGCTCCACAGCCTCGACCGGATCCACAGCCTCGACCGATTCCACAGGCTCCGCCACGACAGGCAGTTTCAGCGTCAGCTGGACGGCACCGGTCGCACGCAGTGACGGCACCGCCCTGTCACTGTCCGCGATCGGCGGCTACCGGATCTACTACGGCAACAAGCGCGGCAGCTACCCGAACAGCAGCGACATTACCGATGGCACGGCGCGCAACGCGACCGTGACCAGCCTGGCTTCCGGAACCTATTATCTGGTCATGACAACCTACGATAGCACCGGACTGGAGAGCGCTTACTCGCCAGAGGTGGTCAAGAATGTTCCCTAGTTATAGTCTGCGAGGACACGCCGCCAAGAGGACGCTGCTATGAGTGTCGCGCGGCCGCGCGTGCTGCTGGTGGATGATGATCGCAGCCTGCTGCGGCTGCTGTCCATGCGCCTGTCTGCTGCGGGATACGGCGTGCTGGCCGTGGATAGCGGCGAGCAGGCGCTGGCGGACTTTCCACTGTATCAGCCTGATCTCGTCATCACCGACCTGCGCATGGGCGGCATGGACGGCATGACGCTGTTCGACCGGCTGCATGCACGCGATCCCGATCTGCCGGTGCTGATACTGACCGCGCACGGCACGATACCGGATGCCTTCGATGCGGCCAGCCGCGGTGTGTTCAGTTACCTGACCAAACCGTTCAGCAGCAAGTTGCTGCTCGAGCACATGCAGCGGGCGATCCAGTCGAGGCAGGATGCGAGCGCCTGCGCGGGTACTGGTTGAAGACGGGTCAGGGCTCCCAGGCCAGTAGCACCTCGCCGTGCCACTGGATGTCCTGCGCGACCTGCTGTCGGGTGCGCATTTCCACCCGCAGCGATGTACTCGCGCGCAGCGCGGACGCAAGGACCTGAAGCGGCGTGCTGTAATCCGGCGACGAACGCAGGTAGGTGATCAGCGGCAGGCTGTCTTCGAGATAGAGCGTGGCAGCCGTGCCGACCCATACGGGCTGCCCGCTGCCCAGCAGCTGAACGCCGGACGGCCACAGCCGCACAATCACCCGCTGGCGGTTGTCGGCGTCGGCCGGGCCAACCAGCATGAACTGCTGGTGCTTGCCATCGTTCACCTCGGGCAACACCGGCAGATCCTCGATGGCGGGGGCGGGGGCGAGCCAGTTCATCGCCGTCAGCGGACTCAGTGCCGGGGCCGTGTGCCAGCCGGCCCGCATGAGTACCCGCTGCAGGGATTGCAGCGAGCCGGCCCACTGAAAATTGAGAGGCTGCTCGTTGCGGCCCTCGAGATCAATACGAAATGCGGGAACGGCTTCCCACCCGGCGGTACGCCAGGTGGTGGCGGTAACCCGCTGCAGAGTGTCATTAGGAGAGTAATGAGCAAGTACATCTTCGTAGCCGTGCTGCCGTACCTGCCAGCTGCCAACCGCAACCAGCAGGATCGTGCTGATGGCCAGCAGGGAGCGGGTCTGCAGCGCCGGGGCCGGATGCCGGTCATAGGCGATGCCGATCAGCGCCACCCAGAAGATCCCCAGGCTGAGTCCGGCCAGTACATCGGAGAGCCAGTGTGCGCCAAGGTATAGTCGGGACAGGCTGATCGGGGCGATCAGGGCGCCGGCGCAGAAGTAGGGCAGCCAGCGCCGAGTGTGCGGCAGCTCGCGCGCGACCAGCAGGGCCAGAAAACCGTACACCGCGACACTCATGCTGGTATGGCTGCTGGGAAAGGAATAGCTGCCGTTGTAGGCTATCGGGCGTGCGATGTGAGTGGTGACTTTGAGGATCCAGGTCAGCAGGCCGGTGCTGGCATACACCGCGAGCCAGTGCAATGCGGCCTTGCCGTAACCCTTCCAGAACAGCCACACGCAGCTGCCCGCGATGACCAGTGCCAGTACCAGGCTGTCACCGAGCCGGGTAAAGAACACCATGATGGTGTCCGCCCAGGGCGTACGCAGGTTGCTCAGGTTCTGGAACACGTAGGCATCGATCCCCTCGAGCGAGTGACCGTGCATGACCTGCCGGGAGATCAGCAGCAGCAGCCAGAGCGCGATGAAGAACAGGACCGACAGGATGGCCAGGCCGCGCGCCTCCGGGTGATCGGGGTCCAGCAGCGAGCCGGCCAGCGGGCGGATGCGCGGATGGTCGCGGCTCCACAGCAGCGCCCGTTCCAGCAGGCCGCCGACACGCGGTTGCAGCAGCCGGATCAGGCTGCCGATCAGCCAGACGCCGCCCCAGGCCAGTCCGGCGATGACGACCAGCAGCACCACCAGCCGTCCGGCGACCTCGGCGGCAAGCCCCAGCGAGGCACCGAACACGATACCCGGCAGGATGTAGACCGGCGCCCACAGCACGCAGGCGAGACTGTCGATGGCCAGAAAGCGCGCGGTGGACATGCTCATCATGCCCGCGATGGCCGGGACGATCGGGCGCAACGGTCCGATGAACCGTGCCATGAAGATACCCTTGCCGCCGTGACCCACGAAAAAATCGACGCCGCGGTTGACCAGTACCGGATAGCGTCGGAACGGCCACACCACGCGCAGGCGCTGGTGGTAGTGCCGGCCGAGCAGGAAGCTGATGATGTCGCCAAGTGCGGCACCGAGCGTGGTCCAGAGCAGGATGGGATACAGCGGCAGGGCACCGGTGGCGACCAGGGCGCCGGCGCCGAACAGCAGCGCCGCGCCCGGTATCAAGAGTCCCAGCACCACCAGTGACTCCATCAGCGCGACGGTGAAGACGACCGCGTTGAAGGCGTGCGGATGCAGGGCGATCCAGTCGAGCACGGTTTGCAGCAGCGCGTCCATCAAACTATCAGCTGGCTAAGCAGGATTCTGGCCACGGCAGCACACGGAAAAATGAGAAATCAGGCGTAGGGTGCGTTTTACGCACCGGGCGGGGTCCACGGCGTGCGCCCCGCCAGGCTTCAGCGGCGTTGTGTAATGGCCACGGAATCCACGGCAGCACACGGAAAAATGAAAAATCAGGCGTAGGGTGCGTTTTACGCACCGGGCGGGGTCCACGGCGTGCGCCCCGCCAGGCTTCAGCGGCGTTGGGTAATGGCCACGGAATCCACGGCAGCACACGGAAAAATGAAAAATCAGGCGTAGGGTGCGTTTTACGCACCGGGCGGGGTCCATGGCGTGTGCCCCGCCAGGCTTCAGCGGCGTTGTGTAATGGCCACGGAATCCACGGCAGCACACGGAAAAATATAAACCACAGCTGTGGTTCCGTTTGCGTCCGGTCCAGATAATTTTTCATTACAGGTTATAGCGCGGCAAACACCCGCGCGGCGCACTCAACTGTTTCATCGATGACGGCGTCGCTATGCGCGCTGGACACGAAGCCGGCCTCGAAGGCCGAGGGTGCCAGGTAGACGCCGGCATCCAGCATGCCGTGATAGAAACGCCGGAAGCGCTCTATGTCGCAGCCGCTCACCTGGCTGAAGCGGCTGATGGCGGATTCCGGGCTGAAGAAACAGCCGAACATGCCACCGACCTGGTTGGTGGTGAAGGCGATGCCGGCCCGGTCGGCCTCTGCCTGCAGGCCGTTCACCAGGCGTCGAGCCGTCGCGTCCAGTTGTTCCTCCACGCCATCGGCCGTGGCCAGCTCCAGGGTGGCCAGTCCGGCCGCCAGCGACAGCGGGTTGCCGGACAGGGTGCCCGCCTGGTAGACCGGGCCGAGTGGCGCGATGTGCTCCATGATGTCGCGCCGGCCGCCGAAGGCGCCGACCGGCAGTCCGCCGCCGATCACCTTGCCCAGCGTGGTGAGGTCCGGGGTAATGCCGTAACGGGCCTGTGCGCCGCCGCGCGCCACGCGGAATCCGGTCATCACTTCGTCGAAGATCAGCACGCTGCCGTGTTCGTCGCAGACGCGCCGCAGGGTTTCCAGGAAGCCCGGCTCCGGCGGGATGCAGTTCATGTTGCCGGCGACAGGTTCGACGATGATCGCCGCAACTTCATTGCCGATCGAGGCAAATGCTTGCGATACGTCGTCGCTGTCGTTGTAGGTGAGGGTCGTGGTATGGGCCGCGACACTGGCCGGCACGCCCGGCGAGGTGGGTACGCCGAGGGTCAGCGTGCCGGAGCCGGCCTTGACCAGCAGGGCGTCCGAATGGCCGTGGTAACAACCCTCGAACTTGACGATGCGGTCGCGGCCGGTAAAGCCGCGCGCCAGCCGGATCGCGCTCATGGTCGCCTCGGTACCGGAGTTGACCATGCGCACCATATCCATCGACGGCACCAGCCGGCACAGCAGGTCGGCCATGCGGGTTTCTATTTCGGTGGGCGCGCCGAAACCCAGCCCGTTGGCGGCCATGTCCTGGACGGCGCGGATCACGGCCGGGTGGGCGTGGCCCGCGATCATCGGACCCCACGAGGCTACATAGTCGATGTAGCGCTTGCCATCGGCGTCGTACAGCCAGGGGCCCTCGCCGCGGGTAAAGAACACCGGGTCACCGCCCACGCCCTTGAAGGCGCGTACCGGCGAATTCACGCCACCGGGGATATGCTGGCAGGCTGACTGAAACAGTTCGTGAGAGCGGCTCATGGCGCTGGTTCCTTCGTGACTTTTGAACAATACGGGATTGTCGCATAAAGCGTGAGAAGTAAAAGGTGAGACATAAGACGTGAAGCGTGAGACGTGAATGGCAGGATCGTTGTAATGGCCACGGAGCCAGAGCGTGCGCCCCGCGCGTTCCTGTAGGGTAGGAGCGCATCTCATGGCCGTTCCCGCACATCCATGTGCTCCACGGCACTTGTACATCCTGAACATCGCGCGATGATAATGGCCACGGAAGCACACGGAAATACACGGAAAAATAAAAAACCAAGATGTAGGGTGCGTTTTACGCACCGGGAGCGGCTGTTGCCGTGAAGGCCTTGAGGTTCGTCAGATCATGGCCGCGGCAAGCGGGTCGCCGCGATACACAATGTCATAACAAGCCGTTTTTCATGTATTTTTCTGCATGCTTCCGTGGATTCCATGGCCATTAATCAGATTGACCCAGGGCGCACATGTGACGCACTCCCGGTGCGTACAACGCACCCTACGTCGGGGATTTTGAAATTTCCGTGTATTTCCGTGTGCCTCCGTGGCTATGACGCCCTTCACGTTTCACCCTCTCACGTCTCACCCGATCGAACAGTCTGGCGTAGGCCTGCGCCGCCGCCTCGATGTCGGGCTGGCCGAACACGCCGTGTATGACTGCGAGCAGATTGGCGCCGGCGGCCACCAGGGCGGCGCCGTTGGCCGGCGTGATACCGCCGATCGCGGCGACCGGGACCGGTAGCTCGCGGCGCGCCTGTGTCAGCAGGTCCGGACTGGCCGGTACCGCCTCCGGTTTGCTCTGCGAGGCGAAGAACCGTCCGAATGCCACGTAGTCGGCACCCTCGGTCACGGCCGCGTGCGCACGTTCCAGCCGGTTGTAGCAGGAGGCGCCGATAATGGCGCGGCTGCCGAGCCGCTGGCGGGCGGTGGCGACGGCCGTGTCGCCGGCACCGAGATGCACGCCGTGCGCCCCGATGGCCGCGGCCAGTTCGATGTCGTCGTTGATGATCAACGCCACGCCATGCTGCCGGCACAGGCCAAGCAGGGCCGCGGCCCGCGCCAGTCGTTCGTCGGTGCCGGCCTGTTTGTCCCGGTACTGGACGAGGCGCGCGCCGCCGCGAATGGCCTGTTCGACGCGTCGCACCAGCTCCGCCTGCGCGCCCGCCGGGCCGTCCGTGATGGCGTACAGGCCGTCCGCCAGTTCAGCGCGGACCATCAGTCGTCCTGTTCGGCCCAGTACATCCGGTTCGGCAGATATTGCCCCATGCCGGGCCGGTAGCCGTTGCGCAGTGCCTCCCAGGTGAAATGCTGGCCTTCATGGCAGGCCTGGAAAACATCGAGCCCGTGCGCCAGCAGCCCGGCAATACTGGCAGCCAGCGTGCAGCCGGACCCATGGTAGCTGTGCGGCAGGCGTTCCCAGGTGAAGGATTCCAGGCGCTGATGGCCCTGGTAGAGGGTATTGATGACGTGCGGCGTCTGTTCGTGGGTGCCGGTGAGCAGGACAAACTCGGCGCCGCGGTCGAGCAGGGCGAAGGCGCAGGCATCCGGCGTATCGGCTTCCGGCGCCAGGGCGCGCGCCTCGTGGCTGTTCGGCGACACTAGCGTGGCACGCGGCAGCAGCAGCTGCCTGATGACATCCGTCAGTCCGTCCTCTCCGAGCGGCGTGCCGTTGCCCGAGGCCAGCACCGGGTCCACGACCAGCGGAATGTCGGGATAGTCCGCCATGATGCTGTGGATGGCGACGCAGTTTTCGACGCTGCCCAGCATGCCGGTCTTAAAGGCGGCGACCGGCATATCCTCGAGGATGGCGCGGGCCTGGCTGATCACGTGAACGGGCTCGACCGGGTGAAACGCCATCACATCGCGGCTGTCCTGGACGGTCAGTGCGGTGATGACCGGCGTGGCGTGGCAGCCCTGGCTGAACAGGGATTCGATATCGGCCTGCAGGCCGGCGCCGCCACCGGGATCATGGCCGGCGAAGGTCATTACGACGGGTTTCCTGAGCATGTTGCCGATAATAACGGATGTGCCCATCAAGCGGGATAGTGCGCGGCGAATCTGCTTCACTCGGCGTGGCAGACCCGTACAATGGCGCAATGCTGACTAACGGGTGATGACTGATGAGTGCTAACCGGGAATACATGTGTGTGGTGTGCGGTTTTGTCTACAGCGAGGCCGACGGTCTGCCGGAGGAGGGTTTTGCGCCCGGAACGCGCTGGGAGGATATTCCGGACAGCTGGGTATGTCCGGAATGCGGAGCGACCAAGGATGAGTTCGAGATGGTGGCTGTCTAGTCGCAGACGCCGTCCGTGCAGGCGCACGGATTTTGGCTACACTTGAATTACCGCGGCTGCCGCTCATGTGCCTGCCGGGCTTGCAAGCCACTGATAACCATAGACTACTTGTTGACATTATGACATGGCCGGTTTCTCGGAAACTTTGACTGAAATGGTGGACGTGGCCGACGACTACTGTCGCCTGGTCGACGGCGCGCTGGCCCGGCCCGACGACTGGCTGGAGGCGCTGTTTCTGCTGATGCCGCGACTGCATGCCGCCGTCACCGCATTGAACGCCTACGACACCGGTGATATCCCGTTGTACGAGACCGATCTCGATGCACGCTTCGAGCTCTACAGTCACCTGCGCAAGGTGCTGGGTGAGCGTGACAGCTACTGGCTGGAATTCGACGCCGCGCCGGAAGAGTTGCACATGTCCGGCAGCCTGGCTGACGATCTTACCGATATCTACTTCGACCTGCGCTACGGGCGCGATTTGCTGGACGACGTCTGGCCGCAGCGGGCCGCGCAGGCCTGGCGCTCCAGCTACCGCGTGCACTGGGGGCAGCACCTGGTGGATGCAGAGCGCCACCTCTACGCCCTGAAGGTGCGCGACCAGCTGGCGGTCAATCGGGAGAACCTGTCCGGGTCATGATGTCCCGGCTGTGATCCGGTCGCGGTTCCCGGCCGGCCGTCCCTGAATATCATGCAACCTGTTTGCAGGTGGGCTGTCTGTTTCCCCGCCGGGCACCGCGCTGGCCGGGTTATCCCGTCGGGACGGGCGCAGCCCGAAGAAGTGGCTGTATTCCGGCTTTGCTCGAAAATTTTTCCATGGTCTCGAAACAGCGCGATGATCCACTGCCGCCCGGTGCGGGATTCGGGCTAAAATAGCCGGAATCTACCCGGCACCACGCCAGGTGTCCGTCCGTCAATCAAGCAAGCAAGGGCTTACTCATGAAGCAAACTACCGTCAGGCAATCCGGTTTCACCCTTATCGAGGTCATGGTGGTCGTCGTGATCCTCGGAATACTCGCGGCGATCCTGGTGCCGAAGGTCATGGATCGTCCGGACCAGGCGCGTATCACCAAGGCACGCCAGGATATCCGCTCCCTGGAGGCTGCGCTGAATCTCTACAAGCTGGACAATTACGTCTACCCGACAACCGACCAGGGGCTCGACGCGCTGGTCGAAAAGCCCACCTCGCCGGAACCCAAGAACTGGAAAGAGGGCGGTTATGTGGACCGCCTGCCGAAGGATCCCTGGCAGGAAGACTATTTCTACCTGAGCCCCGGCGAACACGGCACGATCGATATCTTCTCGCTCGGCCCCGATCAGCAGCCCAGTGACGACGATATCGGCAACTGGAATCTGCAATAACAGGAGCATGTCCTGGCCACTACGCCGTAAGCGTTCCGATCCGATGACTGCCGCGCCCACCCGGCGACCGGCCGGTTTCACCCTGCTGGAACTGATGGTGGTGATGGTTCTGATCGCGATCATCTTCAGCTTTGCCGCGCTGTCCATGCGCGGCGACGACGTGGCTGAAATCATGGAACGCGAAGCCCGCCACCTGGAGACCCTGCTGGTGCTGGCGAATGACGAGGCCATTGTCCGTGGCGAGGAACTTGGTGTGCGTTTCGCCGAGGACGGCTACGAGTTTCTGATCCTGGCGCTGGATGGCTGGAAACTGCCGGATGACGGCCTGCTGAAGGCCTATTCCCTCCCGGCTGACATTCGAATGAAGCTCGAGATCGAGGGGGAGCAGGGGTTCGGTGAAGACGACCCGAAGCAGGATATAGAGCCGCCGCCGCAGGTGCTGATCCTGTCGAGCGGCGAGATGACGCCATTTACGGTTACCTTTATTTCAGACCTCAGCGACTATCGCTACCGGCTGACGGCCTCGTTGATGGGCGAGGTGAGCCGGGAACGCGAGGGACCGCCGTGAGCAGGCGCGGCCAGTATGGCTTTACCCTGCTCGAGATCCTCGTCGCACTGGCGGTGCTGGCGCTCGCGATGAGCGCGATAATCAAGGCCGCCACTGATTACACGGCCGGCCAGTCACACCTGCGCGATCGCACCATGGCAACCTGGGTGGCGCGCAATGTACTGGCGGAATTCCAGGTGCGCAAGGACTGGCCCTCGGTCGGCGAGCAGAAAGGCACCATGGAAATGGGCGGCCGGGAATGGCGCTGGCTGGCGCGCACCTCGCAGACGGAGGAGGCGGAACTGCGGCGCCTGGATGTCGAGGTGACGCCGGCGGACAGCGACAGCACGGAGCCGCTCACGACCCTGAGTGGCTTCCTGATGAAACCGTCATGAGCGTGGTGCGCGGACGCATCGCCGGTATCGCCGGCTTCACCCTGCTGGAGTTGCTGGTGGCGCTGGCGATCTTCGGCCTGCTATCGGTAATGTCCTACAGCGGACTGCACAGTGTGCTGGAACAGAGTGCGGCGACCGAACAGGAGGCGGACCGGCTGGGTCGGGTGCAGAAAATCTACCTGCTCATGCAGCGCGATATCGAGCAGGTGGTGCCGCGCCCGGTACGCGACGAGTATGGCACGGAACTCCCACCGCTGTCGGGAGCCGAGGTGCTGCAGTTGACCCGCGGTGGCTGGCGCAACCCCCTCGGCCATGCGCGCAGCACGCTGCAGCGCGTGGCCTATGCCATCGAGGACGAACAGCTGGTTCGCTACACCTGGTCGGTGCTCGATCGAGCCCAGGACAGTCTGCCGGTCAAACAGTCGCTCACGGACGAAGTCACGCAGATGGACGTGCGCTACCTCGATGCGGATGAATGGAAAACCAGCTGGAGCGGCGTCGCCGACAATGCTCCCGCGGCAGCGCTGCCCGGGATCACGACGGTATTGCTGCCGAAGGCCGTTGAAATCAGCCTCGAGCACAAGCAGTATGGCAGGCTGGTCTGGTTGTTCAGGATGCCCGAGTGATGCACATCCGCAACGGTAAGGGCAATACGCCGCAACAGGGTGTAGCGCTGGTCACCGCACTGCTGGTGGTCGCGCTGGCAACCGTGGCCGCCGTGGCGATGGCGACACGACTGCACGTCGACGTGCGCCGCACCGCCAACCTGGTGCATGGTGAACAGTCCTACGCCTATGCGCTGGCGGCGGAGAGCTGGGCACAGGTTATCCTGCGCCGCGATGCGAATGACAGCACCTACGATGCGCTGGACGAGGACTGGGCCGCCGCGTTGCCGCCGATTCCCGTCGAGGGCGGTTTCGTCAGCGGCAAGGTGAGCGACCTGCAGGGCCGCTTCAACGTGAACAACCTGGTGGGCGCGGACGGCAAACCCGACACCGGCAGCATCGACTATTTCAAACGACTGCTGAATGTGCTGGAACTCGACCCGGAGCTTGCCACCACGCTGCTGGACTGGATCGATGCCGATATCAACGCCACGTTTCCGGGTGGTGCCGAGGACGACACCTACCTGCTCGCGGACCCGCCCTACCGCGCCGCGAACCGCCGGCTCGTCTCGATCAGCGAACTGCGCCTGGTGCTGGGTTTTACCGACGAGGTGATGCAGGTGCTTTTGCCGTACGTTACCGCGCTGCCTGACGTGACGACGATCAATATCAACACGGCCACGGCCGTGGTATTGCTGGCCCTGGACGAAAACATGACCGCGCAGGGCGTGGAAACGTTGCTGGCCGATCGCGAGCAGGAGCCGTTCGCTGACAAGGGGGCTTTTCTGGCCCATAACGCGCTTGCCGGCCTGACGATATACAATCGCGTGGATGTAGAAAGCAAATGGTTTCTGGTGCTGACGGATGTCAGTGTGGGGGTCGGCAAGGCGCAGCTGGAAAGCGTGCTGGAACGCGAAGGCAAGGACCTGCGGGTGGTGTCCCGTACCCGCGTGACGGCGGTTATCCAGCCGGCGGGTTAACACAATGTTTCTGCAATGTTATCCCGTATTTTCCTGCGCATTTCTGCTAGGATACCCGCCACAATCGACGAAAGGGCCGTGAATGCGTGACACACTGCTGCTGAGAGCGGATTCCATTACCGGCGACAGCTGGCGCTGGCTGCGGATGGACGTCAACGGCATCCTGCAGACTGGCATACAGGCCGGACCGATTGCGGACGCCGCGCAAGAGGCGGAGGGTCTGCGTGTGGTCGTGCTGGTGCCCGGCGTCGACTGCCTGCTGACCACCGTGCACATCCCCGGACGCAACCGGCAGAAACTGTTGCGTGCCGTTCCCTATGCACTCGAAGAACAGCTGTCCGACGAGGTCGAGCAGCTGCACTTCGCGCTGGGCGAGGCGGAGGCGGACGGCAACTGGTCGGTCGCCGTCATTAACCGCGAATACATGGACCGGCTGATCGCCGCGCTCGATACCACCGCGATGGATGTTCAGCAGGTGGTCCCCGAGGTGCTGGCGGTACCGCAGGTCGAGAACGAAATCAGCGCGTTTGTCATCGATGATATCGTACTGGTCAGGAATGGCCCGGCCAGTGGTTTCGCCGTCGATGGCGAGAACCTGGATACCATGCTCACCATGCAGCAGGACGAGGTTGCCGCGCCGGTACGCCTGATCGTGCGTCCGGATATCCAGCCGCCGGTGGTCGATAACTACCCGGGTGAGGTCATCGAGGAATACTACAGCGACGACCCACTGGTCATTTTCGCGCAGGGACTGGACAGCCGTTCGATCAACCTGCTGCAGGGCGCCTACAGCCGGTCGGGCGACTGGTCACGCGTGTGGAAACCGTGGCTTACCACCGCGGCCCTGCTGCTGGCCGGTATCCTGATCAGTCTCCTCGCGATGGGCGTCGACTACTACCGGCTCAGCGGCGAGAGCGAGCAGCTGCAGGCGCAGATCGAACAAACCTTCCGTACCGCGATGCCCGGCACCCAGCGGGTAGTCAATCCGCGCGTGCAGATGCAGCAGCAACTCGACCGGCTGCAGCGTAGCAGTAACGCGGGTGCGGATTTCCTGACCCTGCTGGGCAAGACCGGATCGATCCTGAAGGACGTGCAGGGCGTCGAGCTGGGCGGGATCAGTTTTCGTGCCGGCCGGCTCGACCTTGACCTGAAGATTCCCAACCTGCAGTCGCTCGACCAGCTCAAGCAGGCGCTCGCCGGCAGTGGCGGGCTGGAAGTAGAAATCCAGTCTGCCACCACCGGTGCCGACCAGCGCGTGCAAAGCCGCCTGCGTATCCAGGGGATGGGAACATGAAGGCCTGGCTGGAGAGTCTCGCCCCGCGCGAACGGCTGATGGTCATGGCCGCCGCCGCGCTGGTCGCGTTGCTGATCGTCTATGCCGTGATCTGGTCGCCGCTGCGCGGCGGTTATCTCGAGCTGCGGGATAATGTCGCCGGGCAGCGCGACACCGCTGTGTGGATGCAGGAAAGCGCGCAACTGCTGGCACAGCTCAAGGGCAGCGGTGCAGGAGGTCAGGGCCTGCGCGGACAGTCCCTGCTGTCGCTGGCCGACAGCACCGCCCGCGCCGGCGGGCTGGCCAGTGCCCTGAAGCGGGTCGAGCCGGAAGGCGCCAACAGTGTCAGGGTCTGGCTGGAGAACGCATCGTTCGATCAGCTGATCCAGTGGCTCGGCAGCCTGGCCGAACGTTACGGTGTCAACGCCGACACGGTCAGCATGGAGCGTGTCGGCGATGCGGCAGGCAGGGTGAATGCCCGGCTGACCCTGCAGGCTCCCGGGTTGTGAGGCGTGCCTGGCGCTATATCGCGATCGGTATTGCCATCTACCTGCCGATCCTGCTGCTGACCTTTCCGGTCGAACGCCTGACCGGTGCCATCGGGCGCCAGGTCGACGGACTGTCGATCCAGGCCGTGACCGGGTCGCTGTTTTCCGGGCAGGCCGGGCGCCTGGACTACCAGGGCAACGAGCTCGGCCCGGTAGGCTGGCGTTTCAGTCCCGCGGGACTGCTGCGCGGCCGGCTGGAGTATCGCCTCGACCTGCAGCATCCCGAGCATCGGGGCCATGCCAGCATCGGCATTGCCCCGAATGGCACAATTGTCGGACGTGATGTCGACCTGCAACTGCAACCGGATCGCCTGCTCAGCACCTTTTCACCGATTGCGGTTTCCAGTTCCGGGCAGCTGACACTGCAGCTGGACAGTATCGTGCTGCGCGACAGGCGGGCACAGGACGTCAACGGCCTGTTCGACTGGCAGGCGGCGGCGCTGCTGGCACCCCTGCCACTGCCGCTGGGGGATATCCAGTGCGCCATCGAAAACAAGGGCCAGGACGTGGTCACGCGCATCATCCGTGGCGGCACGCTGGGCGCGTCCGGTGACATCACGCTCACACCCGATGGCCGCTATACGGTACAGCTGCTGCTTGCCCCCGGCCCCGGGCTCGATACCGACACCCGCGGCCTGCTGGAGGCGATGGTGCCAGCGCGTCCGGATGGTACATTCCTGATCAATACCACGGGCCGGCTGTAGCCCGCATCTCTCACCGGGCGGCGATTGACGGACATATTGAATTGAAATCATGGAAGTGATGCCCATTCAGCAACAAACAGCGAGTCTTCGGGCGGTGCCTATTCCGGTGAGATATGCGGGCTAGCCCGGCGCGATCGGCAGTTACGCGATGGAACCCTTGAAGCTTTCCCTGCCGGTACAGCATGGCTACACGGATCCGACCGTGGAGACGGACGTCGTGCGCCTGCGCGAATGGCTGGATGACCTGCCGCTCCTGGACGTGGTCGAAACACTGCGCCTGGTACGCGGCGGGCTGGACGGGCTCAATGAGCAGAAGCACGCTGCCGAGGCGCGCCTGGTACTGCTCGAGGCCTACCGGGTCAC
Source organism: uncultured Gammaproteobacteria bacterium (assembly GCA_963748215.1). Lineage (GTDB taxonomy): Bacteria > Pseudomonadota > Gammaproteobacteria > UBA9214 > UBA9214 > UBA9214. Next base: position 465,426 of record CAVVHS010000008.1, on the reverse strand, counting down.
GACACAGCGGCTGTTTCACACCGTCGATCCATTGCAGCTCGGTCAGCTGAATCTCGCCCGGGTGCGCCGCAAGGAGGCCATCGACGGCATTGGCCGCCTGCTGATGAGCCAGGCCAATGGCTACAAGCTGGTCGTCGCGGACCTGTATGCCGGCAGCGGCAAGGACAAGCCGCACCCGCAGCTGGGTCATGCGCTGCACCGCGCGCTGCAACAGATGGCCTGGGTGCTGATGGACGGCTTCCGGTTTTACCGCGCCGCACAGCCGTCGCTGATTGCCGAGACGCACCAGCTGTACCGCCTGGCGCGCCGCTTCGGGCTGCTGGGGGTGGTCGTGCAGGACGCCGCCGCTTCGACCACGAGTGCGGGTTACTATCATGCCGTCATGCTGCTGGCGCTGACGGACCCGGCGCGCCTGGAGGAAGGCGAGGCGAGCCTGCTGTTCGATGTGCTGCTGCGGCATGCCGACAAATGCCGCATCGTGCCCGGTAACAGCTGGGAAGGTGCGGGTGAAGGCCTGTTCCTGGTCGACCTGCACGCCGACGCCCTGCCGGTACCGTGCACCCGGCTCGATTCCCCGGCCAGCCTGCAGGACGCCTACCTGCTCGATGCGAATCCGGCCCTGCAGGCGATACGCGCGCAACTGGCCAAAACGCCCGCCGGGGTACGCATGCAGAGTCCGGAGGCCATGGTGCTGCGCCGGCTGTTGCCGGAAGACCTGTCCGCCGATCGCCGGCGCGAACCGCGCCAGAAAGATGGCCGCTACATAAGTCTGCTGATCGGCCTCGGGCAGATACACGCCTACCTGTTGCGCGCGGCCGGCAGGGTCACTGCCGGCCGCAAGCCTGCCAAACCCGAACCCGTGCAGTGCCGCGTGATCGACAGCAGCGCGAGCGGCATGAAGCTGTCTTGGGAAGAGGGCGGTGCCGGCGATGCGCGCGTCGGGGAGCTGCTCGGTGTGCTGGAATCGCAGGGCGACCAGCCGTTGCTGCGGTTGGCCATTATCCGCGCGATCCGCGTGCATCCGCAGGGCGGCATGGAAACCGGTGTGCAGCTGCTGGCGAGCGGTGTCGGCGCGGTATTCTGTACGCTGCCGGACCAGCCCGATGCCGGGACACTGCCGGCGCTGTTCATGCCGGCCATCGAGGAAGAGCGCGTGAACGCCACGCTGCTGGCGGCAAAGGGCATGTACGAGTACGGCCGGCAACTGAGCATCGATGTCGGTGGTCGCGAGATCAGCGTGCGTGCCGGCCGGCGTGTTTACGACAGCCCGGTATTCGACCGTTTCGAATTTGCCGCGCAATAGGCCGTGCAGGAGCGGCCGTGAGATATCGCTTCACAACGCTGCCAGGCTGGGGGTGCATGAAAGCGAATGGCCACGGAAGCACACGGAATTACACGGAAAAATAAATGCAGGCGTAGGGTGCATTTTACGCACCGACAACGGTGCATGGAGTGCGCCCTGCACCGTCTATTGATGCAGGAGCGCATCTCATGCGCGATGATAATGGCCACGGAATCCACGGAAGAACACGGAAAAATAAATGCAGGTGTAGGGTGCGTTTTACGCACCGGCAACGGTGTATGGAGTGTGCCCTGCACCGTCTATTGATGCAGGAGCGCACCTCTTGCGCGATGATAATGGCCACGGAATCCACGGAAGAACACGGAAAAATAAATGCAGGCGTAGGGTGCGTTTTACGCACCGGCAACGGTGTATGGAGTGTGCCCTGCACCGTCTATTGATGCAGGAGCGCACCTCTTGCGCGATGATAATGGCCACGGAATCCACGGAAGAACACGGAAAAATAAATGCAGGCGTAGGGTGCGTTTTACGCACCGGCAACGGTGTATGGAGTGTGCCCTGCACCGTCTATTGATGCAGGGGCGCACCTCATGGCCGTTCCCGCACATGGCCCAGTCCAGCCTCTCGACCGGGCGATGCCCGTAATGATGGCTCACCTTCGCCCTGTACATCGCGCGAACAGTTGTGGCACCATCGTTCGCGGACAGCGTCCGCTACCTGCAGGTAGTATTTTCAGCAACAACTATTGACGGGTCGTTATGAAAAACACGAAAAACATCCCGGTCGGCGTCAAGATCACGACCGACAACAAGTGCGGTTTCTGCACCAACTCCAAGTGCTGTACCTATATCACCGAGGAGCTGGTGACGCCGCGTTCCATGCACGACTTCGATCATATGCTCTGGCAGCTGTCGCACCGGGACATCCAGGCCTACAAGGACGAGGAAGGCTGGTACCTGCTGATCAACAACAGCTGCACCCACCTGCAGAAGGACGGTCGCTGCGGTATTTACGATGACCGGCCGTTGATCTGCCGCGAGTACACCAACGACTACTGCGAGTTCGACGAGCCGGCAGAGAGCGGCTTCGAGTTATTCTTCGAGGATTATGCCGCCCTGCTGAAATACGTCAGGAAACGTTTCAAGACCTGGCCCAAGTACGCGGCAAGCCGCGATAGCCTGCTGGGGCATGCGTGATCCGCGAAGGGCAAGTGGCAGATCAATATAAGATTGATAGCCACGGAATCCACGGAAGAACACGGAAAAATAACAGCGCTGTCGTAGGGTGCGTTTTACGCACCGGAGAGGTGAACGAAGCGCCTCCTGCCAGGCTTCGGGCGGGTTCAAAAATAAATTGCCACGGAATCCACGGAAGAACACGGAAAAATAACAGCGCTGTCGTAGGGTGCGTTTTACGCACCGGAGAGGTGAACGAAGCGCCTCCTGCCAGGCTTCGGGGGTTCAAAAATAAATTGCCACGGAATCCACGGAAGAACACGGAAAAATAACGGCGCTGTCGTAGGGTGCGTTTTACGCACCGGGGATGGTGCACAGAGTGCACCCTACAAATGCCGCTGTTTAATCAAGTGGTGCGGGAACGCATCCCATGCGCAATATTTATTTCCATGTTTTCCCGCGTCTATTCTTCGTTTCACGTCTCACGCTGTAGCACATCCTGCGCTGGTTTATATCTTTCCGTGTTCTTCCGTGTTCTTCCGTGGATTCCGTGGCCATTTTATTCACGTCTCACGTCTCACGTCTCACCTTCTCCGTTGGCATGATTTCGTCGAAACCCTCGATGGAGACGAACTCATCGATATCGCGGACCGGCGAGCGGCTGTCGGGCTTGCTGATCGCCAGCAGGTGGCCGATACCGTAGTCACGTGCCGTGCGCAGCACGGACAGGCTGTCGTCGATGAACAGCGCGGACTCCCTGGCGAGGTGCTCCCGGCTTTCCAGCGCCGGCCAGAAACGCGGATCTTCCTTCGGATAGCCGAGGTCGTGCGAGCACACCAGCGCATCGAATGCGCCGGCCAGGCCGGTTACCTCCATCTTGAGTTCCAGGCTCCTGGCATGGGCATTGGTCAGCATGACGACGCGTCGCCCGGATGATCGCACACGCCGGAGAAATTCGGGTACGTGCTCGTGCACCGCGATCAGGTGATGCACCTCGCGTTTGAGGGCAACGATGTCCAGACCCAGCTCGCGGCTCCAGTACTCCACGCAATACCAGTCCAGTGTGCCTTCCTTGAGCCGGAATCGCGGGACCAGTTCTGATTTCGCCGACTCGAGGTCGAGCCGGTTGCGCTCGGCATAGCGCAGCGGGACGTGTTCGCGCCAGAAATGGTTATCGAAATGCAGGTCGAGCAGTGTCCCGTCCATGTCGAGATACACGCTGTCGATTTCCTGCCAGGGGATCATGGGCATGCCTGTCTTCAATGAAAACTGCGGATAATGTTAACAGATCGCGACCGTGTGTCAGCATTGCCGCGTGAAACGTTGAACGAAGAATAGCCACGGAAGCACACGGAAATCATGAATGCGGGCAGCTGCATCGCGTGAAACGTAAAAGGTGAAATGTAAAAAGTGAGACGTGACAAAGAATGGCCACGGAACCCACGGAAGAACACGGAAAAATAAAAAGCCTGAGTGTAGGGTGCGTTCTACGCACCGGGAACGGGACATCGAGTGCCCCCTGCACCATCCAGTAGGGTAGGAGCGCATCCCCTGCGCGATAAATAATGGCCAAGAAAGCACACGGAAGAACCCGGAAAAATAAAACCTGAGTGTAGGGTGCGTTTTACGCACCGGGAACGGGACATCGAGTGCCCCCTACACCATCCAGTGGGGTAGGAGCGCATCCCCTGCGCGATAAATAATGGCCACGGAATCCACGGAAGAACACGGAAAAATAAAAACCCGAGTGTAGGGTGCGTTTTACGCACCGGGAACGGGATGCGAAGTGCCTCCTGTCAGGTTATGGGGGAGTTCAGTAATGGCCACGGAATCCACGGAAGAACACGGAAAATAAAAACGCGGGTGTAGGGTGCGTTTTACGCACCGGGAACGGTGCACGAAGTGCACCCTACGCCATTTTGTGGGTCAGGGGCGCGGGCACGCATTGACGGGTATACTTGCCCGTCATGTTTTCGTGTGCCGGCCAGTCGCGAGTGGCCGGGCAGCGGTTTTTGCAATCACCAATAACAGGGAATACCAGTGAATAACGATGAACTGAAGGCGGATATCTGCAGCCTGCTCGACCCGGTCACGGCGCTGGCGCGCCAGGCCGGCGAGCGGATACTGGAAGTCTACAACAGCGACGATTATGCGGTGCAGGAAAAGGATGACCGGACCCCGCTGACTGCCGCGGACCTGGCGGCACACCACACTATCGTCGATGGCCTTGGCCGGCTGACCCCGGAGGTTGCCATCCTCTCGGAGGAGTCGGCCAGTCTGCCGTACGCCGAGCGTTCCACCTGGCGGCGCTACTGGCTGGTCGATCCGCTGGACGGTACGCGCGAGTTCATCAACCGCAATGGCGAGTTCACGGTCAATATCGCGCTCATCGACGACGGCGTGCCGGTGCTGGGGGTGGTGCATGTGCCGGTCACCGGTATCAGCTACAGTGCCTGCCGCGGGCGCGGGTCCTTCAAGCAGGTCGGGGGCGACAGGCCGGAATCGATCCACGTACGCAAGCTGGATGGCGGCCCGGTGATGGTGGTTGGCAGCCGCTCGCATCGCGGCAGCTCGCTGAGCGCATTCCTGGAAAAAATCGGCGAGCATGAAATGGTCGGCATGGGCAGTTCACTGAAACTGTGCCTGGTTGCCGAGGGCATTGCCGACATCTACCCGCGACTCGGGCCCACGTCGGAGTGGGATACGGCTGCGGCCCAGTGCGTCGTCGAGCAGGCCGGCGGGCAGGTAACGGATACCCATATGCAACCGCTGCGCTACAACACCAAGGACTCGATGCTCAATCCGTTCTTCCTGGTATTCGGCGACGCCAGTCGCAACTGGTCGCAGTACCTGTAGGCGCACGCGGGCCCGATGTAAAAAACGGCCACAGAAGTACACGGAACAACTCGGCTATAACACGTATATCGTGAGACGTGAGAAAAGAATGGCCGCGGAATCCACGGAAAAATAAAACCCGGGCGTAGGGTGCGTTTTACGCACCGGGAATGGTGCACGGAGTGCACCCTACACCGTCTATTGGGATGATAAGCGCATCTCATGGCCGTTCCCGCACATGGCCCAGGCCAGCCTCTCGACCCGGGCTATGCCCGTAAAAATGGTCTCACCTTCTCCCTGTACATCGCGCGATGGGGTGTTTAGAAAAGATCGCGAATGGAATCCGCTCCTGCACGCATATCCTGTGCCTGAAAGACAGGATTCAGCCGTGTGCGCTCTGTGGCGATCTGTGCTTTGCGCGAGATTGGATTATTACGGCCGTGCTTGGGTTTGTACTTCCGGTGTGGTGACCGTTGCGTATCTGCGCAGCAGCAGGAACATCAGGCCGGCGCCGAGCATGCCGCCGCTGACATCTGCCAGTACGTCGAGCACGTCGGAATGGCGGCCGGGCACGAAATACTGGTGGATTTCATCGAGTACGCCGTACAGGCCGACCAGCGATACGACCACCCAGTAGTGTGCGGCACGGCGACGGCAGCGGCCAGCCATGCAGGAACCCATGGCAAAAAATCCCAGCATACCGTAGGCGACCAGGTGCAGGAACTTGTCCTGCTGCGGAAACAGCGAGGGGAGGTCGATACCCGGCTGGTCCGAGAGGTAGTAGATCAGCGCGGCCCAGCCGATCGTCAGGACCAGGAACAGGCGGCTCAGCAATGGGAGAGATGCCATGTCTCAACCAGCCTCGCGCTGGTGCCACGCCCATGCCGTGCGAATAATGGCATCGATGTCCTCGTAGGCGGGTTGCCAGCCCAGCTGCGCGCGGATGCGGCTGGAGTCTGCGACCAGCACGGCCGGATCGCCGGCGCGTCGCGGTGCAGTGTCGGCCGGTATCGGGTGCCCGGTGATAGAACGCGCGGCCTCGATGACCTGTCTGACCGAGTAGCCGGTGCTGTTGCCCAGGTTGTAGGTCGAGTTCCCGCCGCCGTTAAGCAACGCCTCCAGCGCCAGCAGGTGGGCCCGGGTGAGGTCCGAGACATGCACGTAATCGCGCAGGCAGGTGCCGTCGGGTGTGGGATAGTCATCGCCGAAGATGCGGATGCCGTCGCGTTGGCCGGTGGCGACCTGCAGCACCAGCGGGATGAGGTGCGTTTCCGGCTCGTGGCGCTCGCCGATCCTGCCCGAGGCATCGGCACCGGCCGCGTTGAAGTAGCGCAACACGCTCCAGGTCAGGCCGCTGGCCGGACTCAGGTCCGCCAGCAGGCGCTCCACTGCGAGCTTGGTGGCACCGTACGGGTTGGTCGGGTTGCGCGGATGCTCCTCGGTGATAGGCACCCGCTCGGGTTCGCCGTACACCGCAGCCGTCGAGGAAAAGATGAAATGTTTGACATCGGCCGCCTGCATGGCCTCCAGCAGGCCAATGGTATTGGCCACGTTGTTGCGGTAATACATGAGCGGCTGTTCGACTGACTCGCCGACCTGTGAATGGGCAGCGAAGTGCATCACCGCCCTGACCGGATAGTCGGCGAAGACCCGCTGCAGGTCCGCGGGATTGCCGAGATCGCCCTCGACGAAGTCACCGCCGGGTAGCAGTTCCCGGTGACCCCGCGACAGGTTGTCGAGCGTGACCACCGGGTAATCGGCACGCAGCAGGTCGAGCACCATGTGTGAACCGATATAACCGGCACCGCCGACGACAAGAATGACCGGTTTGCCCATGCCCAATACCCGTTTTCACTGCTGTTCCGTTAACGCCCGCTCCCAACGGAAGCGGGTTGGGGAGAGGGGATATAATAGGATAACTGATTGATTTTGTATCCCCTCATCCTGGCCTTCCCGGCAATTGCTCCTGCATTGCTCTCGGCTCTGGCATGGCCCAGGCCAGCCTCTCGACCCGGGCTATGCCCGTAATAATGGCTCACCTTCTCCATGCAGTCGTCCCGGAGGGGGAAGGAATTCTCTTTTACTTCGACTAGTGATTCCTCATGACCTGCACTGCCTGGAGCACCAGCTGTTGGTTCATTACCATGGTAATGAGTTTCTTGCAGAGGACGTTACGGGATATCAATACAGGTAACGGGACAGCAGTGCCCGGCGTTACTGGTTTACCGCGGTGGGGTCGGGGATCCGCTGGTCGGCGAGTGTATGGATGCGCTGCGTGAGTGCCCGTCCGAGCGCTTCCTTTCTGCCGCGCAGCTGGCTGGTCCGGGTGCCAATGGCGTCGTTGTACAGGACCGGTCCGGTCCATGAGGCGAGCAGGGCGTTCAGTGCGGGGGAGATATCCTGTGCGTCCTCCAGCGCGTCGATCAGCAGTACATCGACCAGGCGCGGGTCCAGCTTCGCGACCAGGTCGTCGTCGGGCGAGAAGGTGTCGACGATTTTAAAACCATAGTCTTCTAACAGTTCTGACAAGAAACGCCGTGATTTTCCCCTGGCGCACACCGCGAGGCGAAGTTTTTTTTTAGCCTGCTGAGCGTAGGGCTCCACGGCAGCGTAGTCCTGAGCCCGGTATGTCGTGTCGGCCGGGTTGTCGCCGCGTTCGTCAGCAGGCGGGGTTGCCGTGTCGGGCTGTCCTGGCTGTGCGGACATCGAGTCATCCTGGTGTTCTTCTGCTACGACTGTCTTCGGGGTCGCGGGTTCGGCGGGCGGCTGCTGCGCAGCTGCGGCGGCGACTTCCTGTTCGTCGGCCAGGTCTTCCTCGCTGGCCTCTGCAGGGACATGCATCGGGAAGATGCCACCCTGCTGTTTTTCGCGTGCGACATCGGCGACCAGCTTCGCATCGATGCGTGTCTTCTGGTCGGCATAGCCATACACCAGCGCGGTATCGCACAGCAGGTTGATCAACCGCGGTATGCCGTTGCTGTAACGGTGTATGGCCGCACAGGCCCGGGGAGTGAAAGTGTCCGGGTCGCCGCCTGCGACCTGCAGGCGGTGGCGAATGTAACCGGCCGTATCGCTTTCCGACAGGGGTTCCAGGTGGTAGTCAACCGTAATGCGCTGGGCGAACTGCACCAGGTCGGGACGGCGCAGCGTCTCGCGCAGCTCACGCTGCCCTGACAGCACCACCTGGAGCGACAGGTCCTTGTCCGCATTGATGTTGGAGAGCATGCGCAGCTCTTCCAGTGTTTCCGCATCCATGTTCTGTGCCTCGTCGACAATCAGCACAGTGCGCCGGTTCTGCGCATACTCGTCGATGATGAACTCCACGAAGCGCTGGTGCATCTCGACCTTGGTCAGGCCCTTGTGATCGATGTTGAAGGCCAGCAGGATCCATTGCAGCAGCTCGCCGAACGAGCGATGGGTGTTCGTGATCAGGCCGATGGTATATTCCTGGCCCATGTTGTTGAGCAGGTGGCGGATCAGCGTGGTCTTGCCGGCGCCGATCTCGCCGCTGATGACGGTGAAGCCCGCCTGGTTCATCAGGCCGTACTCCAGCAGCGTCATGGCCATGCGGTGCTGCTTGCTGGGATACAGGAAGCCCGGGTCCGGCAGCAGGGTGAAGGGCTTTTCCTTGAGTCTGTAGAAGGCTTCGTACATCGTGGCGTCAGTGTCAGGCGAGATTGCCATCCGCCTTGTTAAGGACGGTGCCGACGATGTTGGTGACACTCAGCAGATCGACGGCCTGTTGCAGTTCGTCTTTTTGGGTCACGCCTTCCTCGACGACCAGCAGCGCGGCGTCCACGTGCGGTGCGAAGGCCAGCGTGTCCGATGAAGTCAGCAGCGGCGGCAGGTCGAAAATGACGATGCGGCCTGGATAGCGCGATTTCATTTCCGCGACCAGCTGGCCCATTCTGGGTGAACTGAGCATTTCGGAGGAATTGGCCAGCGGCCGGCCGCCGGGCAGCACCACCAGGCGATTGAGGATGCCAGGTTTGAACAGCAGTTCCGTGATGGGTACGTCCTCGGTCAGGTAATCACTCAGTCCCTTGCGCTGTGGCAAACCGAAGTGCTCCAGCAAGTCCGGCTGTTGCAGGTTGGCGTCGACCAGCAGCACGGTGTGATCGACTTCCCGGGCGATACTGATCGCCAGGTTGATCGCGGTCAGCGTCTTGCCTGCGCTGACCCCCGGACTGGTGACCGCCAGGGTGTTCCAGCGGTGTTCCTTGAATATCTGCAGAATGCGGGTGCGCAGCAGGTTGTAGGCCTCGGTGAACGGGCTGGGCGGCATACCGGCAATGATGCGCTGCTCGCGCAGTACGGTTTCATTCAGGCTGATGGGTGCTGTGACCGCCTCGCCCTGCCCCGCACCGGCCTCATGCCGTGGCGGTGCCGGCGGGATGATGTCGTCACCTTGCCTGATCTGGCGTTCCTGCCGGGCCTTTTCAAGTGCCTGTTTGATACGTTCCATGCTTGCGTCTTCCAGTATGCCAGCCGAGAGTATAAAGCCTTTATATTTCAGCAGGTAGGGTCTTGGGAATTGTCCCTTGGTACAGATTGACAGTGAGCCGTCGGGCGCTGAGGTGATGCCTCGCTCGCCGGATGGTTCGGTAAATTACTATCGGTAATGTCCCGGTAAACCTAAATATCAAGGGGTTATGGAGGCTGATATCTGCCATCGTGCCAGACCGGTACACGCTGTTCAGGGGGATGATGAGACCGGGCACCTGTCTTGAGGCTGGCCTGGGCATGCCGGTAGCGACCTGGGGATCCGGAAAATTCATTATCGAAAACGGGATTCCGGGTTTGCGCTGTGCTCCGCCCGGTATGACAAGGTAACACGGTGTTACCTCCGTGCGGTACCCGGATGCCGGACCGCCTGAATCGTTTTGCCAGTCTGTACAGGCAGGTCGCGTCCATCCTTCCGGAAAGGCCGGCAGACAAGCCGGCGCTCATTCGCCGACCAGCTGATCGATCTTGCGCAAGCCCCTGAACCACATCACGTCCAGCGGCGACACCAGGAAGTGGACCAGTAACAGCAGGATAATGACCCCGGCCGCTATCGAACCGAACAACAGGTAACGCCGTCGTTTTTGCACACTGTTTTCCGCCGCGCTGGTCAGGTACGGGACAACGGCCAGCGGCGCGGTATGCAGCAGGGTAATAACACCCTTCACGCCACGCACGGCGTTGTCCAGGCTTTCGCTGATGGCCGCGGAGCCCACACCCGCGCCCAGGGCCAGTACCAGGCTGAGAAAGATGATGGCGCCCCGATTCGGGCTGATGGGTTCTTCCGGCAGGATGGCGGGATCGATCAGGGTGAATTTCTCGCCCTTGCGTTCCTTCTCCATTTGCTGGGCCACTTCCGCCGTCATCTGCTTGGCCCGGATTTCCTGGTAGCGCCGGGTGGAGTTTTCCAGGTCACGCGCCAGCCCCTGGTATTCCTGCTCGGACTTGGGCGTCTGTAACAGCCGGTTTTCGTATTGCGCCACCTTGTCCATGAGCTGGGCGCGCTTGGTGCGCAGGGAGCGTATTTCCGTGTCGGCCGCCGCCAGTTGGGAACTCAGGCTGACATAGGCCGGGTTGTCGGGCGTGGCGGTTGGCAGGTTTGAGCCTCGCGAGGATGAGACCTCTTTGATCTCGGCTTCCAGCCTGGCGATCTGCCGGGTCAGGCTTTTTACGTCCGGGTGTTCGGCGGTGTAGGTCTGTTTGGCCGTTGCCAGGTCATCGCGCAGGGTCCGCAACTGGGCCTGCAGGTCATTTACCGAGGCGCCCTGCCCGGTTTCCTGTTCCAGTCCCCGGATCTCGCGCTTGATCCGGGTGACGTCCGGGTGGTCCGGCGAATAGCGGCTGGCCAGCCCGACATATTCCGTGCGCAGCGCCTCCAGGCGTGCCGAAGAACTCAATACATTGCCACTGCTGCCATACGGATCCAGCACGCCAAGCTGACCCTGCAGGTAGATCTTTCTCTCTTCCAGCGTCCGGACCTGGGTATCGAGGTCGGAAATTTCCCGTTCCGTGCGTTCCAGGATCTGGGTATTCAGGTCGCGCAGTTCCGGCAGGGTGTTGACATTGCGTTCCTTGAATTCAGCCAGTTCCTTTTCCAGGCGGCTGATTTCATCGCTCAGCCGGCTCGATTCAACGGACAGGAAGTCGTAGGTTTCCGCGGCCTTCTCGGTGCGTGATTTCAGGTTCTCGTCCAGGTACAGCGTGGTCAGTTCGTTGGCGACCTTGAGGGCCTGCTGAGGACTTTCACTGGCAAAGCCCAGGGTGAAGGCGATGGTGGCGGCGGTCGGGCGCCCGGTGCGCGGGTCCATGACATCTGCGTTGATCATGTCGATGCTGATGTCGTCCCGCATGTCGTTCAGAACATCCTCGATCGTGTTCAGGCGACGCTCCCGTTCATAGAGGTCATATTTCTCGATGACCTGGAGCAGGTTGGTACGCGACATGACGCGCTGACTGATGACCTGAATGCGCTGGGAGGCGTAGCTGGTTACCGTCGACTGGATCAGATCGGTGGGGATCTCCTGTTCCTCGATCAGGATGGTGGCGGAGGCCTGGTAGGTCGGCGGCCAGACCAGTGCCGTAATCAGACCCAGCAGGAAGACGATGCCGGCGACCAGCAGGATCATGCCGCGCCTGCGCCGGAACGCGGCCAGGTAATCGCCAAAATCCAGTGTCTGTTCGAGTGCGAGTTCAGTCATACAGTACCTTTTTGCTATCGAATCCCAGATGTAGGGTGCGTTTCACGCACCGGCAGCGGAGCACAGACACTCCCGGACACCCGCGTCGCGAGGGTACGCGAGTCTCGGCGATGGGCTGGAATGATGGTATCAATCAGATGCTCCTAAATGTACAGCTTGCTTTTCAATATATTTGAAAATATAAACGTGCGACATAGTATTTTGGTACTAGGTCGGCTGCCAGTAGTCACCAGGGGCGTAACCGGCCGCTGCAGTAACAATGAAAATTCGGTTCCCGGTACCTGTTACCGGCAGCGTCCGCAGGTCCTTCAATCTATCGCCGGCATGCAACGAGTGTAAGTTATATATTATTGAATAACATGAGATATTTTTATCTGACTATTCGAGATCCCGTGGCTTGTGCGCAAGGCGCCATCAGGACATGACCTGTGTATCGCGGGACTCCCTGTCTACGCTCTTGCCGTGGAGATCAGCCAGCGTGTTTTCCGGGGCGATTTTTTGTAGGGTCCGGTCAGTTCGCTGAATCCGGTGCGTAAAACGCACCCTACGGCTGTCATAAATTGTAATTCCGTGGCTATTGAAACGATCGGCTACTGCCTGCCTCGCCGTTACCGCGACACGGAAATCTTGACCGGACGGTAGGTCAGGGTGGCATACACCGCGTTGCGTGTTGCCTTCCCGGCGGTGGGGTCATCATTCTCGGCATATTGATACTCGCCTGCCAGCTCCCATTCACGTCGCCAGCGCCACGAAGCCCGGGGGGTGACCCGAAAGAAGGTCTCCTTGTCCTGATTGAGCACAGCGCCAACTCCACTCGCTGACGATGGTCTCGTTCTCGGTATAATCGATCCTCAACGACGTGCTGAAAGTCTCGGATAATTTGTAGTCGCCGGTCAGCGCCAGGCGCGTGGCATCCAGCAGTTCGCCGTTGCCGCCGGGCGATGACGAGCGCGACAGGCTGGCGCCGAGCGAGCCGGTCTCCAGCGTCTTGGTGATGCTGGCAGCAGTATACGGGGGCAGATGTTTCAATTTCAGTTTTTACTAAACCGGTAGTCAGCGAATCTGAAGTCGTCTGGCGCTGGCCTACCAGAAATGAGGCCACCACTGTTTCACTGAAATTTCTCGACAGTCCGGCCTGCAGCGACAAGGTGTCGGAATCAAAGTCGGTATCCGGTCGATAGCTGCTGTACCCCGCTGCGAGCGTGGCCTGTATGCGCGGGGTCAGCTGGCGTATCAATGAGGCAGAGGCGACATGATACTTATAGTCCACCAGATTGGCCCCGGGATCATCGCTGTATTCAACATTGCTGTAGTCATAGGCCAGTTCAAGGCGGGTGAGTTCAGTCAGGGTTCTTGTCCAGGACGGCCCCAGCGACAGTCGCTCGCGTGTGGCACGATCCTGGATGACGTTGCCCGTCTCGTCCAGTTCCGAATCCAGGGTGCTGTCGCGGGTGTAATCCAGGTTGGCCTTGAAAGAGTTACGCAGGGTGTTGTGAAAGGCATCGGTGTTCAGATGGTAATCTTCGCGATCCAGTATGTCGCTGCTCTGAAGGCCGCTGCCGCCGGTAAAGCGACGAATCGCGAAGCCGGCGTCGCCGGACAGGCCCTGGTGTTCCTTTGCAACACCGAACTTCACGGCAGGAGAGAGCGCGGTCTCCCAGACCGAATCGTGATCGGCAGTCGTCAGGCGGATATTGTCGTTGTAGCCGGCGCGCAGAGACACCCTGGGTTCGGCTGACCACTCGGCAGCCTGAATCGACATGGGTAAGGCCAGTGCCATGACCAGCACACCGTTCAGATTCTTCGGCAGACGCATCAGACGTTGATTCCGTTGATAATCAGGAGGTTCTGTAATAACCGGGGCATGTCAGAAGCATAATACAGTTGCCATGCCTGCGAAAGCGATAATCCCGGAATCAATCCATTACCTCCGAGGGGGTGACACGGCGAGGAATTCAATAATGAAGTTTCTTATTATTCCGGGTAATTCCGTGTGCTTCTGTGGCCATTATGTTTTTCACTATTCGCTGCTTACGTCCCACATCAGGGAACCAGCACCACGTCCCCGCTCTGCAGAATGATGTTCTGCTGCAGGTCTTCCCCTTTCTCGATGTCGCCATAGCGGAAGGGTATCGAGGTCTGCTTGCCGTCGGTGCGGCGCAGGATCGAGATCTTGTTGGCGGCTGCGTACGGTGTCATACCACCTGCCATACTTAGTGCCTGCACCACATCCAGATACCGGTTGGCGATAAATTCGCCTGGTCTGTTTACCTTGCCGATGACATACACCTTGTTGCCGTCCAGTTTAAGGACGGCAACAGTAGCACAGTGGATCGGGAATGTACTTCTCAAGCCGCTCGGTGATCAGAGCTCTGCAATTCGGCTAATCGATTTGCCGGCCGCCTGCAGATCGCCGGCCAGGGGAAACGAGATCCCCCCATCCGGGCGAACCAGTACCTGCTTGATCAGGTCTTCTTCCTTCCAGACCGAGATTTCCAGCATATCTCCGGGTTGGATCTTGTAAGCATCGCCCTCGCTGTCTGCTCCGCCGCCTGCCGCAAGTGCATTTACAAGGCTCATGAAAAGCAACGCTGCGAGAGAAAGACGGGCTTTGTGGGATGTCATTAAAATATACCTTTTATTTCTGTGCAGTTAACAAGGCGTCAAGAATGATAACTCGAGTGATACTTTCCAACAAATCGGGGCAGAATGGAAGTGACATGCAGCATGTTTGTAGTTTTCCGTTAACATCTGCAGAGATGCGTTGGGGCTGTGCGGTCAATCGATTGTTACTCATGGGGCAATTGCAGGCCCACCAGTCAAATAGATTCTTGATAAATCGTATGTGTACAATGAAACAAGTACCTGAATATGCTGTTATAAGACTTTCCCATTTATTGTCATTGCCCGTGAGAGATGCTCCGGGAGCAAGGGTATCAGGTCCTCATTTTCTTGTCATGGTTCGTGAGAATGGCTTCGAGAGCGAGGCTTCAGATTCTCATCGACATAATTGTGGCAGTAGGAAGAATGTATCGCGAAAGAACGGTGCTCGGGCTGGTGTGTTTAACGATAAAGGGCATGTCAGGCTCGTGATAGCTCCTGAACCCATCCACGCCGGTTGACGTGGTCTGGATGGATTTGTTCCCTTGATGAATGTGCACGGCTATACGGTCATCTTCAGCAAGCAAGGCGTGGGCCCACTGTGCAAAACGTTAGGGGAGGGTGCTGTTAGTGTCTGCGCAGTCCCATGGATGCGGCGCATCAGACTCGCGTGGGAGACACGAGAGGCATAGCAAGGCTGTAGTCAATTTCCGATCAATATCGCATGGCCAAATCCTCGAAGTTTTCTATCAGTCATCGCCAGCCGGGGTATCTGGCTGATTATAATGATTATTTCGAGGACATATTAAGCAGGTGTCGAAGCTGTCGGGCGTTCGTTTTCGGAGCTGTCCGTACAGCCGTATTTGTATCGATCTCGATCAGCCAGAAGCGGCGGTGTGTACAGGAGCATCTAAAAAATTACTCGCCGCACAAACTGTTTTATATTAACATACACTCTTTTGTATCCGCCCTTTCCAAGGGGAGGTTTAATATTTGTCATTTGCAAGTAGCATAAAGATTGCTAGTCGAACCAGAATCTTGAATGGATTGGTTGACAAATTTTTATATAAAAACATATAAAGCAAGACAAGTTAGCCGCGGCGGGGCATGGTTAATAGCTCAGCCAAGAAAAATTTAACAAAATTGGCAATAAACAAGATTTTCCTGGAGTTAACAACTGTTCGGTATCGTAATCGTATTTTCTTATAGGCTGATTCGTACCTTGATGTGCGAACCATACGGACAGGCCGCAATAACTAAGTGCATTTCAATGCCATGTTCTGGAGGAGTTTGATGTTTAATAGATACTCGCCCAAACTGTTTGTTTCGCTCGTATTACTGGTTTTATCAGCTCCTTCCTTTGCAACAAATGGCATCTACCTTATTGGCTTCGGTGCAAAATCCCGGGCGATGGGTGGCGTCGGTATAGGTTATACACCCGACGCTATTGCCAATCAGTTGAACCCTGCTGGCATCACCAGTATTGATATCCCTGGTGCAATGCGTCTCGATCTGAGCATGATGTACTTCGCACCGAAAGCGACTGTGACCATTCCTGATCCGCGTCCGGCACCCAATGCCGGAAACCCGATTGAGTACGACAGCAAAGCGGACCAGTTTCTGATACCGGCAATGGGTGCTGTCTACAAATTTAATCGAAAAATCTATATGGGTTTCAGTTTTGTCGGTGCCGGCGGCGGTGGTACCCGGTATACCCGCCTCAGCCCGCTGGGTTTTAACTTTTTCAACCCGGCAGGTCGTACCGATGTTGGTGACACTCTTGGCATGAATTTCGCGCAGGCACAGATGGCGATGACCGTAGCCTACATGTTGAACAAGCGTCACACCGTTGCTGTATCGCCCGTAATTGGTATCCAGACTTTCAGGGCATTTGGTCTGGGCGTATTCAAGCCGTTCAGCGCATTTCCTGACAACCTGTCCAACAAGGGTAATGACTGGGCATATGGCGCCGGCCTGAGGCTCGGATGGCAGGGCGAACTGACAGACTGGTTGCGAGTGGGCGCTGCTTACACATCGAAAATATATTTTACTGAATTTGACAAGTATAAAGGTACGTTTGCCGAACAGGGCAATATGGATAACCCTCAAAACATAGGTCTGGGACTGTCGCTGGATCTTAGTGATAATCTGGTGCTTGCCTTCGACTGGCAGCGTGTTTATTACAGTGATGTTGCGGCAATCGGTACGCCGATTGAGGTCTTCACCACCCCTGCAGGCTTTCTCGGCGCGGATGGCGGAGCCGGTTTTGGCTGGGAAGACCAGGATATCTACAAGCTGGGGCTCCTTTATCAGTACAGCCCGAAATTTGATCTCATGCTCGGCTTTAATTACGGCAAAGCGCCAATGCCGTCTGACCAGCTTCTGTTCAGTGCCATTGCACCGGCTGTTACCGAAAAGCATATAACAGCGGGCATTACCTACCGGCCTGACAAGAAGCTTGAATGGACGTTTACATTTGTCCATGCATTACAGAACAAGGAATCCGGTGTCGCGAATTCAGGCGGTCAATTCGATAATTTCTTCCCGAATGCTACCGAGACCGGGCCGGGTGATATGGCGCTGGAAATGGAACAGAACTCGGCAGAGGTCTCGTTCACTTTCAAAATGTAATAACGTGCGGCCATGTCTGCCGATAACTAACGAACAGGTTTGATATCATGAATCACATCCATCATAAAAACTGCTTTGCAAAAGCGCTTGCGTTAACAATCGGCGCACTGACAGCTACCGTTGCCACAGCCGATCCGATCATCTCCTTGGATCTGCAGGACTATAATAGTGACGGCCTTAAAAGTGACTTCGCTTTCTTCAGTGTGCCACCTGGAAATGGACCCAACACATTCGGAGCCACAGGCGAAACCGGTTGTACAGCAGCACTGGATGGCAATACCTGTGATCCGGTTTTTTTCAATGTCGGTGAGATAGGAACCAATGTATTTTCAACCGGCTTTAACTTCGGCGGTACGGGAATATTTGCGCCCAATGTCACTGATGGCGCTGGTACTGGCAACATGGATGCGCAGATTTTTGTCGCCGACAGTACCGGTACCTTGGGGATTTCCTTTACTGCCCTTGATTTCGGTGGCATCTTTGGTGGCACCCAGTTTATTCTGGGGCCGGATAGCCTCAATGCGGTTGCTGTCGACAGTGGGTTTCCGTTGACGAGTAACGGTGACGGTACTGTCAATACAACGATTCGGTGGGTTGGTACAATTAACGACCCCACCAGCGCGTTCAACACCTTCCAGTCAAACTGGCGACTGGAGGGCGTGGCAACAGTCACTGATTCGGCACCGGTAATCTTTATTAACAATGGTGGATTCGGTGCTAGCGGCGACCTCACGACCAATGTGGCGCCCAACGTACCCTATGTCGATGATGGTGCTGTCTGTCAGGATGTGGTCGATGGTCAGATTAGCGCACCAGATCTTGTGACGACGGACAACAATCCAAACACCCCGAATACCGGCCCGGGCGGCACCTTCACGGTCGTCTATGACTGCACAGACTCACAAAACAACCCTGCGCAGGCAACCCGTACCGTAGTGGTCGGTACCGATACGACCCCGCCGGTGCTTACACTGGATGTCGCTGCACCACAGGCGGGTCGTAGTGATGCCGTTGATGGGACCACCGTGGATATCCTGGTCGGTATTCCCTATGTCGATGCCGGCGCAACCTGTGTTGACGATTTTGACGGGATTATTGCATTGGGTAGTACCACGCCGCCCTTCTTCAGCAATCCTGATCCGATCGTAATTAATACAAGCACGCCGTCAACTGGCAATATAATCACGTTCAGTTGTGATGATACTGCCTTGAACGGCCCGACAGTCGCTATTCGCACGGTGAATGTGCTCGCCGATAACCAGGTTCCGGTGATTTCACTGAATCCACCCAATCCACAGGTCGTTGCAGTTGGCGGCACCTTCCTCGATCCCGGTGCCGTATGTACAGACACCAACCCGGTTGATGCCGGTTCAGTTGATATCAGTGCCAACTTGGTTGTTGACGCCAGTGCTGTCGATACCAATACGCCCGGATCCTATCCGGTGACCTATGATTGTGCTGATTCCGCGGGCAATAATGCGGTCCAGGTGGTGCGTACTGTTGATGTCGTCACCGGCCAGAATTTCCGGATCCTAAGCATGACAATCTCGGATTTGGATGGGGACGGTCTTGCCGGCTGCTTCAAGTTCAATTCCCTCGACGCGCTCTGTTCTCTGGCCAACCGTTTTTCCAGTGATGATACGGGTGACGTCGGGTTTACCGATCCCCTAAATACTAGGTTCTCCGGGTCTGGCACCGATCTGGATGGTAACTTAAATCCGATCGGTATCCGATTTGGTGTATTTCAACCCATCATTAACTTTATTGATCCGCCTGAGTTCGGGACCAACCCCCAGCCGGAAGGTCCCATCACACCGGGATTTATGTTCACGGGCTTCCCGTTTGTCCCCTTTACCTTTGACCCGCCATCGGAAACGGCACTGCCGCCCAGTGGTTTTGTAACAGTGTCGGGCGCTACATCTATTCTAACCATCGAAAGTATGCCGTTCTCGGGGCTGTACAACTCGGCAACACCCAATGCTTTCTTCCTCGATCCGGATGATGGAACGTTGAGTGCAACGATTACCGCGGACAACATGGATGATAACGGGACGACACGTACTTTCAATTATGTGATGACCTGGCAGCATATTATTACTCCTCTGGAGGACCCGACGGGTGCATTCAACAACTTCAATGCCCACTGGCGACTTGAGGGTGTTATAACGGCCGATTCGGTACCATTCGTAGTGAATAACCCACCACAGGTGACGGGTATCAGTGCATCCCAAGCTGCCTTGGATCCAACTAGTATTGTCGTTAGACCTGATGGCTTTGTGACGGCGACGGTGACCGCAACAGAACCTGATGGCGAAGGGCTGGTATATGACTGGAGCCAGAGCCCGGCAGCGGTTGTCGCGGCGGCGGTTGGCGCGACCGACCAGTCCAGTTTCATGTTTGATCCAGCCGGTCTTCCTGCCGGCCCGATAGCGCTGAGGGTTGTCGTATCTGACGACAATGCGGCGTCACCCCTGTCAATCAATGCCCAACTCGTTCTGAGAATCGTCAATACTGCGCCGGTTCTGTCCGCTGCAAATGATTCAGATGGTGACGGAGTCAATGATGCGGCAGAAGGCTACGGCGATGCCGATAATGATGGTATTCCTGAGTATCAGGATGCGATCGACGGTGCCGTTGATCCAGGTCGTAACCGGATCGATTTCAGTGATCCGGCCAGCGGCGACATTGTTTCAAGCGCAGGTCGACTGCGTCTGGGGCAGGTCACCACAGCAGCGGGACATGGAATCTTCTCGACCACAGAGACCGAAATCGGGATATTTGCCGGCCCCGGCATCACACCAACAGGAAATTCAACCGATATCCTGAGTCAGGTCGCCGGTATTGGCCCGATTGCTGATGGTATCCGTGATTTTATTGTTGAGGGACTTATGCCGGGAGATGCTGTTCAGGTGGTGATTCCCTATAACACCCTGATGCCAGCGTTGCCTAACTATAGAAAGTATACGCCAACCAAGGGGTGGGTACCGTTCACTGTTGGTGGTGGCAATGCTCTGGCGTCTGCTGGAAAACTACCCAATGGTAATTGTCCGGATCCGACTGATCCTGCCTATGACGCACCCGTTGACAGTAACGGCAATACATTTATCGTCGAGGGGGATGAATGTGTTCGCCTGACTATCGTGGATGGCGGTGTCAATGACGCTGACTTTACGAGGAATGGTGTTGTGGTGGATCCGGGTGTCCCGGCGGGTAACGGGGCGGTACCGGTCAGCGCCGGTGGGGGTGGTGGTTGCGTGGCCATCCAGTCAGATACACGGACGAGTATGCGGGCTGACTGGTGGTTGATAGGCCTGTTACTTGCCGGATTGGGTGTCCGGCGGCTCGTCAAAAGGCAGATACACTAGCTGTTAATCTGTTTAGTTCATGCGGCCGGGGTTTCATCAAATGTATCGGATGAAGCCTCGGCTCGATTTTCCATGATACAAGATTTCTTCCAGTAGAAACCTGCTGGACTAAACCTGCTGGACTCAACCGCAGTGTTTCTATTATTTTTAGGGGCTGTCCTAGATAATTAGCCTATTACCTCTCTAACTAATTGTTTCAACTGTCGTGATTGTGCTTCTGGGTCCGGGTTGTTAATCGCCACTCACACTTGCGCATATAGAGATGAAAATGGACGCGAGGGATGCCGTTAAATTTTCTCATGTAACGCTTTGCCTGATTCAACAAGTTCTCAATCCCGTTAATGTGATTCTTCCTGTCTGCAAAAAACGCACTGTGATTTATTCGGTAGTGCTTGAATTCGGAAACATCCAGTACGTTGTAACTGGCAAACGTATCGGTATACACAATGCTATCCGGCTGGACCTTCTCCTTCATGATCGGCAACAAAGTGGTAGACCGGGCATCCGGAATAATGCGCGCATATACCTTAATAACTCTCATCCACTTCTACCTCGCCACAGAACGGCGTGCTGTCTTCTGTGACCGCCCAGATCAGCTCACGCAGACGTAGATAGTAATAAGCTGCCGTGTTCTTGTTAACTACAACCAGGGCTGCGGCTACGCGTGACGTTGTCGCAAGCAACAAAATGCTCGATTAATCGATCCTGCTTGACCTTGCTGAGTCGTCACTTCCTCATCCAATCATCCTAAATAACCTCCGTTATCCAGGACAGCCCCTTTTTATATTATTCCTTCACTTGCCACAGTAGCATGATCAACCTGCCATGGTACGGTGACTCCTTGTGCCGGACCTGTTCCGACATGGCGCAATGATTGCTGTCTGGTCTCGATCGTGTTTCATCGTGCTTGGATAATTGGATAGGAAAATATAATTACGATCTCAGCGATAAAATATGTGCAGACATGATCGGCTGGCAAGGATGACATATCTGAATACGGTCGCCAAAGGTGGTGATACAGAATCCCAACATTGCGATTTGAAGGTACGACTCAAGGAAAATACAACGTTATTGTGGCCAGCGCATAAAGTTACCTGCTAAGGGTTACATGTGCCGAAGTCCAGGGAATGCATCATCCAGGGCTGGATTGAATCTTTGGCTATCAGGTATCAGGCGGCTAAACGCTGATAAATGCATTATCTCCAGTGCCCTGTCCTGATTATATGTAATCCGGCTGGTTTGACGGGTGCCGGAATGCTGGCTCCTTATCCCATAGTATTCGCGCAGAGCCTGCAAATAAGCAGACGTATCCGATTCGTGCCTTAATTGGTATTACTTAAGTTGATCGCGGTGTTCAATATTATTACGGGAACGATGAGACTGCAGCATTGACACCGGACACAGGGTTTCCGTCAATATCGTAGGCACTGACAGATGCAACCTGCAGGTTCTGTAGACCACCGGCGATATAAAACTTGAAATTTACCAGATCGCCAAGTGCTGAATTGTTCGGGATCAGGATAACCCGCATGCTGGACCCGTCGTCTGACCAATAGGCACCCTTCTTGTCCGCACCCCGTGTGCTGACAACATAGGGCACGCCAGTACCGCCAAGACTCTCGTCGGCGTCATGTGTGAGGTCAACCTGAATTGCATGGGGAACGACCGTGCCGCTGAATGATACCGTATAGTGTGAGGCTCGCTCTGCCAGAACGAGTTGCTGTCCGAGAGTTGGCGATAGTCCCTCCTGGATCTGGAAGTTGTTCCTGGTCCCTGTGCCGGAAAGAATTTCCACATACTGCGATGGCAGGCTTTCACCACCGCTGCTGGAAAAAGAAACGGCGGCCGTGCCGGAAGCAATGCCCGAAGGCAGGTCCATCAACAGGACTTTCTGAAAGAAATCCTTGTCAGGGCCGGTGACAGTGTTCTCCATGAGCACCGAGTAGAAGTAGCCGTTGTCGGAGAAGTCGCCTGTCTCGCGTTCCACAATGAGTCTGGAAATCGGGTCTGGATGCAGGTTGATCAGCGCACGCACAGCAGGGTTACCCGGTAAATAGGTAACCGGGTCTCCGATTGCCGGTGTGATCGTTACTGTCAGGTCGTCTCTGGACAGTTCCTGGTTCCATCCCATCGTTAGAGCGATGGTGTCACCGGGACGTGCAGCGGTAGTGAATGTCTGTAATCCGGTACAGCCTGTTACAAGAAAGCCGACAATTATTGTCATTAATATAAATAAGTTACGTGTTTTCATTTTGTTCCTCTCATGTCCCGTATATGTGATATGAGTATGCTGCCAACCATCTGAATACGATTCCATGCAGTAATTTTGGTTAGTGTGGCAGAGTAACTGGCTCGAATAATCGCATAAAGCTGCAAACTCAGGTACGCAAAGTGGGATCATCAGATGCTATATAAGGGGTATTTCCGCTTATTGAAATCTCTGATTATCGCGTCGCTTTTTTGATCCTACACCGCTTGGTGGTTTAACGCGCAGTTAAAAATTCATTGTACATGAAGGTGTTGTATCTTGGTTTTGAATATTAGTATGTTGACATGAGTCGTGTTGTGGGCAGCGAGGCTGTGTTCGTGCACGTGCCGAAGACAGGCGGCGCAAGCGAAATCAATGTGGTCGGACTCGATTGATTCGTTCTTTAACTCCAGCCCCATCATGCCATGTACGTAAACCTAGAGGGCAGTCTGAAATTGATATGCCAGGAATTGGCTCGTAAACTATTTCAACAATAGATAGCAGATGGTGATATCGACAACATGAAAGTGGTTTGGCTTGCATCGTATCCGCGTAGCGGAAACACATTCCTGAGAACAATATTATGGCAGTGTTTCGGGCTCCGCTCCGCAAGTATTTATCCTGATGACCTT
This sequence comes from uncultured Gammaproteobacteria bacterium, assembly GCA_963748215.1. Lineage (GTDB taxonomy): Bacteria > Pseudomonadota > Gammaproteobacteria > UBA9214 > UBA9214 > UBA9214. The sequence continues at coordinate 441,935 of CAVVHS010000008.1, read as the reverse complement.
GGGTCAAACAGAAAACTGGAGGAATATGTAGGTCATCTTGAACACGACCAAGATCGAAGAATTCGCTTCCCGCAACACACCATTCCACTGATTAAGACACATGAACATCCTAGCGATATGTATCCTGCAATATACGTTATCCGTGACGGCAGAGCAGCAAGCATAAGCTTGTGGAAATTTTATAATGGCATGCTGCCACTGGATGCCATTATTGAGGGACAGCACAGATTTGGCACGTGGTCAGACCATGTGCGTGCATGGGATCCCTGCAATCGCCCGAATACCTTGCTGATTGAATACGAGGACATGAAGAACAATATGCCAGCAACACTGGATAAACTTGGCGTGTTTTTGAAAAGGGATGCTTTAAAAAAGCAAATACCTGCAAGAGACACAATCGCTGGTATAGACGGACAGTGGGTGAAACGTGAAAGTGATTGGAGGAACGAGTTTTCCGATAGCCTTCTGGAAAAATTTACAGTAATCAACGGAGACATACTAAAAATGATGGGGTATATCTGAAAGCAGGACTCAATGGGATCATGCTCGATTGTGCCGATGTAATGTTGACCCCACATAATGCCCAATTTACAAACGAATCATTATGAAAGGAAGGTCAAGCGATAAACGGGGTTAGATCCGAATGGCACTACTTAAGCTTTTTATGGCGACCATACTTTTACACGTCTTCTCGGGCGATTGGCCTGCGTTTTATCAAGCGGGGCTCAATACATTCCAGGCGATTTTCAACCCGCTGTTGCGCAATCGGGATGAGCAGAGTAGCACGTTGATTTTCGCTGTGGCTAGCGGTCCCGTTCTATCACCAGGTGATCCATAGCTGCAGGGTGTGTTTGAAGCTGAGTTGCCGAGTGTTGCTGATCGTCAGTCGTCGCGGTAATAGCTATCGCTCCTTAATGAGCGCTGCATTGCTGGACGAAATGTGGATGACCGAACTGGTAATCACTGACGAGCCGGGTTTTCTCGCACGGGCAATATGGCTTGCCGAAGACGCCGGCTGGCGGGCTGAATTGCGGGACGCGGATCGCGTTGTCAATGGCTGGTACACCATCGTTTCTGGACTGCCCGCGGTCTGCACATCAGGATGCCAGCCTGTTCAAGGCTTCGCTGGAAGATTCATGATTATAAAACAGCCTGTCGTAGCAGGTCGGGATTACTGATCATGGATGGCAGCGGTCATGGGCCTGATATGCTGATATGGTTTCCTACTTTGCACAGGGGCTGGATTGTTAGTCGATTTCCCCGAGCATAGCGATGAGTTCCAGTATATGGTGTTCGTAGTTCTTCCATCGAGGAGATGTTGATGTTTTGTAGATTGGTTGATGTACGTCATCATAGCTCGGTGTAACCACATTTCTCTTGTGTTCGTAAAAACGCAGGCAGCTGTCATCCCAGGGCAGTTCGCAGAATTCGATGAGCGCTCGGGTGGTGTCAACCTGATTGTTCACCATGTCTTCATAATTTATCGTAAATATTGGGATGTTGAGGGTATGTTCCCAGTGATTCATGAGTCTCCGGTATTGCCTATAGTAATGTCCCAGATGCTCAAGCCTGCATGCGTACGAATATTTGCTGGAAAGCAGCTGGAAGTAACAGGACAGGCATGTGTCAAGCGGATTTCGAACAGAATGAAGAAAGCGGGCACCAGGGAAAACCTTTCTCAACAAACCCAGAAATAAATAGGAAGGACGCTCATTGATTACAATTCTTGATGCATCCGGTGCGGAAGCCTGTATCCGTTTCATGAGCTCGTTTGATAGAAAGTCAATCGCTTTTGCGTCAAGCTCGGGGATATAGCCCGGAAATGAAGCAGATGTTCCCGGTATCTCCTCCAATGATTGCGTGATGCCAAGAAATTCCCCCATGCCGGTTGTTTTCGGGTGGCTTGCAAGTATCTGTTCGATCAAGGTTGTTCCGGAACGTGGCATGCCGATAATGAATATTGGTATCTCGGATCGGTTAGACGATTCCGGGAAGTCAAGATCCGGGCTGAAGGTTCCGATAATCGCGTCTATGACTTTCTCGTGTTCGGCCGGCTTATACTCGCTTTCCCTGACAATATTTGATCTTTTGAAATTCTCGAAGGCTTTATCGTAGTTTCCTGCTCGGTCGTAAAGCTTACCTAGTGCGCTGTGTATCTGGATTTGTTCCTGACTGGTTGGGTTTTGCGTTTCAGCGATACTCTCCAGTAAGGTGATGCTGTTTACTCCTGTATTCACATGTTTACTAATGCCGGCATTAACTATGGCGGCTTGTATATTTACCGGCTTGACTAGCAGTAGCGGCTTGATCAGGTTACATGCTTCCTGATATTCACCACGTTTATGATGAATCTCTGCCTGTCCTGCGATTGCATCGCTGTATCCTGGATCCAGTTGACTGGCAGTTTGGCAATGGGACAGGGCGGTCTCATATTCACCAAGTCCGGACAGGACGCCGGCAAGCTGATAGTGGAGATCGGGTCTCCGCGGATCTGACTTTACCGCTTTATCCATGAAGTCTCGGGCTTTCCAGAGTTGTCCGGAGTATTGCAACACTATGCCCATATTCGCATTTGCGCTGGCATGGGTGGGTTGCAACTTAAGGACTTCCGCCAAGGTATTTTCAGCTTCCTCTAGCCTCCCTGTCCCTATTAGGGAAATGCCCAGCGTATTGCGTGATTCAATATCACCCGGCTGCGATTGGAGGCGCTTTCTCAGGTGTTTGATGGCTTGCGTGTATTTTCCTGACTTGGCCGCTATTGCCCCCAAAGCGCCATCTATATTTGTGTCATCGGGTGTCAGTTCAAGAGCCCATCTGTAGCTTTTTTACGCGTCGGCGATGTGCCCGTTTAGCTGCTGTAGCCAGCCCAGGAGTTGCCATGCCTCGCTATACTCATGATCATACTGCGTCGCCTTGAGTGCGTGTTCCTGCGCCTCAGCATGCTTGTTCAAGGACCAGCATCCCTGCGAGCTGAAAATGGGCATCCGGATCATCAGGTGATACTGTGACGGCAGCCTCATAGCTTCTGAGGGCTGCGTGATGCTGTCCAGTTACCTGCTGCAGCCCTGCGAGCGTCAAATATGCATCAGTGTATTGGGGGTTGATATCCAGTGCTTTCCTGATGGAGGTCTCGGCCGACTTGATATCCCCGGTTTCACCGATTATGGCTCCATGCATAAGCCAGGCTTCAGCGTTGTTCGGATCAAGCTCGATGACTTGCCGGTAAAGCGACAGTGCTGACGAGGCCTGGCCAGTATCAGCAGAGCTTAGGCTTTGCGCATGATTTCGGAAATATCGGTTTGTTCTGCCATATCCGGTTTTCTCGGGTTGTTAAGATCGCAGGTCTAACGAAATGGAACGCATTCCTGCTTTCCGTGGTTATTTAAATAATGTTGCAGCCCTGATGGCCGAGGGTGGTCCTGTTTTATGTGGTTGGCGCGGCTGGTCGGCTGCTACTGTTGAATAATTCTACAATACAAAATCTCGTATGTGGCGTATATGGGAGCGCCAAAGAGGCGGACTCCGGCGTTGCTTCGCGAGGCTGGTGCCACGGTGCCAGATGATGTGTAACGGCTTGAGATTCCGAGCTAGTAGTGCGCTTTCGAGTTCCTTTATCTTCCTGCGGCGGCCCTTGAATTCCTTGTTTGTATGACCTGCGCCAATGGTGATGTTGAGATCGGCTCTATCCGCTATTACCCGTGTCAGGTGCTCGAGGAAGTCCGCGGCATCTGGGATCATGCGATGGTCGATTCTGAATGCGACCACAAGATCTCTGGGTGCGGTTTCTCCAGCAGCTATTCTGTTTCTGAGTGTGTCCAGCGCAAGCATAGTGTCCTGGTTAAGGGCGAGTGTGTTGGCTTCCCTGTTGAGTTTTTCGTAACGCCGTTTCATGTGCGGGTCGTTATCCACCAGGACGATGTCATCCACTGCGTGCCTGACCTGACCGAATGTGATAGTGGCTGGAGCAGGTGTGCGTACCAAGAGGTTGTGGTTAATGTATTGAATGCTTGGCGTGTGGTGAATCGACACCCGATCTCTGGTGCCGCCGGAGGCACCGAGCGATAGCTGGCAGCGGCTTGTCAGATCTGCATTGATACAGCCGAGTATTTTCAATAGCTGGATGACCCGCGTTGCGTCGCAGCTATTGAGTTTCTGGGCCAATAGTGGGCCGATCCCACCGCTCGTTCGCGATATCGCCAGCTGATCGATCGCTGATTCCGCATATTTGCGCAGTCTTTGTGGTTGCAGGATATCAAGGGGTAGTGACCAGCCGTTAAATAGATCGCAGGCAGCAAGCAGGTCGATTATCTGTCCAAGCCGGAGGGTGGTAGCTTCTGGCCTGCTAAAGTCGATAGTGTGTTCCCGGGTTACATCCGCAAGGAATGAATTGCCAAGATATTCATACCGACCGGACGCAACGAAGCCCGAATAGTCTTCCAGGTATTCGAGCAGTGTGGTGAACTCGGGTGTGCTGGCCAGTCGCGCCAGTGTTTCGCTTCCAGCATGATTCCCTGCCGTGCCAAGGCGGTGATATCGATGTCAGTCACGTCGGAATCTAGTCCCTGTTACGTTTCTGATTTTAGCCATTGGTTTTAATTATAAGTGTCTGGAATTGGAATGACTCACTGCAATGGCTGATGCTTTCGCCGACAAGTGGCGGATTGGGCCGCATACTGAGGCAGGATGTCGCTCGCGCTATCGGTCCGAATCGCGCGTCAATGGCTGCACGAAAACCAGACGCCGAAAGATGGAGCAGGTCGTCCGGTCAGTGCTTTATGTGGACGGGGGCTGGGATAAAAAAAGGCGGACCCGATGGGCCCGCCTTGTTCTACCGAATGACTACAGCCTTGCTATGGCCTTAATCAGGCAGCCTTCTTGCGACGAGCCACGCCAACCAGACCGAGCAGACCGGAGCCGAACAGCCAGACTGCTGCCGGGACTGGAACCACGGTCATGGTACCTTCCAGGCGCCAGTTGGCAGCGAAGCCGTTGAAGGGACTTGTTGGTTCATTGATTGTGCCAATGAATCGGACAACTACGCCCCAATCACCACCACCGAGATCGGTAAGGGTTTCAACCGTGACGGCACCACCATCAGGCGGCAGGTAGAAGTTGACGCCACCAAACAAGCCGCCAAAATCCAGGGCGCTGAAGGTCAGAGAGCCACCGGAAATGTCAGCAGCGATATTGCCGGTACCGGCAGCATTGCCAACGAACGGAGCGAACACGCCGATACCGCCAAGTTGAAGCCGGGTGGTGAACACATTGATGCCGAATTTCGCCGTGTTCATGGCGATCGGCGCACCGTCACCCGCGCCTGCGGCGAACTGATTTCGGACCATTACCAGCAGGTGGCGAGAAGAAGTTAAAGTCACTCGACAGCCATCAGTCAGCGTCGAAGTCTTGCAGCTGCCACGATGCGACGCTGACTGCAGAAGCTGTTGTGGCGGACAGCGCAAGTGCTGTGCCAACGGCTGTTGCGATTAAGAGCTTTTTCATTATGTAACTCCTCAAAAATCTTAAGATATTTGGTTAACATAGGCTATTTGAGCCACATCTAGCCTAATCCATATGGCTCACCCTGTAATAGAACAGGATCACAGAACAACGCGATTTTCAGCCATCCTGCTCCTCAGGTTTGTGCAGATTGCGTGCCAACCTTGTGTTGTCTGGTTGTATCTTCTTGTTATGTCGATGAAATGCAGTGATCACAAGTGAGTGCTGATTTCTTGAAAGTACTCTTACGGTGTCTATTTGTAAGATATTCCGACGAATGGCTGGTTACTCTTACTGCCTGCACTGGTTGCGTGGCGTGCCAGTGTATGCCGGGCCGTCAAAATAAATACTTTGAAAACAATTATATATGAGTTTTTCTCTCTCGGGTCTTTTCTGCGGCCGCTTGCCGGCGCGCGCATAGTTGATTGTAAGAAAATTCGTCAGGTATTGCTGGAACTGCTCATTCATTAAATACAATTAAAAACAAAGAGATATTTGCGTTTGGTGGGGGATTGTCAATTGTATTCTGTGTGTGCTGTTGAGCAAGGGGGATGTTTTTCACGCTTCGTATCCTCTGGCAGGAGATTTTTATGGCGATGCTTGGGCATGCATTTGTGACATAGCCATGTTTGAATTGAGCCCTACCCGGATAAGCGGCAATTGTTCTAATAATGTTCATTGTCCAGGAGTGCTTCGATGGGACATATTGAATAGCCAGTGCTTGATGCGGATGGGCGCGGATTCTACAAGTACCATGATACGGTTTTGGACGCATGTTTGATCTGAAGCAACAGGCTCGCGCCAGTTTCAATGCAAATCGCATACCCGAGGCGTTCGAGTTGTACGCGCGAGTCCTGTCTGTTAACAAGAAGGATCCCGAGGCATTGCAGGTGCTCGGAACGATCAGCCAGCGCATGGGCAAGCTTGCCGAGGCGGAAGGCTATTTCCGCCGGGCGCTGAAATTCAATAAAAAAAATCACGAGCTGTATTACCAGCTGGGTTCAGTGCTGCTGGCTCAGGGCAGGGGCGGGGATTCGCTGGATGCCCTGCAGCGGTCGGTAAAAATCCGGCGGGATTTTTTCGAGCCGTGGTTATTGCTGGGCAATATCTATGCCTTCAGCGGTATGCTTGGCAAGGCAATGGCAGCATACCGGAATGCAATCGGGATCAATCCGGCTCATCCTGTGCCCCATTGCAATCTGGGAAATATACTTGCCGAGATGGGAGATTCAGGACGGGCCTTCGAGGAGTGGCACCGGGCGCTGGAGCTCAAGCCCGATTACCGGGAAGCCCATGACAATATTCTGCTCTGCATGAATTACGGAACCGGCTTTTCGCGAGAGGAAATCCATGCAGCACACCTAGACTGGGCGCAGCGGCACATGGCACGGGTTAATCGCCGAACGACCCATTTAAACAGTCCTGACCCCGGGAGAAAAATCCGGCTTGCCTATATCAGTCCGGATTTCAGGGAGCACTCGGTGGCCTATTTCATGCGGCCGGTCATCGCCAGTCATGACCGGTCACAGTTCGAGTTATATCTCTATTCCAGCCTCAACAATCCGGATGCAACGACGGCCTGGTTCAAGGGCGCAGTCGATCATTTTACGGACATCTCTACGATGCAGGATACTGCTGTTGCAGACCTGATCGAGGGTGACGCCATCGATATACTTGTCGATCTGGCAGGGCATACTTCGGGTAACCGCCTAGCGGTACTCGGTTACAGACCGGCGCCTGTCCAGGTCAGCTATCTGGGTTATCCGAATACCACGGGCCTGGATACGGTCGACTACCGGCTGACCGATGCCTATGCAGATCCGGCAGGCTCTGGGGAATGCTCTTATACGGAGCGCCTGATCCGGCTTGAACGTGGTTTCCTCTGCTATCAGCCGCCCGAAGCGGCACCCGATATCGTACCTCCCCCTTGTCTGGAAAAGGGATACATTACCTTTGGCTCGTTCAATTATCCTGCAAAGATTTCCGATGAAGCCATCGAATCCTGGGCGCGCATTCTCGAGCAGGTTCCGGATTCCAGATTGTTGCTGAAATATCGTTCTTATTCCGACGCTGAAACGCGCAAGTTTTTCCTGCAACGCTTCGAACAGCATGGAATCATGCAGCACCGGCTCGACTTTCTGGGGCTCACGCCATCAAAGGAGGAGCATCTGAAGGCCTACCACGACGTGGATATCGCGCTGGATACCTTCCCTTATAATGGTACAACCACGACCTGCGATACCCTCTGGATGGGGGTGCCAGTCATTGTGCTCAAGGGTGGCGTGCATGCCGGACGGGTCGGCAACAGTCTCTTGCAGCATGTCGGTCTGCATGAGTGTATTGCACAATCCAGTGATAACTATGTCGACCTTGCAGTTGCGCTCGCATTCCAGCCGGCCCGGCTGGAACAGCTAAGGATGTCCATGCGTCAACGGCTATTGGATTCAGCGCTGTGCCAGCCAGGGCCTTTCGTGCAAACGCTCGAAGCAACCTATCGAAGCTTCTGGTCCAGCTGGTGTCGGCGACACCAATAGGCAGGCAAATCCAAGAAAAATCCCGCAGGCAATGTAAGGCTAGGAGCCGATGTGGTAATTGCTCTATTTTGCTTCAAACACCATATGAATGTCCGCTAAAATTCTCGATCTGTACAAAATTAACAAATCATGGATAATAGCCGCCAGAAATGAGGTCGATGGGTTAGCCACTGGCAAGTTTGCATGAACAAACAGCGCTCTAGATGCAATTTTTCGGCGGAATCAGGCTATGTTCAGCATTCTCCTGATTAACGGCCCCAACCTGAACCTGCTCGGTACGCGCGAGCCGGAGCACTACGGCGCCACCACGCTGGACGAGATTCTCGCGGACCTGCAGGCGCAGGCAAAGTCTGCCGGCGTCGAACTGACCAGTTTCCAGAGCAATGCCGAGCACGAACTGATCGGCAGGGTACAGGAAGCTTCAGTGCAAGACATTGATTTTATTATCATCAACCCCGCTGCCCTGACGCATACCAGCGTCGGCCTGCGCGATGCCCTGCAGGCGGTCGGCATCCCCTTCATCGAAGTTCATCTCTCCAATGTCCATGCCCGCGAGGCCTTCCGGAAGCAGTCGTTTTTCTCGGACATTGCGGTCGGGGTGATTTCCGGGCTGGGGCCGATCGGCTATGAGCTGGCGTTGCAGGCGGCGGTGCGGTATCTGGAAAAGAGATGATAGCCAGGGGATCTGCGGAAGAGCACGGAAAAAACAAGCAACAGGGAATCAGTAACTTAGATTATTGAAAGGGTTATTATCCCCTCTCCCCGGCCCTCTCCCGGAGGGATGCCGACAGGGATGTCGGTATTAGAGTAACGCAGGACGCAGTTACCGAGAGGGGTGAAATGTTCAACAGAGTACACGGTGCGCAGCGCGCACCCTACACCAGACGGGCTTAGACATGGACATACGCAAGGTCAAGAAACTCATTGAGCTGCTGGAAGAATCGAATATCGCCGAAATCGAGATTCACGAGGGCGAGGAATCGGTGCGTATCAGCCGTACCGGTTCTGCCATGGCACCACCGGCCTATTATCCGCCGCCGGCCATGCTGGCGGCCCCGGCAGCCGCACCCGCCGCGGTGGTACCCGAGGCAGCCGCGGAACCGCCCGTGCCCGCCGGCCACAATGTCACCTCGCCCATGGTCGGTACCTTCTACGAGGCGCCATCGCCCGGTGCCAAGCCGTTTGTCGAGGTCGGCCAGACGGTCAGCGAAGGCGATACGCTGTGTATCATCGAGGCCATGAAAATGCTCAACCAGATCGAGGCCGACAAGGCCGGCAAGATCTCCGCGAAACTGGTTGAAAACGGCCAGCCCGTCGAATACGGGCAGACCATGTTTGTGATCAGCTGATGCTGAAAAAGGTCGTTATTGCCAACCGGGGCGAGATTGCCCTGCGTATCCTGCGTTCCTGCCACGAGCTGGGCATCAGCACCGTGGCGGTGCATTCCGAAGCCGACCGGGAGCTCAAGCACGTGCTGCTGGCGGATGAAAGCGTCTGTATCGGCCCGGCCCGTTCCACGGAAAGTTATCTCAACATCCCGGCCATCATCAGCGCGGCCGAGGTGACCGATGCCAGTGCGATTCATCCCGGCTACGGGTTCCTGTCCGAGAACGATGACTTCGCCGAGCAGGTCGAGCGCAGTGGGTTCATCTTCATCGGTCCGCGCCCGGATACCATCCGCACCATGGGCGACAAGGTCGCCGCCATTCGCGCCATGAAGGAGGCCGGGGTGCCGACCGTGCCGGGCTCGGACGGGCCGCTGGGAGAGGATGATGCCACCAACCTGAAGATGGCGCGCCAGATCGGCTACCCGATCATTATCAAGGCCGCCGGCGGCGGCGGCGGGCGTGGCATGCGCGTGGTGCACGCCGAGGCGGCATTGCTGGGCGCGATCTCGCTGACCCGCACCGAGGCGAAGAACGCGTTCAACAACGACGTTGTCTATATGGAGAAATTCCTGACCACGCCGCGGCATATCGAATTCCAGGTGCTGGCCGACGGGGAGGGCAACGCCATCCATCTTGGCGAACGCGACTGTTCCATGCAGCGCCGGCACCAGAAGGTGGTGGAGGAGGCGCCGGCGCCGGGCATTACCGAGCACCAGCGCCAGGAAATGGGCAAGCGCTGCGCGGAGGCCTGTGCCCGGCTCAAGTACCGGGGCGCGGGTACCTTCGAATTCCTGTTCGAGAACGGTGAGTTCTATTTCATCGAAATGAACACCCGCGTGCAGGTGGAGCACCCGGTCACGGAAATGGTGACCGGGGTCGACATCGTCAAGGAGCAGCTCAATATCGCGGCGGGCAACGGGCTGACCTACAAGCAGAAGGATATCAAGATCCGCGGCCACGCCATCGAGTGCCGCATCAACGCGGAAGACCCGACCAACTTCATGCCGTCACCGGGCATCATCAGCAATTACCATGCCCCCGGCGGGCCGGGCATCCGCATGGACACCCACATCTACAATGGCTATCGCGTGCCGCCCTATTACGATTCCATGATCGGCAAGCTCATCGCCCACGGCGAGAACCGTGCCTCGGCGCTGGCACGCATGCGCGTCGCGCTGAACGAGATCGTCATCGAAGGCATCAAGTGTAACGTGCCGTTGCAGCGCGATATCATCACCGATGCTGCCTTCATGGCCGGCGGGGCGGACATCCATTACCTGGAAAAGAAGCTGGGGCTGTAGGAGCGGACCGCGTCCGCGAGCTTTTTATACGCTCGCATGAGATTAGACGCAGGGTGCTTGTTACGCACCGCAAAAAGGTGCACGAGTGCACCCTACGCCGTCTAATTGGAGCAGGAGCGCATCTCATGCGCGATGATAATGGCCACGGAATCCACGGAAGAACACGGAAAAATAAAAAATCATTGCAGGGTATCTGTAGGGTGCGTTTTACGCCCGGTAAATGTGCACGGAGTGCACCCTACGCCGTCTAATTGGAGTAGGAGCGCATCTCATGCGCGATGATAATGGCCACGGAAGCACACGGAATTACACGGAAAAAACAATAATCATCGCAGGGTAAGCCGTAGGGTGCGTTTTACGCACCGTGGACGGTGCACGTTATGCACCCTGCGAATATGGTCCGTGGTCTTTTCACGGTCGGCAAAAATCGCGCTTGAGAAGCGCTCCTACGGAAATAGCGGCATCGTTTGATGTAGGGTGCGTTTTACGCCCGGTAAAGGTGCACGGAGTGCACCCTACATCGTCTAATTGGTGTAGGAGCGCATCTCATGCGCGATGATAATGGCCACGGAATCCACGGAAGAACACGGAAAAATAAAAAATCATTGTAGGGTGCGTTGTACGCACCGAAAAAGGTGCACAGAGCAGTGACGTAGAAGGTGCGCAACGTGCGCCCTGCAAATTGATGTCACCAGAGGTTCCCTGGCCCCATGAGCTGGCTGCAATTCTCCATTGATGTGCTGCGCGAGCAGGTCGAGGCGGTGACTGCGGCCCTGGAGGACGCAGGTGCGCAGTCCGTGACCCTGCAGGACGCGGCCGACGAACTGCTCATCGAGCCCGTGCCGGGTACGCGGCCGGTGTGGCGCAATCCGCGCGTGGTGGCGCTGTTTCCCGCGGAAGCCGACGCACGGGCCATCGAGGCCGCGCTGCGCGACGCGCTGGCGGATCCGTTGCCGGCGCTGACGGTCTCTGTGCTGGAAGACCGCGACTGGTCATCTACCTGGCGCGAGACCTTCCGCCCGACGCGTTTCGGCGAACACCTGTGGGTGTGTCCTTCCGGCGAAGACTGTCCGGATAGTGAGGCCGTAACGGTCACGCTGGACCCCGGCTTTGCCTTTGGCACCGGCACCCATGCCACCACGGCGATGTGCCTGGAATGGCTGGACAGGCACCCTCCGGCCGGCGGGTCGGTGATCGACTACGGCTGCGGGTCGGGTATCCTGGCCATCGCCGCGCGCAAGCTCGGTGCCGGGCGCGTGCTGGCCACGGACATCGATCCCAGTGCGCTCGAGGCGACCCGTGCGAACGCGCTGGTCAACGGGATCACCGCGGATTTCGACGTGTGCTTTCCGCAAGAACTCGATACGACGCCGGTCGATCTCGTGCTGGCCAATATCCTCGCCAATCCCCTGCAGGGACTGGCCGCGGAGCTGGCCGGGTACCTCAGGCCCGGCGGTACCATCCTGCTGACCGGTATCCTTGTAGACCAGGCGAAGGCTGTCATGTCGTCGTACGCGGCGTGGATCGAGTTCGATCCGCCGCACCGGCGTGACGAATGGGTGCTGTTGACGGGTAGTCGGCGTGAAACGTGAAAAGAATAATGGCCACGGAAGCACACGGAACTACACGGAAAAAAATCAATGCCGGGTGAGATGTAGGGTGCGTTTTACGCACCGGGAATGGTGCACGGAGTGCACCCTACATGACAAATGGCCACGGAAGCACACGGAAGCACACGGAATTACACGAAAAAAAATAAATCAATGCCGGGTGAGATTGTAGGGTGCGTTTCACGCATCGATAGCAGTGCGCAGGGAGAGCGCCTACGTAAAATGGCCACGGAATCCACGGAAGAACACGGAAAAATTACATGTTATTGATTACAGCCGTAGGGTGCGTTTTACGCACCGAAAATGGTGCACGGAGTGCACCCTACATAACAAATGGCCACGGAAGCACACGGAATTACACGAAAAAAAATAAATCAATGCCGGGTGAGATTGTAGGGTGCGTTTCACGCATCGGTAGCAGTGCGCAGGGAGAGCGCCTACGTAAAATGGCCACGGAATCCACGGAAGAACACGGAAAAATTACATGTTATTGATTACAGCCGTAGGGTGCGTTTTACGCACCGGGAATGGTGCACGGAGTGCACCCTACATGACAAATGGCCACGGAAGCACACGGAACTACGCGGAAATATAAAAACGCATAATTGCTGTTTGTCAAAAATGATGGGGTGCAGCCAGCCATAGGGTGCGTTTTACGCCCCGCTAGCGGTGCGCAGGGAGGCGCCCTGCAATTGATATATAAGACGTGAGACGTGAAAAGAACAATGGCCACGGAAGCACGCGGAAATACACGGAAAAACACGGGAATAAGAATACAGGAAATCACCGCTGTCCCACATAGCCGTCATTCCCGCGAAGGCGGGAATCCAGGATTTTTTGTGCCCCGGCTAATCAGTGACTGACTGGATACCCGCCTTCGCGGGTATGACATCATTCGTTGTTTCGGAATTTCATGTCCACGTACCGCTCAACACCATCCAATCACTGGAATAGCCGCATTCAATAAACTTTCCTGATGATTATGTGGGACAGCAGTGACAGGACATCTTTTTACAGGAGCGCATCTCATGCGCGATCTTTGCGGGATATGAAAAAGCTCGCGGACAGTGTCCGCTCTTGCCGGAGCATCTTATTGTTGCAGGAGCGCTTCCCAAGCGCGATTTTTATCGAAAGAAACATCGCGGACGCGGTCCGCTCCTACGGATCCAGGCGCGTTGTGTGCCTGAAGGAAGTTGTTTTATTTTTCCGTGTTCTTCCGTGGATTCCGTGGCCATTTTCATCGCGCGATGTTCAGGAGAAGGTGAGACCGGGAACCGGTCGAGAAACTGGCCTGGGCCATGTACAAGTGCCGTGGAGCACATGGAGAAGGTGAGACCATTATTGCGGGCATAGCCCGGGTCGAGAGGCTGGCCTGAGCCATGTGCGGGAACGGCCATGAGATGCGCTCCTGCAACAAGGGATGCGCTCCGGAAAAATGACATCCTGCATGTTTATTTCCGTGTGTTTCCGTGGCATGGGTTGTTTAAATATTTTCCTTTTAATTCCAGGTGCTTCCGTGGCCATTGATGTCGGCCGTGCGCGCGCAACCGGGTCATTCAAACTTGCACGTTGATTGAGGTACACTCCCTCCATGTATACCTACTGCCCGAACTGCTCGGTCGTGTTCCAGGTGGCCGCAGCCCAGCTCAGCAAGGCGGCGGGCAGGGTGCGCTGCGGTGAATGCCGGCAGCTGTACAATGCAGTCGATTACCTCTACGAGGACCTGACCGCGGTGCGCGAGGCGGTGGACGCGGCCGGCAGTCTGGCCACGCACAGCCAGGCCGCGCGCATGGGGGGCATCGATGTCGAGGAAAGCGCGGAGGAGGGCGAGGAGGAGGCAGAGCCCTCCTCCGCTATTCCGCCCGTGCTGACGGGCGCCAGCTGGCAGCAACAGTCCCTGCAGGGGCGCGACTTTTTCAGTATTTCGGCAATCGGCGTGCTGCTGGTGCTGTTCGGTATGCAATGGACCTACTTCAACCGCGCCGAACTTGCCGCCGATCCCGGCTGGCGCCCGGCGCTCGAGCAATTCTGCACCGTGCTGCGCTGTGATCTGCCCCTGCGCGTCGACCTGTCGCAGCTGTCCATCATCGAGCGCGACGTCCGTCAGCATCCGGACGCAGACAGCGCCCTGCTGATCAACGCGGCATTCGAGAACCGCGCCGACTTCGCCCAGCCCTTCCCGGTATTCGAAGTGAGTTTCACCGACATGGCCGGCAACCCCGTGGCGATGCGGCGTTTCCTGCCGTCGGAATATCTGACCACGAACCGCGATTCCAAAGCCGGATTACCGGCGCACACGCCGGTGCAGGTCGTGCTGGAAGTGCAGGACCCGGGTGACAAGGCGGTCTCCTTCCAGTTCGGCTTTCTCTGAAACCTGTAATTTTACGGACTTTTTTATTCCACTTTTACATCTCCGCCCAAGCGGGTATTATCTGCCGTCCTCCAATCCGGGATTAAAACAGACTCTTCATACGTCATAACACCGGTGAACATAGGACGCTTTACATTACCCAACAATCTCGTACTGGCCCCGATGGCCGGTGTGACCGATCGGCCATTTCGTCAGCTGTGCCGCGAACTGGGCGCCGGCATGGCCGTTTCGGAAATGGTGTCGTCGAATGCGCTGCTGTGGGGCAGCGCCAAGACGCGGCGCCGCATCGATCACTGCGGGGAACCGGCGCCGGTGTCGGTGCAGATCGCCGGTGCCGATCCTGACAGGATGGCAGACGCAGCGCGTTTCAATGTGGATCACGGGGCACAGATCATCGATATCAACATGGGATGTCCGGCCAAGAAGGTCTGCAACGTCATGGCCGGTTCGGCCCTGCTGCAGGACGAGTCGCTGGTAGGTCGTATCCTCGACGCCGTGGTGCAGGCCGTCGATGTGCCGGTCACACTGAAGATTCGCACCGGCTGGGACCCCGGGCACAAAAACGGCCTGCGTGTCGCGCACATCGCCGAGCAGGCCGGTATCCAGGCACTCGCGGTGCATGGCCGCACCCGCGCCTGCGGCTATCGTGGCGCGGCCGAGCACGACACGGTGCGCGCGATCAAGGCCGCGATCACCATCCCGGTCATCGCCAATGGCGATATCACCACGCCGGAACAGGCGGTCGAGGTGTTGCGCGACACCGGTGCCGACGCCGTCATGATCGGCCGCGCGGCACAGGGCCGGCCCTGGATATTTCGCGAAATCAGCCATTTCATGCAGACCGGCCGACGCCTACCGGAACCCGGGCCGGCGGAAATCTGCCATATTCTCACCGGGCATCTCGAAAACCTGTATGCCTTCTACGGCGAATACACCGGTGTGCGCGTGGCGCGCAAGCATATCGCCTGGTACAGCAAGGGTCAGCGTGACGGCACCACCTTCCGCGAGCAGGTCAACAGGCTGGAAAGCGCGGCTGCGCAACTGCAGTTCGTACGCGATTTCTTTGCCCGGCTCGCCGAGCGTCAGGAACTGGCGGCGTGATGGTGCAGACACGGCGTGAGCGCCGCAAGCAGCCGATCCGCCGCAGCGTGACATCGGCCATCCAGCTCTACCTGGGTGACCTGAACGGCCACAAGGTGAGCGACCTGTATCATACGGTGCTCAACGAGGTGGAACCCGCCCTGCTCAACGTCGTCATGCATCACGTGGACGGCAACCAGAGCCAGGCCGCGGAGATGCTCGGTATCAGCCGCGGCACGCTGCGCAAGAAACTCAAGCAATACAACCTGGAACACTGTACGTTATGATCACGCGCGCAATTATCAGCGTATCCGACAAGAGCGGGGTGGTCGACTTCGCACGCGAGCTGCATGCCCTCGGCGTGGAGATCCTCTCCACCGGCGGCACCGCCCGGCTGCTGGCCGAGGCAGGCGTTGCCGTCGTCGAGGTGTCCGATTTCACCGGTTTTCCGGAGATGATGGACGGCCGTGTCAAGACCCTGCATCCCCGGATTCACGGCGGCATACTCGGGCGCCGCGGCACCGACGAGGCGGTGATGGCGGCCAACGGCATCCTGCCCATCGACCTGGTGGTGGTGAACCTCTACCCGTTCGAGCAGACCGTGGCGCGTCCCGACTGCGGTCTGCCCATGGCGATCGAGAACATCGACATCGGCGGGCCGACACTGCTGCGCGCCGCGGCCAAGAACCACGCCGCGGTCACCGTGCTGGTCGACAATGCGGACTTTTCGCTGGTGCTCGAGGAAATGCGCGCCAACGGCAATGTCGTGTCCACCGCCACACGCTACCGGCTGGCCGTGAAGACCTTCGAGCACACGGCGCGCTACGACGGCGCGATTGCCAATTATCTCGGTGCGGTCGATGCCGCGGGCGAGCGCTCGGAGTTCCCGCACACCCTGAACCTGCAGTACCGGAAGGCGCAGACCATGCGTTATGGCGAGAACCCGCACCAGCGTGCCGCGTTCTATGTCGAGCACGAGCCGTGCGAGGCCTCGGTCGCCACCGCTCACCAGCTGCAGGGCAAGGAATTGTCCTACAACAACGTGGCGGACACGGATGCCGCGCTGGAATGCGTGAAATCATTCACCGAGGGGGCGGCCTGTGTCATCGTCAAGCACGCCAATCCCTGCGGCGTGGCGCTGGGCGCCAGCCCGCTCGAGGCCTACGACCGTGCCTTCAGGACCGATCCGACCTCGGCGTTCGGCGGCATCATCGCCTTCAACCGCGCGCTGGATGCGGCCACTGCCGCCGCGATCATCGAGCGCCAGTTCGTCGAGGTGATCATTGCGCCGGCCGTCGCCCCGGATGCGTTGCCGGTGCTGGCCGAAAAAAAGAACGTGCGTGTACTGGAGTGCGGCACCTGGGCCGACAAGCCCCTGCCCATGCTCGACTTCAAGCGTGTCAATGGCGGCCTGCTGGTGCAGGATCGCGACCTGGGCCGGATCGGCGCGGACGATCTCAAGGTGGTGACCAGTCGCGGGCCGACTGCACAGGAAGTGCAGGATCTGCTGTTCGCCTGGCGCGTCGCCAAGTTCGTCAAGTCCAATGCCATCGTCTACTGCAGGAACGGCATGACCATCGGTGTCGGCGCCGGCCAGATGAGCCGCGTCTACAGCGCCAGGGTGGCCGCGCTCAAGGCGGCGGACGAGGGTCTCGAGATCAAGGGCTCGGTGATGGCCTCGGATGCCTTCTTCCCGTTCCGCGACGGTATCGACCAGGCCGCCAAGGCAGGCATCGTGGCAGTGATCCAGCCCGGCGGTTCGATGCGCGACGACGAGGTCATCGCCGCCGCCGACGAGCACGGTATCGCGATGGTATTCACCGGCATGCGGCATTTCCGGCACTGAGACGTGAGGCGTGAGACGTGAAAAGAATAATGACCACGGAAGAACACGGAAAAATGCAGATCGTATTTCCCGGTATTGATTGAGCAGGACATGAAGCGTGAAATGAAGATGTAGGGTGCGTTTTACGCACCGCAAAAGGTGCACGAAGTGCACCCTACACCGTCTGAGACGTGAGACGTGAGACGTGAGACGTGAGACGTGAACGAAGAATAATGGCCACGGAAGCACACGGAAGAACACGGAAAAATAAACAGTCATTGCAGGGCAAGCCATAGGGTGCGTTTTACGCCCCGCAAAAGGTGCACGAAGTGCACCCTACACCGTCTATTTGGAGTAGGAGCGCATCTCATGCGCGATGATAATGGCCACGGAATCACATGGAAGAACACGGAAACATAAACAATCATTGCAGGGCAATCCGTAGGGTGCGTTTTACGCACCGCAAAAGGTGCACGAAGTGCACCCTACACCGTCTATTTGGAGTAGGAGCGCATCTCATGCGCGATGATAATGGCCACGGAATCACATGGAAGAACACGGAAACATAAACAATCATTGCAGGGCAATCCGTAGGGTGCGTTTTACGCACCGCAAAAGGTGCACGAAGTGCACCCTACACCGTCTATTTGGAGTAGGAGCGCATCTCATGCGCGATGATAATGGCCGCGGAATCACACGGAACAACACGGAAAAAACGCAGATCGTATTTCCCGGTATTGATTGAGCAGGACATGAAGCGTGAAATAAAGATGTAGGGTGCGTTTTACGCATCGGTAACGGTGCACGGAGTGCACCTTGTAATCTGTATTCTTCCGTGTGATTCTGTGGCTATTTATTTTCCAGGGAATACACGGGCAACTTCACCATCTTCGTGATCGGGAAGGCTTTATCTTCCCGTGTTGTTCCGTGGATTTCGTGGCCATAATCATGGAAAGCAAACAATCATGAACATTCTCATTATCGGCAACGGCGGGCGCGAGCACGCACTGGCCTGGAAGGCCGCGCAGTCGCCGCTGGCGGACACCGTGTTTGTCGCGCCGGGCAATGCCGGTACCGCGCTGGAGCCGGGTGTCGAGAACGTCGACATCGACTCGCTGGACGGCGACGCGCTGCTCGCCTTCGCGCAGTCGCAGGCGGTCGGGCTCACCATCGTCGGACCCGAGGTGCCGCTGGTGGCCGGTATCGTCGACCGATTTCGCGCTGCCGGCCTGCCGTGTTTCGGGCCCGGGCGCGGGGCCGCGCAGCTGGAGGGTTCCAAGTCCTTTGCCAAGGACTTCCTGCGCCGGCATGCGATTCCCACGGCGGCCTACGCCAGCTTTCACGAGGTCGATGCGGCCATCGAATACATCCGCGCGCAGGGCGTTCCGATCGTCATCAAGGCCGACGGCCTGGCCGCCGGCAAGGGCGTGATCCTGGCGCAGACCGAGGCGGAGGCCGCCGCGGCCGTGCGGGACATGCTGGCCGGCAACGTGTTTGGCGAGGCCGGGCACCGGGTCGTCGTCGAGGAATTCCTGCGCGGCGAGGAGGCCAGTTTCATCGCCATGGTGGACGGCGAGCACTGTCTGCCGCTGGCCACCTCGCAGGATCACAAGGCGCGTGATGACGGTGACAGCGGACCCAATACCGGCGGCATGGGGGCCTATTCGCCGGCGCCGGTGGTGACGCCGGAAATGCACGAGCAGGTCATGCAGCAGGTGATGCTGCCGACCATTCGCGGCATGGCGGCGGAGGGCAATGCCTTCACCGGCTTTCTCTACGCCGGGCTCATGATCGGCGCGGACGGTGTGCCGAAGGTGCTGGAATTCAACGTGCGCTTCGGTGATCCCGAGACACAGCCCGTCATGTGCCGACTGCGCTCCGACCTGGTGGCGCTGTGCCTGGCCGCGCTGGAAGGCCGGCTCGATTCGGTCGAGGCGGAATGGGACCCGCGTGCCGCGCTCGGTGTGGTGATGGCGGCGGGCGGCTACCCGGCCAGCTACCGCAAGGGCGATGTCATCAAGGGTTTGCCGGAAGCCGACGATATGCCATGCAAGGTGTTTCATGCCGGGACGGAGGCGGACGGTGCGGCTGTGAAAACCAGCGGTGGCCGCGTCCTGTGCGTCTGCGCGCTGGGGGTAACCATCGCCGCGGCCCAGCAACAGGCCTATGCCTGTGTCGGTCGCATTCACTGGCCGGATGTTTATTATCGTACCGACATAGGCTATCGTGCGGTTCAGCGTGAGACGTGAGACGTGAAAACATAATGGCCACGGAATCAGACGGAAATATATACATGACAGGATGTAGGGTGCGTTTTACGCACCGGCAACGGTGCACAGAGACCGCCCTGCAACTGAATATGTGAGACATGAAAGGTCGGTGATATCCGCATCTATCCTGTAAATCTGACGCCCGGCTCACATAACGTTTCACTTTCAGCATGCTGGTTTGCACAAGGAGATAAAGATGGAAAACATCGGCTGGGTAATACTTGCGCTTATCGTCGCCGTCCCGCTCTGGGGTGTCGCGCTGTACAACAAGCTGGTTGGCCTGAAGAACCAGGTTGCGAATGCCTGGCGCCAGATCGACGTCCAGCTCAAGCGGCGCCATGACCTGGTCCCGAACCTGGTCGAGGTGGTCAAGGATTACATGTCCTACGAGCAGGAAACCCTGACCATGGTCATCCAGGCGCGCAACCAGGCCGTCAGTGCCAGCGGGCCGGAAGAGGCGATCGCCGCCGAGGGCATCCTGACCGGCGCGATGGGCAAGCTGTTCGCACTGATGGAGAATTATCCAGACCTCAAGGCCAACGAGAACGTTTCGCGACTGATGGAGGAGTTGAGTGCCACCGAGAACAAGATTTCCTTCTCGCGCCAGTTCTATAACGACAGCGTGATGGCGCTCAACAACGGCGTCGAGTCATTCCCGTCCAACATCGTGGCCGGCCTGTTCGGCTTCAAACAGGCGACCTACTTCGAAGTGCCGGAAACCGAAATGGCGACACCGGCGGTCAATTTGCGCTGACGGGTGCGTGGAAATAAATAATTGCCATGGAAATGATCAGTTGTCATTTCCCATGTCCCGATGTGCTGAAACGTGAAAGGTGAGACGTGAAGTGAAAAATGGCCACGGAAACACACGGAAGAACATGGAAAGATAAAAAACCCGGGCGTAGGGTGCGTTTTACGCGCCGTCGACGGTGCACGAAGTGCACCCTACACCGTCTATTGGGGTAGGAGCGCATCTCGTGCGCGATGATAATGGCCACGGAATCCACGGAAGAACACGGAAAGATTAAAAACCGCGCGTAGGGTGCGTTTTACGCGCCGTCGACGGTACACGAAGTGCACCCTACACCGTCTATTGGGGTAGGAGCGCATCTCATGCGCGATGATAATGGCCACGGAAACACACGGAATTACACGGAAATAAAACCGTTTCATACACCCTCGGAATAAGATTATTTTGAACGAATCCAAAACAGACCGATCCATAGTTTGTCATCCGTTCACTTCATTGCCGGCAGGGCTGCTATGGGCGGCGGCCCTGTAAAAATGTGCCAGCTGCTTTTGATAAAGCATCTTTATTTTCCCGTGTTCTTCCGTGGATTCCGTGGCCATCATGTTTTTTCACGTTTCACGTCCCTCTGTCCAGACGATTAACTGACCCGGATGCCGCCCTCCGATAGCAAGCAATGTCCTGAATGCGGGGCGCATAACCGTCCCCATGCGAGGGTGTGCGCGCAGTGCGGTGTGCCGTTCACCACCGACTGGCAGGCAAACCGGCTGCTGCGTAACAAGGTGCTGCGGCGCACCGATTTTCTCGCCGCGGCACGCGCCAACCAGCGCGCGACCCTGCGGCTGCTGGGAGCGCTGTTGCTGATACTCGGCGTGCTGGGCTACCTGCTGGGCTGGAGCCTGCAGCTCGCCATGCACGGCCTGCCCGAAGGTGTCGGGAACGTCTGGTTCGTGAGCCGCTGGGGTGTGTGGTGTTCACTGGTGCTGTTCGCAATCGGTGCGCTCTGGTCGTGGATCGCGTTCCACGTCGGGGACCGGATAATCCTGCGCCTGACCGGCGCCAGCGAAGTCACGGTCGACGAGGCTCCCGTACTGCACAATGTGGTCGAGGAGATGGCGATCGCGGCCGGCATCGTCAAGCCGCGTGTGTTCGTCATCGATACGCCGGCTCTGAATGCCTTTGCCACCGGCATGTCACCGGCACGTTCTGCCATCGGCGTCACGCAAGGCCTGCTGGATACACTGAATCGCGAGGAACTGCAGGGGGTTGTCGGTCACGAGATGGGCCACATCGTGAACTGGGATATCCGTTATGCCACGGCCGTTGGCGTCATAGTCGGCCTGGTCGCGCTGGTCAGCGATGCGGCACTGCGTGCGCTGTACTTCTCCGACCGTTCGCGCAGTTCCGGAAAGGGTGGCGCCAATGCCGCGTTCGTGATGCTGGCGCTGGTGGCCTTCGCCGCGCTCGCACCGGTGTTCGCACTGCTGGTGCAGATGGCCGTGTCACGGCAGCGTGAATTCCTGGCCGATGCGACCAGTGTGCGCCTGACCCGGCACCCCGAAGGGCTGATATCCGCGCTCGGGAAGCTGGCGAGCAGTGCACAGCCGTTCCGCGGCGCGAACCGTGCCACGCAGCACATGTTCATCGTGAACCCGTTCCGTAACTTCCGGGAAAAGACCAATCGCCTGTATGCCACCCATCCGCCGCTTGAACTGCGCATCAATCGCCTGCGCAACCTGGGCAACGACGGGTGAGACGTGGGACGTGAGACGTGAGACGTGAAACGTGAGATGTGAAAAGATAAATGGCCACGGAACCACACGGAAGGACACGGAAAAAAGATGAATTCATAACGGGACGTAGGGTGCGTTTTACGCAACGCGACGGTGAACGGAGTGCACCCTACACAAAACCGTCTATTGGGTGTAGGAGCGCATCCCATGCGCGATGAAATGGCCACGGAACCACACGGAAGGACACGGAAAAAAGATGAATTCATAACGGGACGTAGGGTGCGTTTTACGCAACGCGACGGTGCACGGAGTGCACCCTACACAAAACCGTCTATTGGGTGTAGGAGCGCATCCCATGCGCGATGAAATGGCCACGGAATCCACGGAAGGACACGGAAAAAAGATGAATTCATAACGGGACGTAGGGTGCGTTTTACGCAACGCGACGGTGCACGGAGTGCACCCTACACCGTCTATTGGGGTAGGAGCGCATCTCATGCGCGATGAAATGGCCACGGAATTCACGGAAGAACACGGAAAAATAAAATCAATACAGGCACAGGGTGCGTTTTATGCTCCATGAGGGGCGCAGAACGTGTGTACTGCAACAGATCCCGTAGGAGCGGACGCGGTCCGCGAACCAATCAGCTACCGGAATCGGTGTTTCACCGGTATGCATGCCGCAAACAGAATAAGAAGTTATTTGTTGTTATTTTTCCGTGTTCTTCCGTGGATTCCGTGGCCATTATATTTTTTTCACGCTTCACGCTTCACGCTTCACGCTTCACGCTTCACGCTTCACGTCTTCACGTCTCACGTCTCACGTTAGCGCTTCATCGATTCGAAGAACTCGTTGTTGTTCTTGGTTGCCTTGAGCTTGTCGAGCAGGAATTCCATGGCGGCCAGTTCATCCATCGGGTGCAGCAGCTTGCGCAGGATCCACATCTTCTGCAGTTCTTTCGGGTCGGTGAGCAGTTCCTCGCGGCGCGTGCCGGAACGATTCAGGTTGATCGCCGGGTAGACGCGCTTTTCGGCGATACGGCGCTCCAGGTGGATTTCGTGGTTGCCGGTGCCCTTGAATTCCTCGTAGATGACGTCGTCCATGCGCGAGCCGGTGTCGATCAGCGCCGTGGCCAGGATGGTCAGGCTGCCGCCTTCCTCGATATTGCGCGCCGCGCCGAAGAAACGCTTGGGGCGTTGCAGGGCGTTGGCGTCGACGCCGCCGGTCAGTACCTTGCCGGAAGAGGGCACCACCGTGTTGTAGGCGCGCCCCAGGCGGGTGATGGAATCCAGCAGGATCACCACGTCGCGCTTGTGCTCGACCAGACGCTTGGCTTTCTCGATCACCATCTCGGCGACCTGCACGTGGCGGCTGGCCGGTTCGTCGAAGGTGCTGGAAACCACTTCGCCCTGCACCGAACGCGCCATCTCGGTGACTTCCTCCGGGCGTTCGTCGATGAGCAGCACGATCAGGTAGCATTCCGGGTGGTTTATGGCGATGGACTGCGCGACGTTCTGCAGCAGCATGGTCTTGCCGGCCTTTGGCGGCGATACGATCAGGCCGCGCTGTCCCTTGCCCAGCGGTGCCACCAGGTCGATGATACGCGCGGTAATGTCCTCGGTGCTGCCGTTGCCACGTTCCAGTATCAGGCGCTCGTTCGGATGCAGCGGCGTCAGGTTTTCGAAGGCGACCTTGTGCTTGGCGTTTTCCGGTTTTTCAAAGTTGATCTCGCTGACCTTGAGCAGCGCGAAGTAACGTTCGCTGTCCTTCGGCGGCCGGATCTTGCCATCCACGGTGTCGCCGGTGCGCAGGCTGAAGCGGCGGATCTGGCTGGGAGAGACGTAGATATCGTCCGGCCCGGCGAGATAGGAACTGTCCGCCGAGCGCAGGAATCCGAAACCGTCCTGGAGGATCTCCAGTACCCCGTTGCCGAATATATCCTCGCCTTTCTTGGCGTGCGACTTGAGGATGGAGAAGATGATGTCCTGCTTGCGCTGGCGGGCAACGTCCTGGATACCCATCTCCTGGGCGATTTCCAACAGTTCAGATGCAGGCTTGAGCTTGAGTTCCGACAGGTTCATAGGTGGCCTTTGCTGGGTGTCATGATTTGATTTGTTTGGATTGGCCCGGGGGCCGGAGAAAGAACAGGGAAAGCTGAACTGCCTTGCCGATAAAGCAGCGGGTGTACAGTTGTGCGGCGCACGGGCACAGGCCCGTATTTTCAGTTATCCCCGGTACGTTAGTTTATTTGTTTTCAGATGTTACTGTCGATGAATGCAGTCAGTTGTGATTTCGACAGGGCACCGACCTTGGTGGCTTCCACATTGCCGTCCTTGAACAGCATCAGGGTCGGGATGCCGCGGATGCCGTACTTGGGCGGTGTTTGCGGATTGTCGTCTATGTTCAGTTTGGCGACCTTGATCCTGCCGTTGTATTCGCTGGCGATCTCTTCCAGGATAGGCGCGATCATCTTGCAGGGACCGCACCACTCGGCCCAATAATCCACGAGTACGGGGTCGGACGACTTGATGACGTCCTGTTCGAATGTGTCGTCAGTCAGCTGGAGGATCTGGTCACTCACTGTTGAATTTCTCCTTGAATGAAAAAGGCTGCCGGCTTGCCGCAGTGCAGATGTCCGGGCCTGGCCCGCAATGGTCGTGAAAATGGAATTCCGTTGTGTGACACGTCAAGGTCTGTTCCGGGAGGTGCAACCTTGGCAGGAGTCGTAATGATGTGTCAGAGTCCATGTGGGTGGCATGACACCTTGATGCGTGCTATTTCAGCCTAATTCCGCAAGATTTACAAGTCCGGTTCGTCACAGTCTTCAAAAAGACATGTTGCGCATGCCGCGCAGGCACATCCCCGGCCCGTTGCGCGGCGCCATCCGTGCAGCCGAGTGTGGCCTCGGGCGACGGGGCCGGCACGGTCGCGGCGGGTGGCGAACCTGTCGCGCGGGTCGCGTTTTTCAACAATCATTGGCATATAAACAAGCATTTGAAATACAATACGAAATTCGATGACTTTTCTGTGCCCGTGCACGCCGCTGCGACCCTGACCATGGCCGAAACACATTTGACCGAGATTGCCTGGAGCAGCTTTTCCCTGCCGGAAAAGCTGATGCAAGGTATTGAAGATGCAGGATTTACTAAATGCACCCCGATCCAGGCCGAGACCCTGCCGGTCGCCCTGCAGGGGCGCGATGTCGCCGGCCAGGCGCAGACCGGCACCGGCAAGACGGCCGCCTTCCTGGTCGCGGTCTTCCACCACCTGATGATCAACCCGGCCAGCGAGCAGCGTCAGGTGAACCAGCCGCGCGCCCTGATCCTGGCGCCGACCCGTGAACTGGCTATCCAGATCTACGACGACGCCAGGGTGCTGGGACGGCACACCGGATTGCAGCTGGGGCTGGCCTATGGCGGCACCGGCTATGAAGAACAGCGCGATACCATCGCCGCCGGTGTGGACATCCTGATCGGGACGCCAGGCCGTCTGATCGATTATTTCAAGCAGCACGTCTTCAACCTGAAGATGTGCCAGGCCATCGTGCTGGACGAGGCGGACCGCATGTTCGACCTCGGCTTTATCAAGGACATCCGCTTTCTGCTGCGCCGCTGCCCGCCGCCGGAGCAGCGTCTCGGGCTGCTGTTCTCGGCGACCCTGTCGCACCGGGTGCAGGAACTGGCCTACGAGCACATGAACAACCCTACCCATGTCGATGTCGTACCCGAGATCATCACGGCCGAACGGGTCCGGCAGCTGCTCTACCACACGGCGAATGTAGAAAAAATTCCCCTGCTGATCGGTCTGCTCAACCATACCGACCCGCACCGCAGCATCGTGTTCGTCAACACCAAGCGCAATGCGGACCGGGTCTGGTCCTACCTCGAGGGTAACGGTTTCAAGTGTGCGGTGCTGTCGGGGGATGTCCCGCAGACGAAACGCCAGCGCCTGCTGAAGCAGTTCCAGAAGGGGGAATTGCCGATCCTGATTGCCACCGATGTGGCAGCACGCGGCCTGCACATACCCGACGTCAGCCACGTATTCAATTATGATCTGCCGCAGGATGCCGAGGATTATGTACACCGGATCGGGCGCACGGCGCGGGTCGGCAAGGACGGGGATGCGATCAGTTTCGCCTGCGAGAATTTCGTCTACTCGCTCCCGGAAATCGAGGCCTATATCGGTCACAAGCTGCCGGTGGCCACGGTGCCGGAAGACTACATCGGTAAACTCAAGCCGCCGGTCAAGATCGACCGGCCGCCGCCGCGGCCAGGCGGCAAGGGCCGGCCGGGAAAAGGGCCGGGCGGAGGACGCCATGGTGGCGGCGGTCGCGGTCGACATCAGACGCGACAGGGGTAAACTTCACAGGCAGGTTGAAGGGTCACAGGTCAGTTGATGAATGGAGCAACATTACAACCCGCGGAACTGGGCAGGCTACTGCAAGGCAGGACCGCGCAGCGTGTCATCCTCGCCATCAACCTGTTGCTGGTCATCTGGATTGCGTTCCGGCTCGCCGCCCTGACCTGGGGCCTGCTGCCGCAAGAGGAAGCAGTCGGCGCAACCGGTGATCGCGGCAACCGGCAGTATTCCTGCCAAGCCGGATCCCGACCGGATGCTGGTCCGGCAGCTGCCCGGCTGGCACCTGATGGGCGAGGTGACGGTCGCGGCCGTGCCGGTCAAGGTCAGCACGCCGGTCGATGCGCCGGATACCCAGCTGAAACTGACCCTGAAAGGCGCGCTGGCATCGGATGACAAGGTCAATGCGCGCGCTATAATTGCCGACCAGCGCGGGCAGGATGAACATTATGCGATTGGTGATACCCTGCCGGGCAATGCCGAACTGAGCGCGATCTATCCTGATCGCGTGATCCTGCAGCGCAGCGGCCGTTACGAGACCCTGCGGCTGCCGACGGATATCAAGCCCGGCAACAACGTTTATTCCGCCGTTGCGGCGCCGGCCGCGGCACGCTCCTCGCAGAGTCCGGCAGAGCGTCTGCGGGCGGTGCGGCAGCAGATCCAGCAGCAGCCGGCCAGTTTGGCCCGCATGTTGCGCATCGCGCCGATGAATGACCCGGAGGGCAACCTGATCGGCTATTCACTGGCGCCCGGCAAGGATCCGCAATTGTTCGAGCAGGTGGGTCTGCAGGCCGGCGATGTGGTCACGGAGGTCAATGGCCTCGCCCTGACCGACCCGCAAAACAGTGCCACGGCGCTACAGAGCCTGCAGAGCGGCGAGCCGGTCACCCTGAAGCTGCTGCGGGACGGTGAGGAACAGACCTTGTCGCTGGATGGTTATGAATAATCAGGTAATTTTCGCCTGATTCTGGCAAGATAGTCGGTGTGGCCGTCGATGTGTGAACCGGTAGCCCAAACCGAACAGGACAGGTGTTGAGGAAACAGGCAATGAAAATTCCGGGAATGATTGCTGCGGTGGCGCTGGCATGGCTGGTTTATGCATTACCGCTGCGAGCCGAGACCGTCACCCTTAACCTCAAAGATGCCGATATCGGCGCCCTGATCAGCACTGTCGCCGAGGTGTCCAACAAGAATTTCATCGTCGACCCGCGCGTCAAGGGCAAGGTCACGGTCATCTCGTCGCGCCCGATGAACAGCGACGAGGTCTACCAGGTTTTCCTCTCCATCCTCAAGGTGCACGGCTTCGCCGCAGTGCCGAGCGGCGAGGTCATCAAGATCATCCCGGATGTGAATGCCAAGCAGGACAGCATTCCGACGACCACCGACCGGGAGCCCGGCAGGGGTGACGAGATGGTCACGCGCGTGATCCAGGTCGACAACGTCGCCGCCGCGCAGCTGGTACCGATCCTGCGGCCGCTGGTGCCGCAGCAGGGACACCTCGCAGCCTATCCGGCAACCAACGTGCTGATCATTTCGGACCGGGCCAATAACGTGGAGCGCCTGGTCAGCATCATCCGCCGTATCGACCAGGTCAGTGACAGCGAGATCGAGGTCATCCCGCTGGCGCACGCCTCGGCCAACGAGGTAGTGCGGGTACTGACCAGCCTCACCCGTGCATCGGCCGCCGGCAACGCGCCGGGTGGTGCCAGCGCGCAGGTGCTGGTCGCCGACGAGCGGACCAACAGCGTGTTGCTGGGCGGCGAGCGCGCCGAGCGCCTGCGGCTGCGGGCAATTATATCGCATCTCGACACCCCGCTGGATTCCGGCGGCAACACCGACGTTATCTATCTGCGCTACGCCGATGCCAAGGACATCGTCAGTGTGCTTATGGGCGTGGGCAAGATCGGGGAGCAGGATGCCACCCAGGGCAAGGCCGTCTCCGCGGCGCGCGGTTCGTTCGACATCCAGGCGGATGAGTCCACCAACGCACTGGTCATCAGCGCGCCGCCCGACATCATGCGCACCCTGCGGCGCGTGATCAGCCAGCTGGATATCCGCAAGGCGCAGGTGCTGGTCGAGGCGGTCATCGCGGAGGTCTCGGACACCGCGGCACGCGAGCTCGGCGTGCAGTGGTTGTTTGCGGATCCCAGTGGAGGGCAGACCCCGGTGGGCGTGGTGAACTTCAGCAATTCCGGCTCACCCATTACCGATGTCGCCAATGCCGTGGTGGACGTCGCCAACGGCGGGTCACTTCCGAGTGTCGCGGGCAATGTGTTGCTCGGTTTCGGTGATGTCGCCAAGAACCAGTTCAGCTACGCCGCTGTGATCAACGCCCTGGCCTCGGACACGGGCAGCAATATTCTCTCCACGCCGACCCTGGTCACGCTGGACAACGAGGAGGCCGAGATCGTCATCGGCGAGAATGTGCCGTTTCTTACCGGTTCGTTCACCAGTACCGGTGCCAGCGACGGTGCCACCAACCCGTTCCAGACCATCCAGCGCGAGGACGTCGGCATAACCCTCAAGATCAAGCCCAAGATCAACGAGGGCGATGCGTTGCGGCTGGATATCGAGCAGGAGGTCTCCAGTATCGCGGACAGCGTTGCGGGCGCCGCCGATCTCATCACCAAGAAACGCTCCATCAAGACCAATGTCATGGTGGATGACGGACAGATCGTGGTGCTGGGCGGCCTGATCGACGAGCGTATCGGCGAGAGCGTGCAGAAGGTCCCGCTGCTGGGCGATATCCCGTTGCTCGGTCTGCTGTTCAAGTCCAAGACCGCGGATGTGACCCGACAGAACCTGATGGTGTTCATCCACCCGGTGATCCTGCGCGACAGCAGCGTGGCGACCCAGTACACCAACAGCAAGTACAACTATATCCGGACCCTGCAACAGGGGCTGGATGCGGATGGCGTCAACCTGATGCCCGGCAAGACGCAACCGGTGCTGCCCGAGATCGGCGAGTTTACCTCGGCGCCGACCGGCGCGGTGCCTTCCGCCGCCGCGCCGGTTGTCGAGGCGCCGGCAGAGGAAACCACGAAGCCGCAGTTCTTCATGACGGATGAATGAATTCCAGTTACAGGGCGCTGAGCAACCCGCGGACCCGCCCTCCGTGGTGGTGCCGCGTCGCCCGCCGTTCCTGTTCGCCAAGCGCAACGGCGTGCTGGTCACCGGCTATGCCGATGACCGGGCACTGGTGGTGCATACGGCCAATGTCACCCCGTCCGCGCTGATCGAGCTGCGCCGGCTGGTGGGGGTGCCGCTCAAGCTGCAGCTGATCGACCAGGAGCAGTTCGACGCCCTGTTGGCCAACAGCTACGAGCAGGGGTCCAGCGAGGCCATGCAGATGATGGGCGACATCGGCGATGACCTCGACCTGATGCACGTCGCCCAGGGCCTGCCCGAGCCGGCGGACCTGCTCGAGAGCGAGGACGATGCGCCGATCATCCGCCTGATCAACGCCCTGCTCACCGAGGCGATCAAGGAAAACGCCTCCGATATCCATATCGAACCCTTCGAGAACCGCCTGGTGGTGCGCTTTCGCTGCGACGGCGTGCTGCGCGAGGTGCTGGAACCGCAACGGGTGCTGGCGCCGCTGCTGGTATCGCGCATCAAGGTCATGGCACGGCTCGACATCGCCGAAAAGCGCCTGCCGCAGGACGGCCGTATCTCGCTGCGGGTGGCGGGCCGTGCCGTGGACGTGCGTGTCTCCACGCTGCCGTCCGGCAACGGCGAGCGTGTCGTGCTGCGCCTGCTGGACAAGCAGGCCGGGCGGCTCGATCTCGAACAGCTCGGCATGTCCGCCGCGTCCCGGGATGAGATCGATATACTGATCAACAAGCCGCACGGCATTATCCTGGTCACCGGCCCGACCGGTTCCGGCAAGACCACCACGCTGTATGCGGCGCTGGGCCGGCTCAACAACAAGCGGCGCAATATCATGACCGTCGAGGACCCGATCGAGTATTACCTCGACGGCATCGGCCAGACCCAGGTCAACACCAAGGTCGACCTGAGTTTTGCCCGCGGCCTGCGCGCGATCCTGCGCCAGGACCCCGACGTGGTGATGGTCGGCGAGATACGCGACCTGGAAACGGCCGAGATCGCCGTGCAGGCCAGTCTCACCGGCCACCTGGTGTTTTCCACCCTGCATACCAACAGCGCCGTCGGTGCAGTGACCCGCCTGCGTGACATGGGCGTCGAACCCTTCCTGCTGTCGTCCAGCCTGGTCGGTGTGCTCGCACAGCGCCTGGTGCGCATGCTGTGCGATGACTGCAAGGATCCCTACACCGCGGGTCAGGCCGATTGCACGGCCATGGGTATTGCCGCGGACAATCCGCCGACCCTGTTTCGCACGCATGGTTGTCCAACCTGCAACCAGCTTGGCTATCGCGGGCGTACCGGCATCTATGAGCTGGTGACACTCAACGATGCCATGCGCGCCATGATTCACGACGGTGCCGGCGAACAGGAACTGGAACGCGAGGCACGCCGGAAATCGCCGAGCATCCGCCAGGACGGCTGGCGCAAGGTGCTGGATGGCGTCACCTCGGTCGAAGAGGTCCTGCGCGTGACGCAGGGCGACTGATCGACAGCCCCGCGTGCTGCCTGCAGCCGGTTACCGAATGTCCTTGATCCCGTTCCGGCCCGGAGCCTGCTGACCGGTGGGTGCCTTCGAATACACGGCGCTGGATGCCAAGGGGCGCGAAAAGAAGGGCGTCGTCGAGGGTGATGCGCCGCGCCAGGTGCGCCAGCAGCTGCGTGACCAGGGCCTGGTCCCGGTCGAGGTGCAGGAGGTCGCACAGCGCGAGACGCGTACCCATGGCCGACCGTCCCTGTTGAAGCGGGGCATCAGCGCCACTGACCTTGCCCTGATCACACGCCAGCTCGCGACACTGGTGCGTGCCGCGTTGCCGCTGGAGGAGTGCCTGCGCGCCGTTGCCCAGCAAACCGACCGGGCGCGTCTGAAGAGCATGCTGCTGGCAGTGCGCTCGCGGGTGATGGAAGGACATACCCTGGCCTCCGGTCTGTCCGACTTCAAGCACGTCTTTCCCGAGCTGTACCGCACGACGGTCGAGGCCGGCGAGCAGTCCGGTCACCTGGACCGGGTGCTGGAGCGGCTCGCCGATTACACCGAGAATCGCCAGCAGATGCGCCAGAAGATCCAGCTGGCGGTGTTCTATCCGGCCATGCTGACCATCGTCGCCATCCTGGTGGTCGGCGGTCTGATGACCTATGTCGTGCCGCAGGTGGTGCAGGTGTTCGAGAACATCGGGCAGGGCCTGCCGGCGCTGACCCGGGGCCTGATCGCCGTCAGTGACTTCATGCGCACCCAGGGCCTCATCCTGCTCGGTCTGCTGGTACTGCTGGGCGTTGCCGTGTCCTGGTTGTTGCGCAGCGAGGACAACCGGCGTCGCTTTCATCGCACGCTGCTGCACGTGCCGCTGGTCGGTCGTCTGGTGAGTGGTCTCGAGACCGGGCGTTTTGCGCGCACCTTCAGCATTCTCACTGCCAGCGGCGTCTCGGTGCTGGAGGCCATGCGTATCTCCGGGCAGGTGATTTCAAACCTGCCGATGCGCGACGCGGTCAACGAGGCCGCGGCACGCGTGCGCGAGGGTGCCGGTATTGCCGCGTCACTCGAACGCAGCGGTTATTTCCCGCCCATGACAGTGCATCTCATCGCCAGCGGCGAGGCGAGTGGCAAGCTGGAAGAGATGCTGGAACGTGCCGCCATCAACCAGGAGCGCGAGATCGAGACGATGATCGCCGCGGTCATGGGCCTGTTCGAACCGATGCTGATCCTGGTTATGGGTGGTGTGGTGCTGGTGATCGTGCTGGCGATCCTGCTGCCGATTTTCGACCTCAACCAGCTGGTGCAGTGACCGGCAAGGCATCAGCCGGCCGCGGGCCTGTTTATACGGGTGAACTCCGGCACGTTTCCATGAGCGATCCGGTAGCTGCCCGGGGACCGGGCTGAACCGGCCCGCGGCTGACGTGTGCAACAGGCGGGTTAATAGCCGGCTGCGGCCATGTCGATGGTGCCCGGAATCGCACCGATGCGCTCGATGCCCGTGTTTATACTGCCGTCCGGGTGCAGGTCCAGCCAGCGATAGCCGGGCGCGGTGATATCCACGGCGAAGCCGGCGCTGTAGGGCAGGAACTGGATGCAGGTGGAGGGCGAGGACATCAGCATGACGTCCCCGCGCCGGGTCGACAGTTCCTGGTGCACGTGCCCCCACAGGATTGCCCGCACCTGCGGGTGCCGGTCGATAACGGCGAAGAAGGCCTCCGGGTTGTCCACGGCCATGGTATCCAGCCAGCGGCTGCCCATCGGCACCGGCTGGTGATGCAGGCATACCAGGGTATGTTTGGCCGGCGCTGCCTGCAGATGCCGCTCCAGCATCGACAGCGTGTCCTCCGTCAGGTGGGCGCCTTCGCTGCCGGGTATGGTTGAATCCAGAAAGATGAAATGCCAGTCGGCATGGAATGCATGTTCGACGAAGCGGCACTGGCCCTCGTTACCCGACAGCTGCAATGCCTGCGATTCATCGTGGTTGCCCGGCAGGCAGTAGACCGGCACACCGATGCCATTCATGTTCGTAAAGAAGCGCTGATAGGCGCTGCTGGTACCATCGTGGGCGAGGTCCCCCGTGGCCAGCACGAGGTCGGTCGGCTGCTCCCGGTCCGCGACGGCTGCCAGCACGGCCTGCAGCGAGTGTTCGGTATTGAGTCCGAGCAGGCAGCCGTCGCTGCCGGCGAACAGGTGCGTGTCGGTAATCTGCAGCACTCTGACGGTGTGTCCGGCTGCCGGCTGTAAGTCGTTCATCCCCATACCTGTCGCTATCCGCGGTTCTTTATCGTTTGTGTACTGTTCATGCATCGGGTCCGTGCTGTCCCGCAGCGTCTCGATGCAGTCTATAACAGCGCCTGGTGCCGCCGGTGCTACAGGTCACATTTCCCTTGTGCCGTGTATCTTTACAAAATGGTGGCGCTTTGTCATGTCGGGAGGGGGCCTAGTCCAGCGCCTTGTAGAACACCTTTGAATTGCGCTGGTAGTTGTAAAGTGCCTTTTTTCTGGCGGGCAGGTGCGACACGTCGCCCGGCAGGAAGCCGCGTTCCCTGAACCAGTGCGCCGTATGGGTCGTCAGCACGACCAGCTGTTTGATCCCGTTCCGCGCCGCCCGGTGCTCGACAGCCTGCAGCAGCGCGTCCCCGCGTCCCTCGTTGCGGTAGTCGTCATGCACGGCGAGGCAGGCAAGCTCGGCCTGGGTGCGCTTGTCGCCGGGATAGAGTGCCGCGCAGGCGATGATGGTGCCATCACGCTCGATAACCAGGAAGTGACCGATTTCCATTTCCAGCAGCTCGCGAGAACGCCTGACCAGGACACCCTGTTGCTCAAGCGGCTTGATCAGTTCCAGGACTCCGCCGACGTCATCGATGGTGGCATCGCGCAGGCCCTCGAAGGGGTCGGCGGTAATCAGCGAGCCGAGTCCGTCACGGGTAAACAGCTCCAGCAACAGTGCGCCGTCCTGCTGCCGGTCGAGCAGGTGCACGCGCCGCACACTGCCGCGACAGGCCTGGATCGCGCTGTGCAGCTGGCGGCGCATGGTTTCGCTCAGTTGACGCCGGCCGTCCAGCAGCGCCTGCGCTTCGTTGATGGTCAGCTGCGCCATCAGGCGCCTGCGCCCGTCGCGCAGCTTCTCGCCCTCGTTCAGCAGCACCAGCTTGTCGGCCTGCAGCTCGATGGCGGTGGCGGTAGCGACTTCCTCCGCGCTCAGGTTGAAGACCTCGCCGGTCGGTGAATAGCCAAGCGGCGAGAGCAGCACGATGCGCCGGTCGGTGAGGTGTTGCCGGATCGCCGGCGCGTCGACGCGCCGTACCTCGCCGGTATGACAATAGTCGATGCCGTCGCGCACGCCGAGTGGCCGCGCGGTGACGAAGTTTCCCGAGCTGACGCCGATACGCGCGCCGGACATCGGTGTGTTGGCAAGCCCCATCGAGAGCAGCGCCTCGATTTCCACGCGCACCGAGCCGGCGGCCTCCTTGACGTACACCAGTGCGGCGTCATCGGTAATGCGCAGGCCGCGGGCATATTCCATCTCGATGCCGCCGGCCGACAGCTTGCGCTCGATCTGCGGGCGCGCGCCGTGCACCAGGACCAGCTGGATGCCGAGGCTGTGCAGCAGCGCGATATCGTGAATCAGCCCGGGGAAGAGTGCATCCTCAACGGCCTCGCCACCGAATACCAGCACGAAGGTGCGGCCGCGGTGCGCATGTATATACGGCGCGGAGTGCCGGAAGCTGTCGACGAATTGCCTGTTATGTTCGCTGCTTTTCATGGCGCCTGTTATAGCAAGGGGTCGGTGTCGATACAAACGGATTTGATCATCCGGCGCAGCAGGTCGACGGTCGGCTGCAGCCGGTCCAGTGCGAGGTATTCGTCAGGCTGGTGGGCCTGCTCGATATTGCCCGGTCCCAGTATGATCGTGTCCATGCCGAGCTGTTTCAGGTAG
Source organism: uncultured Gammaproteobacteria bacterium (assembly GCA_963748215.1). GTDB lineage: Bacteria > Pseudomonadota > Gammaproteobacteria > UBA9214 > UBA9214 > UBA9214. The sequence goes on along the minus strand of CAVVHS010000008.1, from coordinate 406,706 downwards.
GGCGCTTCCGTGGCGAAGGCGACGGCCTCCGGGGCGTGGCCGGTGAGTCGTTCGGCCAGCCGGACGATGGGTGCCGTGGCTGCGGTTTCCATGGCCGGGATGCCTTCAAACAAGGCGTCGAAACCGGCCTCGATGCCGCTGTCCGCCAGCGTTTCGATGACATGCCGGTGCAGTTCCCCGCGCAGTTCGTGGACGTCCATGCCGGGCAGCGGGCGCAGGTCGAGTTGCAGTTCGCAGTCGGCACAGATGCGATTCGGGTTGTCGCCACCGTGGATATGGCCGAGATTGAGCGTCGGCACCGGAACGGCGAACAGCGGATTGTTGTAGCGTGCCTGCAGTTCGTCGCGCCAGGCCAGGATGCTGGCGATGACACGATGCATGGCTTCCAGTGCGCTGTTGCCCAGTGCCGGGTTGCTGGAATGACCGGCATGACCGTGCAGCCGGATACGCTCCATAAAAATACCCTTGTGCATACGCACCGGGCGCAGGCCGGTCGGTTCTCCGATGACGGCATGACGTGCATGCGGACGCTGCCGCTCGACCAGTGCGCGTGCGCCTGACATGGAGGTTTCCTCGTCGGCCGTGGCCAGTATGACCAGCGGCTCCACCAGATCTGCCGCACGCAGCCCCCGGCAGGCCTCGATCGCCAGTGCCAGGAAGGCCTTCATATCCGAGGTGCCCAGACCGTACAGGCGCTGATCGGCCTCCGTGAGGCGGAACGGGTCGAAGCGCCATGCGCCATGATCGTACGGAACGGTGTCGGTGTGGCCGGCCAGCACCAGTCCGCCCGGCCCGCTGCCCAGGGTCGCGATCAGGTTTGCCTTGGCCGGTGTGCCCGGCAGCGGGAGGACCTCGACGGCAAAGCCGGCCGTTTCGAGCCAGCCTGCCAGCAGGTCGATGACGGCGCGGTTGCCCTGGTCCAGCGCCGGGTCGACACAGCTGATCGATGGGGTGCCGATCAGTCCCCCGATCATGTCCAGCAGCGAAGGTGTGTGTGTCATCCTGGTTACCGGCCGTGTCCGCAGGGCTGACTATAACGCATCGATCCGTATGTCGGACAGTTGTCGCGACTTGCCCGCTTACCTCGAGACGACCACAAGCTGCGGCTTGCGTGTGTGGGAGAAGCTGCTGAGGGGTTCGGGACTGGCGTAGATACGGCCCTGCAGGAAGTCGATGCCCATGTCGCGCAGTTCGTTGGCAACCGCGATTGTCTCCACGTGTTCGGCGATGGTCTGCTTGTCGAGCAGCTGCCCCAGTTCGTTGATCGATCTGACCATCGCATAATCGACCGGGTCGGAGAGTATGTCGCGCACGAAGCTGCCGTCGATCTTGAGGAAATCCACCGGCAGTTTCTTGAGGTAGGCAAAGGAAGACAGACCGCTGCCAAAATCGTCGAGCGTGAAACGGAAGCCGCGACCACGCAAGGTCAGCATGAAGCCGGTTGCCGCGGAGATGTTGGAGATGGCGGCGTTTTCGTTGATTTCGAAGATGATCCGTTCAGGGGGTGCGCCGGTATGTTCCGCATGGTCGATGATGTATTTCAGCATTTCCCGGCTGGCCAGGGTGTGGGCTGACAGGTTGATGGCGATGGTGATCGGCCAGTTGTGCTCGGAGCTGTGCTCTGCCAGCCATTGCAGGGCCTGGTTGATGACCCAGCGGTCGATGGCGGTGGCCATGTTGTATTTTTCCGCCGGCGGTATGAATATGCGTGGTGAAATGACGGAACCGTCATCGTCGATCATGCGCAGCAACAGCTCGATATGCTTGCCGGAGCCGTTACTGTCCGCACTGGGGATGATCGGCATGTAGTACAGTTCGAACTGGTCCTGCTCCAGGGCGCGCGTCAGGCGCGACACCCATTGCATTTCGCTGCGCCGCTGCTGCAGCTGTCGATCACCCAGGTAGGCGACCTGCACCTGGTTGCGCCCGGATTCCTTGGCGATGTAACAGGCCGAGTCAGCTGCGCTCATGGTGCTTGCGATATCGGTCGTGGTTTCGTCGATGGGAACCACCCCGATACAGACCCCGAGCGTGAAGCTGCTGTCATGCCAGCTGAAATGGAACTCCTCGATAGATTTGAGCAGCTTGTTCGCGATGACCACCGCCTTGTCCAGCGGGCAGTTCTCGAGCAGCAGACCGAATTCGTCACCTCCCAGCCGCCCCAGGGTGTCGCGGTGACGCAACGAGCCGAGCAGCAGGCCTGCGAGCTGCTGCAACAGCCTGTCGCCGGCTGCGTGACCGCAGATATCGTTGATGACCTTGAACTGGTCGAGATCGAGATACATCAGGGTATGTGCGGCGGGCAGGGCCTGCGCGTTGTGGATGGCGCGCTCGACGCGTTTCTCGAACTCGCGCCGGTTGATGAGACCGGTCAGTGCATCGTGGGATGACTGGTAGTTCAGCTGCCTGTTCTTGGATGCGACATAGCGGGCAACGAACCGGGCCAGCAGATAGCAGAACAGCAGGGTGACGGCGGTCAGTATGAGCAGCAGATTTCTCGTTCGCTGATAGTGCGAACGGCTGTTCACCAGTGTCTGTTCGGAGGTTCTCAGTTCAAGGTTAACCAGTGTATCGAGCTGCTCAAGCATCTGCGCCTGTAACGACGTGGCATTATGCCTGGCCGTTTCGATTTCCCGGTCGGCGGCATCTTCCATCACCAGCATGGAAGCGCTGTCGCTGACCGCCTGTGACAACCGGGTCAGCTGCTGCAGCTGTTCGTGGATTTCCGATTCCTGCCGGGTCATGCCCAGGCTGACCAGGCGTTCCCTGGCGGCACGGTATTTTCCGGCATAGTCGATGAAGCGCTGGTATTCCTCGTCGCGATCGAAGATATCGCGTGCCAGCTGCATCTTTTTGAGGCTGTCGGCGCGCAGCCGGATCGCATCGCGCATCTCGTTTGCGGCGGCCGTTTTGGCATTGGTCACCTCGACGAGTGTCGCCATGCGCGTGTTGATAGCATGCATCTGTGCCAGCGCAATGGAGGCGAGTGCGAACATCAGTCCCAGAACAGCCATTACACCCAGCGTTATCAGGGTCCGGGTATTATCCTTCATGCGCTGGTGTGGCTCCCTGACTGATCCGGAAATGGGGTGTTCGGGATATTTCCCGTGCAGGGAGACATCCTCGAAAGGATCGGCCGGGAGGGCGGGGACTTGAAGGCAACGGACCGTGTCAGGCCGCGAGGACCGGGGCGTGTCAAGCGTGCAGGATTGGGCGTTTTCCGGTGCCTGGCAGAACAGGCCGGACTGGGTGACCTTGATGCGCGCCACGATACAGAACAGGCTGAACAGCAACGCCACGCCGTGCCGCTGGCGTATCTCTTTCATGATGCCTGGAGTCCCCGTATACGGGGATCCGTAACGCTCTCGCCTTCAGGTGATGGACGACTCTGTGCAGGTCAGAGTGAGACGTGAATCATGAAATGTGAATATCGGCTGCGATGCTGAATGGCCACGGAAGCACACGGAATGACAAGGGAATATCAAATGCGGGATGTATTGAAGATGAAGGAGGTGTCTATTGCTGCAGGAGCGCACGACTGCAGGGATGCACGACTACATGGAGAAGCTGAGACCATTTGTACGGGCATAGCCCGGGTCGAGAGGCTGGCCTGGGCCATGCCAGAGCCGAGAGCAACGCAGGAGCAGTTGTCGAGCCAGGCGCGACCTTCAGGGGGGGCAGTCTTCAGATGTATGGGAATGCGCGATGGATAATGGCCACGAAATCCACACAAGGATACGGAACCAAACACGTAGGGTGCGTTCTACGCACCGGCAGCGGTGCACAGAGTGCACCCTACAAAAATAACGACCACTGAATCCACGGAAAGACACGGAAAAAGTAAATGCGCCCCGTCTTCTTGCGGAGGGTGTCGCAAAAGGTGTTCATATGATCGCAGGGTGCGCTGTTCGCACACTTGCACAGGGCGCGCCCGGCATTCTATTCCCGTTCCCCGGCGTTCCCCTGAGAAGGGGGTTAACCCGTCTGTATGGCCGATCGATCCGGCTTTATAGCCATAACCCGCAGCCACCGCCTTTAGCCGGTGGCGTTTTCACTGCCTCGTGCAGAGCAGGGTGGTTGCCCCGGTTGTAGTGCTTGAATCCCCTGTCAGCCAGGTTCGGCTACGCAGCGGGTTCCTTCGGGTCAGTTGGCAGTTTGCAGGTATATACCTGGCAGCTGGCCTGTGCGTTGCCGCTTCAGGCATAGGTCCCGCAACGCAGATTGGAAGGCAACGCCTCGTGGATGCGTTCGGGCGGATCCAGCTTCAGGCTGTTCATGACCGCGACGAAACGTTCGCGACCCACGCCGTTGCCGATGCGGCCGTTGGCGGTTTTTTCCTTGCCGATGGTGGATGACATTCGATCTGCCAGACCGTGGCCGGGATACACAACCGTTTCATCCGGGAGGGTGAACAGGCGTTGTACGATCGAGTCATACAGCAGTCCGGCGTCGCCGGACTGGTAGTCGGTGCGTCCACAGCCATTGACCAGCAGGGTATCGCCGGTGAATACCGCGCCTGGAATCGAATAACAGATATCGCTGTTGGTGTGGCCGGGAGTGTGAAGGATGTTCAGCCTGTCGTTGCCGAGCGGTATGAAGTCACCGTCCTTGACCAGCACGTCGGCGCACCTGGCGAGGCTATCCTCGTGCACCACCACAATGGAATTGAAAACCTGCCTCAGGTAGCCCGAGCCGGTCACGTGATCGGTGTGGACATGGGTTTCCAGCGTGTACCTGAGTTTCAGGCCGAGTTGCCATACCAGGTGGATATCACGCCGGGCCATTTCATGGACCGGGTCGATGAGCGCCGCCTCGCGACTGGCATCATCCCATAGCAGGTAGCTGAATGTGGAACTGGTATCATCGTACAGTTGACGGATTTCCATGGTGGCGGTTCCTGTGCTTCAGTCGTGGGTGCGCGGTTGCGCTCCCGGTCCGGTGCCCTGCAGCGTCTGCCTGAACACGGGCAATGGAACCGGCGCATCGCCCGGCAAGGCTGCCTGGCGGTACACCGGTGAGGCCTGTATGCCGTCCCGCGCGGCAGCACTATGACGGGTCGCACGCTGCATGCGGGCGTTGTTCACGGCACGCCAGCTACAGCTGTTCCCGGTCATTTGCATCGTCCTTGCGCGCGCCGGAACCGTGGGTGTTCGTGATGCAATTACGGTACAGGCACGAATACACGAATGCGCCCAGCGCGATCAGAAACACCAGCAGTGAAAGCAGACTCAGGTTGTCGAAGTACATGTCGCACCTCCTCGATGTTAAGAACATCGTAAAATAAGCAACTGCTTATATGCTACCCCCGCGCGTGGCCGGTTGCAAGCGCTTTTTCAGCACTTCGATGCATATAAGCTGCTGAATTAAAATATAAATGTGATATGTTGTGCGACAATGTTTTGACGTATTGGTCGGTTATTCTCGTTGCCTGTGATAACAGCCGAAGGCCTGTGATGACCGGCGTGGGTCCTGCAGCCCTGTGGCAGAAGTGTCCGGCAGTCAGGCAATTGCCTGTTTCAGGGCCGGCCGGTCCCTCTGTATAGTTAGCAGTCAGCCGCCACCCTTACCGTCTGATACGACCGGAGCAAAGCATGACCAAGTCGCTGAACCGCTACAGTTCACGCATCACGCAACCCAAGTCACAGGGCGCATCGCAAGCCATGCTGCATGGCACGGGGCTGACGGAAGCCGACATGGACAAGGCGCAGGTGGGCATCGCCAGTGTCTGGTACGAAGGCAATACCTGCAACATGCATCTCAACGACCTGGCCGCGAAAGTGCGAGAAGGCGTGGTCGATGCGGGGCTGGTCGGCATGCGCTTCAATACCATCGGTGTCAGCGACGGTATCTCCATGGGTACCGAGGGCATGAGTTACTCCTTGCAGTCGCGCGATCTGATCGCGGATTCCATCGAAACCGTTATGAGCGCGCAGTGGTACGACGCGAATATTTCCCTGCCGGGCTGCGACAAGAACATGCCGGGTTGCCTGATTGCCATGGGCCGCCTCAACCGTCCGGCGCTGATGATCTATGGCGGCACCATCAAGCCCGGTCACTACCACAACCAGACGCTGGACATCGTGTCCGCGTTCCAGAGCTACGGCGAGTTCATTGCCGGCAAGATCGACGAGGACACGCGCCGCAACATCGTCGACCACGCCTGTCCCGGAGCGGGTGCCTGTGGCGGCATGTACACGGCCAACACCATGGCGTCCGCCATCGAGGCAATGGGCATGTCCCTGCCGTACAGTTCCTCCACACCTGCGGTGGATCCGGGCAAGCTGGCCGAGTGCTACAGCGCCGGCAGGTCGGTCCTCAACCTGCTGGAAAAAGACATCAAGCCGCGCGACATCATGACGCGCGAGGCCTTCGAGAATGCCATGGTCATCATCATGGCCACGGGTGGCTCGACCAATGCCGTGCTGCACCTGATCGCCATGGCGCGCGCCGTGAACGTGCCGCTTGGCATCGACGACTTCCAGGCTGTCAGCGACCGCATTCCCTTCCTGGCCGATCTCAAGCCCAGCGGAAAATACGTGATGGAGGACCTGCACAACGTCGGCGGCACCCCGGCAGTGATGAAATACCTGCTTGACGAAGGTCTGCTGAACGGTGACTGCCTGACCGTGACCGGCCTGACCGTTGCGGAAAACCTGCGCAATCTGCCAGGTCTGAAGGCGGGACAGAATGTGTTTCACGCCCTGTCAGACCCGATCAAGTCCAGCGGTCACATCCAGATACTCAAGGGCAACCTGGCGCCGGGCGGTTCGGTCGCCAAGATCACCGGCAAGGAAGGCCTGTACTTCAGCGGTCCGGCGAAGGTGTTCGATGCCGAGGAAGACATGCTCAAGGCGCTGGAAGCGGGGCGCATCGTCAAGGGTGATGTGGTGGTGATCCGCTACGAGGGGCCGAAGGGCGGTCCGGGCATGCCGGAGATGCTGACCCCGACCTCGGCCATCATGGGCGCGGGGCTGGGCAACGACGTGGCGCTGCTGACCGACGGGCGTTTCTCCGGCGGTTCGCACGGCTTCATCATCGGGCATATCGTGCCCGAGGCCCAGGAAGGCGGGCCGATCGCCCTGGTCCGCGACGGCGATGTCATCACCATCGATGCCGGGACCAGGGCGTTGACCGTCGGCGTCAGTGATGCCGAGCTGGAGCAGCGCCGGTCGGCCTGGCAGATGCCACCCTACAAGGCGGAACGTGGCACGCTTCGGAAATATATCAGGCTGGTGAAGAATGCCTCGGAAGGTTGTGTAACGGACGAGTAACCGCTGCCGCTCAGAACGTATCCCAGCTCGATTTCTTGCGCCAGCGGATGCGCGGAATGATCAGGCCGACGATGATGCCAAGCAGTACCACACCGGCACCGACCATGAACCAGTCGCGGGCGGTGCGGTCGCGCAGACCCTCGTTCTCCTGCTGCAGCGTCTGCATGTCGCGTTCCAGTGACACGACCCGGGATTTCAGGTCCTTGTTCTCGGAGTCGATGGCCAGCGCGCTGGACGCGGTGCGCTTGATCTCCGCCAGGTCCTGGCTGACCTTGCGATTCTGGCCGCTCAGCCCTTCGAGTTCTTTCGCCAGCGCATTCTTTTCTCCGGTCAACGCCGCCATGGCGGTTTCCAGCTTGCGCTTTTCCAGCTCCATTTCCGCGAGGTTCTTTTCCGCGCTGGCCAGACGATCGCGCGCCGCCTCGGTCTTCATCAGGTAGCGCGACAGCACCCAGCCTTCCTTGCCGCTCTTGGTGCGCACGCGTGTGTAACCCGCGTCCTTGTCGACCTCCAGCACCTCCAGGGGTGTGCCGCTGGACAGCATGCGGGTAATGCTGAAGCTGTTGCCCTTGCCGCTGCGCATGGTGATTTCCAGGCTGTCGCTGACATAGCTTGTTTCGGCGTGGGCGCTGCCGGCCAGTACCAGGGATATACAGAGGACGATACGTAGCTTGTTCACTGCGGCTCCGGGGCTGCAACAATCAGAGGCGGCTATTCTAGCCGATCAGCCCGCCCGCGGGTCAAACCCCTCCGCCAGCCGGCAGGCCAGCAATCCCGGGATGCCTGCGGGGGTGCTCATCGCTGCGGCAGACGCGGTATATTATCCCGTGCCTGAATGACGAGGGGCTGCGCCCAGTGGAAATAGATCCTGTCACACACCGCCTGCGTGGCGCCCGCCAGCTTGAGTCGCCGAACTGCGACGAACGGCCGGCGGGTTGCAGGCCCGAGCTGATCGTCATTCACGGCATCAGCCTGCCGCCCGGCTGCTACGGCGGCGCGGATATCGACCGCCTGTTCACCAACTGCCTCGATCCGGGCGGGCACCCCTATTTCCGGGAGATCGCCTGCCTCAGGGTATCCAGCCACCTGTTGATCCGCCGCGATGGCGAGCTGGTCCAGTATGTGCCGTTCGACAAGCGTGCCTGGCATGCCGGCGAATCGTGCTTCGGCGGACGGCCTGCCTGTAACGATTTTTCCATCGGTATCGAACTGGAGGGGCAGGACGACGAGCCTTATGCGCCGGTCCAGTACGAACGCCTGGCCGCGGTGACGGAGGCGCTGGTACGGACCTATCCCGGCCTGTCCCGGCAGGCCATCGCCGGACACAGCGATATCGCCCCCGGACGCAAGACCGATCCCGGCCCCGCCTTCGACTGGGACGGGTTCAGGGCGCGGCTCGGTAGCCGGTATGCCTGAGCCGGCGGTGCGTGAGACCGTGATCGAGTTGCTGCGCCACGGCGAGCCGGTCGGTGGCAATCGTTATCGCGGGCAGCGCGATGACCCGCTCAGCGAGCGGGGCTGGCAGCAGATGTGGGACGCCGTCGCGGGCCGGCCGCACTGGCAGCAGGTCGTGAGTTCACCCTTGCTGCGCTGCCATGCCTTTGCCGAGGCACTCTGTACGCGGCACGGCATGCCGCTGCGGGCCGAGCCGCGCTTCGCGGAGGTCGGCTTCGGGGTATGGGAAGGGCATACGCGGGCGGAACTGGAGCAGCAGGACCCGGGGCAGGTGGAGCGTTTCCTGCGCGACCCGGTCGGCCAGCGTCCGCCGGGCGCCGAGCCCCTGGATGCCTTCCTGGCGCGCGTGCGCACCGGTTTCGACGCCGTGCTCGAGCGGCATGCCGGAGAAACGGTGCTCGTGGTGGCGCATGCGGGCGTGATCCGTGCCATTCTCGCCGCAGTGCTCGATATGCCGCCGGTCGCCATGTACCGCATCCATGTCGCCAATGCCGGTATCACGCGCCTGCGCACCGACAGCAGCCGCGCCTTCAGCCTGGTCGCGCATGGCACGGTCTGAGCCGCGCATCAGCCGATCCCGTCGGCTGCCTGTCGAAAGCTTCCCGGAGACGCCTGATAATGCCCGTTATTGCCAAATAATATATTGATAATCAGGAAAATATTGTTTTTTGGCCTGACGGGCTTTGCGGAGATCCGCTCTGCTGTTCATCGTTTCGGACGGTGCGGCTGGCGGGGGGGCTGGACTGCACGGGTTCCGAGTGGACGCACTCGCCCGGGCCCGGATTTCCTGCGTGTCGACGATCTGCGTACCTGGTGCGGGCGCTGTGGGCAATGCATCCTCTCGTACCGCGTCACGGTGGCGGCCGTTTTTTTCTTTGTAAAAGCCTGATTGCGTGTTTACGTCAATAAGTTGACGATCACCTCCCGTCCGGCAGTCATTCCGCCGGCAGATCCGCAGATCACGACGTCAATTCGTGAATTCCGCTTGCCAGCCTGAATGCCTCATCCCGGCGCATTAATGGCGCTCGGTTGCGGACAGAGCGCTTGCCCGGGCTGCCGGGAATGGCTGCCGTGCATACGACCGGGTCAGGGAGATCATCCGCCCGTTGCGGTATGTCAGTACCGGGAGCGTTTCCTGAACGGCTGCATTTCGTCTATTCGGCTGATTGTTAAAACATATCAGCTTTGTGCCGACATGTTTCAGGACGGCAGATTGAGTGTGCCCCAGACAGGCCGGGGTACGCGATACGGTGAACTGACGGGCCAACAGGTGCGTGCAGGCCGAGGCGTGACCGGGATGGCTCATTGCCGTGCAAAGAGAAGCCTCAAGGACCGATGGCTCCGGGAACCTTAATCAGGGATCAATGGCGATGCAAGACGATTCAACGAACACACTGCCTGGCGGGAATGGCTGGATGACAGGGCGTGAAGATCGCGGGGAAGCGGGAGTTCATCCTGCCGGCATGACTCCAGCGGAGGAGGCACAGTCGCAGGATACTGAAGCCGGAATTGAAAGACCCTCGATCATTGATTTGCAGGATGCTGCCACTGCGTTCACTGCAGCGTTCAACACTGCACTATACGAACTCGAGACAACACGCAAACAAAACGAGGAACGTTCCGCGAAAATCGGCGAACTTGACGAAGCCATCAAATCAATCCGTGCTGCCCTGGATGCAGAGGTCAGCAAAGGCCGCATGAGAGAGGAAGAATATTCCCGCGAAGCGGAACAGCTCGGTCAAAAGATCATCGAACTTGAATCCGAGCGTGACCGGCTGCAGGAAAAGGCTCGTGAACAGGAAAGTATTTCGATCGCGCGGGCCGACGAACTGGCTCGGTTATCATCTCGCATCGAAGAGCAGAACGGTGTTCTGGAGCAGCATGCTGCGGAGGCGCTGTGTGCCCGGCAGGAATTCGAACAGGAAAGAGACAGGCTGGAAGGTGCGCTCAATGCGCTGCAGGCGCAGTACGACAAGGCGAGGGACGAATCGAATGAACTGCAGGCAATGCTGGAAGACCGTAACAGTGAAATTGCCGGTCTGCGCAGTCAGCTTGATGAGCGGGCTGGCGAGTTGCAGTCAAAAACAAGTGAGATCTCGGGGCTTGGGCAGCAGCTGTCAGGATTGCGGGAGGAGCTGGAGTCTCAATCTGAAGTGATGCACAGGCAGGCCGAGCAACATGCGCACGCCAGCGAAGAACTGAATACGCGAATTGCGGATTTTGGCGCTGAACTGCAGATGCTGCGTGTGGCTCACGATGAACTGGCGGCGCATGCAGAAAAACTGGAGGCACTGAATACCGCTCTGCATGAATCGTCAATTTCGAAACGTGCGATACAAAAAAATCAGCAGGAAGAAATCGAGTTGCTGCGGTCAAGGCTGGAGAAGGTAAATACATCATTAAACATCCAGTCGGACGAGACACTGGAAGCGGGGAACCAGGCCAGGGCATCAAATGATCTGGAGGAGGAACTGAAGGCGGCACAGGCGCGCATACAGACGCTTGACAGCGAGGCAAGGCTGGCAAGCGAGCTTGAATCGGAGAACGAGCGCTTGCGTGGTGCCTTGCAGGCAGCCACAGAGTCTGCCTGTCTCGGGGAAGAGGACGCACAGCGGCAGAAGGCGCTGCAGGAACAGCTGGCTGATCTCCAGTCAATGCTGGATAGCTCGCGGACAGAACAGAAGATTCTTGCAGAACAGTTGCATGATCACGAGCAACTCAGGCAGGAGGTCGCGAGTCTGAGAGAGGTGGTCAGGCAGGCGGAAGACAAGCAGGACGAGCCGGATAATTGCGAGGGGACGTCCGAGGCTTCAACGGCAGAGACAGGTAAAGCCGGATCCGCGACGTCTGCTTCAGGGCAGGGCTCCGGGCAGCATGAGCCTGCATTATCCGGTGCAGCCGGAGCCGGTCTTTCCCTCAGTCCGGCAGAGGGAGGGCGGCAGCGGAATTCTGTTGACGGCGTCAGCGATCGCGCCCGGTTCATTGCAGATCTCGACATTCTGCTCGCGGATAACCGCGATTCCGGTTCCAGTTCCAGCCACAACCTCATGTATATCCTGCTGGACAAATTTATCCAGGTCAGGGATGAAATCGGTGTCATGGAAAGCGAGCATGTGATCAAGGATGTTGCCGAAATCATCGCATCCTTCTGTAGCGGGGATGACGTGGTATCCCGCTTCGGCGATTGCACCTTTGCCATGATATGCAGCGGGGAAAGCCTGGCACAGACAGAGGAAAAAGCCGAAAAGATACGCCTGGCCATCGAAAGCCGGATTTTTGAATATGACGGGCGGTCTGTCCTGATGACAGTGAGTATCGGAATCTGTTCGGTCAGGAAAAGCGATAGCGGCGCTGGTGATGTTATCGCAAGGGCCGACCTCGCCTGCGAGGCGGCCAGGTCATACGGTGGTAACCATGTCCTGGTCAGCAGTGCGATGGCAGACAATATAATCAGCACGGGTGCAGGTGACAATCATGAAGCGATGGTCAGGGCAATACTTGACGAACATCGTGCCAGGATTTATTACCAGCCAATTACCAGCCTGAAGGGAGAGCAGGGTAATCAATACGAGATTCTGATCAGGATCATTGACGGAAGCGGGAGCGTTATTCTGCCAGGCGAGTTCATATCCATGGCAAGCAAATGCGGACTTGCCGCGGCTGTCGATCGTTATATTATCGAGAATGTCATGAAGATGATGGCCGATAACCGCGGTCAGTCAATGACGTTGTTTATAAAACTTACCGGGCAGTCGGTTGCCGACCAGGAATTCCCAGTATGGATGATGCACAAAATCAAGGAGTACGCGATAAACCCGGCGCAGCTGGTATTCGAGGTTGCCGAAAATCTGTTGCAAAGTGATATCAAGAATTTTTCAATGCTGTCCAAGGCGATTAATGCGGTCGGATGTAAAATCGCCATCGAGCACTACCGGATGTCATGCCAGTTGCAGCACCTCAAGCATATCCATGCGTACTACCTGAAAATCGACAGTGGTCTGATCGAGAGCATCAGGGGCAAGGGGGCAAGCCTGTTGAAGGTCGCTGCCATCATGAAGATGGCCAGGGAGAATAATTACATAACCATTGCCGAAGGTGTCGAGAGTTCGGCCGCCCTGGCGATCCTTTGTGAGCTGGGTGTGGATATGGCGCAGGGCTATTTTATACAGGAGCCTGCCGGGAACCGGGATTTTAATTTCCAGATTCAGGAGGCTACTGAAGAACAGGATGAAAGCAACAAGGCAAAATTCAGAATCGGATAGTATTTCAGGCATCAGACGCGGGTGACAGCTGTCAAAATCCCCCGCGCGACGTAGCCCGCCAGGGCGCCGCCATCTGTCCTGAAGCGGCCGATTGGCGCGCACCCAGGGCAGTGCGTGCATTCAGTCGTTGAACAGATGGTGGTTATAATCACCTTTCATGTATCAGGACCTTTACACCGGAAATCCCGCTGGAATTTCATCACGACGCCATCGGGAAGCCATCCGGTTTACCAGGATCAGGCCGGTCGGCCCGCTCGTGCAGCCTGATTATGCCCGGGTCGGTTGCGTTGTGTTCCGGAATCGGGTGACGATACAGTCGGCAGTCATCTCCGTGCTTGTGCCTCTGGCTCATGCTCGTCATACCGGCCGGCATGCCAGTGCCCCATGCCCGTCTGGATGTTTGACAGTCCGGCTGGACACGATATCGAAGTCATCAGAATGAGCGATGAAAACAACAATCTCAGGATTGGCATCGACCTCGGTGGCACCAAGATCGAAGGTGTCGTGCTGGATGCGGATGGGCGCGAGCGTCTGCGCCGGCGCGTGCCGACCCCGCAGGGTGATTACGACGGCACACTGGCAGCGGTCGCCGGCCTGGTCGAGGCGCTGGAACAGGCGAGTGGTCGGCGTTGCCCGGTCGGGATAGGTGCACCGGGATCGCAGTCGCGCGCCACGGGCCGGGTCAAGAATTCCAATTCCGTGTGCCTGAACGGCCGGCCGTTGCACGCCGATCTGGAACGGTGCCTGCAGCGCACGCTGCGCTTCGCCAATGATGCCGACTGTTTCGCCCTGTCAGAGGCGGTCGATGGCGCGGCGGCCGGTGCCGGGATCGTGTTCGGTGTCATTGTCGGGACCGGCACCGGCGGCGGTATCGTCGTTGCCGGCCGCCTGGTGTCCGGGCCCAACGGGATCGCCGGGGAGTGGGGCCACAACCCCCTGCCGTGGCCGCAGGCCGATGAATCGCCCGGCGAGCCGTGCTACTGCGGCCGGCAGGGCTGCATCGAGACCTGGCTGTCAGGTCCGGGACTGGCGCGTGATCACCAGGCCGTTGCCGGTGTGGAAGCTACGGCCGCCGCCATCGGCGCTCGTGCCGCGGCCGGCGACGCGGCCGCGCAGGTCTCGCTCGAACGTTACGCAGACCGCATGGCGCGTGCGCTGGCCAGTGTCATCAACATCATCGATCCCGATGTCATCGTACTGGGTGGCGGTATGTCGAATATCGAATCGTTGTACAAGGACGTGCCGCAACGCTGGGGTGCGTACGTTTTCTCCGACCGCGTGGACACCCGGCTGGTGCGTGCGCGACACGGCGATTCCAGTGGCGTGCGCGGTGCTGCCTGGCTGTGGCCGGCGCCGGGAGCGGACGCCTAGCTCGCCGGCAGTTCCAGTCGGTGATTGCGCCCGATTTCGCCCGATATCTGCGGATCGATGCCAGCCTGCCGTGCGAATTCCGGCCAGCGTGCCACCGCCGCGTTGACCTCGTCGACAATATCGGATGGCCGGGGCAGGCTGATCGCTGCACCGGCATCCAGCAGGTCCTGCCGGGTGAAATTGTCGCGCTTGCCATTCAGGGTGAGCTGGTGATGGTTGGTCCACTTGCCGGCCGGGTTATGCGCGTAAATAACGTCGAAGGCCGGTGACAGCCGCCACTTGCCGTCCGGCCCCATCAAAAACGCGGTGTTCTTGGTGTGATCGTCGAGATTGCGGGCGACGATATTGAACACCATGCGCCGGTATTGCTCCGCCGCTTCCGCCTTGCTCAGGCGCAGCCGGCGCATGATGCCGAACACCTGTTCGTAACCATAGGCGCCCGGCATGTTGAAGTCGAAATGCGCGAGGCCGCACAGCGACTGCAGGTGCAGCTTGTGGCCATCGACGCGATCGAAGCGGCGGGTCATGAAATGGGCGCGACCATGTTCCTCCAGCAGCCGGCACTCGGTCATGTGAATGCCGGCAGCCTGTGCCATGCGGTAGTAGGCATACTCGATCCGGCCATAACCCCTGGGTTTGCCCAGCTCCAGGTCGGTGACACCGTCGAACTTCAGGATCCAGTAATCGTAGCCTGACGGCACGTCGGTCTGGCCGGACAGGACTTGCCCCTGCGCATTCATGGCGATCACCGCCTTCGGCCGTGCGCCACCGGCCGATGTGCCAACACGCAGGATGTCCATCAGTGCCTCGGCATGCTCCCGGTCCGTATCGCCCAGGTCGGCGTCGAGGGTGTTGCGCTCGTGCATGACGTCCTGCGCCAGCGCGACCAGGCCGGCGACCTCGACCGGTACCGCCGTATCGTGGCGGCCGGCCAGCGCGGGCGAGAATTCCAGGGCACCGGTACTGCGCTTGCCGGTGTAGCACAGGCGCTCAACCGGGCTGAAGTCGGTGGCATCGCGGCCATTACGGGCCAGCCAGACATCGATCAGGCGGTTGCCGAACTTGTCCGGCAGGGCGTCGGCCAGCAGACCGGGCAGCCCCAGGTAGGTTTCCCGGTTCAGTCCCGGAAAGGCAAAGATCCGGCCGCCCTGCCGGGCCGCGGCCAGGCTCATGTGAATGGGGGCGATATCCAGGTCCTTGTTCAGAAAATCCGGCTCGTATTCGAAGATGCCATAGTCGCGGTCATCCAGCCACGATACAGCGCCGACGACCTCGCCCCACAGTCTCACCAGGGCGGTATCGACCCGCTTTACCACCCGGGCTCGTCTCCGTCACGATCCTTGCCGCGGGTGCCGGAAGCCCGCTGGCGTTCCCGGCCGTGCATCCTGGCCAGTTGCAGCGGACTGATGACGGTGGCGGAGGGGATCAGGTTGTCGAGTTGTTCCAGTGCCCCGAGCTCGCGTAGCACGGCGATCAGGCTTGCCAGCTTGCCGCGTCCCCCTTCCAGTGCCTTGATGGTGTTCAGTGACAGGGTCGTCGACTCTGCCAGTGCCTTCTGGGTGACATTGCGTTGCAGGCGCAGGGCCTTGAGGCGTTCGCCCAGTTCCCGTGCAATGGCCTTATCTGTCAGTGAATATAGATCCATAAGAGTCAATAATAGGACTATTATAGCCTTTTTATGCCAATAAAATCTTAAAAATGTGCTATTACAATATAGTTATATCGAAGTCATAATGCAATAACTTTAATAGATCTTTTTATGGCTATTAATTGCTATTTTTGCAATTAATAGATTTAAATATGACCTTTACTATATATGAAAATTATCCGCCGATACCCTGCACGGCCAG
The DNA here is from genome assembly GCA_963748215.1 of uncultured Gammaproteobacteria bacterium. Lineage (GTDB taxonomy): Bacteria > Pseudomonadota > Gammaproteobacteria > UBA9214 > UBA9214 > UBA9214. Next base: position 390,497 of record CAVVHS010000008.1, on the reverse strand, counting down.
TGGCACTGGCTGGTGCGAGTACCGGAAAATGCCGGCCGGCTACAGCGCGGCTACAGCGCGGCTACGCGCGGGCGCGGCCGGTCTGGTCCGTGACGGTGATGGACTGATAGCTGCCGCGGGGTACCGCCAGCAACAGGCAGGGGCTGGTGATGATCTGGGGGGTGAGGGCGCCGGGTGGCGGTGACTGCCACGCGATACGCACGGTTGCGCCCGATGCAAGGTGCTCGACACGCGGATGCAGCAGGCGCAGCTGGTAGCCGCCCGTGGACTGCTGTCCCATGAATACCTGCAGCACGCCGTACTTTGCGAAATCCGGTGTCTGTGCCGGGAGGGCGTTCGCACCGAGGGACTGGCGAGTCATGCGCCGGTAGGCGATCTGCAAGGCGTCCGCGGTGTCCAGCCAGCTTGCGGTCGGCGCGGTATCGCTGTGGCCGCATTGCGTGCCGGCTGCGAGGGTGATGATTCCAGGCGTGTCGTCCACGGCAGGAGGATCGATGCCGCCGGCCTGGCAGGCGGCGAGTCCTGCAGCGGCCAGTGCGACCAGCCGGAACATGATCCGGCTGCCTGTCGTCGTCATCACGGGCCGACCTGTTTGACGGTCGGCCTGGCGACACCGGCAGCGCCGGCTTGCCGGGCGGTAGCGTTGATGATGACGTTGAAACCGGAGGTGAAATCACGACCGGTGACGTTGCCGTTCACCGTCACCGGCGTGGGCTGATCAAGCGAGACATAAGCGCCGCAGGACTCGCCGGACACGCAAATGGTGCCGTTGTTATCCAGGTCGCTGCCGGCTATCAGTTCATAGGTTCCCGCGGCGACGCCGGAAATGCTGTACTGATAGGTGCCGTTGCTGGCGGCCACGCCGGTCTGGTATTTCGGGGTGCCGGTGGCCTGGTCGATCAGCAGTACGTACTGGTAGCCGGCATCGGCGTTCTGACTCAGGGTCGAGACCTGCATGATGACCGGGATCTGCACGCTATTGGCCGACGAGGTGATGGTGATGGTCGCGGTATAGATGTTTTCTGCCAGTCCGGTACGCGAGACGCTGACTATATAGGTGCCGGCGCCGGTGCCGGGATCGATGGCGCCGGGCGTAACGTTCAGCCAGCTGGCATCATCCGTGGGTGGGTTGACGCTCAGAGTCCCGCCGCCGCCGTTGGCGACGGTCAGCAGGGCGGTGGTGCCCAGCGTGCTGAAGTTCAGTGCCGAGGGCGAGGCAACCAGTGTCGGTGGCACCGGCGAGATGCCGCCCAGTGCCGCCACCACGGCCTTGTGGGCATCGATCATGCCGTGGCCGTAGATATTGTCGCGGCCGGGCGTGCCCAGGTCGGTGGTCATCTGGCCGTTGAGGAGCAGGTTGTCGACATCGGCCGGCGTCAGCGTCGGCATGGCGGCCTTCATCAGCGCCAGCACACCCGCCACGTGCGGTGACGCCATGGACGTACCCTGCAGGAAACGGTACAGGTACTGGGCTGGAGTGACGATCGAATCGTCGCCGCTGGTGCTGAGCACGCCGTCGGGATAACCGTCGCCGTTGATATCCGTTGCCGTGTTGCCGCCCGGTGCAGCGATATCGATCTGCGCCCCGAAATTCGAGTAGGGCGCCGCCTGCCGGTTGATATCGACGGCGCTCACGGAAATCACGCCATTGTAGGATGCCGGGTAGAACAGGTTGCTGGATGCATCGTTGCCTGCCGCGGCCACGATCATTACACCCTGGTTGCGGACCTGGTTGATGATGTTCTGCTCGGTCTGGGAGAAGCTGTAACCGCCGAGGCTCAGGTTGATGATGTCCGCGCGTTGCGCGGGGATGCCGCCCGAGTCGTTCGGCAACTGCGCCGCGTAGAGCAGGGACTGCATAATGTCATAGGTGGTGCCACCGTTCAGGCCGAGGGCGCGCAACGGCATGAGGGTGGTCGCCCAGCTCGCGCCCGCGACGCCGGTGGCATTGCCGGTCGCAGCGGCGACTGTGCCGGCCACGTGGGTGCCGTGAAAGCTGCTGTTGCCGGCCACGCCGCCGTCGCCCGGATCTTCAGGGTCGGCATCGATACCGTTACCGTCCAGGGCGTTGGCGACATCGCTGATGAAGTCGTAGCCCTGTCCGACCTGTCCCTGCAGGTCCGGGTGGCCGGCGAGGATGCCGGTATCCACCACGGCGACGACGACGGTAACGGCGCCGGTGGTGATGTCCCAGGCCTGGGGCAGGTTGATCAGCGGGTAATGCCACTGCAGCGGGTAATTCGTGTCGTCGGGCGCCAGCGTCGGCATGCGGCGGTAGTTGGGTTCGGCATACTCGATATCCGGCCGTTGCCTGAGCTGCTTGATGGCGCGGATGGTTTCCCATTTGTGCTGCAGGCGGCTGTCGGAGGCCAGCGCCCTTGCCATTGTGCCGCCTGCAGCGGCAGATGCGGTGACGGGTACGGGTACCGTCAGCAGCACGGGGCGGTCGGATGCGCCGGCCTTCTGTGCCAGGCCGGTCGCGGCCAGCGTGCCGGCGGTTGCCTTGCCGGCGCCGCTGCCGGGTTTGAAGCTGGCTATGATATCGCCGGGTATAAAGTCATCCTCCAGGCGCAGGTCCGCGGCGATGGCTGTAGTTAATTGCTGCCCCAGGGTCAGGGTGTAACCGGAGGCGCCCGCGATTACCGTGGGAAAGATGGCGACACGCAGGGTATAGGTGCCGGTCGCGGGGGCGGTCAGAATTTCCGTGGCGAGCGTACCCGTCGAGCTGGCGACGATGGCATTGTTTGTGTCGTAAAGAAACAGGTCCAGATCAGCGGCGGCATGATCGGCGATATTCAGGATCACAGACTGGTTTGCCGTCAGGGTAATCCGGAAAAAATCGGCAGTATCGCCGATGGTCTGGGAGCGACCGGCCGGGCCCGCGCCGGGCTCGTTAAGATAACCGCCGACCACTACCGGATTCGGAATGGCCTGGGCCGTTGCGATGCTGTCATTGGCGGCATAGGGCGCGAAGGGGTCGTTCACGTCGCTGTCGACGGCATTGCCACCCGCTGCCTGCAGGGTGCCACTGACCGTGAAGCCGATGCTGCTCGAGGTGCTGCCTGAGCCACCACCACCACCACCGCCGCCCCCGCATCCGGTCAGCGTGAACAATGCAATCCCCAGCAGGGAGAGGAAGGTGCTTTTGACGGAGGGCGTGTGACGGGACTTGTACAAGAAGTTGTTTCCGTTTTCGGGGCAGTACTGCACGTTCACCTTAGGGGTACAGCGTGCGGCCTGTCAAGGCGCCATGCCCGACTGGACGTGTGTATACCGATGAAATTGGTCGGACTGTGCCTTGCATCTCAGCGATTCCGGTCCGCGATCATGCGCAGCACCGGGGTGTTGATGCCGGCGCTTTCCGCCTGTTGCAGGGCGCGTGCCAGGCGCGCCGGGGCGCTGCGACCGGTGCACCTGTGCTCAGGATCGCCGGCAAAGGCGGCAAGCATCGCATCCATCACTCGATCCGCGTCGAATTGCTGGCCGGCCAGGGATTCCTGTATGCGGATCACCTCATGCGCCACGTCCTGTGCCAGGTCATGGTGCTGGTCCCGGAGTTGGCTGACGGTGCCGCCGGTAATCAGGCCGGCACAGTTGGTGGTGACGATATAGACGTTTTTCACGACCAGTTCGAACAACAGTTCCCGTTCACTGTCAAGTACCCGCGTCGGAATATCCAGGCTTGCCAGGCAGTCCCGCAGCAGGTTCGCATGCGGACCATGGATCGGCGACGGGATGAGCACCTTGACGTCACGGCCGCGCTTTTTTTCGAACCAGACCGAGATCACCGTTGGCCGTACCAGTCCGTACTGTTCCCAGTCGCGCGGCAGGAGCTCGTTCTGCAGCAGGGCGACGCGCCCATGCCATGCAGCGGGCAGAGTTTCCAGTACTTCGTGCAGGCTGTTTTCCGCGACGGCGACCAGCACCAGTTCGGGCGCCGGAAGCTGCTGGGCGACGTTCTTGATGTCCGTGTGTCGCGTGACAGGATAAACCGGGTGACCGGTGCGCAGGAAACCGCGCGCGAAAACGCTGCCCATCTCGCCGATGCCGACGACAACTACCGGTGGTGTCATATGCGCGATTTCGCCTGTGCTGGGTGAATCAACCGGGAGTATATCGCAATGCAACGCCGGCCGGGGTGCCCGGAGGGTATGATATACGGAACCGGTTTACACCTTCCGTTACCTGGAGACCCGCCATGGGGTTTGCTGCGCGTTGTCTGCCCGGCGGTTGCAGAATGCCCTGTCGGGTTGTGGCCTGGTTCGTGGCCTGTTCCCTGGTGCCCGGGCCCGCGTTGTCCGAAGTGCGCGTCACCGATGACGGCGAGCGGCAGATCGTACTCGCAGGTCCTGCGCGGCGTATCGTCAGCCTGGCGCCGCACATCACTGAATTGCTGTTCGCCGCCGGTGCGGGCGAGAGGGTGATCGGTGTGTCCGAATACAGTGACTATCCGGATGCAGCGCGCGGCATCACGCGCATCGGTGGTGGTGGCGGTCTGGATCTGGAGCGCATCCTCGCCCTGCGACCCGATCTCGTCGTGGCCTGGCAGAGCGGCAATCCGGCGTTCCAGGTGCAGCGCCTGCGCGAGCTCGGCCTGACCGTATTTATCTCGGAGCCGCGTGACCTGGCCGCGATCCCGCGCACTATCGACAGGCTGGCGCGGCTGGCCGGAACCGAAACGGCCGCGCAACCCGTGATCGAAGCATTCGATCGGCGCCTCGCCGCCCTGCGCCGGACAGTACCGGGGCGTGCGCCGATACGCGTTTACTACCAGGTCTGGGACCGGCCGCTGATGACGGTCAATGGTGCGCACCTCATCAGCGATGTGATGCGCCTGTGTGGCGGCAGCAATGTGTTCGCCGACCTGCCGGACCTGGCGCCGCAGATCGGCATTGAGGCCGTGCTGGCGCGCGATCCCCAGGTCATTGTGGTGGCAGCGGGACAGAAGGAGGCCGGGCGCCTTCTGGCCCCCTGGCGGCACTGGACGCGGCTCGCGGCAGTCAGGCAGGGGCACCTGTACGAAATCGGGCGCGACCTGCTGGTACGGCATACGCCGCGCATCCTGGACGGCGCGGAACAGCTGTGCCGGATACTCGACAAGGTGCGTGAGGGAGATGCGCAGGAGCGACAGTAGTGTGTGGAATAATATGGCTCGCGCCAAGACGCAAAGGCGCCAGGAAAAGCATTGCCACGGAGGGCTCGCAGGAAAATAGAGGTTTATGGTGTTCCTGGTACGTGAGCAATATCTGTAGGAGCGCTTCGCAAGCGCGATTATTTTTTTGAAGGAAAAAACATCGCGGACGCGGTCCGCTCCTACAGGTGATGTGATTTACCCGGCATCCTGGCGTCCTGGCGCGAGAGCGGGCTTGTCTGTGCAGTAGTGCCTACTCGCGCTCGTGCTGCCACAGCACATCCGGTTCGCCAGCCTGTTTGTTCAGGAATCGTGCCATGACGAACAGCAGGTCGGAGAGGCGGTTCAGATAACGCAGGCTGGCGCTGTTCAGCTGCGCCTTTCTGGACAGGGTATAGACGCGTCGCTCGGCGCGACGGCAAACCGCGCGTGCGGCATGGCAGCGAGCCGCGGCCGGGCTGCCGCCGGGAAGGATGAAGTCCCTGAGGGGCGGCAGTTGTTCATTCAGCCTGTCGAGCAGGACTTCCAGTTCCTGCGCCCGCTCGTCGCTGACCATGGCAGTGCCGGGTATGCTGAGTTCGCCGCCGAGATCGAACAGACGATGCTGGACATTCAGCAGACAGGCCCGGATCTCCTCCGGCAGGGACTCGCAAAGCAAAAGGCCGATGCTGCAGTTCAGTTCATCGACATCACCGATGGCCTCGATGCGAGCATCATCCTTGGCGACGCGTGCACCATCACCAAGCCCGGTCGAGCCATCGTCGCCGGTGCGGGTGTAGATTCGGGTCAGGCGGTTGCCCATGTCAGCTGTCCGTCAGTTGGTATACAACGGGTAACACGATATCCGAATCGCGGCCATCCAGCCATGCCAGTGTACCGGGCATTTGCCGGACCTTGCGCAGACACTCGATCGCGGCCTCGTCCAGCACGGCATGGTGACTGGTCTCGACGATGCGCAGCTGACTGATCTTGCCGTCGGCACTGATCCGCAGGCCGACCCGCACCGTGCCTTCCCAGCCGCGCCGCCGTGCCAGCAGGGGATAGTGAAAGTAGGGCAGCATGGCATCATGCAGCTGCGCCGTCAGGGTAGAGCCGGCTGTGGTTCGGGTCTCCGGCAGTGCGGCCGGGTCTGTCTGACGGGTTGAAACTGTTACGGCGGCAGTCTTCGCGGTGTTCGTTGTTTCCTGCCGGTGATGAACCGGTTTGGCTGGTGCCTCGGGGATGTGCTCGCGTATCGACCGGTTGCTGGCAGCGGGGTGTTCTGTGGCCGCTGTCGCTGGCTGTGGTAGTGTGCCGGCACCGGCGCGTGTCAGTGTGAGCTGCAGGCCCGCATTTCCCGGTAACTGACTGTGTGGTGCGGGTGGCGTTGCTGGCATATACAGCAGCACCGCCAGATGTGCGGCGAGCGAGGCACAGAGACACAGGGGCAGCAGGTGGCGGGTCTTGTTCATGTCTTCGAAAAAGGATGATCAGTTGCTAACCGTAACACCGAAGAAGGCGCCGATGCCCGGTTGCGCAAAACCGTCCGGTTCCTCGTAATCCTTGTCGGTGAGATTCGTCACTCGCGCATGCAGCGTCAGGTTGTGATTCGCCGTATGGCTGGCGGTGAGATTGACCAGGCTGTAGCCGCTGCGGCGTTTGCGGGCAAAGCTGACCGCGTCGATGTCGTAGCGCGGTCCGGTGTAGATGGTCTCGAGGCCAAGCCGTGTTGCCGCCGAGACGGCATGATCGATTGACAGCGAGACCTTGCGCAGGGGCCGGCGCAGCAGGTTTTCACCGGTTACTGCGTCCTCGCTGCGCGTGTAGCTGGCGCCGAGGCGGGCAGTCAGCGTGTCACCGAATTTGCCGCTCAGGTTGGCCTCGGCCCCGCGTATATTTACCCGGTCGCGGTTTTCATTGCTGGTGAAGGTGTTGTTGAAGGTGATCAGGTTGCGAATGCGCTGCTGGTACCAGGTCACGCCTGCACTGAAGCGGTCATTGGCGAAGCTCCGGTCCGCCCCCAGTTCCCAGCCGCGGCTGGTTTCCGGCCGCAGGTTCGGGTTGCCGGTGAACGGCCCGAAACTGGTGACCGAGTCGACGAACAGCTGGTTTGCCGTAGGGGCCTTGAACCCGGTGGCAATGCTGCCGCGGATACGCGTCGACAGATCCGGGAAACGCCGGGACAGCGCCAGTCGCCAGGTGGTTTCATGCTCGAAGCGTTCATGCTTGTCGATACGTATGCCCGCGGTACCGGTCAGTTCGCCGAACGTGAACTGGTCCTGCAGATAGGCGGCGTTGTTGCGGACTGCGGCGCTGACCGAGCTGCTGATGCTGGCCGGTGCGTTGAAGAAATCGAGAAAACCGGCATTGACACTCGAGCGCACGGTGTCTTCCTCGGTTTCGAGACCGAAGGTGATAACATGATGTTCAAGCATGTAGAAATCATTCTGCAGTTCAACCTTGCGCTTCCAGCCGCGGTTGGTTTCAAGGCTGGAGTCGGCGCTGTTGACCGGATCGGCCAGGTCTTCGTCCTTGCGGTCCAGTGCGGTATAACTCACGCCCAGCCGGTGTTCGCTGGCGCCATCAAACAGCGTCATGCGGCCGTTCACACCCAGTAACAGCTGGTCCAGCCGGCCATGGCTGTCGGAGTCATCGCTGACGAAACTGTTATTGAGATCAAGCTCGTTCTCGGTGTGTGTGAAGCGGCCGCTGAAGTCGATGCCGGCGGTCTCGGAGAAGTCGTAGCTAACGCGTGTGCCGAGATTGATGTTCTCATGCCGGTCCTTGTCCAGCGTGCCGTCACTCTGCCGGAATGCCGCGCCCAGCGCCGAGACACCTTCGGTATCGGTGTGTTGCACACTCAGTGCATAGGACAGCCGGCCCTGTCCGGCACTGACCCCGGCACTTTGCGCGAAGGTTTCGAAACTGCCGGTTTCCACGCGCCCCCACACGGACGGCGCACCCTTGCCGCGTTTGGTGAAGACCTGGATCACCGCGCCGATGGCGTCCGAACCGTACAGGGTGCCCTGCGGGCCGTTGAGGATCTCGATGCGATCCACGTCGTCGATGTAGATGCTGGACAGGTCCACCGCGCCATCGGTGCCGGCCGGGTCGTTCAGTTCGATGCCATCGATCAGAAACAGAGTGTGATTGCTTTCGGTGCCGCGGCTGAATACCACGGTGAGCTTGCCGATGCCACCACCGGATGGAATGACGCTGAGACCGGGTACTGACCTGAGGGCATCCGTGACCGAGCGGTATTGCCGGTGTTCGATGTCTGCAGCGGTGATAACGGTGACGCTGCTGCCCACCTCATCACGTGGTGTCGGCAGTCGGGTTGCGGTCACCACGATGGGTGATTGTTCCGCAACAAGATACGCCGGGATGACGCTGAACATGCAGCCGGCCAGCAGCCCGGAAAGGGCACGAAAAGGGGTATTCATGGTTTCTCCAGTGCGCCCACCCGCGCAGTCGGGTGTCATGGAGAAACGCAACAGGCCGGGGTATCGGTCTGCCGGTATCGCCCTCCGCGACTCGAACAAGTTGGTTGCAGGCCGGTCTCCGGGCTTGCGAGCGGGTTTCCCCGGCGAACCACCTTCCCGCGCGTGCGCAGTGGTGTTTCGATTCGCCTTGACTCGCTTACCGTTGCGGGGGCAGCGCCGGACTGGTCATGAAGGTGACGCACCGGCTTCCCGTTTCATCCCGTGAACGAACGTTCGCGGAACACCTGCAACAATGCACCGCGGACTGTACGTCCGGGGGCGTGAGGGTGTCAAGGCGATCCCCCCTCATGCCGGTATCCACACCGGTCCGCCGGCAGCATCGATACGGCGCAGCGGATGCCGGTAGAGCCGTTCCAGGCTGGTCTCCGTCATCACGGCATCCCGGTCGCCCTGCAGGAAGGTGCCGTCGCCGAACAGCAGCAGGAAACGGTTGCAGTAGCGCGTGGCAAGATTGAGATCGTGCATGACGATGCACAGTGCGCGGTCGCCGCGCACAGACTGTTGCCGGAGCAGGTCGAGCATGCGCACCTGCTGGTGGATGTCGAGATGATTGGCCGGCTCGTCCAGCAGCAGCAGTTGGGCTTGCTGGGTCAGCAGCGTGGCGATGCCGAGGCGGCGGCGCTCGCCGCCGGACAGGGTGCCGACGTTGCGTGCCTCCAGCGCCGCCAGGTCGACGGCGGCCAGTGCCTCGCGCGCCACGGTGTAGTCGGCTGCCGTCTCCCATTGCAGGGCTCCCAGCCACGGGTGTCGACCGGTCAGCACCGTTTCCAGCACCGTGGCCGGGAAGGCGTCGTGGTGATCCTGGAACAGCACGCCGATGTGCCGGGCAATGGTCTTGCGCGGCAAGGTTGCGAGTGGCTTGCCCTGCAATGCGATAGTGCCGCTGTCCGGTGCGTGCAGGCCGGCCAGCGTGTGCAGCAGTGTGGTCTTGCCAGCACCGTTGCGACCGAGGATGCACCAGCATTCGCCGGGCTCGATGCGCAGGCCGAGTCTGCGGCACACCGGCAGGCCGGCGATGGAGACATCCAGGTCGTCTGTCTGCAGCAATGCCATGCCAGGTCAGGCCAGTGCGGTGTCCTGGTCCCGGCCACGCCGCAGCAGGGCCAGGAACAGCGGCACGCCGATCAGCGCGGTGAGGATGCCGACCGGCAGCTGGCGCGGCGCGAGCAGGCTGCGCGCCAGCGTGTCGGCCACGATCAGCAGACAGCCGCCCAGCAATGCAGCCGCCGGCAGCAGGATGCGGTGATCGCGCAGCCCGAGCAGGCGCAGTATATGCGGCACGATCAGGCCGACGAAGCCGATGTTGCCGGCCAGGGTCACGGCGGTGGCGGTCAGCAGCGAGGCCAGCAGGTAGATGAGGCGCCGCAGCGACGGCACCGTGACGCCCAGCGCGGCTGCGGTGCGTTCACCGTGGGTGAGGATGTTGAGCGGGCGTCCGAGCGCGATGCCCAGCACCAGTCCGCACAGCAGCACGCCGGCGCCGGTGTAGGGCATGGCGGCGAACGACAGGTCACCCATCAGCCAGAACAGCATGCTGCGCAGGCCCTGGTCGGGACTCACCGCCAGCAGGAAGCCGATCGTCGCACCCCAGCCGGCGGCCACCACGACACCGGTGAGCAGCAGTCGCTGGCTGCTCCAGCTACCGCTGCCATGCGCCAGCACGAACACCAGCAGCATGGACAGCAGGGCGCCGCCGAATGCCGCGCCGTGCAGCCACAGCGCGCCCATGCCGAACAGCATGGCGAGCAGTGCGCCGGTTGCCGCGCCGCCCGACACCCCGAGCACGTAGGGATCGGCCAGCGGGTTGCGCAGCAGCACCTGCATCAGCGCGCCGGCCGTGGCCAGCAAGGCGCCGGTGGTGAAAGCGGCCGCGGTACGGGGCCAGCGCAGTTCCAGGATCACCGCGGTCGTGGTGTTGTCGTAGTCTCCGGCCAGCGCGGCCAGCAGGTCGTGCCAGTCACTCCCGACACTGCCGGTGAGCAGGCTGATTGCCGCGCTGCACACGACCAGCAGCAGGAGCAGCATCAGCAGCCGCGGTCCATGCATCAGGCTCAGCATCCCGCCGACGTCCCGTTGCCCGGTGACGTAACGATCGTCATCGCAGGCTGATCACCGGCCAGTTCTGCTGCCGCGCGTGCGCCTCCAGTATGTCGTCCGGATCCACCGCGGTCGGCCTGGTCACGCGGGAGAGCAGCGGCAGGTCATTGTGCGAGTCGCTGTAGAAACAGCTGTCCTCGAGAGACTGCTGCCTGCCGGCGAGCCAGCCTTCCAGCACCCTGACCTTGCCTTCCTGAAAGCAGGGGATGCCGGCGACGCCGCCGGTGTAGCGGCCGGCAACCCGCTCGGGCTCGGTGGCGAGCAGGTGCTCGATACCGTACAGGTCGACGATGGGGCGGGTGATGAAACTGTTGGTGGCGGTGATCACCACCAGGGTGTCGCCCTGCTCGCGATGACGCTCGATCAGTTGCCGGGCCTTCGGCAACAGGATGGGCACGATCATTTCCTTTATGTACTGCGCGCGCCAGCGCTGCAGCAGCGACAGGTCGTGTTCGGCAAGCGGCCGCAGCTGGAAGGCCAGGAACGCGTGGATGTCCAGTTCGCCGACCTTGTACTGGTCGTAGAAGCGGCGGTTTGCCTGTTCGTAGCGCGGGCCGTCCACGATACCCTGCTCGACCAGGAAACAACCCCACAGGTAATCGCTGTCACCCGCGATCAGCGTGTTGTCGAGGTCGAACAATGCAATGCCCACCGTACCTGCTCCCGTTGCCGAAGGCCGCCAAGGATACACGAACGGGTGTTGCTTTCATGCGTGTCGCGGCTGCCGCCATTTGCCAGAAAAAGCCGCCTATGGGAGAATCATTGCCATTCATGCTTTCGAGCAAGGTTCAATAAGTGATTGATCCGGATGGTTTCAGACCGAATGTAGGTATAATCCTGTGCAACGGCGACGGGCAGCTGCTGTGGGCGCGCCGCGCGGGGCAGGACGCCTGGCAATTCCCGCAGGGCGGCATGCGTTCGGACGAGACGCCGGCCGAGGCCATGTACCGCGAGCTGGGCGAGGAGATCGGGTTGCAGCCGGACGACGTCGAGGTCATCGGCGCCACGCGCGGTTGGCTGCGCTACCGCCTGCCGCGCCAGTACATCCGCCATTCCAGCCGGCCGCTGTGTATCGGGCAGAAACAGGTCTGGTTCCTCTTGCGCAAACTGTGCGCTGACCGTGCCGTCTGCCTGGACCGGTGCGAGCGGCCGGAGTTCGATCGCTGGCGCTGGGTCGACTACTGGCAGCCGCTCAACGAGGTCGTCGCCTTCAAGCGCAAGGTCTACCGGCAGGCGCTGAACGAACTGGCACCACTGCTGTTTCCCGATGGCATGTCGCACTCCCCGTCGAACTGCGATACCGGTCAGTGACGCCACCCGCGCCCTTCGTGTACAGGCTTTCCTGTACGGCAACAAGCTGATCCCCCTCATGCAAACCGGACCCCCACCCATGCTGGAAACGCTCAGACGTATCATCCAGGAGGTCAACACCGCACCTGATCTTGAGCAGGCGCTGAAGATCATTGTGCAAAGGGTGCGTGCCTCGGTGAATGTCGACGTTGCCTCGGTGTACCTGCGCGATACCGAGCGTCGAGAGTTCGTGCTGCGTGCGACAGAGGGTCTGCGGCAGAACGCCGTCGGCAAGGTGCGCCTGCGTTACGGCGAGGGCCTGGTCGGCATGGTGTGCGAGCGCGAGGAGCCGGTGAACATCGAGGATGCGCCCAGTCACCCGCGCTACATGTTCGTCGCCGAGACCGGCGAGGATCCCTACCACGGATTTCTCGGCGTGCCCATCATCCAGCATGGCAAGGTGCTCGGCGTGCTGGTCGTGCGCCAGCGCAAGGTGCGCCGCTTCGAAGACGAGGAGGAGGCCTTCCTGGTGACGCTGGCGGCGCAGCTGGCCGGTGCCATCACCCATGCCGGCGCCAGCGGCGAGATCACCAGCGCACTGGCCCGTACCGAGAGGGTTTCGGCCGCCCTGCGCGGCCTGCCGGGATCACCCGGTGTCGCCATCGGCCAGGCCATGGTGGTCTATCCCCCGGCCAACCTGGACGCCATACCGGATCGCGTGGCGGCGGACCCGGATGCGGAGGTGGCCAACTTCCAGTCGGCTGTCGACGCCGTCCGGGATGACCTGCGAGCCTATGCCAACCGCATGTCCGCCGTGTTGCCGCCGGAAGAGCTGGCGCTGTTCGACGCGCTGCTGCTGATGCTGGGTGGCGACAGCCTGGTGGCGGAAACCATCGAACGCATCCGTGCGGGCAACTGGGCGCCCGGTGCCCTGCGCGAGACGGTGTCGCAGCATGTGAGCGTGTTCGAATCCATGGAGGACAGCTATCTGCGCGAACGTGCGAGCGACATCCGCGATCTGGGTCGACGCATACTGACCCACATGCAGAGCGGCCCGCCGGCGGGAATCGAGATCTATCCGCGCACGGTGCTGGTCGGCGAGGATATCAGTGCCGGGCAGCTGGCGGAGATCCCGCTGGAGAACCTGGCCGGTATTGTCTGTGCCAGCGGCTCCAGTTCCTCGCACGTGGCGATCCTGGCGCAGGCACTCAGCATCCCGGCCGTAATGGGTATCGAGGACATGCCGGTCGGGCGCCTTGAAGGCCAGACCATCATCGCCGACGGTTACCGCGGCGACGTGTTCATCAATCCCACCCCGCTGGTGCGCGAGGAGTTCCTGCTGCTGCAGTCGCAGGAGACGGAGCTCACCGAAACGCTGAAGAAGGTCATCGGCCAGCCCTCGATCACGCCCGATAACATAGCCGTGCCGCTGTACCTGAATATCGGCCTGGTCTCGGGTCTCGGGCAGGAGGTGCACGGTGACGGTGACGGGGTCGGCTTGTACCGCACCGAGGTGCCGTTCCTGATGCAGGACCGCTTTCCCTCGGAGGACGAGCAGCTGCGCATCTACCGCACGGCGCTGGAGGCGTTCGCACCGCGGCCGGTGACCCTGCGCACGCTCGATGTCGGCGGCGACAAGATGCTGCCGTATTTCCCGGTGCACGAGGACAACCCGTTCCTGGGCTGGCGCGGCATCCGCATCTCCCTCGATCATCCGGAAATCTTTCTCACCCAGATCCGCGCCATGATGCGGGCCAGTATTCATCTCAATAACCTGACCATCATGCTGCCGATGGTGTCGTCGGTCAGTGAGGTCGATATCGCGCTGACGCTGATCAACCAGGCGCACGGCGAACTGCTCGAGGACGGCATGCCGGTGGTGCGGCCGCCCATCGGCATCATGGTCGAGGTGCCGTCCGCGGTCTACCAGGTAGCGGCGATGGCGCGGCGGGTGGATTTCTTCTCGATCGGCACCAACGACCTGACCCAGTACCTGCTGGCGGTCGATCGCAACAACTCACGCGTGGCAGGTCTTTACCAGTCCCTGCATCCAGCCGTGCTCCGCGCCATCCAGCAGGTGGTGACCGATGCCCACAAGCTAGGCAAGCCGGTGAGCGTGTGCGGCGAGATGGCGGGCGATCCGGCCGCGGCGCTGGCCCTGCTCGGCCTGAAGGTCAACAGCCTCAGCATGAGCGCCAGCAACCTGCAGCGCGTGAAGTGGGTGATCCGCAGTTTCACGCAGAGCGAGGCTGTCGAGCTGCTGGAGCAGGCGCTGGCGCTCGAGGAGCCCCGTGCCATTCGCGAAATGTACAACAGCGTGCTGGAGCAGGGCGGCCTGGGTGGACTGGTGCGCGCCGGCAACTAGGTCCTGTCGCGAAACGTCAGAAGGCCCGCGCGGCGTGGCGGCCTCTGTTACCTTACTCGCAGCGCCCGCGCACTGTCTGGTCAAGCAATCCGCGCTCCGGAGACGGGCGCCGGCCTGCCGCGGCATGCGACACGATGCCGCACGTAGCGCCCCTGCTCCCCTGGGGCAGGCTTCGCAAGTACACGGAATAATAACGGAAAGCCGCATCCGCGTTGCGGCCGCAGGCTGATCAGTTCGGCGATTGCCCCGTGCACCCTGTCGATGCCCTGCCGTTTCCGCTAGAATCTGCCGCCTGGTGTTGTTTGTTCAATTTCCTACTTATTTTCCGGAGAAAGTTATGCAGTGGTACAGGTACAGGCAAGGGATCCTGGTTGCAGTTCTTGGCGTTTCCTCGGCGCTGGCACTGGCGGCGGACTGGCAGGCACTGCCGGCACAGGCCCCCGCGCCGGCAGATAATCCTACGACTCCCGAGAAGGTCGAGCTGGGCCGCATGCTTTTCCTCGACCCGCGCTTTTCCTCGACCGGGACGGTGTCCTGCAATTCCTGTCACAACGTGATGCTGGGTGGTGAAGACAACCGTGCCGTATCGATGGGTGTGCACGGGAAGACCGGCGGACGCAGCGCGCCGACGGTGTGGAACTCCGCCTTCGGTTCGTCCCAGTTCTGGGATGGCCGTGCCGCCACACTGGAGGACCAGGCCAAGGGGCCGGTGGCCAACCCGATCGAAATGGGCATGAGCGACGTGGAAGAGGCGATGAACCGGGTGCGTGACATTCCCGGCTACCGGCCCTACTTCGACAAGGCCTTCCCGGGCAGCAAGGACCCGATGACGGTGGACAATGCGGCGAAGGCGGTCGCGGCCTACGAGCGCACCCTGATCACGCCGGACAGCGCCTACGACCTTTACGTCAAGGGCGACAAGCAGGCCATGACCGAACAGCAGGTGCGCGGCATGCAGGCGTTTGACAGCACGGGTTGCACCGCCTGCCATTCCGGTGCCGCATTCAACGGTCCGGCCATGGCGCCGGGTACCGGCTTCTTCATGAAGTTCCCGACCTTCACTGACAACGACTATGTAAAGAAGTACGCCTTCACCGCAGACGGTGGCCGCTTCGCAGTTACCGGCAAGGAAGCGGATCGCGACATGTGGAAGGTGCCGACGCTGCGCAATATCGCCCTGACCGCGCCATATTTCCACAACGGTGCGGTGAAGACGCTGAGTGATGCCGTACGCGTGATGGCGAAGACCCAGCTCAACCGCGACCTGGGCGACGCCGAAACCGCCGACATCGTGGCATTCCTGGGGGCTTTGAGCGGGCCGTTCCCGCAGCAGCCGCTGCCGCAGCTGCCGCCGACACCGGGCCGCAGCATTGTGATAGATGACTGATGCCGGCCTCAACCGGCTATTCCCTGCGGGGATCGCATGAGTGATCAAGAGGAGAAAATGATGGATTACCGCACTGGCAGGTCCTTGATGATGCGTCTCTCTATACTTGCCCTGCTGCTGTCCGGGCTGATGTCCGCCGGCCAGGCGCTGGCCAAATCCGCGGCCGAGATCGATATCGGCGTGCAGGAAACGCTCGAGCAGTTCCGCAGCGAGGTCAAGGGCGGCAGCAAGTTCCTCAGCCGGGCAAGCGGGGTGCTGGTGTTTCCCAGTGTCATCAAGGCAGGCTTCGGCATCGGTGGCGAATACGGCGAGGGTGCATTGCGGGTCGGCGGCAAGACTGTTGACTACTACAACACGGCGGCGGCCTCGATCGGTTTCCAGATCGGCGCACAGTCGAAATCGATTGTGATCGTGTTCATGACCAGCCAGGCGCTGGCCGACTTCCGCAAGAGCGACGGCTGGAAGGCCGGTGTCGATGGCTCGGTGGCGCTGATCGAGTGGGGCGTGGGTGAAGATATCAATAGCGTGGATATCAAGGACCCCGTGGTCGGCTTCGTGTTCAGCAACAAGGGATTGATGTACAACCTGACGCTCGAAGGTGCCAAGTTCACCCGCCTCGATAAATAGCGACGCGGATTACGCGCTGCAACCGACCAAGGAGACGTTTGCGTGAGACATATCATTTCCTGCCTGCTGCTAGTGCTGGCCATGCTGGTTCAGCCGTTCGCACAGGCTGCAATCCAGCTGACCGACAATCCATTGAACCAGGCGGATTTCCCCGACTACCGCGTCGGCACAGGCGGTGGCCTGTACCTGGTCTGGCATGACGCCGTTGTGGACAATGGCAACGGCGCCATCCTGTTCAAGCTGTTCGGCGCGGCCGGCACCGAACTGATTACGGACATCCAGATCAATGACAGCAGCGGCAGTCGCCAACACGCACCCGGTGACCGCCATCGATGCCAGCAACCGACTGTTCGTGGTCTGGCAGGATCTGGCTGACCAGGAAGTCTGGTTCATGCGGCTGGAGCCGTTACTGGATGATCTCGATCCCCTGACGCCGGCCGTTCTGACGACCATCAAGCAGACGACTCGCTAATAATCTTGATGAGGTGCGCATCTCCAGCCCGGCAGACGGCCGGCCCGCACTCAATCCGGCCATGGCCATCGACGGCAGCGGGAACCTGCACGTGGTGTGGGAGAGTGACGTCGGTGGCCCGGTGCAGTATGTGAAGGTCGATCCCGACGGGAACCTGAGCCGGGCGACCGGTGTACGTGTCACCCAGACAGCAGGCACCGGCAACGACCTGCCCGATATCGCCATCGATTCGGCCGGCCACGTGCACGTGGTGTATACCAGCCAGGTACAATCCCAGGGGCGCCGGCGGACGAGATCTACTACACAATGTTCGATGTCGATGCGGTTACCGGTGCCGTCACTGTGCTGATTGCGCCCACCCTGTTGACAGCGGACGACGGCCTGCCTGCCGGCAATGCCACCGTCAGCGTCGACCTGGTGGATGACCGGGTCTACGTGGTGTACAAACAGGCGACCACGCTGGTGGGCAACGGCGACGAACAGGTGTATCTCACCGCGCTGGATCCGGCGCTGCATGTCCAGCCTGGCAGCATGGCGGATCTCGCCGTCATCCGCCTGCATGAAACCGCGATTACCGCCACGCCGGCGCAGAATTCCTGGCGGGTGTTTTCACGCATCGGCTCCGACCGGCGCGTGCATGCCATCTACATGGATTTCGACGATACGAACTGTCAGATTCAGCTGCTCCGAATTACACCATCTACAATGCCCACATGACCTACGACGGCAAGCTCATCACGACGGAAACGCTGACTGACACGGGGGTGGCGCTCAGCTGCAACCCGCAGGCGCGGCTTGCGCCACGCAGCAATCGCGTTGTCTGGACCGACAACACGACCGGTAACCCGGAAATATTCTCCGCGATTTTCAGCCGCATTGATGCCGGCAGCCGGGGATTTACCTGCAGCCTGCGCAGTCCGGATGCCGGTGTTGCGCAGGCTGGCGAACTCTGGTTGCTGCTGGCCTTCATGCTCGTGCTGTGGCGGTTGCGCGCTCGCCGGCAGCACTGACCGGGCACGTTCAGCCGGGGAATTCCCCGGCCGGTCGCGTGGCCGTCATCCCGTGGACTACGGCAATGTTCAGTCGTCGCTGAGACTGCCGCCGCGCTGCTGCATTTTTTGCTGATGCGCACGGGCGCTGGTAATCCGTTTGATCCACAGCCACACGCCGCTGGCTGCCAGCAGCAGGAACAGGATGGCGGCGCCATCCATTACATAGACGCCCGCGGTGCCGAGGATGCGGCCGCTGTGCATGTCCAGCATGATACGTTCCAGCGGCAGCCCGTCGCCCCGCCAGGCGCGGTTCAGCGCCAGCCGCTGCTGTTCCGTCAGCCGCGTCGATGTGGCCCATTCTGCTGCAACATCGTCCAGCGCGGTCCAGTCGAGAAAATTCTCGTCAGTCCCGTAGCTGCCGTGCGCGGTGCGCACGGCAAGCGCGCCGCTGCCGGCCACGCCGATGGCGAGGATGTCCGCCGGTACGCCGCTGGCATTGTCCAGTCGTTCCACGAGTTCGCCCGTCGGGGTCAGTAACAGCAACTGCTTGCCGGTGGCAACGACCACGAGGCCGGCGTATTCGACGGCACCCGCAAGCGGTCCTTCCACGTTGGGCAGGACACCCTGGTCCAGGTAGATCCTGCCTGCCGCATCAGTGACGGTGAGCGGGCCGGCCCGGTAGCTGATGACATTGTCCGGCGCATGCACGCCGTACCAGTCGAGCAGGGCGGGCGAGGAGACCTTGATGGAATCCAGGCCGAGTTCCTCGGTGTGATTGAGCAGCAGCCCGGTTGCGGCAAGCACGACAACGAACAGTGCGGCGGCCAGTCCGATATAGCGGTGCCAGATATACAGCGACCGCAGCAGCTTGGTGCGCGGTTTAGTTCGCGGCTGGCGGGTCATGCAGGGTAGCTGCCTGGCTGTGCAGGTAGAGAGCGAGGCGTGCGAGTTTTTCCAGGGCGCGTACCGAGAGGGTTGCACCTGAAATGCCGTCGATGGGTTTGTCGAGTGCATGGCCATCGGTCAGTCCGATACCCCTGAACTGGTCGGTGAAGAACGGGTAGCGTACCTCCCAGCCGCGACTCTCGCGGAAGGCGAGGACCCGTACCAGCTCGATGCCCTGCGTATTGACCACCAGCCCGACGGTGATGGGCTTTTCCTTGCCGATTTCCTCGAGTATCCAGGCGCTGCGCGCGTCCTGCAGCCAGTAGCGGATGCGCAGTCCGGGGTAGGGATGGCCGAGGATGTCCGTGCTGGTCGTGCGTATCCCGTCCCGGAGCCAGAGCACGCTGGCCGGCGGCGGATCGCCGGCAAAGACTTCCTGCAGGAAATCCTGCTGGGACTGGTAAACGTCACCGGCCAGCAGCGGACCGGCCGGTGACAGGAATACCAGAATGGCGAGCAGTCTGAACATGGCGGGTCGCAAGGATAGCAGATGCTGATCATCCGGACAGTGGCTTGTCGACCAGTCAGAACTGGTAGCCGATACCGAGGTCGAAGGCATCGAAATCACGGCCGGCCTCCGCAGCCAGGTCATGGTCACGGCTGCGGTAGTCCGCCTTGAGTCACCACGTCTTCATGCGGCCAGTAGTTGACGCCGACCTCCCACTGGTTGAACCGGTCCTGGCTGCGGGCGGCCTCGATGTCCTCATAGCGGGTGTACAGCCCGACATCGTTGCGTACCCTGAAGCTGGGTTCGATGTACCAGCCGGTCTGCCTGTCGGCATCCGCGGCCGCTACCGCCGTACCGTCGAAGTCCCACTGCGCATACAGTGCGCGCAGACCGAACGGTCCCTTCGTGTAGACGAGGTGGGTCTCGAGCAGCAGGCCGGAGTCCAGGCCGTCACCGCCGACCTGCGAGGCATCGGTCTGGTAGTTCGCGCTGGCGGCGAGCTCCAGGCCCGGGATGCCGGTGTAGCGCAGGCGGCCGCTCCAGGCCAGATCCTCGGCGCTGGCCTCGCTGGTTTTTTGCCGGCCGCTGCGCACGCGGAACGCACTGCTTCCGCTGGTTGGCATCATCAGGCCCTCGTGGACGGCCAGGTCCCAGCTGATGCCGTTGGCATGCCGGCCGCTGATGGCCGGCGCCACCGGCCCACCAGGTGGCGGGGATGATGATGCTTTCCACGTCGTTGCGTTCCACGCCGTAGAAGGTATTGGGCTCGTGGGTTTCATTGAGGATGCCGACCGGCAGCAGGAACACGCCGCCGCGGGCCTGCAGCATTGTCATCCGCAGGTCGAACTCCAGGTAGGCCTGCTCGACCTCCACTTCGCCGTTCTGCCCTTCACCCGCAATGCTGTGCTCGATCTCGAATTCCGAGAAGAAGCGGATGTCGTCGGTGAATTGATGGCCGGCATAGAGCACGAAGCGGTGGAAATCGATTTCCTTGTTGTCATCTGGCCGGATCGCTGGCATCGATGTTGTTGTAGTGCAGTTCACCGTAACCGCCGATCTGCGTACGGTCGGCCCAGCTGCTGCCGGCGGTACTGCCACCCGTGCCGCTTTCCACGGCAACCACCGCGGCTTCGGCCTTTTCGTCGGCCGCCGTCGCCTTCTGTTCCGTGGTCTGTTGCTGACGCTTCAGTGCCTCGATTTCCTTCTGCTGGCTCTGGATGATCTCCCACATTTCCTCGGCAGTCGGCAGGGGCGAATCGGCATAGCCGGCCGCCGGCAGGCCGAATGCGGTGATGAGCAGGGCAAGGGGCAGGGCAGGGTACTTCATAACGACGAGACTCCTGTTTTGAATGGAAACCTGCGCCCATTCTACATAATGCAAGTCTAAATGCAAATCATTATCATTCAGATTTATGGTCTGTTGCCACCCGTAACTGGCCGACCCTGGGGGTTACTCAACTAACTGTAAAAAAATGAATATTTATTGACGTGTGCAGGATGGTTACATCCCATCAGGGGGCTGGAATACATCAAGCTCAGCCTATATATTGATCACAATACAGTCCCTTTCCTTACGATTGACGGAGTTTGCAATGGCAACTACAGCTACAGACTACAGCATGGAATTATCGACATCCGACCTGGCCCTGACCGCAACGGCACGCGAGAAGATGCTGGAACTTTTCAGCCAGGTGGAAGAGGATGATCTCAAGGCCATCCGCGTGTTCGTGTCCGGCGGCGGCTGCGGCGGCATGGGCTATGGCATGACTTTCACCGATGCCCGTTCCGAGTACGACAGTGTACGCAAGGAGGAGGGTTTCGAGGTCTATGTTGACGCCGTGGCCCTGAATTTCCTGCGTGGCGTGGAAATCGATTATGTGGAGCGCCCGACCGGCGCCAGTTTCGTATTCAATAATGCCTTCGCGGTCACCGGCGGCTCGGGGACCTGTGGTGCCTGCGGTTCAGCCGGCGGCGGCTGCGCCTGATACAACGCGTTGCCCGCGGCAATCCGTCGCAAACTGTTCCCGGCGTCACACCCTTTCCGTTACGCCGGGGACCGCACAGCGCCGGATAATGGCTGCAGACAAAATCATGGCCGTCTGCATCACACCCTTGCGTCAGCCTCGAACTGCATTTTCCCTGTCAGCCCGCCACACCTCGTGACGGCAGCCGGCGTGCTGGCATCTCGCACCCTGACCTGTCAGGTGCACATCGCTTGAAAGCGGAACCGCGTCTGCTGCTGATCGCGCCACCCAACAGTTATCGCACCGCTGCCTATCTTGCCGCGGCGCGCGCGCGTCACATCGATGTGCTGGTTGCATCCGAGGGCAGGCATTCCCTGGTCAGCGAGATTGCCGGTGGCCTGCACGTCGATCTGGCCGATCCCGGGGCGGTGGAAGCCCTGCTGGAGGCGAACCGGGAGCGGCCGTTCAGCGGCGTGGTGGCCACCGATGATGGCACCGTGGAACTCGCCAGCCGTGTCGCCATACAACTCGGCTTGCCGCACAATCCGCCGGCTGCGGCACGGCGCACCCGGCGCAAGGACCTGTCGCGACAGGCGCTGGCGGAGGCCGGTGCGGGCGTTCCCGATTTCCGGGTGATCGATCTCGCTCAGCCGCTGGCAGCGCAACTGGAGTCGCTGCCGTTTCCGTGCGTCATCAAGCCGCTGACGATGTCCGGCAGTCGCGGTGTCATGCGCGTCGATACCCTGGCCGAGGCCCTGTCCGCCTGCGCACGCATCCAGGCGATCCTGGCGCAGGAAGCGCCGCATGACCGGTTTGCCGCCATGCACCTGCTGCAGGAAACCTTCGTGTCCGGGCCGGAAGTGGCGCTGGAAGGGCTACTCATGCGCGGCGCACTGCAGGTGCTGGCGATTTTCGACAAGCCGGATCCGCTCGAAGGGCCGTTCTTCGAAGAGACCTACTACATCATGCCGTCACGGCATGCGCCAGACGTGCAGCGGCAAATCACTGCCTGCGTAGAGACTGCCTGCCGCGCGCTCGGCCTGCGCGAAGGCCCGGTGCATGCCGAGTTGCGAATCGCCACCCGGGGTTGCGTCATCATGGAAGTGGCCGCGCGTACCATCGGTGGCGAGTGCGCGCGCCTGCTGCGTGCGGCGACCGGTCACGGCCTTGAGGAGCTGGTGATCGCACACGCAAGCGGAGAGCCGGTCGGGTTCGAACGGCCGCTGGATGCCGCGGGCGTATTGATGATCCCCATAGCGCGCGCCGGTATCCTGCGTCGCATCGAGGGTATCAGCGCGGCGCGTGCGGTGCCGTATATCGAGGATATCTCGATCTCGATCAGGGAAGGGTATGAACTCGTGCCGTTGCCGGAGGGGGCGAGCTACCTCGGCTTCATGTTTGCGCGGGCGCCGACACCCGCACAGGCCGAGGCCGCGCTGCGCGCGGCCTTCGCGGAACTGGATATCGTGGTGGCCCCGTTGCTGCGTATGCAGGACGAGCGTGCCGGTGCCTGATTACTTCTTGGCGCCGGGCGCTTGAAATCCCTGCGGTGTGCCGCCCATCTCGCCTTCGCCGAACAGGAAACCGAGCATATGCTGCTCGATCACCTCTATGCTGCCGGGATCGGCGGTATTCAGCCCGTTCTCGTTGATGATCATGGTGAGACGCTCGAGCCACTGCTTCCAGCCCTCCGCGGAAACATTTTCATAGATACGCTCACCCAGCGAGCCAGGATGCGGAATGTGGTCCAGTCCCTCGGCTTCACGCTTGAGTACGACACAGTTGACGATACGGCTCATGAATCATTTCCTCAGGGTTGAACTTTGTCTCTATTGTAACCGGTGCACCGGGGGTTGTCGTTGTGGAGTCCCTGCAATCAGAAGGGTTTCACCACGGCGAGCAGTACGATGGCGACCAGCAGCAGCGCAGGAATTTCATTGATCCAGCGATAGAAAACGTGACTGTGCTGTGCGGTGCCGGCGCGGAACTCGCGCATGATTATCAGGCAGTAGAGATGAAACACGATTAGCCCGCCGACCAGCGCGAGCTTGGCGTGCAGCCAGCCGGATGACCGGTAGGCCGACCAGGCATAGTCGGCCAGCATCCAGATGCCGAAGACCGCCGTGATCACGGCGCCTATGGTCATAATGGCGAACAGCTTGCGCTCCATGACCAGGAAGCGGGCGTGGCTGATTTCATCCCGCGCGTCGGCGTGGTAGACGAACAGGCGTGGCAGATAAAACAGCCCGGCGAACCAGGTGACCATGAAAATGACGTGCAATCCCTTTACCCAGAGCATGACGGAAATTCCTGTGGTTTGTTGTTGCAGGCGGTGGCGATAGCAGCCTGCTGCAGCAGGCCGATGATGTCCGCCCGCAGCTTGTCCAGGTCCAGTTCGCCGCTCTTCCAGTAGACGATACGCCCGTCCGGCGCGATGAGGAAGGTGGTCGGCGTGAGCCGCACATCGCCGAAGGCGCGTGCCGCGTCGGCATGGATGTCGAGCGCGATCGGGTAGGGTATGCGGCGGGCATCGCGCATGGCGAGTACGTGGTTGGGCGGGTCGTAGTTCATGGCGACGCCGATGATCTCCAGCCCTTGCGGCGCCAGCTCCCGGTACAGTTCGATCAGGTGCGGAATTTCCCTGACACAGCCGGTGCAGGTCGTGGCCCAGAACGTGACCAGCAGCGGCCTGCCGCGGTAATCCACCAGGTGCAGCTCGTTGCCGTCAAGGTCGAGCAGGCTGATGTCCGGGCTGGTCCGGAGCACGTCAGGTGCGAACAGGAGCCAGCCCAGGGTGACGGGCAGGGCGATCGCAAGCAGCGTGAGCAGCGAGTGCTTCATGGCTGCCGTGTACCCTTGCTGTCACCGGCACCTGTTTCCGGCGTCGGGTCGCGCGCGCCCGCGCCGAACAGTCGGCCAAGCCAACCAAATACCTTTTTGATGCCGCGCCACAGTTTCGGCAGCAGCCAGATCATCAGCAGGATGAACAGCACCAGCAGGACGATGAACAGCGCGGGGTTGTGCAATGCAGTCCACAGGCCCGCGATCACGGCCACGTCTTCGCCCACCGAGGCAAACCAGTTGGAGAACGGCTCCGGCGAGGCGTTGATCAGCACACGCGAGCCGGTCTTGGTGGCATGGGTGCCGGCTGCCAGGGTGCCGCCCGCGATACCGGCCGCCAGCTGTGCGGCCTGGCCGACCTCGCCGATCGCACCGGCCGCGAGGATGGCGCCGGCCGGGATGCGGATAAACGTGGACAGGCCGTCCCAGCCGGTATCCACGCCCGGTATCTTGTCAGCGAAGAACTCCACGCAGTACATGGCGCCGGCCGCCAGCATCACCATCGGGTCGGTGAGTATTTCCAGCCCGGGCGGGAGGTCGATATTGCCCGTCGTGCCGAGGTAGCCCAGCACCAGGATCGCGGCATACAGGTTGATGCCGCTGGCCCAGGCAACGCCCATGGTGAGTGCGATGGTATGTGTGATATCCATGCGGATGCGACCTCAGTGAGCTGCGGGTGTTCGGCGTGGTATCGACCCGCGGCGCTTCGGGTTTGCCATGCATTGGCCGGTCAATGCATGGCTGCGAGTGTTTCCGATTGGCGACACGTTCTTTCAACTCTTTGTAATATATTAAAAAAAAGATGGGTAAAAAAAGTAAAATTCTGCCTGTGGCCTTATATAATATGCGCCCTGTAAACAGGATGTCATCGACTGAATAAGCCGGGAGCAAGCTATGTTAGAAGAATTCAAAAAATTTGCCATGCGCGGCAACGTTGTCGATATGGCCGTCGGTATCGTCATCGGTGCGGCATTCGGCAAGATCGTCAGTTCCTTCGTCAAGGATGTGCTGATGCCGCCACTCGGCAAGCTCATGGGCGGCGTGGACTTCAGCAACCTGTTTATCAACCTCGGAACCGAATCCTATGCGTCGCTGGCCGCCGCCCAGGAGGCCGGTGCAGCAACGATTAACTACGGTGTGTTCATCAATACCGTGCTGGATTTCCTGATTGTCGCCTTTGCCATTTTCATGGTCATCAAGGCAATGAACAAGCTGAAGACCGAGGAACCGCCCAAGGCGCCGGACACCAAGGCGTGTCCGCAGTGCCTGTCCGACATTCCGATTGCGGCCAAGCGTTGCAAGTTCTGCACGTCACAGATTGACTGAGCATTTTTCACGAGTTTTGTTTAACCCATGCAGTAAACGAGGAGTAAAGATATGAACAGCAAACTTATTACCGCCGCCTGTCTGGCACTGGTCCTCGCCGGTTGCGGCGACAAGAACGAGCCCGCTACCGGCAGTACCGAGCCGGGCATGATGGACAAGGCCATGGAATCCACCAGTGAAATGGCAGAGGATGCCGGTGAAATGGCTTCCGATGCCGGCCAAGCCGTGTCCGAAACCGCCGGCGACATGGCCGAGGGCGCCAGCGACATGGCTTCCGATGCATACGATGCCACCAAGGAGACCATCCACGACGCGGCCCAGGGCGTTGCCGATGCGACGGCAACTGAGACCGAAGAGGCTGCAACCGATGCGGCCGCTGGCGCCATGGACAAGGCCAGCGGGACCATGGGTCAGTAAACAGCAGCGCTACGCTGTCTGAAACGGGCGGCCAGGCTCACCCAGTCTGGCCGTTTTTTTTGGTGCCCAACACATGTTACGTGGCAGTTTTCTGGTGTTCATCGTCGGCTGGCTGGCGTGGTTCTGGCTGGACAAGCCGCGCCCGAAGCAGTTCAGGTTTCCGGAGTCCGGCGACAGCCTGGTGGCGGATTTTCAGCATGGCTTCGACATGCTCCGCGCCGGTTATCCGGATATGGCATTCGTCTATCTCTGGAATGCCCACTACCTCATTCTGTCGTTGCTGGGTGGTGCGCTGCTTGCCGTGATTTACGGCAGCGTGTCGGACGTGCTTGGCCGGCGCCGCATGCGCAGGCTGATCCTGCCACAGCGCAGGACTGCCGATCGAAACGGCGGGGACAGCGCCGGCACGGGGCCGGAATCGACCCCGTCCGACTCCACGTGATCAGTGAGCGATCAGCGGCTGCAGGGTCTTGGCCTGCTCGATCCAGCCGGTCACGATCTTCTCGGAAGGCACGGCGCGCGTCAGCTTCTTGCTGGCATTGACCTCGGCCATTTTGGCGGCGAGGTTGTCGGCCCGGCGTGTGCGCAGCTCCTTCACGGTGTCGACGCCGGCCGCCTCGAGCAGTTCCGAGTATTCTGAACCGATACCTGAGATACGCATCAGGTCGGCCATGTTGGCCCACTTGAGCAGCTGGGATTCAGTCAGGCCGGACTTTTCCGCGGTGGCCTTGCGACCCTTGGCATCACAGCACAGCTTCAGCAGGTCAGCGGTCGTCTTGATGCCGGCCGGCTGGAGTTTCGCTGCGAAAGCAGGCCCGATGCCTTCGATTTCCTCGATTTTATACGCCATTGTTGTTCCTCTCTTGTATGCGTTGAACGCCAGCATTAAACAATGCATGCCGGGTACGATCAAGCGCTGAAATATGTCTCGCCCGGCGGGAACATCGGGCGGCTGCCTGCGCTAGCCCGCATTTCTCTCCGGGATCCCGGATGCTGGCGCACGACTGCAGGGATGCAGGAGGTAGAGCAACGCATGGAGCAGTTGCCGAGGGCTCGTGTGACCGGACGCCACTCTGGAGCGAAATTGGTAGCCGTAGCTACCACTTGTGTGAACAGGTCGCTCCCGACTTCCTGTCTCGCGCGACACTTGAACGTCCCTGTACATCGCAAGTACGGGTGCACGAGAACCAGCCAGGGCCGGGATAGGCAATGCCCGTTAACACGCTGTTTTATGCCGAACTGGCATCACTTCCATCATTTCAGCTCATTATGTGAAATGACTGCCGCCCGGTGAGAAATGCGGGCTAGAATACGCATGCGCTGTTAATCCGGGACGGGCTCCGGCCTGAACGTGGCCGCCTTCGGTGCGCCGGACGCAACCCGCCAACCCAGGGAGGTGATGATATGAAGATCGAACCGGCTGCGGGCACGCCCGCAGAGGAACTCGAACGCATCATCAGGCGCATGCAGAAGATCCAGCGTGCCATCAAGGCATCGCGGCAGCCAGCCTCGATGCTGGAGCTGGAGGAATTGAAGGCGTTGGGCAGGGCCTATGCGCGGATCATAGACCGACTGGCAAATGAACCGGGCGATGCCGGGTTTGTCTGATACAACAACGGAGCCGGGACAAACATGACTGACGACCAGGGTATCTTCATCGGCAAGGGGGAAGTGCCCGTCTACCTGTTGCCGCGACTGGCCAATCGCCACGGGCTGATCGCCGGCGCCACCGGCACCGGCAAGACCGTGTCGCTGCAAATTCTCGCGGAAGCCTTTTCACGCCGCGGTGTGCCGGTGTTCATGGCGGACGTGAAGGGCGACCTGTCCGGCATCAGCCAGGCCGGCAAGGAGCATCCGAAACTCGCCGAGCGTGCCGCGGCCATCGGGCTGGATGACTACCATTACGAGGCCTTCCCGGTGGTGTTCTGGGACCTGTACGGCGAGCAGGGTCACCGGGTGCGGGCCACGGTCTCGGAAATGGGCCCGCTGCTGCTGGCGCGCCTGCTGGGACTGAACGATACCCAGGAAGGCGTGCTGTACGCCGTGTTCAAGATGGCGGACGACCAGGGCATGCTGCTGCTCGACCTGAAGGACCTGCGCGCGCTGCTGGTGTTCGCCGGCGAGAACAGCAAGCAGCTGCAACTCGAATACGGCAATATCTCCGGCGCCTCGATCGGTGCCATCCAGCGCCGTCTGCTGGTGCTGGAAGAAGAGGGCGCCGAAATGTTTCTCGGCGAGCCGGCGCTCGACCTGCTGGATTTCATGCGCAACGGCGCCAACGGCTACGGCAATATCAACATCCTCGCGGCCGACCGGCTGATGCAGTCGCCCAAGCTGTACGCGACCTTCCTGCTGTGGCTGCTGTCCGAACTGTTCGAGGAACTGCCGGAGGTCGGTGATCCCGAACAGCCGCGCCTGGTGTTTTTCTTCGACGAGGCCCACCTGCTGTTCGACGACGCGCCGAAGGCGCTGGTCGACAAGGTCGAGCAGGTGGTGCGCCTGATCCGTTCCAAGGGCGTGGGCGTCTATTTCGTCACGCAGAATCCGCTTGATCTGCCGGATGCGGTACTTGGTCAGCTCGGCAACCGTATCCAGCACGCGCTGCGTGCCTTCACGCCGCGCGACCAGAAGGCGGTGCGTGCCGCGGCGGATACCTTCCGCGCCAACCCGGCCTTCAAGGCGGCCGACGTCATCAAGGAACTCGGCGTCGGCGAGGCGCTGGTTTCCACGCTCGGCGGCAAGGGTACACCGGGCATCGTGGAGCGCACGCTGATCCGTCCGCCCGCTTCGCGGCTGGGGCCGGTCACGCCGGCCGAGCGCCAGGCCATCATCGCGCAAAGCCTGCTGGGCAAGCGCTACGACAAGTCGGTCGACAGCCGTTCCGCCTATGAAATGCTCGGGAGCGGGCGGAAAAGGCCGCGGTGGTCGAGGACAGCGAAGCGGCTGCAAAGGCGGAGCAGAAGACCGGCAAGGGCCGCAGCAGCAACCGCCAGGGTGTCATGGAGGCCATGGTGAAGAGCGTGGTGCGTTCCGTGGGCAGTTCACTGGGCCGCAGCATCGCGCGCGGCATTCTCGGCTCCATTCTGAAGGGCTAGCCGCGTTTTTCGCCGGCTGGCAGGATCATGAGCAGGAACAGGAATATCACCCGTAGCGGAAGCCGGCTGCTGACCCTGCTGGTGTTGCTGGGTCTGCTGGTCTGGCAATACTACCAGCAGTCTGGCACTGGCCCGGATGCGGTCACGGTCACGCCGGCCGGCGATAACGTGGTGCAGGCCGCCTTCGAGGCGCGGCGTTCCGGCGTCTGGATGGAGACCGGTGGCCGTATCAGTCGCCTCCTGTCCGACGACAATGATGGCTCGCGCCACCAGCGATTCATCCTGGACGTCGGCGACGGTCACACCGTGATGGTGGCGCACAATATCGACCTCGCCGAGCGCATTCCCGTCGGTGTCGGTGATACCCTGTCACTGCGCGGGCGTTATGAATGGAACGAACGCGGCGGTGTCATACACTGGACGCACCATGATCCACAGGGTCAAGAACAGGGTGGCTGGATCCGCAGGGATGGTACGCTCTACCAATAGCAGCCTGCTGCCAGCGGCGGCGCTGCCGGCGGCCGGCCACCGGTGTGGCCTGGTACAGGATTGAATTCTCCGGAGGATATGCACATGAATCTGCTTGGTACGCTGCTCGATGCACAGGGCTCTCCGGCCCTGAAACAACTGACATCGGCATTCGGTGTCAGCGAGGGTGATGCGAAAAATGCCCTGTCCGCGCTGGTGCCGGTACTGGCGCGCGGCATGCAGAACAACCTGGCACAGCAGAACGGTGTTGAAGACCTGATCGGTGCGCTCGCAAAGGGCCAGCATCAGCGTTATATCGAGCAGCCCGACGCCCTGCTGACGCAGTTTCTCGATGCCGACAAGGACGGTTCACGTGGTCGATGACCTGATGGGCATGGCCAGGAAATTCCTCTGGCCGGCCGTACATGTCACGGGTGGGAGATAAAGATGGCTGAGCTGGAAAATTTCTACGAAGAAATCATCAAGGGTGTCGGCGAGGATCCCGGGCGCGAAGGGTTGCTGAAAACGCCAGAACGTGCCGCCCGGGCGATGGAATACATCACGCGCGGCTACGGCCAGTCACTCGATGAGGTGGTGAACAACGCCATCTTCGAATCGGACAATGACCAGATGATCCTGGTGAAGGACATCGAGCTGTATTCGCTGTGCGAGCACCACCTGCTGCCGTTCATCGGCAAGTGCCATGTGGCCTATATTCCGACCGGCAAGGTGATCGGCCTGTCGAAGATTGCACGCATCGTGGATATGTACGCACGTCGTCTGCAGATACAGGAAAACCTGACCAAGCAGATCGCGGACAGCCTGATGCAGACCATCCAGCCATCCGGCGTCGGCGTGATCATCGAGGCACAGCACCTGTGCATGATGATGCGCGGCGTGGAGAAACAGAACTCGAAGATGACGACTTCCATGATGCTTGGATCGTTCCGGCATCATGACCGTACCCGCTCGGAATTCCTGCGCCTGGTGATGGGCTGAGCGAGTAGCGTGCGCAAATAATTGCAACAACCACAACGGAGGAGAACACCATGAGCGTAGCCAAGGTTACCGAAATCACCGCATCGTCAAAGAAATCATTCGAGGATGCCGTGAGCAGTGGCATCAAGCGTGCCGGCAAGACCCTGCAAAACATCAAGGGGGCCTGGATTCAGGAGCAAAGCGTGGTCGTCGATGGCGACAAGATCACCGAATACCGGGTCAATATGAAGGTCTCCTTCGTATCCTGAAAGGCTGACGCGCCGGGCGGGCGTCAGATGCGGTAGCTCCTGTCGATGTCCTCGCGTGTCAGGATGCCGTAGACCCTGCTGATACCGGGTACGGTAATGCGGCTCACGTAGAGTGCCTCGGCCTCCGGGGACTTGAGTATGTCCTGTGCCTCGTGCAGTGTGGCCTGGAAATCAACCGGTTTGACTTCCAGACGCACCGCCGGAATTTCCATCAGGTCGATTTCCGTGCTGTCGGTATCGCCCTGCAGGTGGCGCGCCAGGTCCGCTGCGGGCATGGCGTAGAGCGGCTGGTTTTCCTCGCGAATCAGGATCCAGCGCGGTTCGCCGGACAGCACTTCGACAACCCGTTCCCGCAGGACGCGACGCGGCATCGTCTCCAGCCGGCGCTCCATGACGCTTGCCACGCCAATGCGGCGCAGGGTCTGGGCCACCGGGCTGTCGCGATAGTCTGATTCATTTGCGCCGAGCAGTACCAGGTAAACCGACTCCTTGCCGAACAGTTCCCGGCTGACCAGGCTGGCCGTGATCAGTGCCAGCATGCCGGGCAGGATGATGTGCGGGTTGGCGGTCAGCTCCAGCATGGCGGTCAGTGCCGCCAGCGGGGCCTGCAGGGTCGCGCCCATGAAGGTGCCCATGCCGATCAGCGCGAAAAACGCCGGCGCGGCGAGGTTACCCGGCAGCCAGTTATCCGCCAGCAGGCCCATGGCACCACCGGCCATGGCGCCCATGACCAGGGTGGGGCCGATCAGACCGCCCGGCAGGCCAAGCCCGAGCCCGACCGCGGTGGCGAGCAGCTTCGCCAGCGCCACGCTGACCAGGGTCGCCAGTCCAATCTGGCCGAGCAGCGCTGCATTGACCGTGTCATAGCCAATACCCATGACCTCGGGAATGACCATGGCGATGACGCCGACCAGGCTACCGGCCAGGGTACAGCGCATCCACACCGGCCAGCCGGGTACAAGCCGGGTGCTGCTTTGCTGTAGCAGGTGAATGAACAGCGCCGACAGGCAGCCCAGCACGAGGCCGGTCAGCAGGATATAGGGTAATTCCAGCAGCGAACCAAGCTGCATACCGGGTATTGAAAACACCGGCGCGTCACCGAATACGGCCTGGGTCAGC
The DNA here is from genome assembly GCA_963748215.1 of uncultured Gammaproteobacteria bacterium. GTDB lineage: Bacteria > Pseudomonadota > Gammaproteobacteria > UBA9214 > UBA9214 > UBA9214. Next base: position 358,784 of record CAVVHS010000008.1, on the reverse strand, counting down.
GTCGTCGCGAACACCGCCGCCAGGATTACCGGGGCGAAGCTGGCCAGCGAATACTCCATGACGACCACTTCCATGGCGAAAATGACGCCGGCCAGCGGGGTGTTGAAGGAGGCCGCGATTGCCGCGGCAACGCCACAGGCAATCAGCGTCCGGCTGTTGTTGTTGGGCAGGTGCAGCCACTGGCCGAGCAGGCTGCCGCTGGCCGCGCCCAGATGCACGCTCGGCCCTTCGCGGCCGACGGAATGCCCGCTGATGATGCACAAGGCGGCGCCGGCGAACTGGGCAAGCGCATTGCGCAGCGGCAGACGGCCCTCGTAATGGGCCAGTCGCTTCATCACATGCACGACGCCCACCTCGCGTGTTTCGCTGTCCAGGTATTGCCAGATCAGCCCGATCAGCAGCCCGCCGCCCGCCGGCAGCAGCAGCCTGACCGGGGTCGACAGCTGTTCGAAATTCTCCGCGGTGCCACCCGGCAGGAACTGGCCCTGCATCGCCTCTACCAGCAGCCGGAAACAGATGACAACGGCGCCCGACAACAGACCAACCGGGATCGAGAGCATGGCCAGCTGTGGCAATGTGTCGATCCCGGCGAGGTGCAGGCCAAGGTTATCCAGCCATTGTTGCCAGCGTTGCCGCAGCATGGTGCTCCTTCGTGGTGGCGTTGCGGTAGCGGGCCTCTGCGCAGTTGCTGTCCGTGACCCCATGCATGAATGCCGGCTATTGTAGAATGATTGCCCGGTTGATGGTGTACTATCTCCGGCGTTTTGCATGACAGCAGCAGGTGACTGAACAATGATCAAGACAGGTGTGGTTGGCGGCACCGGTTATACCGGCGTGGAACTGCTGAGGCTGCTGGTTGGCCATCCGGACGTGGAACTCGGCGTAATTACCTCGCGTTCCGAGGCTGGGCGTCCGGTTGCGGACCTGTTTCCGAATCTCCGGGGACACACGGGGCTGGCCTTTACGGCACCCGACGCGGGCGGGCTCGAATCCTGTGACCTGGTATTTTTCGCCACCCCGAACGGCACGGCAATGACCATGGTGCCTGCACTGCTCGAGGCCGGCGTGCGCATCATCGACCTGGCCGCCGATTTCCGCCTGCACAGCGTGGCCGGCTGGGAGCAATGGTATGGCATGCCGCACCGTTGTCCGGACCTGCTGGCGGAGGCCGTCTACGGTTTGCCCGAGGTCAATCGGACGGCTATCGCCCGGGCGCGCCTGGTGGCGAATCCGGGGTGTTATCCAACCGCGGTCCAGCTGGGCTTTCTGCCGCTGATCGAGGCGGGGCTGGTGGACGCCGGGCAGCTGATCGCGGACGCCAAGTCGGGTGTCAGCGGCGCTGGCCGCAAGGCGGCCACCGGCAGCCTGCTGTGCGAGGCCAGTGAGAATTTCAAGGCCTATGCCGTGCCCGGGCACCGTCATCTGCCGGAAATTCGCCAGGGCCTGGAACAGGCAGCCGGTGGGCCGGTCGGGCTGACCTTCGTGCCGCACCTGACGCCGATGATCCGGGGTATCCACGCGACGCTGTATGCACGCCTGAACGATACCGCGCCGGACCTGCAGGCGCTCTTCGAGTCGCGCTATCGCGACGAGTACTTTGTGGATGTATTGCCACCCGGCACCCACCCTGAAACCCGCAGCGTACGTGGCGCGAATCATTGCCGGATCGCCGTCCACCGCCCGCAGCAGGGCGATACCGTGGTTGTCCTGTCGGTTATCGACAATCTGGTAAAGGGCGCCGCCGGACAGGCGATACAGAACATGAACCTGATGTTCGGCCTGGCGGAACAGACCGGTCTGACGAATATTGCGCTGCTGCCCTGAAGTGCCGTTGCAATGCATTATCTGTGAACTGCATCCGGCCGGGCGCATGATCCGTAGTCATAATTGCATGGCGCTGAGCCATGGCGGGGTATGTGCATGAATCGCGCCGTAATGACGCGCCTGGTGGTGGCGGCCGGGGTGGCGCTATTGCTGTTGTATGTCGGTTGGCAGGTCTATGACCTGGGCAAGCTGCGTGGCGTCGGCGAGCTGCAGGGGCTGCGCACGGAAAACATGTTGCTGGAAGAGAGTAATGACAAGCTGGAGAACGATGCCGAGGAGTTACGCGAACGGGTCGCCATCCTCGAACGTTCCAGCCAGATCGATCGCCAGGCGGCGCAGGCGGTAAAGTCCGACCTCGGCCAGCTCGAGGAAGAGCTGCAGGCGGCACGCGAGGAAGTGGAATTCTACCGTGGCATCGTCGCGCCGGGCGATGTGAACCCGGGCCTGCATATACACCGTTTCACGCTGGAGCGCGGCCTGGCCGAAGGCGAGTATCACTACGACCTGGTACTGACGCAGCTCAAGCGCAACGATCAGTACGCGAGTGGCGAGGTTGACTGGAAAATTTCGGGACAACTGGCAGGCGAGCAGATCGTGCTGACGCTGGTGGACATTACCCGGCCGGCAACGCAACAAATCAAGTTCCGTTTCCGCTATTTTCAGGACCTCGCCGGAACCATCAACCTGCCGAAGGGGTTCGAGGCCGACAAGGTGGTGCTGACGGTCAGGCCCCAGGTCAAGGGCAAGGGCAAGGGCAGGCAGGAGCCGGTCGTGCAGCAGTTCGACTGGCCATAGCAGGGGACTTAACTCAGGAGAAGGCATTATGTTTGGAGACAGCAAGAAACCGAAGGGTGGTGGTGCCAAGGTTGACACCATCATCGGCCAGCAGACCCGCATCGAGGGTGATATCCACTTCACCGGCGGCTTGCATGTCGATGGCATGATCAAGGGCAACATCATCGCCGAGGCGGGATCGTCGTCGGTACTTACAGTCAGCGAGCACGGGCGGATCGAGGGCGACGTGCGCGTGCCCACGGTCATCCTCAACGGCACGGTCAGCGGCGATGTCCGCTCCGACGAACGGATCGAACTCGCTGCCCAGGCCGAGGTCAATGGCGATGTGTATTACAACCTGATCGAGATGGCGATGGGTGCCGCAGTCAACGGCAGTCTGGTACACGAGACCGGCAAAAAAACCTCGGTGCTCACTTTCGAACGCGATACAACGGAATCGGGTACCGCCCAGGAGTAATACTTGACCAATTTGCTCAGGATATTCATACTTGCTGGCAATCTGGAACCGGTTTTGAAGAGGCAGTGATCTCATGAGTGAAGCAGCAAGTGCGATAAATGTGGACCTTACCTTTTCCGATGCGGCGGCTGGCAAGGTCAAGCAGTTGATTGCTGAGGAAAAAAACCCGAAGCTCAAGCTGAGGATCTATATCACGGGCGGCGGGTGTTCAGGCTTTCAGTACGGCTTCTCCTTCGACGAGAATGTCACCGAGGGCGATATCACGGTCGAAAACAGTGGCGTTGCGCTGGTCATCGATCCCATGAGCTATCAATACCTTATTGGCGCCGAGGTGGATTACACCGAGGGTCTTGAGGGTGCGCAGTTCGTGGTCAGGAATCCCAATGCGACCACCACCTGTGGCTGCGGGTCGTCGTTTTCGGTCTGATCAGGGCTGGAATCTGCAGGCAACGCGGGGGCTTATCGCCCCCGCGTTGCGTTGGGGTCGCGCAAGTCGACGCCGACGTCCGGGATCAATGCCGGAACAGCCTGCCCAGCACCACGGCCCGGCCGGCGCCGGTGACTGCCGGGATATTGCCCGGCCTGGCAGACAGATGCTGTTGTGCCAGCCAGGCAAAGGTCGCGGCTTCCACCCAGTCGGGATCAAGTCCGCAGGCGGCGGTCGACGCGACGGTCATCCCGGGCAGGCTTGCCACCAGCCGCGTCATCAATTGCGGGTTGTGCACGCCGCCGCCGCACACCAGCACCCGCTGCGCGGACGCGGCATGTGCCAGTACATCCCTGGAAATGCTGCATGCCGTCAGTTCACACAACGTCGCCTGTATATCCTCTGCCGGACAGTCGCTGTCCTGCAGATGCGCAGACAGCCACCCGGCGTGGAAGTATTCGCGCCCGGTACTCTTGGGTGGCGGCAATCTGAAATAGGGATCATCCAGCAGGGCTTCCAGCAGTGCCGCATTGACATGACCCGAGGCCGCCCAGCGCCCGTCGGTATCCATGCGCGTTGCCAGGTGACGCACCGCCCAGATGTCCATGAGGGTATTGCCCGGACCCGTGTCGAAGCCGCGCACGGCCTGCCCGGAGTCTGCGCCGGGGAGGATGGTGATATTGGCGATGCCGCCGATATTCAGGATCACGCGTGTTTCGCGTGCGTCGGTGAATACGGCCTGGTGAAAGGCGGGCACCAGGGGCGCGCCCTGGCCGCCGGCCTCGATATCCGCGGTGCGAAAATCGGCCACTACATCGATGCCGGTCAGGTGGCTGATGGTGCGGGGTGCGCCGATCTGCAGGGAGTAGGGTGCGGGCGCGTTCGGCGCGTGGTGGATGGTCTGGCCGTGGCTGCCGATCGCGGTCACTGCGCCGGGTGCGACGCCGGCGTGCGCCAGCAGGGCATTGGCCGCGCTGGCAAAGGCTTCACCCACCGCCGTATCCAGTTCATCAAGATCGGCAGCCAGCGGGTTTTCCAGCAACAGGGCAGCATCCAGCTGGCGGCGCAGTTCGGCTGAATACGCACCGGCATGGGTTGCGATGACCTGTGGGTGCGGCGTCGAGCAATCGAGCAGTGCCGCGTCGACACCGTCCATGCTGGTGCCGGAGATAAGCCCGATGAAAAACTCTGCCATGACGGACAGCTAGCCTAGTGTAACCGGGTCAGCAGGCAGCTAGGCGGGAGCTTGCGTTACTGCGTGCTGGCCAGTTGTACGTCCCGAACCAGGTCGAGTTGTGCCATGAGGGCCTCGGCCTTTTTGTCGAAATCGTCGCGGTACTTGTTGGCCAGCGGGTCGGCGCCCGGCAGTTTCACGCGCAGCGGGTCGCGGTGTACACCGTCGACCCTGAATTCGTAATGCAGGTGCGGACCGGTCGCGAGTCCCGAGCTGCCGACGTAACCGATGATCTGGCCCTGCTTGACGCGGCTGCCGGTGGTCAGTCCGCTGCGGTACTTCGACATGTGCGCATACAGCGTGCTGTACTTGCTGCCGTGCTGGACAATGATGGTGTTGCCGTAACCGCCTTTCCTGCCGCGATGCACGATCTTGCCGTCGCTGGTCGCCTTGATCGGCGTGCCCGTTGAGGCGGCGTAATCGACACCCTTGTGCGCGCGAATGGTGTTCAGTACCGGGTGTTTGCGGCCCGTGCTGAAGCCGGAACTGATGCGGCTGAATTCAACCGGCGTACGCAGGAATGCCTTGCGCATGCTCTTGCCGTCCAGCGAGTAGTAATCGGTCTTGCCGCCGGCGTCGGTATAGCGGATGGCCTGGTAGCGTTTGCCATGGTTGATGAACTCCGCGGCCAGGATGGTACCGTTGCCGATGTTTTCGCCATCGGCGTACATCTCCTCGTACAGCACGGTGAACCTGTCGCCCTTGCGAATATCGAGCGCGAAGTCGATATCCCAGCCGAAGATGCCGGCCAGTTCCATGGTCAGGGTGTCGGACAGGCCGGCCTTGCCGGCGGCGAGGAACAGCGAGCTGTCGATGACGCCGCTGGCATTCTTGCTGCGAAATTCAGGGGTGAGGGTGACCGTGCTGACGTCGAACGCATCATCGTTGCGCGCGATCTCCAGTGTGCTCAGCCGGTCGATCGGGTAACTCAGTCGCACCAGGCCCTGCTCCGCGCTGGATATGATGCGCAGCGTCTGGCCAGGGTAGATCTTTTTCAGGTGTTCGGTCGGCCCGCCCTGCTGGAGCAGTGTATGTAACTGGCGTGGCGGGATGTCGAAGCGCGCGAAAATGGCGGCGATGCTGTCACCGGACTTGACGGTGACTTCCTGCCAGACGGCAAGCGGTTCCTGTGGTTCGGATGCCGGCGCGGGTCCGCCGGCCGCCGGCAGCGGCAGCGTGTAGGCCGTTTCCTGCGGCTCGGATTCAGTCGGGGTTTCTTCCGGCGGCATGATCTGCTGCGCGACATCTGATTCCTGGCCGGTGGTCGCTGGCGGCGGCAACGTGAGTACATTGTTGCGTGTAGCGTGCACGGTATACGGATTTAGATACAGCGATGCCAGCAGTGCAATGAGTGCCGCGCCGGCAAGAACCAGGAAGACGGGCCTGCTGAATACCGCCCTGGTTTTTGTTGCCCCGCCCAGCGACTTGATGTCGCGATTGATAAGGTAGTGGGTAGTCACGATAAGCCCTTGTAAAGGTTTGGCATAAGTTAAACCTAGACAGATGACTGGTCAACAGGTTTCCTTTATCTGTATCGCCAGCGACAA
>CAVVHS010000008.1:0-347500 GCA_963748215.1 uncultured Gammaproteobacteria bacterium | reverse complement strand
TCGGAGTGAAAGGCTAATCAAGCTCGGAGATAGCTGGTTCTCCTCGAAAGCTATTTAGGTAGCGCCTCGTGTATCACTTCCGGGGGTAGAGCACTGTTATGGCTAGGGGGTCATCCCGACTTACCAACCCATGGCAAACTCCGAATACCGGGAAGTGCAATCACGGGAGACACACGGCGGGTGCTAACGTCCGTCGTGGAAAGGGAAACAACCCAGACCGCCAGCTAAGGTCCCAAAATCACAGCTCAGTGGGAAACGATGTGGGAAGGCACAGACAGCCAGGAGGTTGGCTTAGAAGCAGCCATCCTTTAAAGAAAGCGTAATAGCTCACTGGTCGAGTCGGCCTGCGCGGAAGATTTAACGGGGCTTAAGTTGTGTACCGAAGCTGCGGATGCAAGCTTGCTTGCATGGTAGAGGAGCGTTCTGTAAGCCTGTGAAGGTGTGCTGTAAGGCATGCTGGAGGTATCAGAAGTGCGAATGCTGACATGAGTAACGATAATGCGGGTGAAAAACCCGCACGCCGAAAACCCAAGGTTTCCTGCGCAACGTTAATCGGCGCAGGGTGAGTCGGTCCCTAAGGCGAGGCCGAAAGGCGTAGTCGATGGAAAACAGGTTAATATTCCTGTACCTGTTATTACTGCGATGGGGGGACGGAGAAGGCTAGACCAGCCGGGTGTTGGATGTCCCGGTTCAAGCGTGTAGGGAGTGTTCCTAGGCAAATCCGGGGACACAATCCTGAGACGTGATGACGAGCTTCCATGTGAAGCGAAGTGGTTGATGCCATGCTTCCAGGAAAAGCCTCTAAGCTTCAGGTAATAACAGACCGTACCCCAAACCGACACAGGTGGGTGAGGAGAGAATCCTAAGGCGCTTGAGAGAACTCTGGTGAAGGAACTAGGCAAAATGGTACCGTAACTTCGGGAGAAGGTACGCCCCTGACGGTGATGAGACTTGCTCTCTGAGCTGATGGGGGTCGCAGAGACCAGGTGGCTGCGACTGTTTATCAAAAACACAGCACTCTGCAAACACGTAAGTGGACGTATAGGGTGTGACGCCTGCCCGGTGCCGGAAGGTTAATTGATGGGGTTAGCTTCGGGCGAAGCTCTTGATCGAAGCCCCGGTAAACGGCGGCCGTAACTATAACGGTCCTAAGGTAGCGAAATTCCTTGTCGGGTAAGTTCCGACCTGCACGAATGGCGTAACGATGGCCACACTGTCTCCACCAGAGACTCAGTGAAATTGAAATCGCTGTTAAGATGCAGCGTACCCGCGGCTAGACGGAAAGACCCCGTGAACCTTTACTACAGCTTTGCACTGAACTTTGAACCTGTTTGTGTAGGATAGGTGGGAGGCTTTGAAGCGGTAACGCCAGTTATCGTGGAGCCAACCTTGAAATACCACCCTGGTATGTTTGAGGTTCTAACCCAGGCCCGTTATCCGGGTCGGGGACAGTGTATGGTGGGTAGTTTGACTGGGGCGGTCTCCTCCCAAAGAGTAACGGAGGAGCGCGAAGGTACCCTCAGCGCGGTCGGACATCGCGCAATGAGTGCAAAGGCATAAGGGTGCTTGACTGCGAGACAGACACGTCGAGCAGGTGCGAAAGCAGGTCTTAGTGATCCGGTGGTTCTGTATGGAAGGGCCATCGCTCAACGGATAAAAGGTACTCCGGGGATAACAGGCTGATTCCTCCCAAGAGTCCATATCGACGGAGGAGTTTGGCACCTCGATGTCGGCTCATCACATCCTGGGGCTGTAGCCGGTCCCAAGGGTATGGCTGTTCGCCATTTAAAGTGGTACGCGAGCTGGGTTTAGAACGTCGTGAGACAGTTCGGTCCCTATCTGCCGTGGGCGTTTGAGATTTGAGAGGAGCTGCTCCTAGTACGAGAGGACCGGAGTGGACGATCCTCTGGTGTTCCGGTTGTCACGCCAGTGGCATTGCCGGGTAGCTATGATCGGACGGGATAACCGCTGAAAGCATCTAAGCGGGAAGCCCCCCTCAAGATGAGATCTCACTGGGAACCTTGAGTTCCCCTGAAGGGCCGTCGAAGACTACGACGTTGATAGGCTGGGTGTGGAAGTTCAGTAATGTGATGAAGCTAACCAGTACTAATTGCCCGTGAGGCTTGACCATATAACACCCAAGCAGTTTGGTGTTCTGAGTGGTTACAGGCAACATACTCGCCTTTACAACTTTTCGATATTCAGAAGGGCATGCAGCTGCTGTTTGAGGCTGGATCCCGGGGTCAACTCGGCCTGTCCAAATCGCTACACAGCTGATTTGAACTGGATCCCGGGTCAAGCCCGGGATGGTTCTCATCGCTGCGCTCTTCGAACCAGTTTGCCTGGCGGCACTAGCAAGTGGGAACCACCCGATCCCATCTCGAACTCGGAAGTGAAACTGCTTAGCGCCGATGATAGTGTGGGGTTTCCCCATGTGAAAGTAGGTCACTGCCAGGCTTTTAATACAAACCCCCAGCATCAATAGATGCTGGGGGTTTTTTATGTGCCCGGGTCGCTCCCGGCATGGCCCAGGCCAGTCTCTCGACCGGTTCCCGGTCTCACCTTCTCCCTGTACATCAACTGCCAGGCTATAATTCAACAACCTGCAGCCATGTGGCGGATGTTATATTGACTGCCTTGAGCTGATGATGTGCCATGCCGGGTTGCCGGTGCGTCTTGCAGCAAGCTTGTTGACGATGCTACCTCTTCTTGTATCCCATCCCTGATGGACTCATATTGATTGCTATAGTTGATGGTGCAACTTCCTCGATTCTTCAGGAGATCGCTTATGCCGACCTATGACTATCGGTGTTCTGCCAGCGGCCGTGTCGTTGAAGTGAAACATCGTATGGGTGAATCTGCTGCCAACTGGGGTGAGCTATGCATGCTGGCTGGTACCGATCCGGGAAAAACGCCGCTGGATACACCGGTTGAAAAAATGATTGCCGGCATCCAGGTGGTGCGCAGCTCGAGTCTGGGCGAAGCGGCCGCGCCACCATGCAGCAGTGGACCGTGTTGCGGTGGCGGCATGTGCGGTATTGAATAAGCACGTCATTGTTGCATCCCGGCTTCCGCGGCCGCCAGGCGTGCTTTCAGGCAGGGTTTGGCGTTATGCTTGCCGCTGGCAGCAGTCGATCACGACAATGGGGTTTCATTTTGGTTGATGACACCATATCTCCTGAGCAAGTCGTCGAGATAGAATATTCCATATCGACGCCCGAAGGGCATGCCCAGCGTTATTCCATCAAGCTGGACAATCATTCGGCCCGCCTGCTGAATCAGCCGCCACCTCATCCACCCGCCTGGACCCGGCTGGAAGTGTGTCAATGCACCAATTGTCCGCTGGATGCCGCCACGCATCCCCACTGCCCGCTTGCGGTGCAGGTGTCGCAGGTTGTTGATGACTGGGCCACGGTTTTCTCGTTCCAGAATGTGGATTACTCGGTCACGACAAGCGAGCGGCAATTTTCCGGCACAACCGAGGTCAAAAAGATCCTCGGTTCGCTGCTGGGTTTGATTATGGCAACCAGCGATTGTCCGCGTATGTTGTTCCTCAGGCCGCTGGCACGCTTCCATTTGCCACTCGCCAGTCCGGAGGAGACCGCGTTCCGGGCCCTGTCTGCATACCTGCTTGAACAGTATTTTATTGCGTCTGACAAGGCGACGACGGCTACATTTGACGGTTTTATCAAACGCTATACCGAGATACAGACTGTCAATGAGGGGCTTGCCGCACGCATGCAGAAGGCAAGCCAGGAGGATGCCGTTATCGCCGCGGTGCTGGGGCTCGACCTGCTGGCGCACAGGGTGCCGTTCTTTGCGCGTGAAACGGTGGAAACCCTGCGACCGCTGTTTGCGTTTCCAACCGGTGACAACACCTGATTCGAATCCGCATGGAATTCTGCCGCGTTTTGTATGTCTTGTGACAGGCCTTGTTACTTGCCCGCTTTCAGTTGCTCCAGGGATTCTTCCGCAATCTCCCTGACGCCGGCATCCTCATCTTCAAGCAATGGCGTGATATACGGTAAGGCGGCACTGCTGCCCGATAGCGCCAGATAATGACAGGCATCACCGCGCACGCTGGCCTCGGCATGGCGTGCCAGCTCGCCCAGCTGGTCGACAATGGCTTGCAGCCGGGCGCTGTTTTCGAGTGCTTCCATGATGACGCTGATTCCGATACGCGTGTTGAGTTGCGTGTCCGGGTCGGCCAGCAGCAGCAACAGGGCGTGCAGGGTGCCGGGGTTGTCACGCGCCAGTGCCATGCCCTTGTCGATGTTTCCGCCGGACAGCAGTTCGTCAAGGTAGCCGGCCATGCCTGCCTCGGTGCCGGCCTTTTCCGCCCAGCTGCGTAATTCCTGTTCCGAGCGCAGGCCGGCCAGTTCGAACGGGCCGATGCGTACCCAGGGCACGGAGCGCACACCGAGTTCGGCGGCGCGTTCCGGCTGGTCCTCGATGACCACGGTTTCCAGCTTGCCGATTACGCCATCGGCCTTGAGCGCCTGCAGGCCCTGCAGTACCGTCGGACAGTACGGGCAGTGTTTGCCCATCAGTAACAGCGCGTCCGGGCGTGATGCGGGTGTATTCATGGACAGTAACCGTGGTGGCCGGGGTTACCAGATGCCGCTGAGCAGGGCGATGCCATGGGCATTGTGCTGCATGGCGGTTTGCTGCAGCTCGCGCCGCATGCCGCCGAGCGAGAATACCGGCATGGGCAGGTCCCTGCAAAGCTCGGCAAAGACGTCCCAGCCCAGCACGGGCGCCCCCGGGTGGCTGGCAGTCGGCAATACCGGCGACAGCACGGCAAAGTCGGCGCCCAGTCTGGCCGCGTGTTGCAGTTCCTCCCGGTTGTGGCATGATGCCGCCCACAGGGACACCGCCGGTGGCTGCGTACTGTGCATGAGCTGCGCGGCCTGCAGGTGCACACCGTCCGCACCGGTTTGCCTGGCAAGCTCGGCATCGCCATTCACCAGTACCCGTGCACCGTGGCGGTGGGCGAGACGGACGACGTCCCCTGTAAACGCCGCCAGTTGTTGCGGCGCCATGTCGCGCTCGCGTACCTGGATGAGGCGCACGCCGGTCTGCAGCGCGCGCAGCAGGCGTTCCATGAAGCCGGCTACGCCGTATTTCGCAGCATGGGTGATGGCATACAGCGACGGCAGCCGCAGTGCCGCCAGGATGGCGTGATTGGCCGGCAATAAAGGCTCGATCGTGACCGCGTGCGGGTCCTGCCAGGACAGGTTTTGTCCCTCGCGGCCGTGCGGTTCGCCCTGCCACTGCGTGACGCGGAACAGGTGCAGGCGTGCGGTGGTATGCGGATAGCGATATTCACGCGTGATCCAGGGCAAGCTATCCAGGGTCTCTATACCGAGTTCCTCGTGCAGCTCGCGCGCCAGCGCTGACCGTGGATTTTCGTCCACCTCGATCTTGCCGCCCGGAAATTCCCAGTAGCCGGCCATGGGCTTGCCCGTCGGGCGTTCGGCCAGCAGCACGCGGCCGGCCGCGTCCTGGATGACGCCGACGGCGACATGCAGGACGGGCCTACTGTCCGTGGCGGTTGGGTGGGTCCGGTTCATGCCGCGTGTTCCGCCGAAGGCACCCTGAGCAGGGACTGTGCCTCGGTCGTGACGAATTCCTTGAAGCCCTGTGCGATGGTCGAAAAACGCTTGCCCTGCCGGTGCACGATATACCAGTGCCGCATGATCGGGAACCCTTCGACGTTCAGCACCACCAGTCGCTTCAGCATCAGCTCGACCTCCATGGTGTGAATCGACAGCACGCCCAGCCCCAGCCCGGCCTGTACCGCCTGTTTGATGGCCTCGTTGCCGTTCATCTCCATGGTCTTGCCGAAGGCGGTGCCGCCGTGTTCACTGAAGAAACGTTCACGCGCCGCGCGCGTACCCGAGCCACGCTCGCGCATGATGAAGGTTTCACCGGCCAGTTCCGTCAACGGGATGTGCGTGCGGCCGGCCAGTGGATGGTCAGGCGCTGCCAGCATCACCAGCGGGTTGGGCATGAACGGGTGGGCCTCCAGTTCCAGTCCTTCCGGCGGCTTGCCCATGATGGCGAAATCGGTGGTGTTGGCGGCCAGTGCCTGGAGCAGGTTTTCGCGGTTGGTCACCTCGATATCCACCGTGATGCCTTTGTGGCGCTTGTTGAACTCACCGGGCAGGGTGCGCACGAAGGTGTTCGCCGTACTGGCTAACGCCATGGACAGCGCGCCGTGCTGCATACCCTTCATGTCCGCCAGGAGCATGTGCATTTCGCTGAGCTGGTTACCGGTCGCCAGGCTGTAGCGGTAGACCTCCTCGCCGGCCTCGAAGACCTGGAGCAGGTGGAGCGTGATGTTCAGCAGCGGGCGGAAGGGTTGACCGGCACAAACCATAATTCATTCTTATGGTTATAATCAACCTGTTTGATCATGACAATCGCTCAAGGCGCCTGCCCAGAGCGTCCGCCGTGTCCGACAGCCGCTATGGATGCCTGCCGGAACACCGGGCAGGCCGCTGCTGCGGAAACGATTTCACCAGCAACTCCCGAGGCTAGGGCACAAGGCAAAAACCTGCGGCGCGGGTGTGATGGAATGCCGCGGAGCTGCACTGCATGCAGAAAGATATCGACATTCTTGCCTGCTTCAAGATTACCCCGCAGCCGTGCGTGCCGCGTAAAGAGGCCGTCGCACCCGTGGCCGCCGATTCCTCGACCGGTACCTAGGCCACGGTGTGGACCGACCTGCTGACCGATCTGGACTACAAGGGCCGCGCCTATGCGATCGAGGACGTGCCGGGTGACGATACCTGCTACTACGCCTTCGTCGCCTACCCGAGTCCCGCCCTGGTCGGGCCTTTAGCTACGAGCCATATAATCAATAGCTTAATGTGGAGGCGCAACCCTGACGGCCACACAGTGAATACTGCTGCAGTCGGCCGCTGGCATCCCATCAAATATCTGGATCGAGCGCAGCGGTTACTTGATCGTTTCTTTTTAATGTGTCAAAAATATATCGACAGTGAACCCGGTGTCATGCCATACCGGCCAGGATCGGTTTCTGGGTGAGTCGCAAGAAGAAGGCGGGACTGTATTACGACAACGCTGATAGACACAGAAGTGATAGATACATAGGTGAATCGCATAAAGACATACAGACTGTTGAACATCGTTACTTTCGGACTGGGCATCATGGTCGCGGCACCGGCGCTTGCCGAATCCGCGGACGAAGCTGCAGTGGATACGCAGGTCGAAAATCAGACCCAGCTGTCAGAGGCGGTAACTGAAGCCCAGGAAACAACGATCCAGCTGCATCCGAGTCGCTATCGCCGGAAGATAACGAAGCGCTGGAGTGGATGGTAAAGATACTGGAAGAAAATACAGCAATGCCTGAACAACAAAAGAATCTAGCTGAACGTGTTGTAGCGACGGCCCTCCTCTTGAGGGCCGTCGTTTTTATTTGTCATTGAATCATTGTTTGTAGCCGGTAAACGGCATACGCAATCCCGCCAATTTGTGGTTTTACCTGCGCGATCAAGAGCGACTTTATGTCGCTTGCTGCAAGTGCACAACCGGTTGAGCCAGGCGCGTCAGGTGAACCGAATAAGATACAACACATGTGCTTTGCTGCGTCCCGCCTGGTATATCCTGCAGCCGGAAGGGGATAGGCAATAGCTATTTCAGCGGGATGATGCACGCGCCGCCCGGCGGCAGCGCACGATCTCGGTAACGCTGGTCCATCAGCTGGAGCGCCACCCGGTAGGCACCTACCAGACGCATTTGTATCTCTCTGCCATCCGGCGTGTAGTGAACCACCTCGCAGGGCTGCGGCTGGTCGAGGGCGTCGCGCTGCGCGATCGTGTCGAATTTCCATGCCAGCATGATCAGCCGGCCGCCCTCGTTATCGCGATAGGCGTAGGCCTGGCTGTCGACAAACACGATCTCTTCACAGGTGATGACCGCCAGGTACTGCATACTTCGAATCGGTACAAAGGCGCAGTTGAATTCGCTGCGGCCGAGCAGGGTTCGCGACAGATTGTAGATGTCGGCGGGCAGGGTCCATGTCTGCCGGTCCACTGCCTCTGGCAGGAAGAAGGTTTCTGTGACCCGGTTGACCAATATTTGCTCCGCTGGCAGCCGATCAGGTGTCGCCATGCGCAGGTGTGCGCCGGCTGTGCACAACCTTAGGTAATCGGGCGCCGGAGCGCAACTCCTGAGTCAGGGCATCAGGTGCTGGTGGGTAATACCCTGTTTCCAGTGTATGCGGTGGTCGATGGCCGGGCTGGTATAGATGGTGCCGTCCTGTGTGATCATCAGCAGGGCGTGAACATCCATGCGATCGGCGACACGCTTCCAGTCATGCATACCGGCAACCAGAAAGGCCGTAGCGGCGGCGTTCGCGACCATGGCGCTGCTGTGGATAACGGTCACCGACTGGATTTTACTGACCGGCTGTCCGTTGCGCGGATCGACGATACGGCGGTAGACGAGGTCCTGTTGCCCGAGCGAAGTGTCGAGTGCGCGTACGCTGACCACGCTCTCATTCTCGCTGGTCTCGATCGAACCGATCATGTGCTTGCCGGTGATGTCGGGTATGCCGATCCACCAGGCATGGTCTCCTCGCGTACCCGTGGTATGCACGTTGCCGCCGATGTCGATCATGGCATTGTCCACGCCGGCCAGGCGCAGATTCTTGATGCCCAGGTCCAGGGCCAGGCCGCGAATGACATCACCGAACTCGAGCCTGACCTGGCGATTACGGCTACTGACGCGGTTTCCGCGAATCGCCAGGTCGTTCATGGTCGGCAGGCGTTCGAGTACCCTGGCCAGCTTTTCCTCGACCAGTGCCTGGACCTCGTCCGGATAGGGCGCTGGCGTGTCGCATGCCTCCCGGTTGCAATGGAATTCCCACAGCGCGGTCAGCTCGCCGGCGGCCGGGTTGAAGAGCCCGCCGCTGGCCAGCGACAGCTTGCGGGCCCTGGTCAGCAAATCGATCATCTCGCTGCTGACGGCAATGGTGCGCCCGTTCGCCAGCGCCTCGTTGACGCGCTGCAGTTCGCCACCGGCACCGAAGGTGTAACCGATGTGGTCCAGTGACTTGAGCGATTGCTCCGCCTGGTGCGTCGCCTCCTGCGCCTGTTCAGGTGTCAGTCCGGCGATGCTGACCTGGGCGAAGGTGCCGAGGATGTTCAGCCCGGTTTCAAACACGGCCGTCTTGCGCGCGCAACCCGGCAGGACGGGGAGCAGCATGGCAAAAATGATGAGGATGTGGATGAGTCTGGATTTCATTGCATGCTCCATCGTGTTCCCTTACACAATCGCAGGATTGATCCTGTCGGTCAGAAATGCGCGGCGTTGACCCACATGTGTACCTGGATGCTCGCGGCATAACCGAGGGCAATCACGGGCGTCCAGCGCAGGTGCCCGAAAAAAGTGTACTTGCCACGCGCCTGGCCCATCAGTGCAACACCGGCCGCGGACCCGATCGACAGCAGGCTGCCGCCGACGCCCGCCGTCAGGGTCACCAGCAGCCACTGCCCGGTGGACATGTCCGGGTTCATGGTCAGTACGGCGAACATCACGGGGATGTTGTCCACGATGGAGGACAGGAGGCCGACGCTGATATTGGCGGTGGTTGCACCCCATTGCGTATACATGACATCAGAGGCCATGGCGAGATAGCCGAGGAAGCCCAGGCCGCCGACACACATGACCACGCCATAGAAGAACAGCAGGGTGTCCCATTCGGCGCGGGCGATCTTGTTGAACACGTCAAAGGGGACGATATCGCCGAGCTTGCCGGCATGGTCGCGTTCAAGTGCGTTGTAGCGCAGCATCCTCGTCTCCGCGCGCCTGAGCAGGAAACCGAACAGCTGCAGATAGCCCAGCCCGGTCAGCATGCCCATCACCGGCGGCAGTTGCAGGAAGTTGTGGAACGAGACTGCCGTGATAATGGTCAGCAGGAACAGCGCCATGATCGTCTTCGCGCCGGGTTTCATGGAAACCAGCTCGCCGCCACTCTCCGGCTGTCCCGGGGGTACCGCGAAATGCATGATGGCGGCGGGCACCACGAAGTTGACCAGCGACGGCACGAACAGGGCGAAGAAGGTCCAGAAATCCACCATGCCCTTCTGCCAGACCATCAGGGTAGTGATGTCGCCGAACGGGCTGAATGCGCCGCCGGCATTGGCGCCGACCACGATGTTGATGCAGGCCAGCGTCACGAAGCGCGTATTGTCACCGCCCACGGCCAGTACCACCGCGCACATCAGCAATGCCGTGGTCAGGTTGTCGGCGACCGGCGAGATGAAGAAGGCCAGAATGCCGGTCAGCCAGAACAGCGTACGGAAGCCGAAGCCCCTGTGCACCAGCCAGGAACGCAGCGCATCGAAGACGTTGCGCTCGTCCATGGCATTGATGTAGGTCATCGCCACCAGCAGGAACAGCATCAGCTCGGCATATTCAAGCAGGTTGTGACGTGCGGCCTGTTCGGCCAGGTGACCATGGCCGGATTGCCCGGCGGCCCAGGCCACCAGTCCCCAGATCAGGCCGGCGGCGATGATGACCGGTTTGGATTTGCGCAGGTGGGTGAATTCCTCTGCCGTGACCAGCAGGTAGGCAAGCGCGAATATCGCCAGTGACAGGTAACCGACCGTACTGGAGGTCAGGTCAGGTAATACCACCCTGTGCGGCAGCACTGGCGGCAACTGCACCTGGCAGCAGCATCAGGATGGCCGGCAGCCAGCGCCGGCCGGAACTGAAGGTACGGTTCTTGTTCGTATACATCTGTTATCTCAGAAAAGGATGTTCAGCATGACCAGCATGACGACGAGGAACAGCACGGTCATGATGCCGCCCGCGCGCATGAAGTCCGCCACCCGGTAACCGCCCGGCCCCATCAGCAGGGCATTGACCTGGTGGGTGGGAATCAGGAAGGAATTCGACGTGGCGATGGCCACCGTCAGCGCGAACACCGCCGGGTCGGCGCCGGCTTCCAGCGCCATGTTCACCGCCAGCGGCACCAGCAGCACGGTGGCGCCGACATTCGACATCACCAGGGTGAAGAAGGTGGCCAGCGCCGCCAGCGCGGACTGCAATGACCCAGATCGGCACGTCGCCCAGCACGTGCCAGTGTCTGCTCGGCGATCCAGGCGGCGGTGCCGGTGTTCTCCACCGCCATGCCCAGCGGGATCAGGCTGGCGAGCAGAAACACGGTCTTCCAGCTGACCGCCTGGTAGGCCTCGTCCATGCTGAGCACGCCGGACAGCACCATGCCGAGTGCGCCGGTCAGCAGCGAGACCGACAGGCGCAGGTCGGAAAACAGCACCAGCGACAGTGCGACCAGGAAGAACACCAGGCGCATGACCGACCTTGTTGGGACGTACCTCCTCGTGCGGATACTCGGTGGTGATGACGACGAAATCGTGATTGGACTCGAGCCGGTGCAGGGCATCCCAGGTGGTATGCACCACCAGGGTATCGCCGGCCTTCAGCGGCAGGTTGCGGATGTCATCTCCCTCGCGCAGGGTCTTGCCATCGCGGTGCAGGCCTACCATGGCGATGCCGTAGGTCTTGCGCATCCAGACATCGCGCGCACTCTTGCCGATCAGCTGCGAACCGGGGGGGATAAGGACTTCGGCGACACCCGACTTGGTCGGGGCCAGCGATTCACCGAAGGTCTCCAGGTTCCTGCTGCTCTGCAGTTCGAATTTCTGGACGAAGTTCTGCACATCCGCCGGCGAGGCGAGAATACCCAGCACCATACCGCCCTCGATGCCCTGGTCGCGTGCCAGCGCGCCCGGGCCGATGCGGGTGTCCTTGTCGGTGCGCATGGTGGCGATGATGCGGATGTGCGATTCGCTTTCGATATCGTCGAACAGCTTGCCTACCAGCGGGCTGCGCGCAGGGACCTTTACCTCGAACAGGGCGTAGTCGATGCCGTAAATGTCCTGGAAATAGCTCATGGTGTTGGAGCCGACCGTACTGCTTTCGGTCTGACCGGCCGGCAGCACCAGCCTGCCGAGCAGCACGAAGTAGAGAATGCCCGCGGTGACCAGCGCCAGTCCGATCGGCGTCACGCTGAACAGGCCGAACGTGCTCATCTTCTGCCCCGGTGGCAGCGCCTGGTTGGAAGTCAGGATCAGGTCGTTGAGCAGGATCAGCGGACTGGAACCGACCATGGTCACGGTGCCGCCGAGGATGGCGCAGAAACCCATCGGCATCAGCAGCCGCGACAGCGGCAGCCCGGAGCGTGCCGAGATACGGCTGACCACGGGCAGGAACAGTGCCGCGGCGCCGACGTTCTGCATGAAACTGGAGATGATGGCAACGGTGCCGGAGATGAACGGGATGATGCGTCCCTCGGTGCGTCCGCCGTGCTTGAGTATGAAACTCGCAACCGAGCTCATGACACCGGTCTTGTCCAGCCCCTTGCCGATGATCATTACGGCGATGATCGACATCACGGCATTACTGGCAAATCCGTCGAACAGGTGCTGCGTAGACACGAACGGCTGATCCAGTCCGAACAGCAGTGGACCGGCGAACGACATCAGGCCCAGCAAGACCATGATGCAGACGGCGGCGACATCGACCTCGACGATTTCGAATACAAAAAGGTAGATCGTCAGCAACAGGATGCCGGATACCCAGGCGATCTCGGGCGTGGGGACCATGCCGCTGAGCTTGAAACCGGCGGCGAGGAAAAGAATCGCGCCGATGAGACGCGTGATGAGGATGCTCTTCGCAGTTGTGTTCACGTCTACTCCGGTCGTGCCAGTTCAGGCGCCGTTGCGCCCGGTGAATCAGTGAGACAATATGGTCCGACAGCCATGTGGTTGGGCCGGTAACCGTCGGGGCAGTGCTGTCCTCTCATCCCAGTCGAGTGGCGGGCGGATCGTGCATTGTCCGCATCAGGATGGAATTCGGGTCTTCCCTTGCGGCGCGGTGATCCGCGCAGGTTCCGGTCATGCCGGGGCCTGGATACCGGCGGGTGGTCCGCGGTTGAGGGTGAGCGTTTCAGCCTCTTTGCGGGGAGACGCAGCGTCGACACCAGCCATCCGTTGGTCGCCTTGCAGGGTCGGTCGGTTGCCGTGGGTCTGTGTACCTTTGTCCCGGCTGTCGTCGTCGCCCGGTTCCATGAACACAGGCTTTACATCCGGTTCGCAGCCGAACAACGGGGAATCGTCCCCTGCCGAGGAAATGTCGTTGACGACATACAGCACGACTGCGACGAGCAGCGGGAGCCACAGTCTGTGCGCGGTTGTCGTGCAGTGCGTGGACATACGTTGCTCGGAAGGAGGGGCGGCTCGTCGACGTTCAAATAACCTGCGCACGTTAGCAAGTTGCGACCGCGCAGTCAAAACCCTGAACGATATGGTGGCGTGAGGTTCCGTCGCCTGGTATTGCAGCCATCCATGTCAGGCTGCATTGCGGCAGGGTACCGGCGTATTTGCTCCCGGCATGCCGTTGTCGTCCGGACGAGGACTGGACGGTCCTGGAGTACAGTCAGCCGCATCGGCAGCGGATGTCCAGTGCCTTCACCCGGTGTATACGGGTGACAGGGCTGACGGGGATCCCGGCCGATCACGGCGGCAATGCCCGCCCGGCCCCGGGGTGGAGCTGTCTCATTTGCACTCCGCGCCGGCCCGCCGTTGTGCTGCGGCGCAGGAACCAGAGTTCAAGCGTCAGGCGGCGCGACGAATGACTGCAAGCCGTGCTCTTTTTACAGCCTGCAGCAGGGGCAGGTCGTCGGTGAACCGTGCATGGTCCGATGCAATACGCACAGCCCCGGCCCGGCAACGGCATACGGAGCGCCGCCACCCGCACCGTCAGCCCGAGGCAATCCACGATCGAGTGCGGATGCAGGTGCAGTGGTCTGTAAGCGTCTCGCGATCGCTGCGGCTGAATGCCGCTCAGGCCGGTGCGCCCGGGCGATTTGCCTCGCCCGGTACGACAGCAGGCGAACCTATTAAATGCCTTGGCATTGTTCGCCCCGGATGGACTGGCCGGAGGTTCATGAATCACTGCACCAGACCAGGTCCCTTCGCGCCAACCAATAGATAATTATCTATCTATAAACAAGAAACAATTTACTTGTTTCTAAGTGTCGACTACCCTAACCTTTTCTGATCTTTTGACCTCACTGTAAGCCTGTCCACCAGGAACGCGCGGGATTTCGGCGCGGGCCATGCTGCGGCATGTTCCGGGAGCATAGGGACTCAAGGAACAGGGTATTCAATGCGAAGCGAAGTCACTGTAAAGCTCAGAACCTATGTGTACATAGATTCACTGCAGCCGCAGCTTGCAGAGTACATGGCCTCGGTTTCACAGGGGTTTCCGCCGGTTCCCGGTGATGCCTGCCTCTGGATGGAGGTCTCCCCGGGCATGGCAATCCACATGTTCACCGACATCGCGCTCAAGACGACCCGTGTCAGCCTCACCCAGCAGGTGGTCGAGCGTACCTTCGGTTCCATGGTCATCAATCACCGCGACCAGAGCGACGTGCGCGAGGCGGGTCGTATCGTCCTGGCCAACCTGGGTGCCAAAGTGTCCGACCGGCAACAATGCCAGATCGCCTGGCAGGAGATCATCCGCGGCATGACCGCGGATCATTGTGTGCTGATCAACCGTCAGCACCGCGGGGGGTCGATGATCCTGCCGGGCGAGAGCATGTTCATCCTCGAGACCGATCCGGCCGGTTACATCATCTATGCGGCCAATCAGGCCGAGAAGGCTGCCAGTATCACCCTGATCGACGTCCGTGCCGTGGGAGCATACGGTCGCCTGACGCTTTCCGGGCGTGAGGCGGATGTGGATGAGGCGGCGGCCGCGGCGATCGAGGCCGTCAAGAATCCCAGCGGGACCTGACCATGCATCGACAGGAACTGCTCCGGCTGCTCAACCGCCATGACACGCGTTTCATGGATGAGGCGGCCTTTGTGGCGCGTGCGCGCGCCTTCGTGGTGGCCCATACGGATGTCTTCGACCGCGAACACCTGCCGGCGCATGTCACCGGCTCGGCCTGGGTGGTCAGCCCGGATTTCAGTCAGGCACTGATCATGCACCACGTCAAGCAGAACCAGTGGTTCCAGCCCGGCGGGCACGCCGACGGCGACGCCGATATTCTGCGCGTGGCGCTGCGCGAGACCGCCGAGGAGACGGGGATCGATCCTGAACATGTGCGGCTGCTGACCGAGGATGTATTCGACCTCGATATCCACGTCATTCCTGTCAGCGAGCACGGGCCCTGGCACGAACATATCGACATACGGTTCCTCGTCCAGATCGACAGCCGGCTGCCTGTACCCGGCAACGACGAGTCGCATCAGGTCCTGTGGGTCGATCTGCGCGAGGTCTCGGCCTACAACAACAACCGTTCTACCTGGCGTATGGTGGAGAAGACACGCCGGCTGCGCAGCGCCCTCATGCACGGTGAGCCGGTCGACAGCAAGAACTTCTGGGCGGCACGGCGTGCCGAGGGGGTTATGTGACCGGTAGCGCCAGAAGAACGTTACGACCCGGCCGGCAGGCAGTCGGCGGGTGGATTTTGGCATAGATTATTATCTATGTATTTTCAATAAAATATCGATTGGAATAGATTGCGCCATTCATCCTATGCTCTCGGCTGGCCTCATCACAGTATCCAATCATTCACCAGACAGTCAACGAAACAGGAGACGACAATGGCAGAAACATCCTATAAAGCGGGTGTCAAGGAATACCGCGAAAAATACTGGACGCCGGACTATGTGCCGCTCGACACTGACCTGCTGGCCTGTTTCAAGTGTACGGGGCAGTCGAATGTGCCGCGTGAGGAGGTGGCCGCTGCCGTGGCCGCGGAAAGTTCGACCGGTACCTGGAGTACGGTGTGGTCCGAGCTGCTGACCGACCTGGAATACTACAAGGGTCGTGCCTACCGCATCGAGGACGTGCCGGGCGACTCCGAATCCTTCTACGCGTTCGTCGCCTACCCGATTGATCTGTTCGAGGAAGGTTCCGTCGTGAACGTGCTGACCTCGTTGGTTGGTAACGTGTTCGGCTTCAAGGCGCTGAAGCACCTGCGTCTCGAGGACATCCGCTTCCCGATTGCCTACATCAAGACCTGCGGTGGTCCGCCCGCCGGCATCCAGGTCGAGCGCGATCGTCTGAACAAGTATGGCCGTCCGATGCTTGGTGCGACGATCAAGCCCAAGCTGGGCCTGTCGGCCAAGAACTATGGCCGTGCCGTGTATGAGTGCCTCCGTGGCGGTCTGGATATGACCAAGGACGACGAAAACGTGAATTCGCAGCCGTTCATGCGCTGGCGTGACCGCTTCGAGTTCGTCGGTGAAGCACTCCAGAAGGCCGAGCAGGAGACCGGCGAGCGCAAGGGTCATTACCTGAACGTTACCGCTGCGACCCCGGAAGAGATGTACAAGCGCGCCGAGTTCGCCAAGGAGGTTGGCTCGCCCATCTTGATGCACGACTTCCTGACCGGCGGCTTCACCGCCAATACCGGCCTGGCCAACTGGTGCCGTGAAAACGGCATGCTGCTGCACATCCACCGCGCCATGCACGCCGTGATCGACCGTCATCCGAAGCACGGTATCCACTTCCGCGTGCTGGCCAAGTGTTTGCGACTGTCCGGTGGTGACCACCTGCACACCGGTACGGTGGTCGGTAAACTCGAGGGTGACCGTCAGTCGACCCTGGGTTTCGTGGACCAGCTGCGCGAATCCTTCGTACCGGAAGATCGCTCGCGCGGCGTGTTCTTCGATCAGGACTGGGGCTCGTTGCCGGGCGTCTTCGCGGTCGCATCGGGTGGCATCCACGTCTGGCACATGCCGGCGCTGGTCACGATTTTCGGTGATGACTCCATGCTGCAGTTCGGTGGTGGTACCCAGGGTCACCCATGGGGTAACGCTGCAGGCGCCGCCGCCAACCGCGTCGCACTGGAAGCCAGCGTCAAGGCGCGCAACGAAGGCCGCCAGATCGAGAAGGAGGCCCGTGACATCCTTACCGAGGCCGCGCGCACCAGCCCCGAGCTGGCCATCGCCATGGAGACCTGGAAGGAAATCAAGTTCGAGTTCGAGACTGTTGACAAGCTGGACGTGGCCTGATCGCGCCAGTCGCGGACAAACCGTTTCGACCTGAAATTTACAAGAGGATAAAACCATGTCAGCTGCTACAGATATCAGTAATTTCGAAACTACCAACACGCTGGAGACCTTCGGTTTCCTGCCCAAGATGGACCAGAACGAGATACAGGCACAGATCGCCTACATTCTCGGCAACGGCTGGGCGCCGGCCATCGAGCACGAGCACCCGAGTCGTGCCTTCGACCATTACTGGACCATGTGGAAGCTGCCGTTCTTCGGCGAGCAGGATATCTCCACCGTCCTGTCCGAGCTCGAGGCCTGTCACCGTGCCTTTCCGGACCATCACGTCCGCCTGACCGGGTATGACAACTATTCCCAGACCCAGGGTGCCGCCTTCGTCGTCTTCGAAGGCCGCCGCTGAGGCATCGGTTCCGGCGCCCGTGACTGGCGGGCGCCGGTGACAGGATTAATGTTGATTCAACGGGGTTAACAATGGCACAAACAGCGACAACCCAGAGCACGCGCGAGCTGGTTCTTGCCCGGCGCAGGGCCATGAGCAGCGGCGGCAAGGCTGCACTGCCGTCTGCTGGTAACACTGGTAACACGCGAACGACGGCCAGGCCCGCACCGGCGCAGGCCGCCGCGGCACCGGCCAGCAGCGGGCGTGCCGCTTCCGTTGCGCGTCGCCAGGCAATGTCGAGCGGCGGCAAGGCCGCACTGCCGTCTACGGCTAACATGCAGCGCGCGGCAGCGCCTGCACAGATACGCACCGCAGCGCCGGTCAGGGCGCCGGCCACCACTGGGCGTGCCGCCTCCATGGCGCGTCGCCAGGCGATGTCGACTGGCGGCAAGGCCGGTCTCCGGAGTCAGGACCGTAGCCGCTCGGCGGATGCCGGTGGCAAGGGCGCGTCCGCCCCCGCCGTGTCGCAGACAACGGGCGAGGCGGGCAAGGCTTGCGGTTGTGGCTGCAAGGACAGGGCCAGGGCCGATGCACAGGACACTGTCGCGACCGCAGCACCGGTGAAACCGGCAGGCAAGGCGATGCGCCCCGGCATCAAGTCCTTCAAGGTCAAGCTTTCCGCGGGTCGTGCAGCCTCGCTGGCGCGGCGCGAAGCCATGTCCTCGCGCGGCAAGGCCGGTATCAGCAAGAACGGCATGTCGGTCGCGCAAACGGCGCGTGCCGGCAATCAGAACCTGTCGAGTCGCGACCTCGCCAAATCGGTGCGCGAACTGCGCAGCACCAGCGGCGGTTCCGGGCAGAAGAAATCCGCGCCCTGTGGACGGGTGCGGCCGAAGCCGGCCGCGGCGGCAGCCAAAGACCAGCCCTGGAAGGTTGGTGCCAGCCAGACTGAACAGGGCCAGACCGTAACCGGCACCATGGTGGGCCGCAGCGCCAGTGTCACGGGTGACGAGCCCAGTACCTGCCGCGGCATCACCGGTACCGAGTACCTGGGCGCGGACATCTTTCGCGAATTTTGCCAGACCGAGCCGTCCACCAGGCCACGCAAGGTGACCGTGACGCAGACCTCGCACGGCAATCCCGTGAGCGGCAACAGGATAGGACGCGGCACCAATGTGACCGGCAATGAGCCGGGTACCTGCAAGCGTGTGACCGGCAACGAGTACATCAGCGCAGAGCAGTCACAGTCCTGGTGCGGTGAGTTCCTCGCCAAGGGGCCCAGCAAGGTCGTGCAGAGCGAGACGCGCAAGGGCAAGGTCATGACCGGTATCGTTGTGGGCCGGTCCGAGAAGGTGACGGGCAACGAGTCCGGTATGGGCCGTGCACTGACCGGTACCCAGTACACCCAGCCCGAGGATATCGGTAAGGAGCCGCACAAGGTGGGCGTCAGCGCCACGCTGCGCGGTGGCAGCGTAACCGGTACCATGGTGGGCCGCCGTGAACGCATGACCGGCGATGAGGCCGGCAGCTGCCGTAACATCACCGGTGACGACTATGTCGGCTACGAGCAATACAGTGCATTCTGCGACACCGCACCACAGCCGACCGATACCAAGGTGGGGGTCTCCACGACTCTGAAAGGCAAGGCCGTTACCGGCACGATGACAGGGCGCGCCAGCAAGGTTACCGGTGACGAGCCCGGCACCTGCAAGTCTGTGACCGGTACGCCGTATGCCGGCGCCGAGCAATACGGCGCCTTCTGCCCCGCGGATGAGGCGGCAAGCGCTGCGCTTCGTACCCGCGCATTGCGCAGTACGCCTGGCCCGGCCCTGACCGGACAGCAACCCGGTGTGGGTGGCAAGATGACCGGTGACCGCAAGGGCGCCTGCGAACCGGTTTCCGGCACGCCCTATGTCGGTGCCGACCAGTTTGCCGGCGCCTGCCCGGCGACACCCGCCGACACCGCCAGCCCGGATTTCCCGCAGGCGCTGACTGACGCGCCGTGGCAACAGTTCAGCGTGACACCCCCTTCGGGTGGTGCCCAGCGCGCACTGGGTTCCACGGGTGTGACCGGCAACCGGTACGAGCAGGGCCAGATCACGGGTCCGTTCGGCAAGGCCAGCGGCAAGGTCACCGGTACCGAGGAGGCCCGTTTCGGGCAGGGCAGCGTGCAGGCCGCCGAGATGCGTCCCGTCGAGGCCCAGGATTTTGAAGGCCGGGTCAAGTCGCGCATCACCGGTGAAGGTCAGGATGCCGGCCTCAAGATCACCGGCGATGACTGGGAGCGCAACGGCCGCATGACCGGCACGGAGGGTGTCTCCGCGACCCGCCGCAACCCGACGCTGCGTGCCGGTCCCGACCATGCGATGGCCCCGGTGCAGAAGCGCAACGAGAAAATCCCCGTGCCGACCAGCAAGGTGACGGGTGGCGGCGGCGGTACGGAGAAGGGTTCCCTGATTACCTATTCGGGAGGTGCTCGCGGTTAACACGCGATCCGATCTGTCATGTTAAGCGCACGCAACAGAATCCATCGTTCCATGTCCCGGGTGCCGGCGGTGGCGCCGAGCGGTCGTCCCGGCGACAGGTCGGCGGGGCTGGCACCGGTCGCAACCGGTACCGGCGCTGGCCTGCGCTATTCAGGCGGGCATGCTCTGGCGCGTGGCGAGGAAAACACCCGGCTGTATAGCTACGAGCGCAGCGTCAAGGAAGCGTTCGATTCGATCGTGCCGACGCTGAAACAGATCTCCGCACAGCAGCATGAGGCCGATTTCGTGCAACAGGCGCAAAAGCTTGCCCGCGGACATCTTGGTTTTGAACTGCCGCAGGTGTTGCTCGAGGATGCCTGGGTCGAACAGCTCGACATGCGCAGCCTGTTTGCGTGGTGCGTGTTTGAAATCTACCACCGTTTCTGTGACGAGGTATTCACCCGTGACCCGCTGGGTGACAGCAGCGATACGCGGTTCCAGGCCTTCCTGCATGAGTGCGGTTTCCACCTGCTCGACGTCTCGCCCTGCTCAGACGGCCGCCTGGCGCACGTGATCCGCTACGTGTTGCGCCTGCCCTACAAGGCCGTGCGCCGCCGCTCCTACGCGGGTGCGATGTTCGACATCGAGGACAGTCTCGAGAAGTGGGTGCGAACGGAGCTGGTGCGATTCCGCGAGGGCAAGCCGAATACCGCGGACGAACCGACGCGCTATCTCAAGGCGGTGGTCTATCACCACAGCTCGGTTGATCCGCAGCACGAGGGATGCGCGGCGCACGGATCCGATACCCGCAAGGCGGCGCAGGGTGGACTCGACCGTCTGCAGGGGTTCAGGCAGGCCGTGGAAAACACATACTGCTGCGGTGCTTCCATTGATTGCCTGCTGATCGGCATGGACACGGATACCGACGCGATTCGTATACACATGCCGGATGCGAACGACAATATCGATCTGGAGAACTACATCGACAGCCAGGCGGTGTACGATGCCACGGCGCGCATGAGTGCGGGCCAGGCCGGGCAGTGGATCGAGGAGCATGTCAGGGAGCGGGGCGGTAGTGCACTGGCCGACGGCATGGCGCGCTTTATCGCCTACCTGCTGACCAACAACATTTCGCAGGTCGAGTACGTGCGCGGCTACTACGGTGGTCATTACAGCGACATCGGCCATGCCGAACGCTTCATCGGAGCCGGAATCGGATTCGAGGAGGTGCAGCTGCGCAACCTCACGTTCTTTGCCTACATGAATACCGTCGAGGAGGCAGCCAGGGACCTGGATGTCGGTATCAGCATTTTCACCGGGCTGAACGTCTCGCACGGTCTGCCCGTGCCGATCGTGGTCCGCTTTGACTATCACGGCAATGTACCGGGTGCGCGCGAACGTGCCGAGGAACACTGTCACCGGGTGGCGGATGCGCTGCATGCGCGCTACCGGGAATTGAGCGAGCGCGGCCTGCTGCACACGCTGCAGGTGGTGCGCGATGTCAGCGCGCCCGGCCGCATCGAGATACTGGACTGTTCAGTGAAGACATCTCTGGCTGCGGGAGCGCACTGATGAAGATCTGTCAGGTGGAAAAGCCGCTGGTAGCGACCAACCGCATAGCCGGTCTGGAGCACAAGCACATGCAGGTGGTGCTTGACGGCAGTTCGAGATTGGTTGCCGTCGATGTGGTGGGCTGCAAGCCCGGCGACTGGGTGATCTGTGTCGGCAGTTCCGCGGCACGCGAGGCGGCCGGCAGCAAGGAATACCCAAGTGACCTGACCATCGTCGGCATTATCGACCACTGGGAACCGGAAGAGGCGGCGCAATAGTGGATATTCTGCAGGCAGAGGAACCGCTGGTGTGTACGCAGAGAATCGAAGGCCTGAAGCACATCAGCCTGCGCGTGCTGCGGGACAGTAGCGGCAAGCAGCAGGTTGCGGTGGACCCGGTAGGTGTGCGCAAGGGCAATTGGGTATTCACCATGAGTGGATCGGCAGCGCGATACGCGGCCGGCGATTTTGAAATCCTGACCGATCTGACGATCGGCGGCATTATCGATTTCTGGGAGGCTGAAAACGATCAGCCGACCGAGAAAACTGTGACAACGGGCTTGTCGTTGTAATTTACCTGAATCAACCAAGTCAACAACTACTAGGAGAAAGTAAGATGGCAAATGACAGTTACGGCATTGCACTGGGCATGATCGAGACCCGCGGGCTGGTTCCGGCTATCGAGGCGGCGGACGCCATGACCAAGGCCGCCGAGGTTCGCCTGATCGGTCGTGAATTTGTCGGTGGCGGTTATGTGACGATTCTGGTCCGTGGCGAGACCGGCGCTGTCAACGCAGCGGTCCGTGCCGGCGCCGATGCCTGCGAACGCGTCGGTGACGGTCTGGTTGCGGCACACATCATTGCCCGTCCGCATCGCGAAGTCGAGCCGATTCTGCCGACTGGCGGTAGTACGAGTCGCGAAGCCGCTGCCTGACGGTAGAGGTTTTATTACCTAAACAGTTTAAACAGGAGAGATCGACCATGGCCAACGAAAAATTTGGCATTGCCCTGGGCATGATTGAGACACGCGGTCTGGTTCCCGCTATTGAGGCTGCCGATGCCATGACCAAGGCCGCCGAGGTTCGCCTGATCGGGCGCGATTTCGTCGGTGGTGGTTACGTCACGGTTCTGGTGCGTGGTGAGACGGGTGCTGTCAATGCTGCCGTGCGCGCGGGTGCAGATGCCTGTGAGCGCGTTGGCGATGGACTGGTGGCAGCACACATCATTGCCCGCCCGCATCGCGAGGTAGAACCCATACTCAGTGAATCAGGCGGCAATCGTCCGGAGCGCAGCTGATGCATGTAATCGCTTAACGACTGATTGATCTGTCGTCATGTCAATTGCCAGTACTGATCAGCGTGTTCTCGGCTATCTCGGCCGCGGCCTGAGCCTCGAGCTCTCCGCGGTACAGCTCTACACGACACAGGCGAAGCTTGTGGGCGTGTGGGGGCTGACCGAGATAGCCGGGAAGCTTAGCGCTGAAGCCAGTGAAGAGCTCGGGCATGCCGAACGGATAATCAGCCGGATGCTCGCCCTGGGTGTCGCCCCGAACGCGTCACAACTGCGTCCGGTCGCCCTGGGTAGTGACTTGCGGACATTGCTGGAGCATGATTATGCCTTCGAGGAAGAGCTCGTGAAGCTCTACGCGGAGGCGCGCAGTCACTGTGCTCGCATCGGTGATCAGGATAACCGTTTGTTTTTCGAGGGTTTGCTGGCAGAAGAGCAGGAGCATGCCGAATCCCTGAAGGCCTGGTTGGAGCAATTGCAATAAACGGGTTATCGGTGTTGTATAGTCCGGTCAGCAACTGCGGAGATTGGCAATGAACCATGAGTGGCAGGAACGCACCCGGCCCGTACGTCTCGAGCGGCGCTACGAGTTCCGGGACTACAGCGCGTTACGGGATTTCCTGGACCGGGCTGCCGAACTGTCCGAGCGTGAAGGCCTGTATCCCGATATGGGATTCGGCCGCGATTATGTGAATATCACGATTCACGTGGAAGAAGGCACCGAGGCGCTGGGCGATGAGCAGCACCGTTTTGCCCGGCAGCTTGATCAGCTGGCCAGCGAAACCAGTCACTGAGCGTATCCCGGGATGCCTGTAATTGCCGTTGTCGGCAACAAGGGTGGTGCTGGGAAAACAACGCTGAGCGTCAACCTCGCCGCCGGACTCGCCAGGCAGGCCGGGATTGTGGTTGTGGATGCCGATCCGCAGGGTTCATCACTGCAATGGCGGGAATTAGCTGACGAACAGAATTCCATTTCTGCAATCGCTGCAACCGGCAATCTGCAGACCCAGATAACCGAACTGGCCCGGGAGTTTGACTACGTCGTGGTCGACTGTCCGCCGTCAGTCCATGCTTCACAAACAATTTCGGTACTGGAGGTCGGCGACCTGGCGCTGATACCGGTACAGCCGTCGCCGGTTGACCTGTGGGCGACTGTCCACATAGAACGTGCGATTGCAAACGCGCGTAGAACCAATCCATCGCTCAGGTCGCTGCTGGTGATCAATCAGCTGGAAATACGGACAACGCTCTCGCGCGTGGTGCGCGAGGCGCTGACGGAAATCTCCCTGCCGGTTGCCAGGACGGCGCTGAGGCGGCGTGCGGTTTACCGCAACAGTGCGCTGGAAGGGAAGAGCGTTTTTGATATGGGCGCACGCGGCGCAGCCGCAGCCGAAGAACTTGAACAACTCATCCAGGAGGTAACCGCATAATGACGACTGCAGACAAGGCCAAGGAGAAACTGCTGGATTCCATGCGCAAGAGCAAGTTGGGTGCGGGCGGGAAGCCCTCAGAGGGTACCCGCGCCAGGGCCACCAAAAAGACGACTGCCCGCCGGGCGCCGGCAAAACCGGCAACGCAGACGAAGCGTGTACCTGAGGCGGCAGTCATGAAGGCAGCCACGCAGCTGATCAGCAACGATCCCTATCAGAGTCACGGCCGGATCTGGCCCGACTGAGTCCTTGGTAAAGATCGATCATAATCTATACTTTTCCTCACACATATATATAATTATATATATTCGAATTGCATGGCGCGGCCAAGCCCGTGCGCCGATCAATACAACCCCGTGACAGGGTGATTCCATGTCCGCCCCGGATCGTTCCAGCGACAGACCGCCCATGACCATGCCGCACTACCTGATCCGGCATGCGACCCTGCGGCAGTTACAGGTATTCGAGGCAATCGTCCGGCTCGGCAGTTTCACGCGCGCGGCCGAAGAGCT
The DNA here is from genome assembly GCA_963748215.1 of uncultured Gammaproteobacteria bacterium. Classification (GTDB taxonomy): domain Bacteria; phylum Pseudomonadota; class Gammaproteobacteria; order UBA9214; family UBA9214; genus UBA9214. The sequence continues at coordinate 322,793 of CAVVHS010000008.1, read as the reverse complement.
GTTTCTGACCCAGCCAACCGTTTCCATGCAGATCAGGAAACTGGCGGATGTCATGGGCCTGGAGCTTTTCGAACATGTCGGTCGCAATATCACGCCCACAGAGGCCGGAATGGAGCTGTACGCAGCCTGTCGGCAGGTGTTCGATTCGCTGGCCAATCTCGAGATGAAGTTTGCCGATCTCAAGGGGCTGAAACGGGGCCACCTGCGCATCGGGGTGATCACCACGGCCAAGTATCTCGCCCCGGAGATGCTGGGCGAGTTCAGCCGGCTTTATCCGGGCATCGAGCTGTCGCTGAAGGTAACCAACCGCGAGCGCATCATCGAGCGCCTGCATGCTAACGAGGATGATCTGTACATCACCGGCCTGCCCAACGAGCGTCTGGATGTCGAGGCGTTTCCCTTCGCGCCGAATCCGCTGGTGGTCATTGCGCCGCGCGAGCATCCGCTGGTGGGCAGGAAAAGCATCTCGCTCCAGGAGATCAGCCAGGAGCCTTTCATCATGCGCGAACCGGGGTCGGGTATCCGCGATGCCACCCTGCGCGTATTCAATGCACATGGCTGCCAGCCTCGGGTGCGTATGGAGCTTGGCAGTAACGAGGCCATCAAGCATGCTGTGATTGGAGGCCTCGGCCTCTCCGTTCTCTCGCTGCACACCCTGCTGCTGGAGGGTACCAGGGGGGCTGTGGCAATCCTCAAGGTCAAGGACTTTCCGATCATGCGTCAGTGGTTCATTGTCTACCCCAAGGGCAAGGAACTGTCGCTGGTGGCGCGCACCTTCCTGGATTTCACCATTGCGAGTGAGGATAAGATCCTCGAACGCATGGAGGCGTTGTGGCCGGACATGAAGCAGTGCCTGCGCAAGCCGAAGAAATCCGGCGGGAGCAGAAAGAAACAGGCACGCGTGACAAGGGCAGCACGTGACAAGAAAAACTGAGGTATGGACGGACTGCCTGTCGCGGCAGCAATCGCTATAACGTGCAACTGTTCAACGAAATCAACCTGCGCAACATTCGGGGCGACGTTTTCGGCGGCACTACGGCCGCGGTGATCGCCCTGCCGATGGCGCTGGCCTTTGGTGTCGCTTCGGGTGCCGGTGCGGAGGCAGGGCTCTACGGTGCGATACTGGTCGGCCTGTTTGCCGCGTTGTTCGGCGGCTCGCCCTGCTTGATGTCCGAGCCGACAGGCCCGATGACCGTGGTATTTACCGCAGTCATCGCCAAGCTGATCGCCTCCGACCCGGTGAACGGCATGGCAATGGCATTCACGGTCGTGGTCATGGCCGGTCTGTTCCAGATCTTCTTCGGTGTCATGCGGCTGGGGAAATACGTCACCCTGATGCCCTACACGGTTGTATCGGGATTCATGTCCGGCATCGGCGTCATCCTGATCATCCTGCAAATCGGCCCGTTCCTGGGCCAGGCATCGCCGGGTGGCGGGGTGATCGCCATCCTGCAGGACCTGCCACGGCTGCTCGCCGGGTTGCGGCCGGTCGAGACCCTGATGGCAGTGACCACCATGGCGATCCTGGTGTTCATGCCAGTCAGGCTGAAGCGGTACCTGCCGGCGCAACTTTTCGCGCTGGTCGTCGTGACCCTGATTTCGGTCACCCTGTTCGGACCGGACAGCATCCGGCGTATCGGCGAGATTCCGACCGGCCTGCCGGAGATCAGGCTGCCGGTATTCAGTACCGAGCAGTGGCAGGTCATGCTGGTTGATGCCGTGATCCTCGGTGTACTCGGAAGCATCGACGCACTGCTGACCTCGGTGATCGCCGACAGCCTCACCCGCCAGGAACACAACTCAAACAAAGAACTGATCGGCCAGGGTATCGGCAATGCCATGTCGGGCCTGTTCGGCGGCCTGCCGGGTGCCGGTGCCACCATGGGCACCGTAGTCGGAATCCAGGCGGGTGCGCGTACCGCGCTGGCGGGCCTGGTCAGGGTCGCTATCCTCTGCGTCGTCGTGCTGTGGGTGGCTGATCTGACAGCGGTCATTCCACTGGCCGTACTGTCGGGCATAGCGCTGAAGGTAGGTATCGATATCGTCGACTGGAATTTCCTGAAGCGGGCCTACCGTATCTCGCCGAAAGGCAGCATGATCACCTTCGGGGTCACACTGCTGACTGTGTTCGTCGACCTCATCGTCGCCGTCGGTCTCGGTCTGTTCGTCGCCAACGTCATAACGGTCATGCGGCTCTCGGAACTGCAGGCGGCCGATGTCAAGGCAGTGACCGATCCTGAGAGCACCGATATCGGGCTGACACCCTACGAGAAAGACATCCTCCAGGAGGCCGGCAACAAAGTGCTGCTGCTGTATATGCGCGGGTCCATGATCTTCGGCACCTCGCGTGCGATCAGCCGCAGTAACTCCCAGGTCGAAGGGCTTGAAGCCATGGTGGTTGACATGACCGATGTGCAACACCTGGGTGTGTCATCCTCCCTGGCGCTCGAGCAGGCCATACTCGACATGGTGCGTGCCGGCAGGGCTGTCTACATTGCGGGTATCGGGACACAGCCCTACGAGCGCTTGAAAAACCTCGGCCTGCTGAAAGTCATACCGCCCAGGCACCTCCAGGATACCAGGATCGGTGCCCTTCAACTTGCCGTGTTCGGTCCGGTCGGTACGGCCAGCAGGTGAAGGGGATCAGAGCACGTTTATCACCAGAACCTGTCTCAGTAAAATTGCCTGAGCAGTATTCCGATGGTTACTGGCTGCACGAAGCTGGGAAAATCCTCGGCGTTATATGCCCGTCGACAGGGGAATCGGTGTTGCTACCGAATCCACGCTAAGAAGCGTTCCGTGTCCACATCTACTCCGAGCCTGCCTGCGTGTTCGTATACCCCGGCGGCAGGCGCAGGGCATCCATGATGGCGTGATTTGCCGGCAGCAGCGGTGCGAGATCGATCCACCCGGTGGTCTGCCAGCACGGCTGCTGCTGTTAGCACCTGTGCGGTTCGTCCTTCTAACCGCAGATGCGAGCAGCTGCAGGCGGGCCACGGCGTGCGGGTATCGACAGGTACGCATGAGCCACATTTGCGCAGTACCGGTGTCGATGGCGAGTGTCTCGTGGAGCGCATCGGGCGGCGCCTCGCCGGGCTCGATCCTGCCGATCCAAAACACCCGCTAGCCAGTCACGGCCTTTCTGGCCGGCCCTGTTACGAGCGGCACCCGGCCGTCATGCGCCTGATGAAGCCGGCGGCAGCCCGGGTCCCGGGCGTATGGTCATGTTTGCAGTGTGGACACGGGGGCTGCGATGGTGCGCGGTCGCGGCGGCTGCCGGTCAGTCGTTATCGTTCAGACTGGCATCCCATCCGGCAGCGCGCGCCCGCTCGAACGCCAACCGCTGAATGCGCAAATAGCGTTCGCGGATTTCCTCGGGCAGCTGGTTTACCTGGTGGCCGTATTTTTCCCACTCCGCGTGGGTCCTGTTCCACAGATCCTCGAGTGCCTGCTTGTTCCAGCCGGCGCAGGTCTCGGTTTCGGGGATGATACCGAACGCCCAGGCATCGCGGATGATGCGGCCGGCCGCGGTCATGCCACCGTTGTTGTCCTGGTCGATACCGCCGTAGCGGATGAGTTTGTTCTGGCGCATGACTGCAGTATATCGGGACGGGACCGGGACGGGAATACACCGCAGGCGGTATTACCCCGGGTTGCAGGTGGCTTCCGCCGTACCGGGACGATGCTATTATCAGGACATTTCCACGACACGATCGAAAGGGGGCAGACATGGCAGGCATGACGAGGATGCCGACACCCGACGAGGCCCTGCCCGGGCGCGAATCCGCCATCACGGTGCCGGAACGGCACGCCGTGAACGGGCACCCGCTCAAGCCTCCGTTTCCGGAGGGCATGCAGACGGCGCTGTTCGGTCTGGGCTGCTTCTGGGGCGCGGAGCGCGGATTCTGGCAGGTTCCGGGCGTATACAGCACGGCCGTGGGTTATGCCGGCGGCTATACCGTGAATCCCACCTACGAGGAGGTCTGTTCCGGCCTCACAGGGCACGCCGAGGTGGTGCTGGTCGCCTTCGACCCGACGCAGGTGACGTACGACGCCCTGCTCAAGGTCTTCTGGGAAGCGCACGACCCCACCACGGGCATGCGCCAGGGCAACGATATCGGCACGCAGTACCGTTCCGCCATCTACGTGTACGATGGCGACCAGACGACCGCCGCGCTGGCGTCACGCGAATCCTATCAGGCGCGGCTGACGGACGGTGGCTTCGGGCAGATCACCACCGAGATCCTCGAGGCTCCCGAGTTCTACTACGCGGAGGATTATCACCAGCAATACCTGGCGAAAAATCCGCGCGGTTATTGCGGCCTTGGGGGCACGGGGGTGAACTGCGCCTGAACGGCCGGATACGCACTGGCCCGGATGCGGGCAAAAAAGGTGGCCGAGGCAGGCCACCGAGAGTTGTAGACAGGAGTTTTGAAAAGAACTGTCCGGCTCGAACGCAGCAGATATCAAGATAAATGCTCCCGTTGGCGATGTCATTAGTACTTTCTTCCTAGTACCCGTACCAGCGTGCGGCTGCGCGATGTCCGGGTCGGCGCCGGGAGCGTCTCCCTAGGCCGCCGACACGGAAGGGGTTTCGGCTGACGGCAGCACTGTCGGCGCCAGCCGTTATCAGTACGGCTGCACGGATTCCGATCCGGATGCAACGCCGGCCGGCTGCGAGCATGCCGCTCCGGATTCGCGGCCCGGCAGTGCGGCGTCGGGCCGTCATCCGGTGCCGTGACGGCATGCGCGGATCGTCCCGCTCCGGTGTGTCCTCGCGGGCAGGGTGCGGCGAATATTCCGCGTACAATGAATATGCTAATCTTCCGCCATGCAGTTGCGCGGCAAGTTACTGGCCCGTCTCGCGGACGGTCGGGCTCATTCGGGAGAAGCCCTGGGCACTGCGCTCGGTATCAGCCGCATGGCGGTATGGAAACATCTCAAGGCCCTGCGCGACGCGGGTATCGAAATCGAAGCCGTGCGCGGCAGGGGTTACCGCCTGCCAGTGTCCTGTGAACTGCTGGACCGTGACAGGATTCTGTCATATGCGAGCGCGGCGTCGCGGGCCCTGCTCGGGCCCGTCGAGGTGTTGCTGGAAACCGATTCGACCAACACGCGCCTGCGCGGGCAGGCCCTGGACGGTGCCCGTTCGGGGTCGGTATGCCTCGCCGAGCTGCAGCACCGCGGCCGCGGCCGCCGCGGGAAACGCTGGGTGTCACCGTTCGCCGCCAATCTTTATCTGTCGCTGCTGTGGCGTTCACCGCAGGGTGCCGCGGCACTCGGCGGCCTGAGCCTGGTGGCCGGTATCGCCGTACTGCGCTGCCTGCAGGCGTTTGGCGTGAGCGACGCCGGGCTGAAATGGCCCAACGACATACTGGCCGGGGACGCCAAGCTGGCCGGCATCCTCATCGACGTGGTGGGCGAGTCGGCGGGCCCCTGTGCCGTGGTCATCGGGGTCGGTATCAATGTCGCGATGCGCCAGGCCACGGCGCAGACGATCGACCAGGCCTGGACCGACCTGTACAGCCTGACGGGCCGGCTGGACATCTCGCGCAACCTGCTGGCCGCCGGCCTGCTCGACACCCTGCTGCCCGCGCTGCAGACGTTCGAGACGGGCGGCCTGCAGCCTTTCATGACGGACTGGCAGCGGCACGACCTCGTCAGCGGGCGCCAGGTCGACCTGCGCCTGCATGATTCGACCGTGCGCGGAACGGCCCGCGGAATCGATGCGGGGGGTGCCCTGCTGGTCGATACGGATACCGGTTGCAGACGATTCACATCCGGCGAGGTCAGCGTGCGGATGACACCATGAACCTGCTGGTGGATATCGGCAACACATCACTCAAGTGGGCACTGGCCGGTGGACATGAAACCGGATCGCCGGGCCGGTTCGTGCATCGTGGTCATGATCTGGTGCCGTTGCTGGAGCAGGCCTGGGGCGACATGGCCGCACCGGAACGCATCCTCGTGTCGAGTGTCGCCGGCACCGTGCAGGCGGAACGCCTGGCCGACTGGACCGTGCGAACCTGGCGGCTACGTCCGCAGTTCATCCGTGCCAGCCGGCAGGCGGCCGGCTTGACCTGTGCCTACGAACGTCCCGTACAGCTCGGCGCTGACCGCTGGGCGGCGATGATTGCGGCCTGGCATTCCGTTGCCGACGCCGTCTGCGTGGTCGATTGCGGCACCGCGATCACCCTGGACCTGGTCGACGCGAACGGCCGGCATCGCGGTGGCCAGATCCTGGCCGGCGTAGCTATGATGCGCCAGGCACTGGCGGCACAGACCGCCGACCTGCCGCTGCAGCGCGAGGCCTCGCCCCCCGTGCTGCTGGCGACCACCACGGCCGATGCCATCAACAGCGGCAGCCTGTTCGCTGCGGCTGCGGCCATCGAGCGTCTCGTGGCCGACATGGCGGCGGATACGGGGCTGCGGCCCGTTGTCGTGCTCACCGGCGGTGATGCGCCGGTGCTGTTGCCACTGCTTGGCCTTGATATCAGGCATGATGCAGACTTGGTTCTCAAGGGGATCGCCATACTCGCCGGAGAAGCCTGATGCGCCACCTCGTTTACCTGCTGCTCATCGCCAACCTGGTCTATTTCGGCTGGAACCTCTACTGCGACGGGCGGGCCATCGAGACGCAACGCGAATTGCCGCCATCCGCCAGTCGCCTCGTCACGCTGCAGGAAATGCAGCAGCAATCTGCGACGGTGCCGGAAGGGGAGGCGGGCAGGGCCCTGGATGCGCTGACCATGACACAGCCGCCGGGCGCCGGCATACCGGCATGCCAGACACTGGGGCCTTTCTACCTCGAGGAGCAACTGCATAAGGTTGCGACCAGGCTGGACGAACTCGGGCTGGAACCTCGACAACTTATCGCCGAGGACCGGAAGATGAACAGCTACTGGGTGTATCTCCCGGCGATGGAGCGTGCCAGGGTCCTGGAGATCGCACAGCAACTGGAGGCGCGCAAGGATCGCGAGTACTACATAGGCAGGGACAATTTCATCTCGCTCGGTACATTCAAGGAAATATCGCGCGCCGAAATCCGGTTGCGACAGGTGCGCGAGCTGGGTCTTGATGCGATCCTCGAGCCGCGTTACGTTACGCAATATGCCTACTGGCTGGAGTTCCAGGATCGGGGTACGGCAACACCGGTACTGGAAGACGTGCTGGGCGCGAACCCGGACCAGCAGCTGCTTACGCTCGCCTGCCTGTGACCGGCGCCCGAATTGCAGATTCCACGGCCTTTCAATGGAAAACCAACCCTTGGCCACTGGCCAGGATGCGGGCCAGAGCGCTTCACTCGTAAGGGATGTCGGATATTCGATTTCTCTCCCCGGCTCCATGTTAATCAATAAGACATAATTTTCGCTCGAAGTTGGCATCCCCCGTGCTGGGTCTGTAGCACTGGCCAGGTGGTCGTCTCTCTTTTGCGCTTCCCGGCGCCGATCCTCTGCCTGACACTCACGTTCGCAGGACGGGATTGGATTGACACGGCAGTCCCTTCACGACCGCTAGGATACGTCGGTACCACCTCGGGGCTGAGCAAGACGCGGTTGCCCCGCAGCTGACGGGGCTACAAATACCGGTGGAATGTTTCACGCCTGTATTGCGTCGATCACCTGAACCGGCGGCCGGCTCCGGACGTTCCCGGAAACCATGAGGTACAGCAGAAACGGGCATCCACGACACGGGATGATGAAGAAGCAATCGTCTTGCCTGTTTTCTGAACGCGGGTGCCGCCCCTTACCTCAGGCTACCTGCTTGACCTCGTCTTCCGGGTAGCGCTGCGCAAGCACACGCAGTGCGGCCTCCTTGTTGCTGATGATGTTCTCCTTGCCTATCACCGCTTCGAGATTGGCGCGCTCCAGCGCCTCGATGACCGGCTTCTTCAGCCCTGAAAGTAAGAGCGTGACACCCGCAGCCTGCAGGTCGCGCGTGAGCGCACGGAGTTTCTCCTCGCCGGTGGCATCGATCCGGTTGATGCCCTGGCCGATGATCAGGATGGCGCGGGCGCGCGGGAACTCGCTCAGCGACTTCAGCACCGCTTGCTCGAAATGCGCAGCATTGATGAAGACCAGCGAGGCGTCGAAGCGCATTACCACGTAGTTTTCGCTGATCGGTGCCAGGTCGTGCGTGGCCGCGCCGGCCAACGAGCCGTCGGCGCGGCGTCCGAGTACCTCGCTGCGCGGCTTCATGGTGCCGGCGAGGAAGAGCAGGATGGTGAACGCTACGCCGACCAAAACCCCGTCTGCCAGCTTGGGCGCCAGAATAAGGGTTGTGATAAAGGTGGTTACGCCAACAATGCCGTCCACGCGGCGCACTTTCCAGGCGTGTACCATCGACTTGAAATCGATCAGCCCGAACACCGCGCTCATGACGATGGCAGCGAGCACGGCCTTGGGCAGGTGGTACAGGTAATCTGTGAAGAACAATATCACCAGCAGGACGCCAAGAGCGCTCACGACCGCGTAGAAACCTGTCCTCGCACCGACCCGCGCGGCTACCGCCGAACGCGAGAAGGAGCCGCTCACGACATACGACTGGAAGAAACTGCCCACGATATTGGCCAGACCCTGTCCGATCAGTTCCTGATTGGGGTCGAGTTTTTCGCGGGTCTTCGCCGCCAGCGCACGGGAGATCGACGTCGCCTCCATGAAGCCGATCATGGCCATGATGAACGCCACCGGTAACAGGGTGGTGATGATACCAAGATCCAGGATTGGCACACTGAAACCGGGCAGACCACTGGGGATGGTGCCGACCACGGCGCCGCCGCCTGACAGTTTAAACTGGTCGCCGGTGTAACCAGACCAGCGCCACACGGTGGTGAAGGGGCTGATGTCTTCAGCCACCACATAACTTGCCTGTCCGTTACCCAGTAACTTCGGCACCAGCGCGATGCTGAAGGTCTCGACCCGCTCACGATAGAGGCTGTGCTTGAGACTGCTTTCCTCACCCTTGAGGCGCAGTATATTCGCCTGCAGGGTGTAGGCCTTGCGGTCAGTGGCGCCGAGCTGTGCGAGCTGGTCGTTGATGGCTTTCTGTTCGGTTTTGACCGCCTTCAGCCGCGCCTCCTCGCCCATCAGTTTTTCAAACTTGGCGCGTACCGATGCGTCGGTGACCTGCTGCGGTGCAATGGTCACGACTTTCTCGAAGTCCAGGGCAGAGCTGATCAGGGTGGCGGCGACCACCACGATCAACACCCCGGGCAGCTTGGGGAAGCGCGCCCGCAACATATGCAATACCGCCAACGTGCCCAGGCCGAACAGCAGCGTCGGGGCGTGCAGCAGCGGGAACTGAGCTACCACCTGCCACAGGTCAGCGAGAAAAATATCCGAACGCGGCATCGGCACACCCAGGAAACTGTTCAGCAGCGACAGGCCGATAATCAGCGCCGCGGCGTTGGTAAAACCCAGAATGACAGGGTGCGAGGCCAGGTTGATCAGTACGCCCATTCGGAACAGGCCCAAAGCCAGGCGCAGTACACCGACCAGCAGCGCCAATAGCAGGGATAACTGGATAAACTCATCGCTGCCGCGGCTGGCCAGCGGCTCGATTGCCGCCGCAGACATCAGCGACAGCATCGCCACCGGACCTGTGTGCAGGAAGCGCGAGGCGCCCCACAGGGAGGCCACGATCACCGGCAGAAACGAGGCGTACAGACCGTACACCACGGGCAGGCCCGCCAGCGATGCATAGGCCATACTCTGCGGAACGAGGATCATCGCAATCGTGATGCCGGCGATGAGGTCCGCGCGCAGGTTTTCAGCGCTGGGTGGGAACCATCTGAGGAAAGGAAAGACTTTTGTTAACACACCTGCATTATAAACAAATTAACACCCGAAAAGGCCGGCAAGCAGCAGCTTACTGCCGCTGTGCCGGCCTCGTTGCGAACAGATCTGTACGGGGATCTGTTCTGGGGGGTCAGGCGACGACGCTGCTGGAACGGTTCTGATCGGTGGCGGGGTGAACCGCCTCGTGGTTGGCCTGGGCCTGCGTCGTCACCACCACGACCGGAACCGGTAGCGAGTTCTGATCCCTGGTACCACTCAGGTAGCTGCGACCCAGGTAGCCGGTGTCCTTGCAGGCCAGGAAGGCAACTTCCGGATGGCTGCGCAGGTAGCGTTTCAGGCCGGCGATGGGCTGTTCGCTGCTGAGTACCTCGAGCTTCATGTCGACGCCGGCGGCCTCGAGGGCTTTCCGGTGCGGCTCGAGCAGGGCGCGCGCGCAGTTCTCGGTTTCGAAGGTCAATACCGTCAGTTCGTGCTGTACGCGGGCGCAGGTCTGGATGACATAGTCCATGACCTCCGGCGGCAGCTCGTTGCCCAGGTAGAGCGCAATGCGACGCGCGGTGCTGCCCTTGCGCTTCGCGACCGGTTCGGCTACTGCCGGCACTTGTGCGATTTCGCCAGACGTCTGTGCCAGGATCCGCGTTTTCTCGCGCTGGGTCAGGTATTCACCGGCGTGTGCATGGGCCAGGGCATCCAGCATCTGTTTCAGGTTTTCGGTCAGTTTTTTCATCGTCGGCTCCTCAATCAAGAATGCTGGATACAATGCAGGTAGCGTGCCAACTTTATAAATATAATGAATTCATGTAGTTAAACTTTAACCATTGCGGCCGGCTGTTTCAGAATGTAACACCAGCACCAAAAGCCGTATCGCATCACTGCAACGGTGTTGTAATATGCAACACCTTGAAACCAGCCGGGGAGGGTCACCCTGCCATGACCAGCCTGCGCAGCAAAATCCTGGCCTCCTACGGGCTCTCTAAGGCTGCCTTGGTGATTTTCGTCGCCGTGGTCATTGCCGACCTGCACTACCTGCAGACTCACATCACAGAGGGCGTGGCGGTCAGCGACCTGTACTTGGCCACCCAGGAGATTCGCCGCGTCGAGAAGAACCTGTTTCTCTACCAGGACCCGCACCACCTGAACCAGCTCAAGATGCAGCTGGATGTCGCAAAGAACGCCCTGGCCACCGGCGAGCGCGCCTTCGCGGTCATTGCCGGACAGGAGGAACTGCGCCGGATAGGCTCGGCGCTGCAGAAATACAGCGATCAGCTTGAGGCCTATAACTTGCTATCCAGGGCTGAGCGTACCGCCAGCCAGGAAAATATCCGCGCCACAGGGCACCAGCTCTCGCTGCTGACCCAGGGTCTCAATCAGCGCCAGCGCGACATCCTCACCGATACCACGCGAGTGGCGGCGCGGACGCTGATGGTTGCCTCCGTCACCGTGATCATGATCGGGCTGATCAGTGCCATGTTCATGGTACGGCGTGTCGTGCGACCGCTGGCCCAGCTCGAAAACCAGCTCGACCAGCTTGCCGAAGGCCGGGTGCAGACACTGGCACTGCCGTCCAGCGACAAGGAAATCGCCTCCTTCGTGTTTCACTTCAATAGCATGCTCGAACAGCTGCGCAACCAGCAGAACCTGCTGCGTCGCCACGAGCGGGCCGCCGCGCTTGGCGTGCTGGTGTCCGGCGTGGCCCATGAGCTGAATAACCCGCTGTCGAACATATCCACATCGGTGCAGTTATTGCTGGAGGAAGACGGCCGCGCGCGCGAGAACCTGTGCAAGCAGTGGCTGTCGCACATTGACGGCGAGACGGAACGCGCGCGCCGCATCGTCCGGCGCCTGCTCGATACCGTGCGCCAGCCCACGCACGACATGCAGCTGCTGGGGGCCGCGAGCCTGGTGCGGTCGGCGGTGCTGCTGATTCACCGCCTGCTGCCGCATGACATCTTCCTGCACATCGAGGATATCTCCGAGAGTATGCTGATGGTGGACCGCGACCGCATGCAGCAGGTGATCATCAACCTGATAAGGAATTCCGCGCATGCCGGCGCGAAAAATGTCTGGATCACCGGCAGGGAGACCACCTGGAAGGAATCGAAGCCGGTCAATACCAACCATCTTGCCGGTGACACTACAGGCATCGCCCAGTTCACGCATATCCTGCTGATGCAGGTCGACGACGACGGCCCCGGCATCCCGCCGGACAACCTGCCGAAACTTTTCGATCCATTCTTCACCACCCAGTCCGGCGGCGAAGGCACTGGACTGGGCCTGTATCTGGTGGAAGAGATCATCAATGAACACCAGGGCTGTATCGCGGTTGACAACCGGCCCGAAGGTGGCGCCCGATTCACGATCTGGCTTCCATTGCAGGAAGTGCCGGTACGCGAACATGAGGAAGCATGAGCGACGAAACACCCCATATTCTGCTCATCGACGATGAACCCATCGCGCTCTCAAACCTGAGTCACGTACTGGAGCGTGAGGGCTACACCGTGACCGCCTGCAAGGACGGCGAAAGCGGGCTGGCCGAAATGCAGGGCACGGAATTCGATCTGGTGCTCACCGACCTGCGCATGCCCGGCATCGACGGCATGGATGTGCTGCGCCACATCCGCGAGTCTACACCCGAGGTGCCGGTCATCATGATTACCGGGCACGCCACGCTGGACTCTGCGGTAGGTGCCATGAAAGCCGGCGCCTACCACTACATCGCCAAACCGTTTCGTCTCGACGAGGCGCGCCAGGTTGTGCGCTCGGCGCTGGAACTGCGTCGCATCAAGCGCGAAAACAGCCAGCTCAAGGAACGCATCGAGGACATGTCCAGCCATGCCGCCATCATCACCCATGATCTGGGCATGCAGCGCCTGCTGGAGACCGCGCGGCAGATCGCAGGTACCGACACCAGCGTGGTGATCCACGGTGAGTCCGGCACCGGCAAGGAAATGCTGGCACACTTCATCCACCAGCACAGCCAGCGTGCCGACGGCCCCTTCGTGGCGTTCAACTGCGGCGCCCTGCACGAGGAGATCGCTGCCAGCGAACTGTTCGGTCACGAGAAGGGCGCTTTCACCGGCGCCAGTTCCACCAAGATCGGGCTGTTTGAGGCCGCGCAGGGCGGCACGCTCTTCCTTGACGAAGTCGCGGAAATGCCCCTGCTCATGCAGGTCAAGCTGCTGCGCGTGCTGCAGGAGCGCGAACTCATGCGGGTCGGCTCGACCCAGTCCATCAATATCGACGTGCGCGTCATCGCCGCCAGCAACCGCGACCTGAAAGCCGCAGTCGAGGAAGGACAGATGCGCAACGACCTGTACTTTCGCCTCAACGTCGTCACCTTCACCCTGCCCGCCTTGCGCGAGCGTCGCGACGATATCCCGCTGCTGGCTTATTACTTCCTGCGCAAGTTCTCCACCATGATGGGGCGCCACATCGAGGAAATCAGCACCGAGGCCATGCAGCGGCTGGTCGACTACGATTACCCCGGCAATATCCGCGAACTTTCCAATTTCATCGAGCGTGGCGTCGCGCTGACACAAGGCAATATGCTGGATATCGAGCACCTGCCGCAGAATCTCGGCTCCCTCAGTGTGCGCGTGTTCAAACCGGAAATAGCCGTCACGCCGGCCACGCTCAAGGAACAGGAGACCGAGCATATCCTGCAGGCGCTGAAAGTGGCGGACGGCAATCGTACACAGGCCGCCAAACTCCTCGGTATCGACCGCGTGTCACTGTGGCGCAAGCTGAAGAAGCTGGGGATCGATTCGGATTCGATGAGCTGAACCGTGCACAGAGAACAGTTGGTTCCATCTTTGGCGACACCTGTCCCCGGGTGCGGATGACATTGTCTCAAGATTCCTGGCATGGCCATGCACGAGTACTTCCTCCTCGCTATGTGTCGTGCTTGGTTGCGCTGTCTGAAAGCCAGTACCAGCCGGAATCATCCGGACTATCCGTTCGCCAACGACCTCTCGGGCCTGCATTCGTCAATTGGCCGTGTACTGAATGTGTGACGCTCATCTGCTGCCTGCCTGTCTTGCGCAAAAATGAGGATGTGCAATGGGTCGGCTGCAGCGTACCGCCTGGAATCCATCCACGCCTCGTGAGGGCGGAAACGGGCGCTTATTATGAATCTACTGCGCGTGCATGGTGCGTGATCTCTTGCTGTCGATGTTGATCGATCTGCATGAGCCCATCAGTGAAGCGTTGCGCGGAATCGAAACAAATATCCGGAGCTTGCGCGTAAAGTGACAGTGATGCTGGCCGGTGGCAGGCCGCCCGACATTGACTGGCGTGATCCGAAGCAAGGACGTTCAGGCGCCATGCATTCGGTCGAGAATCGAAGAAAAATCGGTGTCCTGACGATTGCCCGGGTCTCTGCACGCGCGCCGGTCAGCACGCATCGCGTATTTCCGTCATACGCAATCATGTCGTCAGTGATAATGTTGCGCGTCTCCGCGAGCAGTTTCCTCTGTCATACGCTGGTTTGACGCTGTAACTCTGCATATCCTCGCTCGCACTGCCGTCGATTCGCATACGCCTAGGTCGGTACAACGCCGTCGCGAGTCGCAAATAGCAGTTTGGCGATGCCAAGCAGGCTTGCGATGCCGTCCTCGCTCTCCAGTTCGCGGCCGGGATGAAAGGCAAGCAGTGCATTGTCGCGAATCTCGATGTAGATGCCTGGATAGTTCTCCAGCAGTATCAGCAGCTTCTTGATCAAACCTTCCGGGTCGATACCCTGCGGGCGCCGGTACCAGCGGTGTTCGTGACTGGCGGCGGTGAGCGCTGGTGTGTCGATCTCTTCGAACTCAACCAGATAGCGCTGCAGATAATGACCCGGCGTGACCACCAGATCAGGCATCTCCACCAGTTCGTCTTGCGGCCTTACGATAATGAGCGTATGCCGATGCTCGGCGTAATAATCTGGCGCGGCGGTATGGCTGTAATCGAACAGCTTCACATGACAGCTGGCATACAGGCCGGTCATGACATTGCATTCCTGACGCATGTCACCACGGCGCAGATAGACAAAATCGTGCAGGTTCAAGGTGCCGACGACCTCATCGTGAAAATCAAGGCCGTGGTGGGCAGAGATTCCTTCCAGCATCCGTGAGCGGTCAGACATGCGCGCCCTTTCCCGCACCAGTTTGGCGTCGTGCATGCGTGCGGACAACGTGTGCAGGGTAAACTGGTAATAGTTCTCCATGCCCGTGAGACGGAATTCCCGGCCTTCGAGCAAACACTCTTCCTGAAAGTTGTGCAGATACTCCATGGCGGTGTGATCGATGAGATGTCCGGATTCGCTGGCTGCGAGCGTTATCGCCGCGCCCTGTGGCAACGACTGCAGAAGCCTGTCGAGTGGCAGCAGGTTGAAGCACACCACCGATCCCAGGGTAATATTGTAATGCGGCTGGCCGCTGAGCTCTTCAAGCTTCACCTTGATGACAGGGCTGCGGAACAGACTAATCAAATTACGCAACACCAAGGTAGTGGCCTGACTGTATGTGAGCCGCCCGGTGAGCACGGTGCGGAACGAGGGGCTCAGCAGATATGCGAGCATGGTGATCTCGGCGGCGATTCCGATGAGGATGCCGAATAGAAGATCAGTCGCGAGAATCGCGGCAACGGTGATCACAAAGATTACGATCTGGTCGCGGCCGATGGCGTAAGTCTTCTGGAACACACGGTATTCGCACAGCCGCCAACCGACATATACCAGAATGGCGCCGATGGCTGCCAGCGGTATACGGCTGATCAGGTCTTTGGCCAGGAACAGGAAGATGACCAGAAAGAAAGCGTTATAGAAATTTGCCCACAGAGTACGGCCACCGGCATCGATGTTGACGCGGCTCTTGACACCGCCGGGGATGATCGTCAGGCCTCCGAAGATGCTGGACAGCATATTCGACACACCCATCGCGCGCAAAGTGGTGTTGGCCTGCGATTTGCGCTGGAAAGGGTCGATCTTGTCGACCGCAGCAATGGTAGCCAGCGATTCGATGCCGTCAATAAGCGTTAGCGTGATAACGACGATGATGACACTGCCCCAGAGATCCGGGCTTTGCCAGATATCGTCGAAGGCAGGCAGGGTTATACCGCCTTTGAGAATGTCGTCAGGCATGCTGATCAGATGCCTGGCGTCCAGGTTGAAGACATAACCGAGCAGGATGCCGATCACGGCTACGGCGAGCGCAGGTGGCAGCCGCTTCGCCCAGGCCAGGCGAGTGTGGTTTAGATAGAACATCAGGAACAAGCAGAAGGCACCAATTAGAAACACCGGCCACTCGATTCGTGCCATGCTTTCAGGCAGCTTGAGAATGGCGGTGAACATATCCTTGCTCAGTGGTGCAAGATCACCGAGCAGGGGCGGGATTTGCTTGACGATGATCATGATGCCGATCGCGGCGAGCATCGCCTCCACCACGGTCACCGGCAGAAAGATGGCGAAACGGCCCGCATTGATCAGGCTCAAAACGATCTGCACCGCGCCGGTGAGGCAGATGGCGACCAGTAGCAGCGGATAGCCGGCGGCAAGGTCGCCATTGCCCAGCACCAGCATGCCGGCGAGGAGTGCCGGCGCAAGGCCAGCCGCAGGGCCGCTAATGGTGACATACGCACCACCGAGAAATGGAAAGATCAGGCCGGCAATGATGGCGGAGATGATGCCGGTGATGGGTGGCGCACCTGAGGCCACCGCGATACCCAGCGAGAGCGGCATGGATACCAGCGCGACCTGCAGTCCGGCGCCCAGATCATAGCGCCAGTGTTTGAGTCCTGCTAGGCCGTTTCTGGGTTTCTCATCGCTTCGCATATTATCGACCTGCATCGGACCGGGCACATGCCGGCGCCACACGGCACAGGACCTGATTCAGTATGCATACGGTCACTGCTTTTCTGCCGGTTGTAGGGCTTTAGCGTCGCGCACGACGGCACTTGCCATGGCGCTCAGTATACGGAAGCAAGAGGCGCAGGCCAATATGTGTATCGGTCAGAAGTGCGCCGGACCATCGCGGAACGCGGGAGTCTGTATGGCTGGATCCAATGCCCGTTTATACAACGGTTACAGGTGCAGAAAAAACCGCGTCCGCCGGTGTGTCGAGGCCATGTCTCGCACCCATGCAGACCACAGCATCACAGCCGATTGCCTGGCCGTAAATGCATCAATAACGCGGGCACGGCACCGGATCTCCCTGACGATCGACTCCAACGGACTTTAAGTCAGGTTTTGTGCCCGGCGATTCCCCGGCAATCGCTATCAGGTTAGTGTTTCCCGGGCCGCCGCCTCGGCCAGCTCGGCTGCTTTTACCCGGTCGCCTGTGGCTCAGGTCCCGTGCTGCCGGCAGCATGACCGCCTCACCCCGCATGTAAGGCTTGACGGTGTTATGCGAAGGAATTTTTCCTGCTCAGATGTATCCTACAGCCTAATCCCGAGTTGACGTCATCCCACAGGACGTGCAGTGCATTATTGTTACCGGCATAGACAGCCGCGCCGATTGTGCGCTGCGTGAGTTTCATGAGTCACCTCTGAGTTGCCAGGCAGCGTGGCAGAAGATGCAAAAGGGAGTATGGGACTGCAGAGAATTCTATTGTCAAACGATGCGGGCCCTGACTCAGTTGACCGGCCCGTAATGCAGGGGCAGGCACGGGGATTGCGTTTCATGGTTGCCGCCTGAACACTGCGCCGGGTCTGTCCGCCTGACCTGCAGGGTTCTGCACTGCCCAAAAAAAGAACCCCGCTGTCAAGCGGGGTTCCCCTGTTACTGCTGAATTACGGGTAAGGCGACCGTGACGTTGCTCGCCTGCAGGCCCTTCGGACCCTGCTCGACATCGAATTTTACACTCTGTCCTTCTGCCAGTGTCTTGAAACCGTCTCCGGAAATAGCGGAGTGCGGTCGTGCGCGGTACCGCCCGCGGCACCGATGCGGGCGGTGCGCTGCTGGTGGATACGGATGGCGGGCGCAGGCGTTTCACATCCGGCGAGGTCAGCGTGCGAATGGCGACATGAACCTGCTGGTGGATATTCGACGTCACCCCCTATTTGAGTAGCATGATGATTTAGAGTCCAATCCCATAACCGGAAGGAGATTGGACATGAAGAATCGGTATTCAGACGAGCAGATCATCGGGTTTTTGCGCGAAGCGGACACCGGGGTATCCGTCAAGGACCTGTGTCGGTCGCACGGGTTCTCGGAGGGCAGTTACTACCTCTGGCGCGGCAAGTACGGTGGCATGGGCATGTCGGACGCCAAACGGCTGAAGGCTCTGGAAGCGGAGAATGCCCGTCTCAAGAAGCTGCTGGCCGAGGCGATACTGGAACAGGAGGCGACCCGCGAGGTGCTGCGAAAAAAGTGGTGACCGCGCTGGCCCGTCGCGAGGTGGTGCGGAGGATGATGGCTCGGGGCCTCTCAGAGCGTCATGCGCGGCATGAGCGCGAGCAGTTTGCGCTACCAGCCGGCCCCGGACCGCAACGCAGTCCTGCGGGAGACGATCGTGGCGCTCGCCCACCGGCACCGGCGCTACGGAGACGGCATGATTTACCTCAAGCTGCGCCAGCGGGGCCTGGTGGTCAACCACAAGCGTGTCGAGCGGCTCTACACGGAAGCCCGTCTGCAAGTGCAACGGCTCAAGCGCAAGAAGGTGCCGGTGGCGAGCGCCAGCCCCTGGTGCGTCCCGACGCCGCCAACGAGGTCTGGTCCATGGACTTCGCGTTCGATCGCAGCGCCGAGGGGCGGTTCATCAAGTGCCTGACGATCGTCGATGATGCCACGCACGAATCGGTCGCGGTCGTGCCGGAACGGGCCATCGGTGATCTGATGCTCACGCGGATTCTCGACGGACTGTCTGTCAGCCGCAGCCTGCCGCGGGTGATCCGCACCGACAATGGCAAGGAGTTCTGCGGACGCGCCATGCTGACCTGGGCGCATACCCGCCAGGTGAAGCTCACTCTGATCGAGCCGGGCAAGCCGAACCAGAATGCCTACATCGAGTCATTCAACGGGCGGCTGCGCGACGAATGCCTGAATGAGCACTGGTTCCTGAACCTGGCTCATGGCCAGATCATCATCGAAGCCTGGCGGTGTGAATACAACGAGGAGAGACGCGAAGAACGCGTTGGGGGGACTGACATCTGCCGCCTACACCAGACAATGGCCAGGAAATCGGCTACAGTAGCATCCGGACTCTAAACATGACTGCTACTCAAGACGGGGTGATGTCGTATTGGCAACACATCCGTCAACTGGGCACTGGCCAGCGGACAGCAACTCGAAAGGCGTGGACAATTTGTGCATCGTGGCAGCGACCTGGTCAGGCAACTGGAGCAGGCCTGGGGGAGGCTGGCGGCGCCCGGGCGTGTCCTGGTGTCCAATGTTGCCGGTGACGCACTGGCCGGGCGCCTGGGTCGAGCGGTCCTGGCAGGTGCGTCCGCACTTCATCCGTGCCGGCCGGCAGGCCGCCGGGGTGACCAATGCCTATGCGCAGCCCGCACTGCTCGGCGCCGATCGCTGGGCGGCGATGATCGCAGCCTGGCAGGCTACCGGTGATGTGGTGTGCGTGGTGGATTGCGGTACCGCCATCACCCTGGACCTGGTCGATGCGGGCGGCGTGCACCGCGGTGGCCTGATCCTCGCCGGCGTGACGATGATGCAGCAGGCGTTATGTGCACATACCGCAGACCTGCCGCTTCCGCACGACGAGCCGGCGCCTGTATCACTGGCGACCACGACTTCCGGGGCGATCAGCCGCGGCAGCCTGTATGCAGCGGCAGCGGCAATCGAGCGCATCGCAACTGACATGGCCGCCAGTACGGGCTTGCAGCCCGCGGTCGTGATTACCGGCGGCGATGCGCAGCGGCTGGTGCCGCTGCTCGGGCTTGTCGCCAGATACGATGCAGACATGGTCCTGAAAGGAATCGCCATACTCGCCGGAGAACACTGATGCGCCACCTTGTCTACTTCTTGCTTGTCGCCAACCTGGCCTACTTCGGCTGGAACCTGTTCAGTAGCGGGACGGCGGGCGAAACGGCGCGCGAATTGCCGCCGCTGCCGGCCACCGCCAAGCCGCTCGTGACCCTGCAGGAACTGAAACAACAGTCCGCGACGGCGCCGGAACAGGAAATGTCAGGCATCGACACACTGACCCTGTCGCAGCCACCGGGCGCGGGCATGCCGGCTGCATGCCAGGTGCTGGGGCCGTTCTACGCGGAGGAGGCGCTGCACGCAGTGGCGGGCAAACTCGGTCTGGAGCCAAGACAGCGCATCGCCGAGGACAGGAAGGAGAGTGGCTACTGGATTTATCTGCCGGCGATGGAACGCGGGGAGGCCCTGCAGATCGCGAAAATGCTGGATGAGCGGAATGACCACGAATATTACATCGGCAAGGATAATTTCATGTCCCTTGGCACATTCAAGGACATCTCGCGCGCCGAGATCCGCCTGTCACAGGTGCGGCAGCTGGGGCTGAATGCAATCCTCGAGACGCGCTATATCACGCTGGACGCCTACTGGCTGGAATTCCAGGGTCGGGCCGCGGCCGCGCCGGTGCTGGACGATGTGCTCGAAGAGAACCCGGATCTGCAGCTGCGCGCTTGCCTGCCTGTGACAGGCTGATTAATTGCAGGTAAACCGGCAATTCAATAGAATAGGGCGCCTTGTCCTGATGGCCAAGATGCCGGCGTAGCTCAGTTGGTAGAGCGCTTCACTTGTAATGAAGATGTCGCGGGTTCGACTCCTGTCGCCGGCTCCACTGAATCATATAGTTATAACGAAATCATACTGTGCAATCGATTCTGGCTAGCATATGGGCTAGCATTTCTGTGTCTCGATGTAATTTCCCCTCGTATATTCACAAAAGTCCCATGCCAAGAGGGGCGCCTTCATCAGATGTCTAGTATGCAGGGTTTTTCCCCTCGCTCACGCTTGCTTGACGAAGGGGGTAGGGGGGATTCCTGCTTAGGGCAATGGCAGTAGACCGCTTCCCATTTACCCGAAGATTAATTGTCGCAACGCCATGAAATGTCGAGCCCACCTTTTATTTTACTGATTAGTCATAGCGGTAGTGGTCGTCTTCAATTTTACGGGGATATTTCTGCCAGCCTTTTCCTACACCACAATCAGCCCCGTCTGATAACTTCAAAAACTCACAGCCAGGTCCTGTGGCAAGTCCATTGGGAAGCAAGGACATGCGCTACAACCCTTCGGGTTGGTGAATGTCCGAAAGCGGACTATTGTGTTGAAAAACTCTAATGATCTACTGAGGTCATAATGTTCATGTAGAAATCGTGCATGAGGGTTTCCTGAAATCCGAAATATTTTGCAAAATGACAAAGCATCTCACTCTCGTGCGCGGTCGATTTCTAGTAGCAGAGTTTTTCAACACTATCGGACAACAGTTGCCGTTCCCTGAACGCACAAAACCCGCTGATGCGGGTGATCTAATCAGCGACTATCGGCCAGAACTTGCCGTTCCCGGTGAACTGACGAACGACTGGAACGCAGCAAAAATTGCCATTCCCGGCCTGCCATTGCATTTGTCTAACAGACAAATAATTATCCTTCATTGTTAAAGCAAAAAATATGTGTTCAATACTTGAACTCTGGTTATGTTATTTCTTTCGTGCTGCACGCTTCGAAATCGATACTCAGGCGATCACCAGCGTGGGGACGAAAGCGACTGTCAGCAAAGTGTTGGTGCGCTGGGTGCTCGCGATAGCTATCGATAACAGGACGGGCAGAGAATTGCACCATCCAACAATGCCTATAAGGGCTATCCTCGGTGACAGCGTGACCGGTAAATACCCGTTGTACACCCGGTATACTGCCAAGGACCCGTCTACCCTCGGACATCATATCTTCTGTTGCAGCTGCATCAAGCTTTCCAGTGTTGAAAAATATCACATGCTCGACAGGAAGCCACGGGCGACAGCTCGCGAGCATTGAGCTGGCACGTCCTGAGCAACCCCAGATGTCAATGCAACGTCCTGCTTCCTGCTGTACTGCCCCAGCTATGCCGTCTATGTAGCTTGTATAGTTGCAATTCGTTTCTGTTTCTACGTTGCCCTTTATACATTGTCCTGCCACATCGGCCAGAGCCGTGTAGTAATTGATTTTGGTAACACCGTTATCGACGAGACTCCTGTACTGGTCATCACGCAACCCGGTTCCTCCATGGATCACGAGTGGCAGTTTCAGGGCCTGGTTGATCTGCGCGAGACGCTCGATATCAAGCTTCGGCTCACCTTTCATTCGACCGTGAACTGTACCTATGGAGACAGCCAGGAAATCTGCGCCGGTCTCATCGATATAGCGTCTTGCCTCGTCGACAGTCGTATATTGAACATCTCCGGGGTGACGTTCAGCATCCTCGCCTTCCACTCCAGGTACATAGCCCAGCTCCCCCTCAACAGGGATGCCGCAGGCATGGGCCATGTCAACTACGGTCCGTGTTAGAGCGATATTTTTATCTAGAGGCAGATTTGACGCATCGACCATGATGCCGGTGCAGCCAAGGTTAATCGCACACACGGCTGACTCAAGGGATTCGCCGTGATCCAGATGAATCGCCACAGGTATAGTTGAGCGTTCCGCTGCCTTTACCACCGACGCCATGAGTAGTTCAAAATCGAAGTATTCAAAGTGAGATTCAGCCAAGCTGATGATAACCGGCGCGTGTTTTTCCTCGGCGGCTGCCATAACCCCTGAAATAAAATCCAGGCTCACTACATCGAAAGCACCTACGGCATAGTTGTTCTCGTACGCGTGATGCAACATGTCAGCCATATAAACCAGAGGCATAAGACTAACTCCTAAATGGATTGTGGTAATGCACTGGTTGGCAGCGGCCTGTAATTCTTTTCAGAACATTACTGACCTGATAGCGGCGCTCCCAACAGGTGAGATTTTCAACAATCCAGTCAATAAGGAAAATAGTATTTTCTTCTTATAACTATTAGCATTCCTTTGAATGGCTCGCCAAGAAAAACAAACATAACATATAAGTTCAGCCGTTCGAACGATGTCGGCCACCAGAACTGGATGTCAGGATTCAGTACGTTACTGACCTTTAAGCAAAATTCCTGTACTTCCGCTTAGGGTCGACTCCTGCCGGTTGGCGAAATCTTATATAAGCGCCTCGTGTAGGACCGGGATCTGCCACTCTCCTGCCATTAGCACAAATTCAATACGGCCCCTAAGGACCGCTATTCAGACATATAGCGGCTTTCTTAAGCCAGGGATACACCAGCCAATCCCAGCAGGCTGGAGCCGAAGAGCCAGACTGTAGTGGGGTTTGGGATTGTGATGACTGGCCAAATTTCCGAATCAACTACGAACGGGGCACAGCATTTAACGGACCATAAGCGCTTCGTTTCAATGCCTGCCTCACGAGGGCAATTGCCCTGATAATCATCCTGTCAATAATTTTTTGAAGCTAAAATTGGCACGGGCTTGACTTGACCGACCGGTCAACTACTATTGCCGCATGAGGCAGGAAACGGACACCTATCAGCGCATACTGGAATCAGCCCGCGATCTGATGTACGCCAGTGGCTGTGCGGATTCTGGAGTGGCTGCAATTTGTGAAAAGGCACAGGTTCAAAAGGGCACTTTCTACCATTATTTTAAAAGTAAACAGGAGCTCACTCTTTCAGTTATCGATGCCTTTTATTCCGATATGAAGGAATCTGTTTTGGATAAGGCCTTTGATCCTAGCCTGCCACCGCTAACCCGTCTGTCCAGATTCATTGACATGATCATTGACAACCAGATTAGCATATACGAAAAGACCGGCCACGTGCTCGGTTGTCCCTTTGGAAACCTGGCTTCGGAGCTTTCCACCCAGGATGAAACCATTCGCATAAAACTGAACGGGTTGTTCATGGACTTCAAACAATTGATCCGTGGCACCTTGCAAGACGCAGTCGATGCCGGGGAACTGGCACTCACAGACGTCGATTTGAAGGCCGAAGCATTTCTGGCCTATTTTGAAGGTTGCATGCTAATCGCCAAAACCCGGAATGATCCGACTATACTGCAACGATTGCTTCCCACCGCCCTGGACTTTCAATCTTATTCTGCGTCGGCTTGAATGAAGAGAAAAAGGTTTCCGGACCACAATTGCACATGCGCGACCCGCTGATAGTCATAGAGTGCGTGATTAGAATGTATAGTGACCTGTTTTTGACATAATTATTATTAACAAGTCGCCTGATAAATTTAAAAGGCACCTTTGGGGATAGGTCTCAAAGTATCGTGTTTAAAAAAGACATTAGGTCTTCTAATGCTAAATCCACGATAGGAAATGATGTGAAATCGAAGCATTATTTCTTGAAGATTGCTATTTTGTTGGCACTCTCATATTGGTTTTTCGATTCCACAATTCATTATTTTCTGTACGGCGAGCTGGAATTTGAGGTTATACCTTCTGCTTTTAATGAATTATGGATGAGATCTACCATTCTGATATTGCTCGTGGCTTTTGGTATTTTTGCTGATTATCATGCTAACGAAGTCAAAGCACAGGAGGCTGAAAAGTATGCCATATACAAAACCATGCTGGATGCCTCAAATCATATTTTGAGAAATTTTCTGACTAAAATGCAATTGTTCCGCATTAAGATGGAAAATAATGGGGGTTTCGATCAAGCTGCATTGCAGCAACAAGACGCCATGATTGATGATGCTATCAGGCAATTAGAGAATCTTGAGAAAATCCAGGCTCCCAGCAAATCGATCATTGAGGAAAGGTATAAGCCCAGATGATGCTGATGAAATCTAACACGACGTTTCAGCCGACGCCGTTTTACGGCGAGGCTGAGCTTGGACGTTCAATGTCCGCTTTCCGCTTGCCTTTCTGCCGTTTAGATAATTTTGCCGAAATGTCTTAGATGGGTCGGCTTGAAGTCGACGTCACCCCAGTTGAACGGAATCTTAATATAAGACAATCCTGTAGGAAAGGAACCGGCAGCCACAAATGGACATTCAGCACAATCAAAAACGGCTCCCCAAGGAGCCGCTTAGTATGAGTGCCGAAAGGACTAAGCTACTTTCTTGCGCCTTGCTATACCAACTAGACCCAGCAGGCCAGAGCCGAAAAGCCAGACGGCTGCGGGGATAGGGACTGCTGAGACCTCAATGTTGTCATAAGCTGGAAAAATAAACTGGGAGCTAAACAAGACGGATTGCAGGCCCGAGAACTGACTACCAAGCATTGCAATTTGAAATTCGTCGCCTATGTTGTCGTAGTTGAAACGCTGCGAAACGGTTACGCCCCCTGGCGCTGTAGCGATAACGTCCAGCACTTCGGTACCTGAAGCGGGAACAAATTTGAACAACGACGCAAAGTCGAAGCTAAGTAGATCAAATAACCCACCACCATTGCGTGTCATTTCGACTTCGAATGGTCCGGTCTGATCTGAATTAAAGACTGCGAGATACTGCGTGCCGTTATCAACGCATCCACCTGCGCATGCCGATGATAGCCGCACAGCTAATATGTCGTCATTCGTGGTTGTGGTGTTCACGAACGAGTAACCTCCGGATGTTTGCGATGGTCCGCTAATGCTGCTTGCAGGGATGGAGATATCTTCAAAGTCAATAATGGCTGCGTTCGCGGCCATTGGCGCAGCGATAAAACTAAACGCTGTAGCGCATACTGTGCCAATAAGTCGTGATTTATTCACGGTAAATCTCATGTTAATTCTCCTTGTTTGATAAAGGCGTCCTGGCGTTTATGAACCGCAGAGCCGACTGCAACGCTCCGTGGATGTCTTTTGTAAGACACCTGCTGTTTCCAGTAGCCGTTCATCTTGTCGGGCATTGTTAATGCAGGTTCGGATAATCTGCTTGTCATGCTCCGTGTTACTCGCAGTTATTATTTATAGTCAGGTAATACCATCAGTACCGGCATGATATTCGGCCAATAAAACAGAATCTGTAGCACATTAATGACGCGTACTGTTTGGTCTTAGACATGGATCGTCAGGAATGGGTAAGTTACTGTGCCTTACTGATTTCCCAAATAAGCAGTGGCGCAGAACTGGAGCCGGCCAAACTCAGACATACCGCGTAATGAAAAACGGCTCCCGAAGGAGCCGCTGTTTTGTAACTGGTTAGGCTTTCTTGCGTCTTGCAATGCCGACTAGTCCCAGCAGGCCGGAGCCGAAGAGCCATATCGCCGCAGGCACCGGTACTGCGGCCGGCGTCGGTCCTGCCAAGATCAGGCCTTGTAGTACTGCCGGTGAACCAAAAAACGCATCAGCAGTGTTTTTCTTCAAATCCCAACCGCCAATGATCGGCGTGTTAAAACTGCCATCAGCTTTTTGCTGCCGATAGGTCATGGTGACCTTCGAATATTCAAGCGCCCCGGAAACGCCCGGAATATCACCAGCACCACTAATGTTTAGTGAGGTCAGAAGCACATCCTCGAATACCATTTGGAAATACACACCTGCTGTCCCCGCTGCTACATTCTGTACATCCAGTGTCGCCTTCGAGTAATGCTTCCCGGATGCAACCCCCACAAACATCGGCGGTACACTCATATCGAGGAACTGTGTCCAGGAGAATGGAGAGAGTATTGCCTTGCCGGAAGATGCTCCGCCGCCTGTTCCAACCGATCCGGGGTTGTTGATTCCCCATGAAAAACTGTTGATCGTTATCCAGTCCTTATGGGATCGTTCAGTGGCTTCGCCTTTGATATCGTCGATCTGCAAGAAGTAGACCGAGGCGGCATATGCACTGCTGGCACCCAACCCAACAATGGCGGCTATCGTGACTATAACCAAGGCTCTGATGGGAAGTTGACTGATAGTTTTCATCGTAATTCCTCTGTTGACTATAAAATCGGCATGGCCGGGAGACTGTGCCGTTTACGTGCCCCCGCCGGTAGCGACCGCCACCAAGCTGAGCGCATTAGCGATTAATCAGTCGATGGAGACGGATGCCATGCACACAGCACCCAACATGTGGGGTTTATAAATACGGCGTCTTCCGTAACGTCATATATTAAATCGACCAATCCAGATTATTCATGCATGATCCAGTTCACAAATATAGACAGAACTATTTGTGAGACGCATTGGTGAGAAACAGTGTCGACAGGGCGATTAGAATACTTTTGCAGAGACGCTACGTGGTAATGGCGAAGCGGTGCTGGCAACAGAACGAGAACATGTTATTGAAGCCGAGCGAATGACAGTTTGAAAACATCGGGAAGTAGTCGCTCTTTCCCGATAAGTGATCGTTGATATAAGAAGCGGCTAAACATCCGGCTTGAATCGATAGTCGCCAATTAGGAATCCCGCATCAGCGGGTTTTCTGTGTCGAGGGGAATGGCAACTGTTGTCCGATAGTGTTGAAAAAGTCGCTATTTGGATGATGGCGGTAGCCGCGGCAAGTCATCAGCCAAGGGGTGATCTTCTTGAAGTGCCATCACCGGTTCAGATGATGGACTTTGGTGGTTAAAGCGGTTGATTTTCTGTCATGCGAGCGCACCTATCCTGCGGTCTGGTGGTGGTTGACTGAGCAGTTTCGCCATCCTGCGTAAGTTTTGTACTGTTGCTGTCAGCAGGAACTCATCATGCGCACCGCTCATACCACGCAATCGTAGACGGTCCAGCTTTAATATGCGCTTCATGTGCGCGAACAGCATCTCCACTTTCTTTCGTTGAAGGCGTGACTTCTTGTAAGCAGGTGTTTGTGCGGTTGCACGGGCCACTTCGCGCGACGACTCGTAAATACTCCGGGTGATTTTGCGCCGAGGTACTTTAGGGCAACAGCGTGATTTGTATTCACAGTCTCCACAATCGTGTTCAGTGGCACGGTATATAATGGTATTGGCCTTTGTGATGCCGGTGCGTTTATTTTTTTTAGGTCGCGTCGATAGCGTTGCAACAACTTTCCTGCCGGACACAAGTAACGGTCAGTCTCGGCATCCCAAGTGAAGTCAGCCATCCCAAACATTCCTGCTTCCCCTTCGTACTTCTGCCACACGGGTGTGTGTGGCTCGATCTGCTTTATCTCGACGATCCAGTTGAGCATGGCCGCTGTGCCGTAAGCAGTATCGCCGATCAGGCGTTTTGGTTTGATCCCGAATCGATTCACGACCCGATCGACCATGGTCTTGGTCGATTCAGCCTCCTGTGTCCGATTGGCCGTGGTCGACTCGACATCCATGATGATCCCATGGCCGGTATCAACCAGGTAATTGTTTGAGTAGGCATAGAATGCCGGACCACCCGGTGCTGCTGTGTAACTGGCCGCCGGGTCCGTCGGCGAGATCTTCCGTGCTGACTTACCGGCCTGCGAAGCAGACTCGTCCAGTGCATCGAGGTACTCACGCACCGCACGGCCACCACCCCAATCATCATCGTCATCCCGATGACGTTGGCGGCTGGCATCCGCCTTCACGATGCTCGCATCCACGGCAAAACCCTCACCCCCGACCAGGCCTTCCACCATGCAGCGTTTAAGCACCTGTTCAAAGACATAGCGGAATGTCTCCGCTTCCCGGAAGCGTCCATGACGGTTCTTGGAGAAGGTCGAATGATCAGGCATATCGGCCTCCAACCCTAGCCGACAAAACCAGCGGTAGGCCAGGTTGAAGTTCACTTCTTCGCAGAGCCTGCGCTCTGAGCGGATACCGTAGCAGTAGCCCACCAGCAGCATCCGGATCATGAGCTCCGGATCGATGGAAGGACGGCCGGTGGTGCTATAGAAAGGCTGGAGGTGCTGGCGAATCTGGTCGAAGTCGAGGAACTGGTCTATTTGACGGAGAAGATGATCGGAGGGAATGCGGCGTTCAAGACAAAAATCGTAAAACAAGGCATTTTGCGCAGCGGGTAACTGACCCATCATGGGCGAGAATCCTCATATGTTTAAACGCAGCGACATTATCTCATGCGCTCTTCCTGATGAGGTGTTTTTCAACACTATCGTCCGCTTTCGGACATTCAGGAAGGCGAAGCCAACCCGAAGGGTGGCAGCGCATGTCCTAGCTTCCCAATGGGCGCGGCGAGCAGGACCTGGCTGTGAGTTATGACGTTACCAGACAGGGCTGATTGTGGCGAAAGAAAAGAGTGACGGGGGAAGAAAAATATCCCCGTAAAATTAGAGACGACAACCTGGCTCTAGTTTAATTCCGATAGAGGGTGGCTGCCGCATTTGCCATGGCGCGCTGGTGGCGCACTTGCTGCCAAATAACGACATAAATTAGCAACAAACAGCAACCAATGGAGTGGGCTATCTGGCTAATTATACTGTTGTTATTTGTCGCTAGTTATTGCTAATCATTAGCTTATACCGACTTGTAATGAAGATGTCGCGGGTTCGACTCCTGTCGCCGGCTCCAATTATTCGTCCTGTATCCTGCCCTCGCTGGCGCGAGGCGCCATCTAAAGCACCCCCCGCCCATAGCCGATACGGTCTGAGGTGCCATGGATTCCGGTGCCGGAATCAATTCTTCCTGTGACGGATCTTTACAAGGATGTAAAGAGTGGCAACAAGCAAACAATCCCTGGCGGCACAGCTAAGGCAAAAAGAACAGGAGATCCATCTGCTCAGCGAGATCACGCAGATGATCGGTGGCGAGCATAATCTGCAGAAGGTGTTCGACCACGTCGCCTGCAGTGCCTCGCAACTGCTGCGGGTCGAGACCGTCTCCATTCCGATCATGTCCGACGACTGCAACAGCTATATCTATCGTGCGGCGTGCGGCGTCAGTGCCGACGAACTGCTCGGCGCCGAGCTGCCCATCGAGGTTGGCCTGTGCGGCTGGGTGTTGCGCCATCGCCGTGCCTGGTGGCGCGGGATGATAGAGATGCTGGACGATAGCGAACGCAACCAGTGGGAAAAAGAGGCCGGGTCGCTGATTCTGGTGCCACTGGTCGGTAAACACCGCTTCCTCGGTGGCATTGCCTGCATCAACAAGCTGGACGGCAGTGAGTTCAACGAGGAAGACATGGAATTGCTCTCGCTGTTTGCCGGTCAGGTCAGTATCGCGATCGAGAACGCCATGTCATTCGAGGAACTCCAGTCAGCCAGGCTGGCCGCCGAGGCCTATAAGGAAAAGCTCGAAAGGCTCAACCATAAGCTGGTATCGGCCAACCGCGAACTCAAGCATCTCGCGGTACACGATCCGTTGACCGGCCTGCCGAACCGGACGCTGATCCTTGACCGCCTGCAGCAGTCGATGATATCCGCACGACATGGCCGCCATGGTGTTGCGCTGATCATGATCGACCTCGATCATTTCAAGGAGGTGAACGACACGCTGGGGCATGTCATGGGCGACCAGTTGCTGATCAGGATCGGCGGCCTCTTCAGGAGTGTTCTCCGGGAAGAAGATACCATCGGCCGGCTGGGTGGAGACGAGTTCGCCGTGGTGATACCGGCGACCGACAAGCGCGAGGCGCTTGCCGTGGCCGAGCAGCTCGGTGCCACCCTGAAGGCGCCGGTACTCATCGGGCAGACGGCCTGCTCGGTCGGGGTCAGCATGGGTATCGCCATCTATCCGGAGCACGGCGAGCAACCCTCCGCGCTGCTGAAATGCGCTGATGTCGCGATGTACATCGCCAAGCGCAATCGCAACGATATTTGCGTCTACGATGCCAGGCTGGACACCAATAATCCACAGCGGCTCGACCTGATCAGTGACCTGCACGTTGCCATTCAGCAGTGGGATATAGGCGCAGCGTTCCAGCCCAAGGTCGACCTGCAAAGCGGAACGATCGTCGGAGCGGAGGCGCTGGCACGCTGGGTGAAGCCCGGGCACGGACCGGTCTCACCGGTCGAATTCATTCCCATCCTCGAACAGACCGGACTCATCAAGCAGTTCACGCTGCAGATGATCGAGCACGCAGTCAGGTTTTGCATGCACTGCGAGCGGGCCGGTTACCGGCTCACTGTCGCAGTCAATCTTTCCGCCCATAACCTCAGGGACGACAAGCTGCCGGAGCAGGTGGCGGAAATTCTTGCCTACCACGAACTCGACGCGCACCAGCTGACGCTTGAGATTACCGAGAGCGCCGTGATGACGGATCCCGAGCAAAGCCAGGAAATCCTGAACCGATTGCACGCTATGGGCGTGCAGTTGTCCATTGATGATTTCGGTACCGGCTACTCCTCGCTCAGTTACCTGAAACGGATGCCGGTGCAGAAGCTGAAGATCGATCGCTCGTTCGTCAGGGATATGGTGAGTGACAGCGATGACGCGATAATCGTCCGATCCACGATCGACCTGGCCCACAACCTGGGCCTGAAAACCATCGCGGAAGGCGTGGAAACCGAGGAGACGCTGGCCGTGCTGCAAGCCATGCGCTGTGACATGGTGCAGGGCTATCTGATCAGCCGCCCGCTGCCGGCGGATGAATTTTTCGAATTTCTCGCGGCCAGTGACTGGACGGTGCAGCGTGCCGCGCGTGCATGACGAAGGGGGGTACTACAAGCCGCCGGAAATAAAGAACCCCGCTGAAAAGCGGGGTTCCCGTGTTGCTGACTGAATTGCAGGTCAGGCGGCCGTGACGTTGCTCGCCTGCAGGCCCTTCGGACCCTGCTCGACATCGAAATTTACGCTCTGTCCTTCTGCCAGTGTCTTGAAACCATCGCCGGAAATAGCGGAGTAATGTACGAATACATCCTCACCGCCATCGCTCGGAGCGATGAAACCAAAACCCTTGGACTCGTTGAACCATTTAACAGTACCTGTAGCCATTAAAACTTACCTCTATACAAAAATAAAAATTTTCAATCGCAAGACGTGCAAGGAAATGTGCAGGAGGGTCAAGAGGAACTTCCGATATAACCTATAACGTGCAACTGAGACTCTTGTCGGGGATCGGGAGACGGACGATTGCCGCAGCCTCACCTCAACGAGGTTGATAGTACACCAAGCGTGGCGGAATTGCGCGAATTATTGCGGTGGGAACGCGGGATCAGGGGCGCTTGTCGAGTGTCAGCCAGGGCATTTCCGAGAGCAGCAACTGGCGCTCTTCCAGGTCCAGGTTTTCCATGCGCCGGTCGCGCCGCTTGCGCCGTTCCCGGGCGAATTCTCCGCGTCCGTTGTTCTCGTGCGGGTCTTCAGTCCCGCTATTGACCTTGCGTCTTTCCGTGCGTGGTTTCATGGCACACCCCTGGCGTTCCTGTGGCGCTTTGCCGGCTACAGGTTAGCGGCGGGGATGCTGCCACACTTGAGTAAAATAACTATTTGTTAATAAGAGGAATATCTGTCCATCGTGGGGCGACGTCGGCTGCAGGGAGTGCTGGCCCGGCGCCGCGGGGGATGAAGGAATGTGACCCGGATCAGGGAATTGTTGCCTGTGACTGTATAAGGACGGACGCCTGCCGATATACCCCGGTACGAACACGGTTGGCTATCCCGGCAGCGGCCGTTTCCGCAACAGTTGAACGAGGGCAATCGCATTGCGTGCAGGCAGGATAAAAGTATTCAACTCGATCGGGTTCATCGGTCTTGTCGTGTTCTGTGCCGTTGTTCTGACATCCATCGTATTTTCCGCCCCGGCGCCAGTGGCACCGCCGCTCTCCGATTATCTTTCCCAGTGGTCCTGGCTTATGCAGGCGGAGCCTGCCGGGTCCTTATCCGGTTCGCTGGTCGGGCAGGCCGGCCAGGCCATCCCATGACTTGATCATTCAGGGCATGTCGCGTAGCAGCGCCGTGCATGCAGGGTCTTGCGGCGTTATCATGCCGGAAGACCTGCCGGACAATTGCACGGACGAACGATGCAGGATTCGCCAAACTTGCCTTTCTACCGCCGCCGCTGGGTGGCCATGCTGGCCGCGATTGCCGTATTGATCGCGTTGCTGCTCGTGGTGTTACCGCTGGGCCTGTCCTATGGCCTGCACAAGTGGCTGCTCGCTAACGGTGGTGAAGATGTGCGTATCGAAGACATCGACGTCAATCTCTTCAGCGGCACGGCAGCGATTCATGATCTCAGTCTCTCTGCGCAGGGCCGTTCCCTGCTTGTCATCCCGAGCCTGGCATTGAAAGTCGAGTGGTTGCCGCTGTTTTCACGACAGGTCGTGCTGCGCTCGATTGCTATCGATGGGATCGGCCTGACAATCGAGCAGACCAAGGACGGGCGTTTGCGGGTTGGTGGTATCAACCTGCCGGAAGGCAGCGAACGCACGGATGTGCCACAGGGACAGCAGTGGCAGCTTGAGGTCGACCGGCTACGGATCATCGATACCAGCATCGACTACCGGGCGCCGGACCTGGAAGTCATGACGCGGCTGGATGAACTCGACCTCAGCGGCATCAAGACCTGGAGCACCGACCCGGCCCCGCTGGTGCTCAAGGGTGCGATCAATGGCGCGGCTATCCACCTTGACGGGCAGCTGCCGTCACTCGCGCAGGGCTTTGGCTATCGCGGCAGCCTGGCCCTCGATGCCCTGGATCTGGGGGCGTTTTCGCGAATCGCCGCGACTGCGGTCAGCGGACTGGCCGGTCGCCTGACGACCGATATGCAGCTTGACGTGTTGCTGGTACCGGAGCGTCCGCTGCATGTGACCCAGTCAGGCCTGCTGCGTGTCGAGGTGCTGCAGTTCACCCAGGCGGAACATCGTGTTGCAGCCGAGAGCCTGCAATGGAAAGGTGAGATGGAGTTAACAGCTGCCGATACCCCGGCCGTCACGGCCAGCGGGCGGGTGCAATCAGCCAGCCTGGTCTACGAGGGTGCCGGCACTGGCTATCAATTGGCCGGACGCCTGACGACCGACACGCAACTCGATGTCTTGCAGGGGCCGGACCAGCCGCTGCACGTGACCCAGACAGGCCTGCTGCGTGCCGAGGCGCTGCAGTTCACCCAGGCGGAGCACCGGGTCGGGGTCGAGAGCCTGCAGTGGAACGGTGAGATGGAGTTTACAGCTGCCGATACCCCGGCCGTCACGGCCAGCGGGCGGGTGCAGTCAGCCAACCTGGCCTACGATGTCACCGGCAGTGACTACCGGCTGGCCCGCATAGCGGAACTGCTGGCAGGCAAGATCAGTCTGCAGGCGGTCGATGACATAAGTATCAGTGACCTTGCCGTGAATGGCATCGTGCTGGCGGAGCCCGCGCAAGCCGCAGACAAACGCGCGGATCCAGTACTGACGGCAGGTGCGCTGACCCTGGACAGTCTGCATCTGGCAGGCGGAAATACCCTGGCCGGCAAGTTGCAGGGTAGCGACGTCGTCACCCGGTTGCGGCGTGACAGCGACGCGCAGTGGCAGGTCGTGCGCATCATCCAGGCGTTGCCATTTGCGAGCGCCACGGCGGCCGGGGATAAGGCGCAAACCGTGGAGGGGGCGGCCAACCAGGCCGCTGCCGCGCAGCTCCGCCTGGAGGAGATACACATCACCGGTGACAGCGCCATCGAGCTGGAAGATGCGACCGTCACCCCGGCGTTCAGCACGCGCCTGACACTGACAGAGGTACTGGTCGGCGCAATAGACAGCGCACGACCTGCACAGGACAGCCAGGTCAGTATCCAGGGCAGCACCGGCAAGCACAGCAAGGTCAGCGTCAAGGGCACACTCAGGCCGTTTGCCGAACGCCCCACCCTGAAGCTGGCTAACCACCTGGAGGGGATCGCGCTAACCGACCTGTCACCGTACACCGTCAACATGCTCGGCTATGAACTGAAGAGCGGCAGCCTTGATGCCGACTCGACCCTCCGCATCGACAATGGCGTGATGGATGGCAAGAACAAGCTGACCCTGCGCGCGCTGGAAGTCACACCGGTCGACAACGAGGCACGCAAGGAGCTGGAAAGCCAGCTGTCACTGCCGTTGGGGACTGCGCTCGATATGTTGCGTGACAAGAACGATACTATCGTGCTGGATCTGCCGGTGAGCGGCGACATCGACAAGCCGGACTTCGATATCACCGACGTGGTAAACACGGCGGTCAGCAAGGCCGTGAAGAAGGCCTCGATGACCTACCTTACAGTGGCGTTGCAACCCTATGGTGCCCTGATCTCGATTGCGAGGCTGGCCGGCGAGGCGGCGTCCAAGGTCCAGCTGGCGCCGGTCGATTTCACACCCGGCAGTGACGTGGAGAAGCAGGGCAGTCATGACTACCTGGACAAGGTGGCCGGTATCCTCGCCAATCGGCCGGAACTGAATATCAAGGTGTGCGGCGTGGTGAACGAATCCGACCGGGCGACGCTGGCAATAAAGGCGACGGCGACGGTCGTTGACAGGCCGGCCGACAAGCCGGGCGAGAAAGTGCCGGTCGAGCCGGTCAGGATCAGCGATGAACAGCTGCTCGACCTCGCCACCCGGCGCGCCGCGGCGGTGATCGATTACCTGGTCAGCAAGCATTCGATTAGCGCCAGTCGGCTGGCCGCGTGTCAACCGTCGATCGACAGTACGCCGGCCGGCAAGGGCCGGGTAGATTTGCTGATCTAGCGGCTGCAGGAGGCTGCGTCATCACGGGTACGCTGTGACGCAGCTATGGCCGGACAGGAATGGCTTGCGCCAGAACGCAAAATCGCCAGGATACTGTTGGGCAGGGCTGCGCAGGATATGCTGAGGTACGAACCGCATCGGGCATGACTGCCGCGGTTTTCCCTTGCAGTATCCTGCAATCCGGCCGAGTCGGCCAATGGATACCATGGCGCTTTCAGACAATCCGGGATCGCTGACTTAAACGGCGTCAGTGTGCCGGCATTACAGCTACGGCCCGCCGTAACGTCGCTGCACGTACTCGTCGACGATGCGCTGGAAATCCGCGGCGATAGAGTCGCCCTTCAGCGTGACGGTCTTCTCGCCGTCGACATACACCGGCGCAACCGGCACCTCGCCGGTGCCCGGCAGGCTGATGCCGATGTCGGCATGCTTGCTCTCGCCGGGACCGTTGACCACGCAACCCATGACGGCCACCTTCATTTCCTCCACGCCGGGGTAGTGCGCGCGCCATCGGGGCATCTGCGCTGCGCAGGTGCGACTGGATGTCCTGCGCGAGCTGCTGGAAATAGGTACTCGTGGTGCGCCCGCAGCCGGGGCAGGCGATCACGGCCGGTGTGAAATGACGCAGGCCCATCGACTGCAGCAGTTCCTGCGCGACGATGACCTCGTGTGTGCGGTCGCCACCGGGCTCCGGCGTCAGCGAGATGCGGATGGTGTCGCCGATACCCTCCTGCAGCAGCACCGCCAGCGCCGCGGTCGAGGCCACGATGCCCTTGGAGCCCATGCCGGCCTCGGTAAGTCCGAGGTGCAGGGCATAGTCGGACTGCGCCGACAGCATGCGGTAAACCGCGATCAGGTCCTGCACGCCGCTCAGCTTCGCCGACAGCGTGATGTGATCGCGCGGCAGGCCGAGTGCCTCCGCCTGGGCGGCGCTCTCCAGCGCCGAGGTGACCATGATTTCGTGCATGATGTCCTGTGCGTCCAGCGGTTCGTCACGTTTCGAGTTAGCGTCCATCAGCCGCGCCACCAGCGCCTGGTCGAGGCTGCCCCAGTTGACGCCGATGCGCACCGGCTTGTCATGGCGGCAGGCGGTCTCGACCATTTGCGCGAACTGCTCGTCGCGTTTCTTGCCGCGGCCGACGTTGCCGGGATTGATGCGGTACTTGGCCAGCGCCAGCGCGCAGTCCGGGTATTTCGCCAGCAGCTTGTGGCCGTTGAAATGGAAGTCGCCGATCAGCGGCACCGCTGTATCGTCCTGCGCCAGCTGCTCCGCGATGGCAGGCACCGCTGCGGCGGCGGCCTCGGAATTCACGGTGATGCGCACCAGCTCGGAACCGGCCTGGGCCAGTTCGCGCACCTGGTGCACGGTGGCCGCGACGTCGGCGGTGTCGGTATTGGTCATCGACTGGACGACCACCGGAGCGTCGCCGCCGATGACGACGGTGCCGACCCGGACGGGCACGCTGTGGCGGGAATGGATGGGGTGCTGTGACGTGGGCATGACTGTCTACCGGTTGGGTGCGCCTATGATAATGGAATTCCGGTCTGCCTGTACTGTCCCGGCCCAGGACGGGGCAAGACCGGGGTGGCGGGCGACAATATCAGCATAATCAGTTAGATAAAAAATACTTGCATGCGCGAAACTACTGTATATAATCACAGCAACTGTATAGATAACCAGTAATTGAATATGCCGCAGAACACGCTTACCGCCCGCCAGGCCGAAATCCTCGAACTCATCCGCGACTATGTCACGGAAGAGGGTTGCCCGCCCACCCGTGCCGAAATCGCCGACACCCTCGGCTTCCGTTCGCCGAACGCCGCGGAGGATCACCTGCGCGCACTGGAACGCAAGGGCTATATCGAGCTGGTGCCCGGCGCATCGCGCGGCATCCGCCTCCTGGAAGAGGACTACGGCCTGCCGGTGGTCGGACGTGTGGCGGCCGGCGAGCCGATCCTGGCCGAACAGAATATCGAGGATTACTGCCAGGTCGAGCCGCGTACCTTTCATCCCGGCGCGGATTACCTCTTGCGTGTGCGTGGCGACAGCATGCGCGATATCGGCATTCTCGACGGCGACCTGCTGGCCGTGCACCGCACCGCACACGTGGAAAACGGTCAGGTCGTGGTGGCAAGAGTGGGTGATGATGTGACCGTCAAGCGTTTCCGGCAGCGCGGGGCGGTGGTTCGGCTACTGCCGGAAAATCCGGACTACGAACCGATCCGTGTTGACCTGCGCGAGCAGGCGCTGGTGATCGAGGGTCTGGCGGTCGGTGTACTGCGCAAGGAGATATCATGATGAATACTGTCACGAAGCTGCATCACCTCAATGCCTGGGAGCGCGACGCTGCCAGGGGACGCGCACGCGTCTTTCCCAGCGGTGTGGCCGGCCTGGACGAGCTGTTGCCGGACGGTGGCTGGCCGCGGGATGGCGTGGTGGAAATCATCGTGCCGGACATGCTGGCCGATGCCATGGACCTGGTGTTGCCGGCCCTGCGACGCCTCGGTCAGCAGGGGCGCATGATTGCGATGGTGACACCGCCGTTTGAAGCGCGAGCCGGCCTGTACACCGATCCCGACATCAACGCCAACCACCTGCTGCAGGTCAATCCGCATCCCGGACGCAGTGCATTGTGGACGGTGGAATCGCTGCTGGAGACCGGGGCCTGCGCCGCAGTGCTGGCATGGCCGGGCTGCGATACCGAGCTGATGGGCAAACGCCTGCAGAAGGCCGCCGCACAGGGCCGAAGCCTGTGTATCCTGTTCCGCTACGAAGGGCTTTCCACGCGTCGCTCCTCTGTGGTATTGCGACTGCGGCTGGATGTCAGCGCGGCCGGCCAGGTGCTGCAGCGCGTTAACAGCCGGGGCGAGATTCTGTCTGGTATCGCATTGTAAAATCGTCCTCGGGATGGCGGACCGCCAGTGCCAGCGAGAGCTGGTCTATGTGTAGTGCGCAGTATGGAGGCAATTCAGTCGGCCGGATGATTGTTCACGAGACGGGTAATCGTTTGTAAATTGCAACGGAACTACACGGAAAGGCACAGAAACAGTAAACCGCATTTCCGTGTGGTTCCGTGGCCATGAAATGCTTGCATGGCGATCAGGTACCTGTTGCAATCCCGCCACGCAGTAGCCGGAGCTCCGTTGCGGAATTCTGTGGTTGGCGTTCGTGGTAGAGAATTGACGTGGTCAAGACTGATGCTGCGGTTTAACCACCCGTGGTATCCGGTTTCCACGCCTGCTGTTTCGCGAACAGTCTTTCGAAGTATTTTTCGGTCGATGTGATCAGCTTGCGCTGTTCCTCGTTGAGCGGTGGCTCCAGCGTACCGACACGCGTCATCAGCGCCAGCAGCGAGGCTGCCTGTTCGGGTGTGAAGCGTGTACTGCTGGCATCGATGATCCTGTCCAGCTTGTCGACCAGGTAGATCTCGTCGCGAATCAGGTACGCACTCGCCAGCAGCAGGTCGGATGCCATGTCGCTGTCGAATTTGAATTCATGTTCGAATATCGCTCGGATGGCACGCTTCTGTTCGGTGCTGATCTCCCCCTCGCACTTGGCCGTGCCCAGGAGCAGCACGGCGGCGACATCCATGGGTTCGTCGAGTCGGTACAGCGGTGGAATGCTGTACTGTTTGCGCCAGCGCAAGCGGCGCAGCCACAGGAACGGGTTGATCGCGTCGGGGCTGAATCCGGAGCGTCGCAGCGCGACGAGCGCCCAGATCAGGCCTGCGACCGAGGATAAAACGGCAAGTACGATGTGCATGGCTGGTTTCCGGTTCGACTTTCAGTTCCATAGCGGCAGAAAATCCCGTTTTTTTAACAAGATGCCGGGTTCTGACTGACTGTATTGTCAGCCTACAGCGAGGCCCGGGTCGACCGGTGTGACGTATCGTAGTTTGCCGGGGACGGTGAAAATTTCCCGATTTGCAGCTATGTTTGTAATGGCACACGCCGAGTTCGAAATCGAGACAGGGGGCGGGCGATGAAATACAGAGGGTTACTAGCATTGCTGCTGTCCAGTGCCATACCGGTGCTGGCAGTGAGTGCTGAAAATTTGACCGGCAGGACCATCGGTTCCGCCTGTTTCGGCTGCCACGGCGCCGCCGGTGCCAACGAGACCAGCATCCCGCCGGTCATCGTCGGTGTGCCGGCACAGTTTATTGCCAAGTCGTTGCAGGAATTCCGGGACGGCACACGCAGTTCTACCATCATGGGACGTATCGCCAGGGGTTACACGGACGAGGAAATCGATGCCGTGGCCAGCTACGTCGCGAGCCTTGCGAGGAACTGACCATGCCCGGATTCAGCAGAAGACGATTTCTCCAGGCGTCCGGCGCCGGCCTGCTGCTGGCAGGCTGTGACGAGCGCGCGGGAAACAGGGCGGACGTCGCGCCGGAAACCGGGGTTGCAGCAGGCAAGACCGGCCCGGCCCGGGTGGTGGTGGTCGGGGGTGGATTCGGTGGCGTGACTGCCGCCCGCTACCTGCGTCATTTCGCCAGCGACATCGACGTCACGCTGATCGAACCGAAGACGGTCTTCGTTACCTGCCCGGCAAGCAACTGGGTGCTGGGCGGTCTGCATGGCATGGATTTCATTACCCACAGCTACGACAATCTGCGCGACCGGCACGGTGTGAAGGTCGTGCATGACACGGTGACGGCCATCGACCCGGACCGGCACCGGGTGACGCTGGCGGGTGGCGACACGCTCGGCTATGACCGCCTGATCGTGTCGCCCGGCATCGGGTTCCGGGACAACGTGGAAGGTTACGATGCCGCAGCGATGCAGGCCATGCCGCATGCCTGGCACGGCGGTGCACAGACCGCGCTGCTGCGGCGGCAACTGGAGGCGATGCCGGATGGCGGCACCGTGATCATCGCGCCGCCGCCCGATCCGTTTCGCTGTCCACCCGGTCCGCCCGAGCGCGCCAGCATGATCGCGTACTACCTGAGCAAGTTTAAACCCCGCTCCCGGGTGCTGATCCTGGATGCCAAGGACAAGTTCTCCAAGCAGTCGCTGTTCATCGCCGGTTGGGAACAACACTTCGGCTACGGTACCGATCACGCCATGATCGAATGGGTGCCGGCGGGTCAGGACGGCCGGGTTGTCGGCGTCGATGTTCCAAACATGACGGTACGGACCGAGTTCGGTTCGCACCCGGGTGATGTCATCAATATCATTCCCGCGCAGCGGGCCGGCGATCTCGCCGTGCAGGCGGGGCTGGCCGATGCCAGTGGCTGGTGTCCGGTTGATTACCTGACCTGGGAATCCCGACTGTTACCCGATATTCACGTGATCGGTGATGCGGCCATCCAGGCACCGTTGCCGAAGTCCGGTTATGCGGCGAATTCCGAGGCCAAGGTGTGTGCCGCCAACGTGGTGCAGCTGCTCAGGGGCGAGCCGCCGATCGCGCCGTACTGGATCAACACCTGCTACAGCCTGATC
The DNA here is from genome assembly GCA_963748215.1 of uncultured Gammaproteobacteria bacterium. GTDB lineage: Bacteria > Pseudomonadota > Gammaproteobacteria > UBA9214 > UBA9214 > UBA9214. The sequence goes on along the minus strand of CAVVHS010000008.1, from coordinate 282,154 downwards.
ACGCCGGAGCATGGCATCTCCGTCTCCGGCGTCTACAAGATGGTGGACGGCAAGGCTGTCGCGGTCGAGGGTTCCGGCGGTGTCAGTGCGGCCGATGACCCGGCGGCGCGGCCGCTGGAGGCCATCTACGCCGTCGACTGGTATCGCAACATTACCTACGATATGTTCGGCTAGCCCGCATTTCTCACCGGGCGACGGTTATCCGACATAATGAGCTGAAACCATGAAACCAATACTCATACGGTAGCAAATAGCGTGTCATTGGCCGCTGCCTATCCCGGCCCTGGCTGGTTCTCGTGCACCCGTACTTGCGATGTACAGGGATGTACAAGTGGTCGCTCTCGCACATCCCTGTGCTTCGCGACACTCGGACTTCCTGTCCATCGTCGCCGGGAGACAGGACGATGTGCAGGGATGCACAAGTGTCGCGAGAGGGCAGGAAGCCCGTAGCGACCGTCGGGAGCGACCTCATCACACAAGTGGTAGCTACGGCTGCATCGCTTCGAGGGGCGGAAGAGGGGCCCCGCCGCGCAGCGGTGGGGATCTGACCCCCGGTGAAGCGAAGACCCGCGGTGGTATTCGAAGCGACATCCCGCCCACTGGCTGTCGCATCCCCGGCTACGCCGGGGCCCCTGCTCTGTGCCTCGAGCGGGTCTTTCGTTCCAGAGCGTCGTCCGGTCACACGAGCCCTCGGCAATTGCTCCCTGCATTGCTCTACCTCCTGCATCCCTGCAGTCGTGCGCCAGCATGGCCCAGGCCAGCCTCTCGACCGCTACGCGGTCTCACCTTCTCCGGGATCCCGGTGAGAAATGCGGGCTAGCGGTGCTGCCTGCGATGCGCGGTGATGTCCGCCGCGACCTTGAGCGCCACGAGCAACAGCAGTGCCGCGGCAGGATTGCCCAGCACCAGGCTCAGGCCGCCGCCGATGATCACCGTGACATGCATGATCATGACGCGGCCGTACGGCTCGCCCATCTGCTCGCGCATGCGCTTGTTGCGGTATTCGCCGCGCCCGATGAAGTTGTAGAAAAATGACAGCCCGTGACTGAGCAGCAGGGCCAGCAGCGCCGGCCACAGCGCGAACAGGTACTGACCCACCTCCGCCAGCGAGCTGTCCACGCTGGTATTGCGTGAAACGAACAACTCGTAGACGAACAGGAAATGCACGGCCATGAAGGCGCCGAAGTGGCCGACGAACAACGGGCCGGTAAACAACACCACCCAGCGCTGCACCACGGCCATCTTGAGCAGGTTGTAGAGACCGATAATGCCGCTTTCCGCCCAGAACAGGACCATCAGTTTGCCGAGGTCCCAGCCGTAGAGCAGCACGCCGATGACCGGCACCAGGTTGGCGGCAACCAGTACCAGCATGGATAGCGGGAAGGATTCGGCCCGGGTGATCACGGGCGCCGGGTCAGTCGCGTCGTCGGTGTCCGCGCCGGCAGCCAGCGCCTGCTGCGGCGTGGTGATGTAGTAGCCGGGCGCGCTGGTGCCGGTACTGGCCGGCAGGGCGCGGATCAGTCCGGCCAGCCGGTCGGCGGCGGCCGGGTCGAGATTGGAGCCGATCGCCATGTGGGAACCGTCATAGTCGAATGCCAGGTGCGGTCCGCGCCAGGCGGTGCCGTAGCCTGCCTGCGGTACGTGATGGTGCAACTCGCTGATGCGAGAGGGATCGAGCCGCACCCGGAGGAACAGGAACGGCAGGCCGAGCCGGATTTCCACGGCACCGGGACGCAGCACCAGTGTCTCCCGCCCGAGCCACAGCAATGCGAACAGGCCGTACAGGATGAACAGGCCCATCGACCAGCCCAGCAGCCAGCCGGTCAGGAACAGGGCCGAGGTCAGGTCGAACAGGCCATCGAGATTGCCCCAGCTGCCGGCAGCGTCGCGGAACGTATGTACGGCCGGCACGGTCATGACGAGTGCCATGAGCGCGATGACCAGCAGGGCCACCCTGGCACGCCGGAACGGCAGCACGAAGCGCTGACCGGGAACGGCCTCGAACAGCCCGGTGCCGATGCTGAAGCCGTGGCGCGCGAGTACATTGACAGAGTCCATGTCCGGGCATCGGTCCCGGGGTCGGGATCTTGAGATGACGGCTGTCAGCGTGGCTGGCGCGGCGTCAGCGGATCGGCCTCGAACACGACGCCGGCCCAGCCACTGGCCATGAAATTGCGGATATTCGGGTGATTGTCGCCGTCCGGTTGCAGCCGTACGGCGTCCCGGTAGTGGTGTCCGAAACAGGCCAGCGTCTCCTGCCCGGTGAGGCCGTGAAGCCGGGTGAAGGCGAGCAGCTTGCAGGAACCGGTGTTCTGGCCGGCCGCGTTGTGCAGCGTGCCGTTGCGGAATGCCACGGGTGTGAAGCGATAGAGCGCGTCGATCAGTGCCAGGGTGGCATCGAATTCGACCAGCTCCGGGCGTTCCCGCAGCTGCCGCAGGAAATTATCCAGCGTCACGGGCGGGCTGGCGTTCAATGGCGGCGCGGCGAGGACTGGATGGCGATCAGCTCATCGAAGCGCCGGATACACGCCAGCAGCGCACCGTTCGGCGGATCGTTCCTGCGCAGGCACTGCCCGGCAGTGTCGAAGATCCCGCTCCTGGCCGGCGGCCGGACCTGACCCCGGCGGCCATGGCGGCGCAGGGTGACCTCGATCTCCAGCAGGTCATCGGCAATGCGGCGCAGGAAATCGTGCATGGCGGCATTATAACGGCGCGGGCCGGCCGCCGCGTGCGCAAGGTTGGCCCCCGCCCGTTGCCGCGAAATCGGCCTGAAATGCGCCCGATTCATGGATTTGTTGCCACTATCGTTTATAATCCCGCGCCTTATCTTCAGGTATGCACACGACCGCGGGCATGTGTCACAGCCGCGCCGGGTACCCGGTCACTGGTCAATAACGTGTGTCGATTTAACGAGTTAACCAACGAGTAGCAGGAACATGACTGATCTATCCAAGTACAGAAACATCGGTATCTTCGCCCACGTGGATGCCGGCAAGACCACGACCACGGAACGCATCCTGAAGCTGACCGGCAAGATCCACAAGATCGGCGAGGTGCATGAGGGCGAAACGACCACCGATTTCATGGACCAGGAGCGCGAGCGCGGCATCACCATCCAGTCCGCTGCCACCAGCTGTTACTGGAACGATCACCGCCTGAACATCATCGACACCCCCGGCCACGTCGACTTCACCATCGAGGTTTACCGTTCGCTGAAGGTGCTGGACGGCGGCGTCGGCGTGTTCTGCGGTTCCGGCGGCGTTGAGCCGCAGTCCGAAACCAACTGGCGCTATGCCAACGAGTCCGAGGTCGCGCGCGTGATCTTCGTCAACAAGCTCGACCGCATGGGCGCGGACTTCTACCGCGTGGTCAAGCAGGTCAAGGATGTGCTCGGCTGCCGTGCCGCTGGTGATGGTGCTGCCGATCGGTATCGAGGACGAGTTCAAGGGCGTCGTCGACCTGCTTACCCGCAAGGCCTACGTGTGGGACGACTCCGGCGATCCGGCTGCCTTACACCATCGAGGACCCGCCGGCCGACATGGCCGAGCTGGTCGAGGAGTGGCGCGAGAAACTGATCGAGACGGCGCTCGATGAAGACGACGACGCTGATGGAGAAATACCTGGAGGGCGAGGAGCCGTCCGTCGAGGACCTCAAGCGTTGTATCCGCAAGGGCACCATCGCGCTGCATTTCTTCCCGACCTACTGCGGCTCTGCGTTCAAGAACAAGGGCATCCAGCTGGTGCTGAACGCCGTGGTCGACTACCTGCCGGACCCGACCGAGGTGACCCCGCAGCCGGAAGTCGACCTGGAAGGCAACGAGACCGGCAAGTTCGCCATCGTCGATGCCGACAAGCCGCTGCGCGCGCTGGCGTTCAAGATCATGGACGACCGCTTCGGTGCGCTGACCTTCATCCGCATCTATTCCGGCAAGCTGGAGAAGGGCTACCACCGTGCTCAATACCTTCACCGGCAAGACCGAGCGCATCGGCCGTATCGTCGAAATGCACGCCGACTCGCGCGCAGGAGCTGGACAGTGCGCAGGCCGGTGACATCGTCGCCGTGATCGGCATGAAGAACGTGCAGACCGGTCACACCCTGTGCGATCCGAAAAATCCGGCCACGCTGGAACCGATGGTGTTCCCGGATCCGGTGATCTCGATTGCCGTGGCGCCGAAGGACAAGGGCGCGGCCGAGAAGATGGGTATCGCGCTGGGCAAGATGATCAAGGAGGATCCGTCGTTCCGCATGGAGACCGACGAGGACAGCGGCGAGACCATCCTCAAGGGCATGGGCGAACTGCACCTCGACATCAAGATCGACATTCTGCGGCGTACCCACGGTGTCGACGTGACCGTCGGCAAACCGCAGGTGGCCTACCGCGAGACCATCACGCAGCGTATCGAGGACAGCTACACCCACAAGAAGCAGACCGGTGGTTCCGGCCAGTTCGCAAAGATCGAATACGCCATCGAGCCGGGCGAGCCGGGCAGCGGCTACGTGTTCGAGTCGGCGGTCACCGGTGGTACCGTGCCGCGCGAATTCTGGCCGGCCGTGGACAAGGGCTTCCAGAAGAGCAAGGAACGCGGCGTGCTGGCCGGTTTCCCGTGTCTCGACTTCAAGGTGATCCTGCTCGACGGTGCCTACCACCCGGTGGATTCCTCGGCCATTGCCTACGAGCTGGCCGCCGGTGCAGCTTACCGCCAGACCATGCCGAAGGCCGGCCCGCAGCTCATGGAGCCGATCATGAAGGTGGACGTCTACATTCCGGAAGATCATGTCGGTGACGTGATCGGCGACCTCAACCGCCGGCGCGGCATGATCAAGTCACAGGAAGCGGGTGCGACCAATGTGCACATCAGTGCCGAGTGCCCGCTCAGCACCATGTTCGGCTACATCGGTGACCTGCGCACCATGACCTCCGGCCGTGGCCAGTTCTCTATGGAGTTCCTGCACTACATGCCTTGTCCGAGGAACGTCGCCGAGGACGTGATCAAGGAAACCAAGGAGCGCGAAGCGGCCAAGTAACCTTTCGCAATAGTGATCGAAAGGGGCGGGTAGGCCGCCCCTTTTTTATGTCAGTCCCGTGCCACGGCGTGATGAATAAACTTTTCCGCAGAGAACACGGCGCGTGCAGTGAGAAGCCTGGTTGCCCGTGAAAGTATTACATGCACAAGCGCAGGCAGGTGCGAACAACAACTCTCACAACGGCCAGGAAATACACCACTGACATGGCATTGCAGCATGCGGCGAGACTGCGAACTGCATCTGTCAGTCAGGTACTGCAACTGACTAATCGGGTTTCTGCGCGTCCCTGTCCTGTTGCTGCCGTTCCTTCAATTCCTCGACATGCGTGATCAGGGTATCGACGGTATCCTTTAACAGGTCCAGTTCATCGACTGTCAGATCATTCAGCTGTTCCAGATTGACTTCGATGGTTTCGATAATCTTCTTGTGCGGGCGCTGCAGCGGTCGCATGAAGTAGGCGGTGACTGTCGCGACGATCGTGCCGAAGAACAGCATTGAGCCGATCACTATCCACGCGCCCCCGATGAGCTGGCCCAGAGCCGACACAGGTGTGTCGGCGATGCCGGCGGTGGAGAACGCGGCAACACCCCAGTACAGGGCTGAGCCGTAGCTGGTGATGCTGGCACCCACAAGCGCGTGCTCGACGGTGTACAGTCCGGCGGCGAATGCCAGCCACAGCACGATCAGCAGAATGACCAGTTTTGCAAACGGTGTGTGTTCCGAGACATCGACCAGAAAGCGCCGGAATCTGTGGTGTATGGATTTACGTGTCATGGATCATTTTCCCGAATTGAGTGCCGAGGTGTATCACGGCAGCGATCGCTTCGTTGCAGACACTATCCGGATTTTAACTATTTGCAAGCACTGTCTGACTACATTTTCAATGCCTGACGCACGGTGTACAAGCTTGCGATTATCTCTCAATTCAATGCCTCCGCCGTCATTTTCATTTTGTGCACCGTCAACAAAGACCTCCGGTTCCGAGACAGACAGCAACTGCCGCGGTGGCGTGTATCATGGCATGGGCACCTTGGCGAGTATCGTTGCCATGGCCGGCTATCCTGCAAGCTGCATTGATAACCACAATATCTTACAGACGCGCAACACACTTTAATCACCGCAATAGCAGCATTTAGTAAACTGGCTCTTCCCCCGATTGAGTTGTAGGTTGCGCTGCGCGCACCGTCACACTTCGGGCACCGCTCCCGGTGCGTAAAACGCACCCTACATTGAATTCATTTTGCTATCCCCTTGAATGAGTGGGTGAATTAATCAATTCGGCACTACTGTCGGGTCGAATTCATTCGACCAACGGTGTTTCATCGTCATCTGTCATCCAGTGCGCCGCATCCTGCACGAGTAATTCCTTTTTACTGTGATCCATTGTGTACCTTGCTGTGTTGTCGATTGGAAACAGTGCAACGAGGACATAATCAGCGAGTTATGTGCACAAGCAATTATTCTGTTGTCCAGTGGTGACAGGAACTGTGTAGCGCAATCAGTAGCGGCGCCAGATGAAAATCTTCATCGCACTGTATTTACAGGGGTTTCGTCTCTAGACATAGGGTATGGCACAACTCTTGCTCCTACTGCATTGACAATCAACAAAAGTCACTAGCTCTAGGAGGCTAAAAAATATGATCAAACTGAATAAACGTACTAACGCAGTGAAATATGCAGTCCTGCTGGCTGCAGGACTGTGTGCCAACGATGCGCTGGCATTTCAACCCTATGGCAATGCCATTGCCAGTGACTGCGCAGCGGCAGGCAACCCTGTGAGCGCGGCGTCTACGTGTAGCACCTGTCACGGCAGCAACGCAGCGCAGAACGCATACGACGCTGGTGGCGCCACACTTATCGACTTTTACTGCCCGATAGCTGCGCCACCACCGCCACCGCCACCGCCACCGCCACCGCCACCGCCACCACCACCACCACCACCGGAACCAACCTGTACCGATGCTGATGGTGACGGATACACCGTGGAAGGCAGCAGCTGTGGTACCCAGATGGATTGCAATGACAACGATGCCGCGATTCATCCCGGTGCGACCGAAAGCTGCACCGACGGGGTGGATAACAACTGTAACAACCTGATCGATGCAACCGATCCGAATGCAGCGGGCTGTCCGGTAGTCGAATGTACTGATACTGACGGCGACGGTTATTCCACTGAAGGCGGTATCTGCGGACAGATCGACTGCAACGACTCGGATGCCAGCGTGAATCCGGGCGCGATCGAGCTCTGCGACGACGGCTTCGACAACAACTGCGATGTCAATATCGACGCAGCGGATGCCGCCTGTCAGGCGATGGAAAGCGGCGATGACCCAGTGCTGGAAGAACGCCACGAAGAGTCCCGGCGCAGACGCGGGGGTTACAGTGGTGCTTACTACAGCAGCGATGATGATGAGGGTGAATCCCGTCGTGTTCGCAGCAGCGATGATGAGGGTGAATCCCGTCGTGTTCGCAGCAGCGATGATGAGGGTGAATCCCCTCGTGCTCGCAGCAGCCGGCGCACCCGGGGGGGAGACAGGGAGCACGATTGATATCCCTGGATAACCCTGCAGTAAGCTAGTGGGCAGGCGGGTCGGAGTATTCCGATCCGCCTGTCTTTTTATTGCCGTCGAATCTATCACCGCCGCCGCATTGCCGGTGGTTTTTTACCGCTCAGGTTCCGGGCGCATTTCGGGCCAGCAGCGTGTCCAGATGATCCGCGAACGCCTTGCGGTCGACCTGGCTCAGTGCCGGCGGGCCGCCCGTGTGTATGCCGCTGGCCCGCAGGGTATCCATGAAATCCCGCATGTTCAACCGGGCCCTGATGGTCTCGGTCGTATACAGTTCGCCGCGGGGATTGAGGGCATGACCGCCTTTTTCGATGACCTCGGCCGCCAGCGGAATATCGCCGGTGATGACCAGGTCACCCGCCGCGAGCCGTTTGACGATCTCGTTATCGGCGACATCGAAACCGGATGCCACCTGCAGCAGCCTGATGTGTTTCGATGGCGGTATGCGCAGGGGCTGGTTTGCTACCAGCGTGAGCCGTGTTCCGGTTCGTTCCGCCGCGCGGAACAGGATATCCTTGATCACCGCGGGACAGGCATCGGCATCTACCCAGATATTCATTGCATGTCGCTGTTGATGAGTTCAGGAACGATTGAGTTAAAGGTGGCGGACCGCCAGGTCTGACACTGCAACGGTTTGTTATGTTTCGCTCAGTGATGATGGCCCTGCGGTGCAGGGGGAGAGAACCCAGGAAACCGCGATTTGGCATAGGCTGAATGACAAAGGGCGCAGCTTTCGATCAGACGCGAATAATGGAAAGCGACAAGTTCAGGATCATGGGCTGCTGCGGCCTCTCCGAGCCGTTCCGCTCGCTGGTGGAATGCTGCATCAAGCTGCCTGAAATGCCCGGGCAGCGCCTGCTCCAGTTCATTTTTCTGGGCCGCAGTGAGCTTTTTCTCCATGATGTAACTGCCCCGTATTTTCGTGCTGGTTTCCTGGATTGACATCCAGTCCGCAGTCGCCAGTGACAAGGCGATGCCCTCTACTCCCCCGGCGATTTCACGCATTTCTGCCCTGAGCAGGTTCAGCAAATCCGGCGATAACGCGATGCCTTGATGCGGGGCATCAGGCTCTGCCGCGCAGGTATATACAGGAACCGCGGCCAGACTTCCGATAACAATAGATAATGCCAGTAACTTGCTAAACATGGTTCACCCTCGCGATCTGGATTGCTGAACGTTTGAGTTGAGCTGGCCTTGACGGCGACGAGCAGAGCGACAGCGACGCGAGGACGCGGTCAAGGGTCAGCTCGAACGACTTGTCAGGGCTATTGCCCTTTCGGTTGAGTAATCGCATGTTTTACAACAGCCTTTAGGTCTTGAAGAGGTAATTGATCACCAGGCCGAATATTAATGCACCCTTTTCCTGTTTTGATTTTCGGATGCTTTTCTTTGAAAGCAGCAATATGGTGATATCCACACGTATAAAGCGATACGTGGTTTTTCTGATTTGCCAAGGCCACCCATCCATCACCAATTTGGTAGGTTGGCATTTTGTATCTCATATCGATTCTGGCCTTGGGATATAACCCGACAATTAGTTTATGGAGTGTGTCCACTATCGGCTTCCGATCTTTTGGTACCGATGCCAAATACGCTTCCACGGCTTTATCCATCGAGATATCTATTAGCCCTAACAGTGTGTAGGCACGATATTCGTGCAAAATAATGCATGACTGTCCGACATGGTTCTGCTCTGCTCCCCAGATTTCAACACTTTATCTCCGGGCTATCCTGGATAGGCCGATGCAAACGCCGATCTGGTTTTTTACGCGGTTACCGAATATACAACAAAACGCCTGCCGCTCAATAAGACGAAAGGACTAACGGGATTGCTGGAGGTTGGATTGATGCAGTTCGCGGACGCGGTCTGCTCTTGCAGGTGCAGAACGAAGCTAGCCGGCCTCGCCGCGGCGCACGGCGGCGGTGTAGTCCTGGTACAGACGGCTCATGCGCTGCCAGAGCGGGCCGGGCTTGCCGACGCCGACCGGCTGTTCGTCGAGGATAACGACGGGGGAGATTTCACGTGTCGAGCTGGTCAGCCAGATTTCGTCCGCGGCATGCAGTTCGGTCTCACTGATGTCGGCCTCGCGGAACGGGATGGCGTTGTTGGCGGCCAGTTCCAGCACCAGGTCGCGGGTGATGCCGGGCAGCAGGGCGTTGCTGTTGGGCGGTGTGATCACGATGCCGTTTTTCACGATGAACAGGTTGCTGGCCGCGCCCTCGATGGCCCGTCCGTCATTGATGAGGATGGCCTCGGCACTGCCGGCGTCGATGGCCTGCTGGCGCAGCAGCACGTTCGGCAGCAGGGTGATGGCCTTGATGTTGCACAGCTGCCAGCGGATGTCGGTCAGCGTGATGGCGCGTATGCCCGCTTCCCTGGCGAGGTCGCGCGGCCCCGGCAGCGGCGAACTCATGGCGAACACGGTGGGTTTGACGCCGGTGGGGAAGGCATGATCGCGCTTCACGTCGGCACCGCGCGTGACCTTCAGGTACACGGCCTGGTCGCTGCCCTCGTTGCGGGTGACCAGTTCGTCCAGCACCCTGGCCCATTCACCGTCGTCGAGCGGGTTGTCGATGCGTACGCCGGCCAGGCTGTTGCGCAGGCGCTTGAGGTGATGCGCGAGCCTGAACAGCCGGCCGCCGTACACCGGGATGACCTCGTACACGCCGTCGCCGAACAGGAAGCCGCGGTCGAGCACGGAGACCTGCGCCTGTTCCACAGGCAGGAAGGCGCCATTCAGGTAGGCAACCGGCATGTCAGTCGGGCGCTATCGGGCTATTCGACGTAGAGCAGCGCTTCGTCGACGATGCGTTGCCAGAACGAGCCTTCGGCAACGGGCTGCAGGCTAACCAGCGGTTGCTCGGCGACAACGTCCTCTCCAAGCTTGACCTGCACGCTGCCCAGCGGGGTGCCTGCCTGGAGTGGCGCCATGATGCGGTTGTCGATCTTCATCGAGGCATCCAGCGACTCATACTGGCCGCGCGGGATGGTGACGTACAGGATGCGGTCCAGCCCGAGCGGAACGGAATCGGTGCCGCCCTTCCAGACGCGCGAGGAGGTCAGTGCGGTACCGGCGTCGTACAGCTTGTGCGTTTCGAAGAAGCGGAAACCGTAATTGAGCAGGGCCTGGCTGGCGTCGATGCGTGCACTGGCGCTGCCGGTGCCGAGCACCACGGTGATCAGCCGCATGCCGTCCTTCTTCGCCGAGGTCACCAGGCAGTAGCCTGCCGCATCGGTGAAGCCGGTCTTCACCCCGTCCACCGTCTCGTCCTGCCACAGCAGCTTGTTGCGGTTGTACTGGGTGATGTCGTTGAAGGTGTACTCCTTCTGTGAATACCACTTGTAGTACTCGGGGTGCTCGCGGATGACGCGGGCGGCAAGCACTGCGATATCGCGGGCGGTCATGTAGTGGTTCTCGTCGGGCAGGCCGGTCGAGTTGATGAAGTGACTGCCCTTGAGGCCCATCTCCTCGGCCGTGCGGTTCATCAGCGCGGCAAAGGTTTCCTCGCTGCCGGCGAGGTACTCGGCCAGCGCCACAGTGGCGTCGTTGCCCGATTGCACGATCATGCCCTGCAGCAGGTCCTCCACCACGACCTGCTTGCCGACCTCGACGAACATGCGCGAACCCGGGGTACGCCACGCCTTTTCGCTGATGGTGACCAGGTCGGTCAGCTGGATATGGCCGGATTTCAGCTCGTTGAAGATCACGTAGGCCGTCATGAGCTTGGTGATGCTGGCCGGGTCGTAGTGTTCGTCGGCGTTCTGTTCGGCAATCACCCGGCCGCTGTCATAGTCCCGGATGACGAAGGCCTTGGCGCCGCTGGCGGGTGCCTTCGGGATGGGCAACGCAGCGGTCGCGGGTATCGGTTGCGGCGCGGCCTTGGATTCGGCGTTGGTGAGGTTGCTGGTAAGGAGGAGGAATGCTGAAATAATTATGTAAATCAGTCTGTTATGCATGATATCCCTGGTGCTGTTGAGGCCGCTGAAGTGCCTGCATTGTCCGCGTCTCGCCGTTGTTTTGCAACGGCGGCCGGCTCACTGCACGTAGGTGCGCGCCTCGTTGATGCCGAGCGGCTTGAGCGCACGCGCGATGCGGTCGGCGGCGGCGGTATCCGGCAGTGGCCCGACCTGCACCTTATAGAAGGTGCCCGCCGTGGTGGCGGTTTCGACAATGCGTACGGCGCCAAGATTCTGGCCCTCGATATTGCTGCGCAGGCGTTTGGCGTTGTCGTGGCTCTGGAAGGCGCCGACCTGCAGGAACAGCTGGCTGTTCGCTTCGGGGGCGGCCGGGGTATCGGTTTCGACCAGCACCGGCTGATCGGACGGCACCCGGTCCGCTGCCACCGGGTCGATGGCGTGCACTTCCACGCGGCCGGTCCCCGTGCCGAGGATGCCGAGCTTGTGGGCCGCGGAGTAGGACAGATCGATAATGCGTCCGTCGTGGAAGGGCCCGCGGTCGTTGACCTTGACGATCACGCTGCGGTTGTTGTCGAGGTTGGTAACCTCGACATAGGTCGGCAGCGGCAGGGTCTTGTGCGCGGCGGTCATGGCGTACAGGTCGTAGGGCTCGCCGCTGGAGGTGCGCTTGCCATGGAACTTGGTGCCATACCAGGAGGCCAGGCCCCGCTCCCTGTAGCCCTTGCTGCTTGGCAGGGTGAAGTAGCGTTCGCCGTAGACGACGTAGGACTGCGGGTTGCCGTAGCGGCTCAGCGGTTCCGGTTTGGGCACGGCATTCGGGATGCCGGAAACATCGCGCGGGCTGGCCGGTGCATCGTCGGACGGCTCCAGCATGCCCGAGGTCGAGCAGCCGGTGAGCCAGGCGGCGATGGCCAGCGCGCACGCCGGCAGGAATACCTGTTTCGCAGTCATCGCAATAGTCATTGTCTGTCCCCGTCTACGTGCGTTCAGTCCGGATTTTCCCGCGCGGGAATGTGTTTGGCAAGCGCCCCGGCCGGCCTGCTCGCAGATGATTCCGCCACGTCCCGGGCGGCGCGAATCTCCTCGCTCAGCTGGTACACCGCCATGGCGTAGAGCGGACTGTGATTGTAGCGCGTAATCACGTAAAAGTTGTTGAACCCGAGCCAGTATTCCGGGCCGTCCTGCTGGTCGAACTGGATCAGCGCGGCGGTCAGCGTATCCGGCATGGGTTCGCGCCGGGGTGACGCCGTCGTGGCGCAGCGCATCGAGCACCGTGTTCGGCTTGTAGCCGAGTTTCAGCACCGCCTCCCAGGCATCGCCGCTGACGGTGGCGCGTACCGCGACCGGCTGGCCCTGTTCCCAGCCGTGTGCCTTGAAATAGTTCGCGACGCTGCCAATGATGTCACGCGGGCTGTCCCACAGGTCGCGCCGGCCGTTGGCGTCGAAATCGACCGCGTAGCGGCGGTAGCTGCTGGGAATGAACTGGCCGTAGCCCATGGCGCCGGCATAGGAGCCGGTGGTTTTCAGCAGGTCGATCTCCTCCTCGCGCGCCAGCAGCAGGTACTGCTCCAGTTCGCTGGTGAAGAATTCGCTGCGCGGCGGGTAGTCGAAGGCCAGCGTGGCGAGGGCGTCGATGACCCGGTGACGGCCGGTATTGCCGCCATAACGGGTCTCTACGCCGATGATGGCCACGATGACCTGGGGATCGACACCGAAGGTGGCCGCGGCATCGGCGAGGTCGCCCGCATGCTGCTTCCAGAAGCGTACGCCGCCATCGATGCGGTCCTGGGTCAGGAAGATCTTGCGGTACTCGTACCACTGCAGCCGCTTCTCGGCCGGCTTGCTCATCAGTTCGAGAATGTCGTCGCGGCGCTCGGTCTGGCTGAACAGGTCCTGCAGCGCGTCCTGGCTGAAGCCGTGCTTCGCCACCATGGCCTCGATGAAGGTGCGTGCCTGCGGACTGGCAGCGTAGCTGTCGCGCTGGACAGACTGCGCCGGTGTGCAGCCGACCGTTGTCGCCAGCAGGGGGATGATCAACCGTATACCGCGAATGGATAGCGCCATGCAACGTACCTGTAGTAAACGACCGGCTGCCTATTCTACACCGAATTCCGGAAACCTGTCCGGGTCAGGTCGCCAGCAGCTTGCGGTGTGTCTGGATCGACATGAGGATACCGAAGCCGGCCATCATGGTCACGATGGAGGTGCCGCCGTAGCTGATCATCGGCAGCGGCAGTCCCACCACCGGCAGCAGGCCGGTCACCATGCCGGTGTTGACGATGAAATACACGCAGAAGGTCATCGCGATACTGCCGGCCAGCAGGCGCGTGTAGGTGTCCTGTGCCTGGATGGCGATCATCATACCGCGCACCACGATAATGGCGTAGAACGTGAACAGCAGCAGGATGCCGAGGAAACCGAATTCCTCGCCGAGCACGGCGAAGATGAAGTCGGTGGAACGTTCCGGCAGGAAATCGAGCTGTGACTGCGTGCCGTTCAGCCAGCCCTTGCCGAACAGCCCGCCGGAGCCGATCGCGATCTTCGACTGGATGATGTGGTAGCCGGAGCCGAGCGGGTCGCTTTCCGGGTTCAGCAGGGTGATGACACGCTGGCGCTGGTAATCATGCATGAAGTGCCAGATTACCGGCATTGCGGCGGTGGTCAGCAACGAAAAGAACGCCAGCAGCCGCCATTGCAGCCCGGCCAGGAACACCACGAAGAACCCCGAGCTGGCGATCAGCAGGGCAGTGCCGAGGTCCGGCTGTTTGGCGATCATCAGCATCGGTACCGCGATCAGTACCGCCGCGGTCAGCAGCTGCCAGCGGTTGGGCGGCAGGCGCGAATCCGCCAGGTACCTGGCCACCATCATCGGCACGGCCAGCTTCATGATCTCGGACGGCTGGAAGCGCACCACGTACAGGTCGAGCCAGCGTTGCGCGCCGCCGCTGGTTTCGCCGATGACCAGCACCGCGAGCAGGAACAGCACACCGATCACGAAGGCCCACGGCGTCAGGCGCTGCAGCAGGCGCGGCGGCACCTGGGCGACGACGAACATGCCGGTGAAGGCAATGGCGAGCCGCACCAGCTGGCGTTCGACGATTTCGATGCTGCCGCCACCGGCGCTGTACAGCACGATCAGCCCGTACGTACACACGCCGATCAGGACGAACAGCAGCGGTGCGTCCAGGTGCAGGCGGTACTGCCAGCCGCGCTTGCTGGCGTCTGCATGGTGACGGCCGATGGCGATATTCATGGTGTCTTTTCCGGTGGTTTGTTACCCAGCAGGTAGGCGTCCAGGATCTTGCGTGCGATGGGGGCCGCGACCGAGCCGCCGCCACCACCGTTTTCCACGATCACCGCGACCGCGATCTTCGGCTTCTCGACCGGCGCGTAGGCGATGAACAGGGCGTGATCGCGCAGCTTTTCGTCGATCTCCGCGGCATTGTATTTCTCTTCCTCCTTCAGGCCATACACCTGCGCGGTGCCGGTCTTGCCGGCAATCCGGTAGGGACTGTCGGTGCCGATGGCCCGCGCCGTGCCGCGTGCGCCGTGCACCACGTTGATCATGGCGCTGATAATGTCGTCCCAGTGGTGCTGGTCGCTGATGGTGATGTTCTCCAGCAGGCGCGGGGCATACGGGATCAGCGCACTGCTGTTCGCGGCCTGTTCGGCGTAGACGATGTTGGGTTGCAGGATGTGGCCGCCGTTGGCGAGTGCCGCCGTGGCGGTCGCCAGCTGGATCGGCGTCACCAGGAAGAAGCCCTGGCCGATGCCGGTAATGACGGTTTCGCCGGGAAACCACGGCTGGTCGTGGCGGCGTCGTTTCCATTCCCGCGAGGGCAGCAGGCCGGACAGTTCGCCGAGGATGTCGATGCCGGTGGCACGGCCGAAGCCGAAGTGGGCGAGATAGTCATGGATGTTATCGATGCCGAGCGACAGGGCGAGATCGTAGAAGTAGACGTCGCAGGACTGGGTGATGGCGATGTCCAGGTTGACCGTGCCGTGCCCGGTGCGCTTCCAGTCGCGGTACTTGCGCTCGTTACCCGGCAGGGTATAGAAGCCCGGGCAGTAGGTGCTGGAATGGCTGCTGGTGACGCCCTGTTCCAGGCCGGCCAGGCCCATGAACGGCTTGATGGTGGAGCCGGGCGGATACTGTCCGCGCAGGGCGCGGTTGAACAGCGGCTGGTAGTCACTGTTCCTGAGCGCATCATAGGCGCTGCGCTCGATGCCATTGACGAACGGGTTCGGGTCATAGGTCGGCAGGCTGACGAAGGCGAGCACGTGACCGTTCTCCGGATCAATGGCAATCGCCGAGCCGCTGAAATCGCCGAACGCGGCCTCGGCGGCGCGCTGCACGCGTGAATCCAGGGTGAGGTAGAGGTTGCGGCCGGATTCCGGCGCCATGCGGTTTAGCACGCGCAGCACGCGGCCCTGGGCCGTGGTCTCCACCTGCTGCAGGCCTACCTTGCCGTGCAGCAGCGCCTCGTAGGTCTTTTCGATGCCGATCTTGCCGACGTACGTGGTGCCACGGTAGTTGGAGGTGTCCAGTACCTTGAGTGCCTGCTCGTCGATGCGGCCGACGTAGCCGAGCGCATGCACGGCGAGTGAGCCCTGCGGGTAATGACGTGCCAGCCCGGCGGTGATGTCGACGCCGGGGAAACGGTGCCGGTTGACCGAAAAGCGCGCGACTTCCTCGTCACTCAGGTGGAACAGCAGCGGGATGGCCTCGAAGCGCGGCTTGCGCAGCACGAGCTGTTCGAAGCGTGTGCGGTCACTGGGGCGGATCTCCAGAATCTCCGCCAGCGCATCGATCGTGGCACTCATGTCGTCGATCTGTTCCGGCGTGATCTCCAGCCGGTAGGACGGCAGGTTCTCCGCCAGCAGGATGCCGTTGCGGTCGTAGATCAGGCCGCGGTTGGGCGGTATCGGTTGCAGCTTGACACGGTTGTCCTCGGACAGCGTGGTGTAGTGTTCGTGCGCGACGACCTGCAGGTAAAGCAGGCGACTGAACACGACCAGGCACAGCAGGCCGCCGATCACCAGCAGCAGGATCGTCCGCTGCATGATCAGGCGGGATTCGTACAGGTGGTCTTTCAGCGTCAGCCGCGTCGGCACTCTTGCTACCTAATTTACCCTGAAGCCGTGTCTGATGCCGCGCATCAAGCCGTACACAGGTGGCCAGATCAGCATGCCGACCAGCGACGGCATCCAGAAATGCAACGGTACGCCCGGGCGGCCGATGAAACGGCTGATCCACAGCGCGATCAGCTGGTGCAGCACCAGCAGCACCAGCACGGTGAAGGCCTGCTGCAGGATCGGGAACAGCCGCACGCGCTGATGGAACTTGATGGTGAGGAACGCGACGACGGCGAGTGCCAGCGCATGCCGTCCCAGTACCGCGCCGGTCAGCAGGTCGACCAGCAGGCCGGCGAACCAGCCGCTGCCGACGCCGACCCGCTCCGGCACTGCCATGCACCAGTAGATCAACACCAGGCCGACCCAGTCCGGGCGCAGGTGACGAGCCCATTCGGGCAGCGGCATGATGGTCAGCAGCAGGGCGACAATGAACGTGAACACGATGGCGCCACCACCGTGATGCCGTGCCAGCGTCATTCCGTGTCCTCTGCGCGGGACGGTACGGCGGGTGTCGCCGCCGCTGCAGGCGCCGGGGTCTCTGCCGCAGGCGTTGCATTCGGGACGGCCCCGGCTGGCGGAGTCCCGTCCGGCGGTGTATCCGCGGTCGCAGTCGCGTCCCCCGCAGTCGGCGCCGGCGGTTTGTCCGTCGTGTCAAGCACGGTGGTCTTGCCCGGCCATACCAGCAACACCTCGCGGCTGCGATTGAGTTCGGCAAGCGGGGTGGCAGCGACCTGCGAGAAGGTATGCCCGGGGTCGTGTTGCACGGCCGTGACCTCGGCCACCGGGTAGCCCGGCGGGAAGTGGCCGCCCAGCCCGGAGGTGATCAGCAGGTCGCCGGGCGTGATGTCCGCGTTGTTCGGTATGTAGGGCAGTTCCAGGCGGTTGATGGTGCCGGTGCCGATGGCGATGGTGCGCAGCCCGTTGCGATTGACCTGCACCGGGATGGCGTGCGAGGTGTCGGTGATCAGCATGGCCGTGGAGGTATAGGGACCGGCGTGCACGATCTGACCCATGACGCCCTTGGCGTCGAGCAGCGGCTGGCCGGCGTAGACGCCGTGTATTTCGCCCTTGTTGATCACGATCTGGTGTTTGTACGGGTCGAGGTTAACCGAGAGCAGTTCGGCGATCAGTACCTTTTCGCCGACCTTGAACGAGGAATCGAGCAGTTCCCGCAAGCGGATGTTTTCCGCCTCCAGTGCCGCCAGCTTCTGCAGCTGCACCTGCTGCATCATCTGCTGTGTGCGCAGACTTTCGTTATCCTCCTGCAGGCGGCGGCGCGAGGACAGGGATTCGCTGAACC
This sequence comes from uncultured Gammaproteobacteria bacterium, assembly GCA_963748215.1. GTDB lineage: Bacteria > Pseudomonadota > Gammaproteobacteria > UBA9214 > UBA9214 > UBA9214. The sequence continues at coordinate 264,206 of CAVVHS010000008.1, read as the reverse complement.
AGTCCGTCAGGGTGCCGGGCGCGTCCATGGTGAACTGGATGGGGTAGACCAGGACGGACAGGCCGGCGCGCAAGGATTCCAGGCTCTTGTACTTGTGGTCCATCACCATCAGTACCACGGACAGTACCGCAAACAGGATCAGCCGCGTGGTGATGGATGGGCCTTGTGTGAAAATGAGCTTGATCGTGCACTCCGTCTGGCAATGGCATGGCATGCCGGCGGTGCATGACCACCGGTATTCCGGTCACGGGTATCTTACTCGACGGTGAAGACGTCGCCACCCCGCTCGTCGAACAGCTCGAGCGCCCGGCCGCCGCCGCGCGCGACGCAGGTGAGCGGGTCATCGGCGACCACCACGGGCAGGCCGGTTTCCTCCATCAGCAGCTTGTCGAGGTCGCGCAGCAGCGCGCCGCCGCCGGTCAGCACGATGCCGCGCTCGGCGACGTCGGCGCCGAGCTCCGGCGGGGTCTGTTCCAGTGCGGTCTTGACGGCGCCGACGATGCCGGCCAGCGGTTCCTGCAGCGCCTCGAGGATCTCGTTGCTGTTGAGGGTGAAGCTGCGCGGAATGCCCTGCGACAGGTTGCGGCCCTTGACCTCCAGCTCCATGACCTCCTTGCCGGGGTAGGCAGAACCGATTTCGTGCTTGATGCGCTCGGCCGTGGCCTCGCCGATCAGGGTGCCGTAGTTGCGCCGCACGTAATTGATGATGGCATCGTCGAAGCGGTCGCCGCCGATGCGCACCGATGAGGAATAAACGATACCATTCAGCGAGATAACCGCGACCTCCGAGGTGCCGCCGCCGATATCCAGCACCATGGAGCCGCGCGCCTCGTCGACCGGCATGCCGGCGCCGATGGCGGCCGCCATGGGTTCCTCGATCAGGTAGACCTCGCGCGCGCCGGCGCCGGCGGCGGATTCGCGGATGGCGCGGCGTTCCACCTGGGTGGAGCCGCAGGGCACGCAGATCAGCACGCGCGGGCTGGGCTTGAAGAAACGCGCCTCGTGCACCTTGTGGATGAAATGCTGCAGCATCTTTTCGGTGACGGTGAAGTCGGCGATCACGCCGTCCTTCAGCGGGCGGATGGCGGTGATGTTGGCCGGCGTTCGCCCCAGCATCAGCTTGGCCTCGATGCCGACGGCGGCGATGCTCTTCGGGCCGCCGGGGCCGCGGTCCTGGCGGATGGCGACCACCGAGGGTTCATTCAGGACGATACCCTGTCCGCGCACGTAAATCAGGGTGTTGGCCGTGCCCAGGTCGATGGACAGGTCATTGGAGAACATCCCGAACAAGCTTTTAAGCAACATTAAATTAGAGTGATCCGTGATAGTCGGTCAAAAGGAAGCGGCTAATCTAACAACGGGGAACGTCCGGGGCAAGAAAATAACGGGAAATTCGTCCGCCGAGGTAGCTGCCGCGCCGGCCTGTGGTGATGTTCTCGTGCAGCGATTGTGCTACCTTTGCGGCCCTGTTTTTCTGACTATCAGCAAGGGAGCCGGCATGGCGCTTGATGCCGCGGATGTTGAAAAAATCGCCCACCTCGCACGGCTGGGTATCGAGGCGCAGGATGTCCCGGAGTATTCCCGCAACCTGTCCGATATCCTGGCGTTCGTCGAGCAGTTGAACGCGGTGGATACCAGCGGCGTGCAGCCGCTCGCGCATCCGCTCGAGGCGACCCAGCGGCTGCGCGCCGATATCGTCAGCGAGACGGACGAGCGCACGGCCTTCCAGGCCGTGGCGCCGCAGACCGAGGCAGGCCTGTACCTGGTGCCGAAGGTGATCGAGTAGCGCGCCATGTATCGCCGCAGTCTCACCGAACTTGCCGCCGGCCTGCGCGCGGGCGATTTTTCCAGCGTCGAGTTGACGCGCGCCTGCCTGGACCGGATCGGGCGTCTCGACGCGGCGCTCAACTGCTTCGTCACCGTCACCGAGGCGCAGGCGCTGGAGGCCGCGCATGCCGCCGATGCGCGGCTAGCGGCCGGTGACGCCGGGCCGCTGACCGGCATCCCGTTTGCCCACAAGGATATTTTCTGCACGAAGGGTGTGAAGACCAGCTGCGGCTCGCGCATGCTGGACAACTTTGTCCGCGCCCTACGACGCCACAGTCACGCGCCGCCTGCAGGACGCCGGTGCGGTCATGCTCGGCAAGACCAACATGGACGAGTTCGCGATGGGCTCGTCCAACGAGACCAGTTATTACGGGCCGGTGAAAAACCCCTGGGATCTCGCGCGCGTGCCGGGCGGTTCCTCGGGCGGTTCGGCGGCCGCGGTCGCGGCGCGCCTGGTGCCGGCCAGCACCGGCACCGACACCGGCGGCTCCATCCGCCAGCCGGCGGCGCTGTGCGGCATCACCGGTCTCAAGCCGACCTACGGGCGCGTGTCGCGCTACGGCATGATCGCGTTTGCCTCCAGTCTCGACCAGGGCGGCGCGTTCACGCGTTCGGCCGAGGATGCCGCCCTGCTGCTGGGCGCCATGGCCGGCTTCGACGAACGCGATTCCACCAGCGTCGACCGGCCGGTGGACGATTACCCCGCGCTGCTGGATGCGCCCTTGCAGGGCCTGCGGATCGGTTTGCCGAAGGAATATTTCGGTGAAGGGCTCGAGGCCGGAGTCGGTGCGGCCGTCGAGGCGGCGCTGACGGAATACCAGAAGCTTGGCGCGACGCTGGTCGACATCAGCCTGCCCAACACCCACCTTTCGGTGCCGGCCTATTACGTGGTCGCGCCGGCGGAGTGTTCATCGAACCTGTCGCGCTTCGACGGCGTGCGCTTCGGCTACCGCTGCCGCGGACCCGCGCGACCTCGCGGACCTGTACACGCGCTCGCGCGGCGAGGGCTTCGGCGCCGAGGTGAAACGCCGCATCCTGATCGGCACCTATGCGCTGTCGGCGGGCTACTACGATGCCTACTACCTCAAGGCGCAGCAGGTGCGGCGCCTGATCCGCGACGATTTCCTGCGCGCTTTCGAACAGGTCGACGTCATCATGGGGCCGACCACGCCATCGCCGGCGTTCCGGCTTGGCGAAAAATCGGACGACCCGGTCAGCATGTACCTGTCCGATATCTATACCATTGCCGCCAACCTGGCCGGCCTGCCGGCCATGTCGGTCCCGGCCGGTTTCATCGAGGGTCTGCCGGTCGGCCTGCACGTGATCGGCAATTACTTCGCCGAGGCGCAATTGCTCAACGTCGGTCACCGCTACCAGCAGGTCACCGACTGGCATACACGAATACCATCGAACTATGACTAATGGTGGCAGGGTGCGCTGTGCGCACCGGCGATTTGAGGCAATTCATTCGGTGCGCATAGCGCACCCTACTGTTCTGGCGCATGCGGGCACCGGCAGGTTATGAATAGCAATATGATGCGTAAACGATGAGTCCCCTCTCCCCATCCCTCCCCCCGCAGGGGAAGAGCGAGTCGGTAGGGTGCGCTTTGTGCACCGGGGTTTTGAGGCAATTTATTCGGTGTGCGCTGCGTGCACCCTGCAGTTCTGATCCCCTCTCCCCATCCCTCTCCCTCCGGGAGAGGGAGATGAGGTAAAGGTCTTAATTTATGGAATGGGAAACCGTCATCGGGCTGGAAATACACACCCAGCTCGCCACAAAGAGCAAGATCTTTTCCGGCGCCGCCACCCGCTATGGCGCGGACCCGAACACGCAGGCCTGCGCTGTTGACCTGGGGCTGCCCGGCGTACTGCCGGTGCTGAACGCCGAGGTGGTGCGCATGGCCGCGAAGTTCGGGCTGGCCACGCACTCGAGCGTGGCGCCACGCTCGGTGTTCGCGCGCAAGAACTACTTCTATCCCGATCTGCCGAAAGGCTACCAGATCAGCCAGTACGAGCTGCCGATCGTGCATGACGGCTACCTGGATATCGAGCTGGAAGACGGCACCGGCAAGCGCATCGGGATCACGCGTGCGCACCTCGAAGAGGATGCCGGCAAGTCACTGCACGAGGATTTTCACGGCATGACCGGCATCGACCTCAACCGTGCCGGTACGCCGTTGCTGGAGATCGTGTCCGAACCCGACATGCGTTCGGCGAAAGAGGCCGTGGCCTACATGAAGAAGATCCACACGCTGGTGCGCTACCTCGGCATCAGCGACGGCAACATGCAGGAGGGTTCGTTCCGCTGCGACGCCAATGTATCGATGCGGCCGAAAGGGCAGGCGGAATTCGGCACGCGCACCGAGCTGAAGAACATCAACTCGTTCCGCTTCGTCGAGCAGGCGATCAACTACGAGATCGAGCGCCAGATCGATGGTCCTCGAGGGCGGTGGCAAGGTGGTGCAGGAAACGCGCCTGTTCGACCCGCAGAAGATGGAAACCCGCCCCATGCGCTCCAAGGAAGAGGCCAACGACTACCGCTATTTCCCCGACCCGGACCTGCTGCCGGTTGAGATCGATGCCGCCTTCATCGAGGCGGTGCGTGCGGAATTGCCCGAACTGCCCGATGCCAGGAAGGCGCGCTTCATTGCGCAATACGAACTGTCCGATTACGACGCCGCCGTGCTGACCGCGGCGCGCGAGCTGGCCGACTACTACGAGGCCGCCGTCACGGCCGCGGGTGGAACGGGCAAGCTGACCGCCAACTGGGTGATGGGCGACCTGTCCGCGGCGCTGAACCGTGATGCTATCGATATCACCGCCAGCCCGGTGAGTGCGCAGGCGCTGGGTGAACTCTTGCTGCGCATCGACGACGGTACGATCTCCGGCAAGCTCGCCAAGCAGGTGTTCGAGGCGATGTGGAGTGGCGAGGGCAGTGCCGACGAGGTCATCGAAAGGAAAGGACTGAAACAGATCTCCGATTCCTCCGCCATTGAGGGCATCATCGACGAGGTGCTGGCGCGCAGCGCGAAACAGATCGAACAGTACCGCGGCGGCCAGGAAAAGTTGTTCGGTTATTTCGTCGGCCAGGTGATGAAGGCGACCCAGGGCAAGGCCAACCCGCAGCAGGTCAACGAGCTGCTGAAGCAGAAACTGGATCAGTCATAAATCACCTCGCGCACGACTACATGGAGGTAGGAGGTAGAGCAATGCCGGGAGCAATTGCCGAAAGACGCGGAGGCGCAGAGAAACCAACTCGCACCAAGACGTAAAGACGCTAAGTTAAGGAAACTCTGATTAAATCAATGCTCGTTATTCCGGCGCAGGCCGGAATCCAGTTGCGACCTGAATTGTAACACCTGGATTCCGGGTCTCTCCCCGGATCAAGTCCGGGGTTCGCCCGGAATGACGGATTGATCAGATCTTCCTTAAACAAAAAAACGCCACAGAGGGGATGGCAATGTGAACAATGTGAGATCCAGGTCCGCCATCCTTCTGATCCATTGCCCGGATCAGAAGGGAATTGTGATAGCGGTCACCGAGTTCATCTTCAAGAACGGTGGCAATATCCTTTACTTGAATCAGCACGTAGACGCGGAGCGCCAGGTCTTTTTCATGCGCATCCAGTGGGACCTGCATGACTTCGTCATTGATCATGGGAAAATCGGCGAGTACTTCGAGACACTCGTGGCGCGGCGTTTCTCGATGATCTGGCGGCTGCATTTCTCTGATGAAGTGCCGCGCATGGCCTTGTTTGTATCCAGACAACCACACTGCTTTTACGATATCCTGTCGCGGTACGAGTCGGGTGAGTTGCAGGTCGAGATTCCGCTGATAATCAGCAACCATGGCGACATGCAAGCCGCAGCGGGGCGTCTGGGTATTGATTATGTACACCTGCCGGTTACCGGCAATAACCGGGCAGAGACGGAGCGAAAACAGCTTGAACTGCTGGAGCAGTACCGGATTGATTTCATCGTGCTGGCGCGCTACATGCAGGTACTGAGTGGCGGGTTTGTCGGCAACTATCCCGACCGCATTATCAATATCCACCATTCCTTCCTGCCGGCATTTCCCGGCGCCCGTCCCTATCACTCCGCGCACGAGCGGGGTGTGAAGATCATCGGCGCCACCAGCCATTACGCGACAGCGGAGCTGGATGCCGGGCCGATTATCGAGCAGGATGTTGTGCGCGTGAGTCACGAGGACGCGGTCGAGGATATGGTCCGCAAGGGGCGCGACCTCGAGAAGATGGTGTTGGCCCGCGCTGTATGGCACCATCTGCACCATAATATCCTGGTCTACGAAAACAGGACGGTCGTATTCGGATAGGCAATATGGACGCGCCTGGCGGGTGCCCTGCAGCGTCCTGGTCAGGTCGCGTATTCGTCCGGTTTCCTCAAGCGGTATCGCCCGGATTTCCACTGGAATTCGCTGAATGATGCGTGTTGTCCCGAATGCAATATTTGCTCGCAGACTGATCGAGTGTTCTGGATCGAACGAGGTTGTGTCCAGACGGACCGCTGCACCCGGTTTTCCTGCCTGCTCCGGTGAGCAGTTTGAACCGGGTTCTGTCTGCACGCTGACGCAAGCGTGGGGCTGATTCTGGATCGTGATGCGTGATGAAAATCGTTGCCGATGAAAACATCCCCAGCGTGACGGAGGCGTTCAGTTCGCTGGGCGAGGTGACGCGGGTGCGCGGCCGTGGCCTGCAACCGGAACAGGTTGCGGACGCCGATGTGTTGCTGGTGCGTTCGGTAACGCGGGTCGATGAAAAACTGCTGGCCGGCTCCCGGGTGCGTTTCGTCGGCTCGGCCACTATCGGCTTCGATCATGTGGACATGGATTATCTCGCGGCTCGCGGCATCGGCTTTGCCACGGCGCCGGGCAGCAATGCCACCTCGGCCGCCGAGTATGTTGCCAGCGCGCTGCTGGTGCTGTCGCAACAGCGGGGTGTTGCACTGGCGGGCAGGACCGTCGGTGTCATCGGTTGCGGTAATGTCGGTTCCCGCGTGCGTGCGCGCCTCAGGGCGCTCGGTATGGAATGTCTGGTGAACGACCCGCCACTGCAGGCGTCGGGCGCGAAGGATGATTTCGTGTCTTTGGATGACGCGCTGGCCTGTGACATCGTCACCGTGCATGTACCACTCGAGCATGGCGGTAAACACCCGACTTTTCATCTCATCGATGCGGCAGCTCTGGCGCGATTGCGGCCTGGCGCGGTTTTCATCAACACCTCGCGTGGTGCGGTAGCCGACAATCCGGCCTTGCTGGCAACGCTGCCGACGCGCGCAGACCTGGCCGTGGTGCTCGACGTCTGGGAAGGCGAGCCGTCGATCAGCCTGCCACTGCTCGAGAGGGTGGCGCTGGGTACGCCGCATATCGCCGGCTACAGCCTCGATGGCAAGCTGCGCGGCACCGAGATGATCTACCGCGCGGCGTGTGACTATCTCGGTGAGCCGCTTTCCTGGGATGTGCACAGCGAGCTGCCGCCGGTTGCCCCGGTCGATGTCGGTGCTGCAACAGGCGATGATAACGAGTCGCTGGCGCGCGCCGCCGTGCTGGGCTGCTATGACGTGCGCACTGATGACCGGCGCTTGCGCAGGCTGCTCGAACTCGAGCCGGAGCAGCAGCCTGCGTACTTCGACCGGTTGCGCAAGGAATACCCGGTGCGGCGCGAGTTTGCGGCGACACCGCTGCTCCATGCGCCGCTGTCGGATGCGCATAGGCAGTTGCTGGCCGGGCTGGGGTTCGCGGTTTAAAACCATGTCGCGCGCCAGGATGCAACGGCCCAAGGATAAAATAAAACATAAATGCCACAGGACATGCAGAGGACGCTGGGCATAATATTAAGGAACCTCTGATTAATTCACTTATCGTCATCCCGGCGTATGCCGGGATCCAGTGTTTTCAATGACCTTGATGCCGGCCTTCGCCGGCATGACGCATTAAATCAGAGCTTCCTTAACTGAATGATGCGTTTCGCAGGCTCATCGCATCCTGCATATTTTCGGAAGGAACAGAAAGACAGGAACTCTCTGTGTCCCCGGTGACCCCTGTGGTGAATAGCGGTTGTGTTACTTTGCGGCCTGGCGCGAAATGGTCTATTGCTTCAGCCTGGCGATGGCCGCGTGCCGCATACCGGGCAGTCCGGGTCGCGCGGTAGCGTAAGGGTGCGCCATTCGTGCGTCAGGCCGTCGAACAGCACCAGGCGGCCGGCCAGGTTTTCACCCAGGTCCAGCACGACCTTGATGGCTTCCAGCGCCTGCAGCGCGCCGATCACGCCCACCAGCGGAGACAGCACGCCATTCTCTGAACAGGTCAGGTCGGTTTCCTCGCCGTCCCGGTACAGGCAGGCATAGCAGGGGGCGGCAGGGTCCCGGCTGTCGAACACCGCCAGCTGGCCGGCGAATCGCACGGCGGCCCCTGATACCAGCGGAACATGATGCGAAACGCAGCTCGCGTTGACGGCGTGGCGGGTATCGAAATTGTCGCTGCAATCGAGCACCACGTCGGTGTTGTATACCGCGTTGTCCAGCAGCTCGCCCTGCAGGCGGTCGACCAGCGTGGTGACCCGCAATCCCGGGTTGATGGCAAGCAGCGTGTCCCTGCCCGAGGCCACCTTGAGCCGGCCGATGTCGCTGTCGTGGTGTAGCAGCTGGCGTTGCAGGTTGGACAGCTCGACCGTGTCCGGGTCGGCGATGGCGAGCTGCCCGATGCCGGCCGCCGCGAGATACATGGCCGCCGGCGAGCCCAGCCCGCCTGCACCTATGACCAGCGCTCGCGTGGCGAGGAGTTTTTCCTGGCCGCGGATATCGATCTGCGGCAGCATGATCTGGCGGCTGTAGCGGAGCAGGTCGTCGTCGTTCATGGCTTCTTCCGTGCCTTCCGGCGGGTGGAATAAGGCATTATCACGCGCGATACGGCGCGAGTGCAAAAAGAATCCCGAATATCCTGCGCAGTCGTGTGTCAACCGGCAATACTGTTGCTATGCTGGGTCTGTGTTTCGAGTGCCGGCGTGTGCGACCTGTCAACTGCCTAAAATTACGGATAGTCGATGCTTTTCGAGATAGCCGATGTCGTGGTGCCGGTCTGGTTGTTGCTCGCCTGGGGCGGGCTGGTGGGCTTTGTCTTCTCCACGGTCGGCGCCGCCGGCGGGATTCTTGCCTCGGTCGGGATGATATCCGTGTTCGGCATCGGCAATCCGAACCTGGTCAAGCCGATGGCCCAGGTGCTGACGCTGGTTACACCGTTGATTGCCGTGCCGCTGTACATGCGTCAGTGCCGCATGGTTTACAGCCTTGCCTTTCTGCTTGGCGCCGGTGGCGTGTTCGGTGCGCTGCTGGGCAGCACCCTGTCGGTCAGCCTGCTGTCCGACATGCACGTCTTTCGGCCGGTATTTGCCGTGCTGGTATTTTTCATCGCCGGGCAACTCGCCTGGCAATTGCTGCGTACCGACTCTGCGTCAGTGGCGCTGTCGAAGACGATGAGCGCCGCGGAGGCCTACGCGCAGCATGTCAGGGGCGGAGGCGCGTCCTGCGAAGTGGGCGTGAAGTATCTACGGGCAACCTGGCGCCGCTTTTATTTTCGCTTCGGCGATGAGGACTTCGCCTTCAGTCCCTGGCTGCCGTTTTTCTGCGGCATGGGTATCGCGGTATTCTCTTCGGCACTCGGCGTCGGGGGCGGCTTCCTGCTGGTGCCGTTCATGAGCATCGTCATGCGGCTGCCCATGTATGTTATTGCCGGCACCTCCGCGCTGGCGATCGCCATTCACTCGATAACCTCGATCGCAAACTACCTGCGCCTGGGTGTCACACTGGACTACCCGCTACTCGGCATCCTGTTGATCGGGGTTGTGGCGGGATCCTTGATCGGTCCGCAACTGAGCAAGCACCTGCCTGAAAACGGCCTGCGTGCACTGCTGTGCCTGGTGCTGGTGGTCATCGGCCTGCGCTATGCGGGTGTGTTCTAGCATGGTGCGCCCCATCAGGACAAGCAGCCGTTGTGCCCTGCAATCTGCATCCGGACAGATAGCTTCGGTGCGCGGAGTGTTTATAATCCGGCCAGAATCACTGGATAAGTCACCATGACCATCGCCTATATCACCCATCCCGCCTGCCGGCTGCATGAAACGGGCGAAGGGCATCCGGAGTCGCCGGCACGGCTGGAGGCCATCGAGGACCAGTTGCTTGCCACTGGTCTTGAATTTGCCATCTGCCGGTACGATGCGCCGGCGGTAACCCGGGAGCAGCTGCTCCGCATCCATGATCCACGCTACGTGGATGAGATTTTTGCGCTGTCACCGGCCAGCGGTTTGTACTGGCTCGATTCGGACACGGCGATGAACCCGCATACCCTCGAGGCGGCGCGTCATGCGGCCGGTGCGGTGGTATATGCGGTCGACCTGGTGCTGGGCGGGGAAGCGGAGAGCGCCTTCTGCGCGGTGCGCCCACCCGGCCACCATGCCGAGCGGGCCGCGGCCATGGGTTTCTGCTTCTTCAACAATGTCGCGGTCGGCGCCGCCCATGCCTTCGCACGGTATGGCCTGCAGCGCATCGCCATCGTCGATTTCGATGTCCATCACGGCAACGGTACCGAGGATATCTTCCGGGACGATGTGCGGGTTCTGTTCTGCTCATCCTTCCAGCATCCGTTGTATCCCTTCTCCGCTACTGACCTGACGGGCACGCACCAGGTCAAGACACCGCTGGTTGCCGGAACCGGCAGCCAGGCCTTCCGCGAGCGGATCCGGGAAGAATGGCTGGGGACACTGGATGCCTTCCGGCCCGAACTGGTGCTGGTCTCGGCCGGTTTCGATGCGCACTGGCAGGACGAGGTCGCCGACCTCAACCTGACCGAGCAGGATTATGGCTGGATCACCCGGGAGCTGCATCAGCTTGCCGCGCGCCATGCCCGCGGACGGATCATCTCGGTGCTGGAGGGCGGCTACTCGCTGCCGGGGCTGGCCCGCAGCGTGGGCGCACACCTCAACGCCCTGCTGGGCTAGCCCGCTGGTCGAATGAATTCGGCCCTGCAGGGCCGAATTCATTCGACCAGCAACTGCTGCACCCGTATTCCGGGTTAATCAGTCGCTGCGTTCCTGCAGCCAGCTTGCGATGGCCGGCGGGATATCGTGCTGTGCCTTGCCGCTGACATAGATACCGATGTGGCCGCCCTTGAACTCGATGCTGCTGTAGTCGCGCGTGCCTACCTGCCGCTCGAGTGCCTTCGATGATTCCGGCGGCACGAGGTGGTCGTAGGTCGCGTAGATGTTGAGCACCGGGCAGGTTACCTGCTTGAGACTGACCGCGTGGCCGCCGATCTCCAGGTCGCCTGTAACCAGCCGGTTCTGCTGGTAGAACAGATGTACGAACTGGCGGAATGCCTCGCCGGCCTGGTCCGGGCTGTCGAAGATCCACTTTTCCATGCGCATGAAGTTTTTCAGTTTCTTCGGGTCATCCAGGATGTCGGCGAGATCCGCATACTTCTGGCTGGTCAGGCGGAACGGTTTCATCGACAGGAAGGTCCAGTTCAGCAGCTCACCCGGCATGTTGCCGACCGTGTCGACGAGCAGGTCGACATCCAGGCCACGTGCCCATTCGCTGAGCACGTTGTTCGGGGTGTGGAAGTCCACCGGCGTTACCATGGTCACCAGGTTGGCAACGCGCTCGGGATGAATGGCGGTGTAGCACAGGCTGAAGGTACCCCCCTGGCAGATACCCAGCAGGTTGATTTTACGCAGGCCATGGGCCTTGCAGATATGGCGCACACAGTGATTGATGTAGCGGTTGATGTAGTCATCAAGCTGCAGGAAACGGTCGGCGCCATCCGGATAGCCCCAGTCGATCAGATAGACATCCACACCGTGATCGAGCAGGTTGCGGATGATGGAGCGGTCTTCCTGCAGGTCCGTCATGTAGGGACGATTGACCAGCGCGTAGACGATCAGCAGCGGCGTTTTCGCCGGCTTGTCGACGCTGGCCTTGTAGTGATACAGCACCAGCTTGTCCTCGCTGTAGACGGCATCCTTGGGCGCGGTGCCGACATCGACTTCGCCGATATCCTTCAGGTTGGTGAGGCCTGCAGTCAGCTTGCTGTTGAAATCGAGCGCTTCCTTCAGGACCTGGTCGGGTTGCAGCGGCAGATTGATCATCGCTTATTCCTTCCTGGTTTTGGGTCGGGCGCGGCGCGCGGCCGTGCCGGATTTTTTCGTGGTGGACTTTTTCGTTGCGGTCTTGCGGGCTTTCGGCGGCGCCTTCCTGACGTTTGCGGCATCCTCCAGGGCATCCTGCAAATGACACACCTGCTGCTGCAGGTCGTATACCCGCTTGTGGGTGGTATCCATCTCCCTGCGCGTCGGTATGTTCAGCGCCGTCATGACTTCCTCGAGCATGAGCTGTTCATGACGTTTCATGCGCATCAGGGCATTGACCATTTCGGCCTGCAGATGCGGGAAGTCCGCGGTCGCGACCAGCTCGGCATATGCGTCCTCGCCGCAATCGATCCAGAGATTGTAGATGGCGCGCAGGCCATCGAAGGATTCCCCGGCACCGAGCTTTTCCGTCATGCGCTTGCCAAACAGTTCCAGCGCGCGCTGCACGACCTTGCCCAGCAGTCCGCCAAAGGCGTGCATGGTGTGGTGATAGTCCATGAGCAGCCGGGTCCACTCCTGCTGCTGTTCCTGCCACTCGCGCGTGTAGCCGATCGCTGGCAGGGAGAGGGTATGCCGGACCGCACGTGTCATATCGCTGGGTTCCGGAATATGGTCAGCGCGCAGGGCCTTTTCCATCTCGCCCGGAAAGGGCGAAAACGAGGTGGCCATGCGCTGCCAGTTACTGAGCGGCAGGCCCCAGAGGGTCGCGAAACCCGACCAGGGATCGGTGGCGCCGCCGGGGAAGTTGAAGCCCTTGCCGGCCTGCTCGAAGGTCTTTTGCATCATGCTCTGCCAGTCCGTTGCCGACACCGGGCTGTCCTTGCCCTGCTGCATGACCTGCCAGAAGCGTTCGCTCATGTCCAGGTAGCCCTTGCCGAGGTCGAACAGGCGCGAGCTGACATCCCTGGCGTTGGCGGGCATGCCCTGCGAAAACAGCTTCGACCATTGTTCAAACGCGTCCGTCCACGGGTTGGGGCCGGCCGCGGCGAACGGGGATGTCATGAAGCTGCCCGGGGTGCCCTGGGGTGAGAATTTCATCCAGGTATCCATATACTGCTTCTGCATATCCAGCCACGCCTGGCTCCAGGCATTCGATGTGTCCGCAAAACCTGCCATCTGGGGTTCCTCCCGCTCACTGGTATTAACCATAGTATAGCGGATGTATATTGCAATGCAACATAAATTCACCGGTTCACCCGGGCGGGCCGGGGTGCGGCGCCATATGGCAGAAGATGCTAATTATTACTCATTAAAATCATATATATAAAAAATATCGCAGGGAAGGCTTCTGTTTGGCTTGACAGTCAGTCCGGCAGCAACTATGCTGCAATGCAGCAAGATCAGGCAGGCCGGCTGCCAAGAGGCCGGTATTATCAACCCGATGGGAGATGCAAACATGAATTCCGAAGTCTTTGATGAATGGGTGAAACTGACCAAGAGTACTGTCGAGCCCATGATGAAACTGAATGAAATCACGGTCACGGCGATGGAGCGGGTGGCGCGCCAGCAGCTGGATGTTGCCCGTGATTATCTCGAACTGGGCACGCGGCAGGCGTCGGTCCTCGGCAAGGCGGAAAAGCCGGAGGATGTCCTGGCCGAGCAGGGTCAACTGGTATCCGAATTCGGAGAGCGCCTGCTCAACCGGGCCCAGGAATTCGCCCGCATCGCCACCGAGGCGCAGCAGGCGGTCGCCAGTTGGGCGGAAGACGCAACCATGAAGGCGAGCGGCGGACAGGCTGAAAAGGCCAAAAAGTCCAAGTAGCGCCTGTGACTGCCGGTCACAGGCAGGGTGGGACGGCATGATATTGTGCCGCCCCGTTCCCTGACCGTGCCCGGGCCTGTCCGCTTGCGCGGGGCAGGTAACTGACAGAAGCGTTGTGTTGTACCGGCAATCGTCGCATACGCGGCGCGAGTGGAATTCCGCGATTTCGGGGGAGAACCGTCCAATGGAAGACATAGTCATCATCGATGCGGCACGGACCGCAATCGGCAAATTCGAGGGTAATCTGGCGACGGTAGCGGCCAGCTCGCTGGGTGCCCGGGTGATCCGGGCCCTGCTGGAGCGTAATGGCCTGGAACCTGGACAGGTGAACGAGGTCATCCTGGGCCAGGTTCTGACCGCCGGTGTCGGCCAGAATCCGGCCCGCCAGGCCGCGATCGAGGCCGGTCTGCCGGTCGAGGTTCCGGCGCTGACCGTGAACAAGGTCTGCGGCAGCGGCATGAAGGCAGTGCACATGGCGGTGCAGGCCATCCGCTGCGGTGATGCGGACCTGATCGTGGCCGGGGGTCAGGAAAACATGAACCTGGCACCGCACATCCTGCGCGGATCGCGTACCGGCATGCGCATGGGCGAGTGGCCGCTGGTCGACAGCATGATCCAGGACGGCCTGTGGGACATCTTCAACGACTATCACATGGGTTGCACCGCCGAGAACCTGGTCGACCGCTACGGTATCAGCCGCGAGGAACAGGATGACTTCGCCGCGGCATCCCAGCAGAAGGCGGAGGCCGCGCAGAAGGCCGGCCGCTTCGCGGACGAGATCGTGCCGGTCGAGATCCCGCGCCGCAAGCAGGAACCGCTGGTCTTTGACGTGGACGAGTTTCCGCGGCACGGGACCACCGGTGAAAGCCTGGCCCGGCTGCGCCCCGCCTTCAGGACCGAGCACGGCACGGTCACGCCCGGCAATGCCTCGGGTATCAATGACGGGGCGGCGGCCCTGCTTATCGCCTCGGCGCGTCGCGCGCAGGAACTGGGTCTCGAACCCCTGGCGCGTATCGCGGGCTACGGCAATGCCGGTGTCGACCCGGCCATCATGGGTACCGGACCGGTGCCCGCGACCCGGCGCTGCCTGGCCAGGGCCGGCTGGCAGATCGGGGATCTCGAGCTGATCGAGGCCAACGAGGCCTTCGCCGCGCAGGCCATCGCCGTCAATCGCGATCTCGGCTGGGACACCGCCCGGGTGAACGTCAACGGTGGTGCGATCGCGCTCGGACATCCGATTGGCGCTTCGGGCGCCCGCATCCTGGTGACGCTCCTGCACGAGATGCGCAGGCGCGACCTGCACAAGGGCCTGGCGACGCTGTGCATCGGCGGCGGGCAGGGCGTCGCCACGGCAGTGGAACGCTAGCGGCATTTAAGCTAAGGACGGATCGCAGGCCACGGTCGATAGCGCTGCTCACGGTGCGCCTGCAACCTGCGCAATAAACACGCGATCAAACTTGGAGACTATCAATGGCACAGAAGACAGCACTGGTTACAGGGGGTACCGGCACCATCGGTACGGAAATCTGCCGGCAGCTTTGCCAGGCCGGGCACCGGGTCGTGGCGACCTGCCTGCCGGCCGAAACCGACCGCGCCGGTGAGTGGCAGGCCGGGCAAAAGGGCGCGGGTTATGACATCGGTATCGTGTCCTGTGATCTGTCCGACTTCGATTCCACGCAGGCGGCCGTGGCGCAGGCCGGACCGGTCGATATCCTGGTCAATGTCGCCGGCATCACCCGTGACGCCTCGCTGCGCAAGATGACGCCCGAGCAGTGGCACGCGGTCATCCAGTCGAACCTCGACAGTGTTTTCAACGCCACGCGCAATGTCATCGAGGGCATGCTGGAGCGCGGGTTCGGTCGCGTCATCAGCATCTCCTCCATCAATGGCCAGAAGGGCCAGTTCGGCCAGGCCAACTACGCCGCGTCCAAGGCGGGCATGCACGGCTTCACCATGTCGCTGGCTCAGGAAGGGGCACGCAAGGGTGTGACCGCCAATACCATCTCGCCGGGTTATATCGATTCGCCCATGGTCAATGCCGTGCCCGAGGAGGTCCGCAAGCAGATTATTGCGCAGATCCCGGTGGCCAGGCTCGGGCAGCCGGCAGACATCGCGCGTGTGGTGGTATTCCTGGCGGCCGAGGATGCGGGCTTTATCACGGGGGCCAATATCCCGGTGAACGGCGGCCAGTACATGAGCTGACGCGGAACGGCTTGCCCTTGCCCCATGTCTGAAGAACGGATCATCAAGAAATACGCGAACCGGCGCCTGTACGATACGGCGGAGAGCCGCTATGTCGCGCTGGACGATATCCGGCAGCTCGTCATGGATGGCAAGACGTTCCGGGTCATCGACACCGTCAACGGCGACGACATCACGCGCAGCATCCTGTTGCAGATCATCGTCGAGCAGGAGGAAAAGGGCCAGCCGATGCTGAGTACACGGCTGCTGGAGCAAATCATCCTCTACTACGGCAACACCCTGCAGTCCTTTGTCGGTACCTATCTCGAGAAGAGCATGGACTCCTTCGTCGGGCAGCAACAGCTCCTGCAGGACCAGATGGAGCACATGTTGCGGATGGCGCCGTCCTCGGTGCTGAAGGAGATGGCGGAACGCAACATGGAGCTCTGGAAGACCATGCAGGAAAACCTGCTCAAGGCCTACGCGCCCGGTACCGGCGGGCCCAAGCAGGACAGGGATAAACAGGGCTAGCGCCGCAAACAGCAGTAAAAATCGCTGCTATTCCCGTCCATGGCATAGCTGCATGGACTTGCCTGCTTATCAAGCATAGTATGATTCGGACCGTAGCAGCATCTGCGCAGCGAGTTCCAACGGTCGTGAGCATCCGTAACCTAGACAAGATCTTCAAGCCGCGCCGGGTTGTCCTGATCGGTGTCGGCAATACCCCGAACGATCTCGGCAGGCGGGTGTTGTCCAACCTGCTGGGCGCCGGGTTCCGTGGCATCGTCTACCCGGTCAGCGACAGTGTCGAATCGGTCAGCGGCGTTCCGACCTACCCGGATCTGCAGAGCCTGCCGAAGACCCCTGATCTGGCGGTCATCTGTACACCGCCCGGGACGTCCCGCAGGCCGTGATCCACTGTGGCGAGGCCGGCATCATGGGCATCGTCATCCTGACCGCCGGCTTCAGTGAATCCGGAGCGGAGGGCCGCCAGCTGGAGAACCGGCTGTCCGAGGCGGCCGCGCGTTTCAAAACCATGCGCATCATCGGGCCGAACTCGCAAGGCATCATCGTGCCGGAGTTGGGCCTCAATGCCAGCCAGGCAGTCGTCTTTCCCGGGGCCGGGCGCCTGGCCTTTATCTCCCAGTCACATTCACTCTCCAACGCCATCCTGGACTGGGCTGCCGATGCCGGTATCGGATTTTCCCTGTTTGCCTCCCTTGGCAACAACATGGATGTCGGGTACGGGGATCTCATCGATTATCTGGGGACTGACCCGAAGACACGTGCCATCATCCTTTACGTCCAGTCGATCCGGCATGCCAGGCGCTTCATGTCGGCAGCGCGTTCCTTTGCCTCGTACAAGCCGATTGTGGCCTACAAGTCCGGTCGCTTCGAGCGCTCGGCCCGGGCCGCGCTGTCGCATACCGGCAGCATTGCCGGCGAGGATGCCGTCTACAGCGCAGTGTTCGAGCGCGCCGGCATCGTCAGGGTGAACGAGCTCGATGATATCTTCGAGGTTGCCGAGATCCTCGCATCCCAGCGTCTGCCGGGCGGGCGCCGGCTTGCCATTGTCGGCAATGCCGGCGGGCCTGCAATCATCGCGGCAGATGCGCTGATTTCCCGCCAGGGCGAACTCGCCACCTTCGATGACGATACCGTCAGCAGGCTGGACGAGGTGCTTCCGGCCGGCTGGTCACATGGCAACCCGGTGGACCTGCTTGATGATGCAGGGCCGCAGCGTTACACAGCTGCGCTTGACATCGTGTGTCAGGACCGCAACGTCGATGCGATCCTGGTGATATTCAGCAACCACCCGCTGGCGGATTTCCGGGACGTGGCCGAGGCGGTGGCCGGTGTTGCGCAACGGGTGCGTAAACCTGTGTTCGCTGCCTGGATGGGTGGCAGCGAGGCGCGCAACTCGATCCGCTACCTGAACCGTGCCGGGGTGCCGGCGCACTCGACACCCGAGCAGGCCATCCGCGCCTTCATGCACCTGGTGTCCTATGCACACAACCTGGAAAGTCTCTATGAGACGCCCCGGGAAATGCCGATTCACTTCAGTCTCAACAGAAAAAAGCTCGCCCGCCATTTCCACGATCTGCTGCAGGAGCGGGATATCCTGAGGGAAGGCGAGGCCAAGATGCTGCTGAAGGCTTACGACATACCGGTATCTGATACCCGAGCCACCCACGACGTGGACGATGCGGTCAGCATGGCCGGCGAGATCGGTTATCCGGTAGTGCTGAAGCTGTGTTCGCCCGAGGTCGTGCACAAGATCGATATCGGTGGCGTGATGCTGGATCTGCAGGATGAGGACGCCGTGCGCGCGGCCTATGATCGCATGCAGCAAGTCATTCGCAAACACGGGCTGGACCCGCAAGTCACCTGCGTGACCCTGCAGCGTATGGTGGAGTCCGGCGACGGCCTGGAGATGATCCTGGGTGCCACCAAGGACAGGACATTCGGCCCCGTGATCATGGTGGGCCTGGGCGGTATCGCCACCGGTGTCTACCGGGATCACAGCCTCGGCCTGCCACCGCTCAACGAACATCTGGCAATGCGGATGCTCGAGTCGCTGGGCTGCTGGCCGCTGTTGCAGGGTTATCGCGGCCAGGCAGCGGTCGCTGTCGACAGCCTCATCGAGGTCATGATCCGCTTTTCCTGCCTGGTGGCGGACTATCCCGAAATCCTGGAGTTCGATATCAATCCATTGCGCGTAACATCCACGAGCGTCATTGCGCTCGATGCCGCGGCGGTGCTCAACCGGCATGCACGGCCGCATACGCATGATGTGTACTCACACCTGGCGATACGCCCGTACCCGGAACAACTCATCCGTCATCGCCAGCTGCGTGACGGCACCGAAATAGTACTGCGGCCGATCCGGCCCGAGGACGAGCCGCTCTGGCACAGTCTTATTGCCAGTTCCTCGCCGGAATCGATCCGCTTCCGGTTCCGCTCGATGTTCAAAACCAGTGATCACAAGATGGCGGTGCGGCACTGCATGATCGACTACGAGCGCGAGCTGGCACTGGTGGCGGAGGCCGGCTCGGGCGAACAGCGCGAGCTGATCGGTGTCGGCCAGCTCATGACGGATCTCAATCACGAGACGGCGGAGTACGCGGTTATCGTGCCGGATGCATGGCAGGGAAAGGGTATTGGCGGACTGTTGCTGGACTATTGCCTCGAGGTGGCCGCACGCTGGGGTATCGCAGAACTGGTTGCCGAGACGGACCCGGACAACCGGCGCATGCTGTCCATGTTTCGCAAGCGCGGCTTCAGCAGCGAGGTCCGGCGGGAAGAGGATGTCGTCCTCCTGAGTAAAATCCTGGGCAGCGCCTGATTCCGGCGGCAGCACTCACGGCCGGCCGGACTTCTGAACCGATTGCGTACCTCGATCCGGAGCGCAGGCCGCATCACTGCCCGGGTACAAATAATCGGTGATACGTCTGGATGCGGATGGTTACGATATGGATAAGCAGGAAATTACCGATACGCGATGAACGAGCGACCCGCCTGGCAACTGAGATATCCGCCGTGGGCCGGCTATTTGCTGGCATTCGTGCTCCTGATGCTGGTGTACCTGTCGCTGCAGTACCGGTTGCCCTCCGAGCCGGCCTACGAGATCCCCTACAGCCAGTTCCGCGAACTGGTCAGGGACGGCCAGGTGGAAGAGCTGCTGTTGCGCGGCAACGATGCCGCAGGGACGTTGCGCGCCGCCTCGGACATCGGGCCACAGGGCGGGACCGCGCGGCGTTTCAGCACTACCGTCCCGGCGTTCGGGGATGACAGCCTGCTGACCCTGCTCGAGACGCACGAGGTCAGGCTTCGGGTCGCCAGCGAGGCGGAGAAGGGCGCGGTAACGGTGTTGATAGCCTTGCTGCCGTGGCTGTTCCTGATCCTGTTTTTCTACTGGATCTACAAACAGACCTCGCGTGCGCTGGGCGGAAGACTGGGCGGGCCGGGCGAGCTGAAAACGTTTCTCGAGGCCCCGGCCCGGGTGGCAGAGGTGCCAGAGGTCACCTTTGAGGATGTTGCGGGGCAGGAGAACGCCAAGCGGGAAGTGACCGAGCTGGTGGAATTCCTCAAGCATCCCGAGACCTTTCGCAAGCTCGGCGCCGAGGTACCGCGCGGCGTGCTGCTGATGGGCGCGCCAGGCACCGGCAAGACCCTGCTGGCACGCGCCCTGGCGGGAGAGGCCGGGGTCCCGTTCTTCTCGATCTCCGGGTCCGAATTCATCGAGGTGTTCGTCGGTGTCGGCGCTGCCCGCGTGCGTCACCTGTTCGAGGCGGCGAAGAAAAACGCCCCCAGCATCATATTCGTCGATGAACTCGACAGCGTAGGGCGTACGCGCGGCACCGGGCTGGGCGGCGGCCATGACGAGCGCGAACAGACACTGAACCAGATTCTCGCGGAAATGGACGGTTTCTCCGGACACGAGGCGGTGATCGTGCTGGCGGCCACCAACCGGCCGGACGTGCTCGACCCCGCGCTGTTGCGCCCGGGTCGCTTCGATCGTCACGTGGTGCTGGACCTGCCGGACCGCGACGACCGTGTCGCCATCCTCAAGGTGCATATCCGCAAGGTGCCGCTGGAGGCCGATGTCGATCTCGACAAGATCGCTGCCGGTACGCCGGGCTTTTCCGGGGCGGACATCAAGAACCTGGTGAACGAGGCGGCGATGCTGGCCGCCAGGAATAAGCAGGATGCCGTGTCGATGCACGACTTCGAGGAGTCGCGCGACAAGCTGCTGCTGGGCAGCGTGCGCACCCTGGCCATCCAGCCGGAGGAACGACACCGGCTGGCCGTGCACGAGGCGGGGCATACACTGGTTGCCTATTTCCTGCCGAATGCGGACCCGCTGTACAAGGTGACCATCATTCCGCGCGGACGTGCGCTGGGCGGTACCCAGCAACTGCCGGAGGTGGAACGCCACACCCTGCCGGAGGAATACCTGCGTGACCGGCTGGCGGTCATCCTCGGCGGCCGTGCCGCCGAGCAAGAAATGCTTGCCTCGGTCAGCAGCGGCGCAGACGATGATATCAGCCAGGCCACCAGCCTGGCCCGCGCCATGGTGGCACGCTGGGGTATGTCCGAGGACATCGGGCCGATGGATTTACGCGAAAGCGAGGAGCACCCGTTCCTGGGTCGCGAGATCGCGCAACCACGCCGATACAGCGAGCACTCGGCCGAAGCCGTGGACCAGGCCGTAAAGACGCTGTTGCAGGAAGGCGAGCGGCGCGCCCTGGCGGTGATCCGGGAACACCGTGCGCAGCTGGAACAGCTGGTCACGACGCTCAAGGAGACGGAAACCCTGCATCGCGAGCAGATCGAGCAATGCCTGGGTCCGGTTAAACAGATGATAAATCCGGAACAGGGCGCGAACTGAGATAGCAGCCGGCGGTTGCCATCGATCACTCACCCGTGCCGGCAGCGTTATTCGATCCCGAACGACGGATGACCGGGATTGGTCGGAAGACATTGCTGAAATCCATGGCACCGGACAGAACGACGTTGTGCTTTGTTTCGGCGAAGGGTGTTATCGGGTCAGCGGTTTCCAGTAACGATGTGTGTAATCACGCCTTGTATCTTCCACTTCCATGGGCTGCATGCCTTGCGCCAGGAAGAATCCGGCGGCACCGGACTGCGCCTTGACCAGCAGGCCATCGTAGCCATTGAGAATTGCAGCCTGTTCCGCCGCAAGCATCAGCCGGCCGCCAATCCCTTCATGCTGATGCGCCGGGTCTACGTAGATTCCATGCAACTGCAAGGCGCGATAACCCTTTGGTGTGTCCAGGGGAGCAGCCTGTTCCCAGGCGGCAACGCCGATGATACAACCCTGCCTGTCCTCGATAACGACCAGCTCGCCCGATTCCAGATCCTGTTCATTGTACCTGTAGCAGGGTAGTGACAGCCGTTTTACCCTTTCCGGCAGTTCCCATGTCATGATGGCGCGTTCAATTATCCGGTTGATGGCATCGAGATCCGGGACACCTGCCACACGCAGCACTTTCGGGCTTGCAGCCACTCCGGATAATTGACGAACGCCTGACATTGGCGAGGCCTCCTTTCAGGAAAGCATGCTGCGCAGCATCCAGGCGTTTTTCTCGTGTATCTGCATGCGCTGGGTGAGCAAATCCGCTGTGGGTTCATCATTTGCCGCTTCAGCAGCCGGGAAAACCGAGCGGGCAGTTTTTACCACGGCTTCCTGACCTTTCACCAGTTGCCTGATCATCTCTTCAGCGCCGGGTACGGCTTCTTCTTCCTCGATTGATGTCAATTTCGCGTACGCGCTGTAGGAGCCCGGAGCCGCCTCACCCAGGGCGCGGATACGCTCTGCGATGACATCAACCGCGAGTGCCAGTTCGGTGTACTGCTGTTCAAACATCAGATGCAGGGTATTGAACATGGGCCCGGTGACGTTCCAGTGGTAGTTATGGGTCTTGAGATACAGGGTGTAGCTGTCGGCCAGTAATTTCGCCAGACCTTGGGAAATCTCGTGCCGGCTCTGTTCGTCAATACCAATATCGATTTGCATGACTGAACTCCTTGATTGACAGAATTGTTGGTTACTGGTACTGGTAAGCGGCTATCCCGCCAGCTCGCTACGCTTCCACGCCAGCTCGTGAAAGTGGTATGCAACGGTGTTGACCATCGGCTCGATCACTGCGATAGCACCGCCTACCATGACACTCCCGCTAAGCAGATATCCCACAGTGAATGCCACCATGAAATGGACTATCGCGAATGTGATCGTCTTTTTCATCTCGGGCTCCTTCGCTGCTGCTTCAGGAAAGAATATAGGCGCTTAATGATAATTTATTAAATAGATTGATTAGATTAATAACATAGAGAAAAACTATCGATATAACCGGCGCCGCTATCTGCCCGATGACCGTCCGGCCCTGGTGAGGCATCAGGAAATTCCCTCTGGGGAGCAGGGGTCCGGGGTGAAAAGAGGATCGGATATATTCTCCGGTCGGGGTGTTAGATCAATTCCATGCGTGGCATGTAACCGCTGCAGGATGCGCTGGGCGCGGCGCAGTTCAGTATTTGGTGACTGATGCGGTACGTAACACTCACCGCATCCAACGGGTTGGATGCTTACATACGGGGTCAGAGCAACGCAACAATTTGCCCAGCAGAACGAAATACTCTAAACACCGGGTGAAGAATCATCCGGGAAGCGCTATTACATGACGAAACACGCTCCAATGCGAACTTGTATCCCGCGGCCGCTGGGTCATTCTGATGGAGTGTTTCGTTAGATCGTACATTCCCCCTGTGCAATGCGCCGCCCAAGCGTTCCAGGGGCGACGATACAAAGGATAACTCAAGTAGCTTCAGCGCCATACGTTGGTCCGACCCCGTTATTGTACCGACAGAATTCCCGGGTGCGACCGGAAAGCCATAACTTCGACAACCCCATCATGCGATGGCACTCTTCAGGGTGCAGCCACAAGCGATCATTCTATGCAGTTATGGGTATCTTGTATGATATACAGATCATCAGCGATTAATGACAACCTGGCGGAAGCACATGTCCTCACATCAGCGAGTAAAAATCGTACTGATAATGACACTGTCCATCATCATGCTCTTACTGGCGGGCTGCTGGGCGATGACGATTCCGGCGCCCGCACCAGATGCCTACCATGAAATGAACAGCAGTGATTCGCTTATTGGTACATCTATCTACGATGTTATACAAAAACTGGGATACCCGGATAAAGTGCGAGAAAGGAGCGGCAGGAAATATCTGATCTATAAAGACTACGGTGGCGGCGTTGACGTTGGTTTTCTGCTCTATGCGCCGTTCGCCGTTCTTCCCAGTGATTCAGGCAAAGGCAGCATACATTGTCTTCTTCTTGCAATTGACCAGGATTACTTGATTACAGATGTCCAGCTAAAGACAAGAGGCGTTGGTCCAGAAGAATTCTTTACGGGAAGCGCCCAATTACCCGAAAGTTGCGCCAGAATCTTCTGGGAAGAACACGAGCTTTCATCATTTCATGATTCCACCGAAGAAACGCTTTCAATACTCAAGGAGCATATGAAAGCGATTGTGATGGAAGATATATCAGCAACAGATTTATCGTCCGCCATTAAACTGCTGGAAAGGTTTGATGATGCTGCAGCATTAGAATATTTACTAACAGAAGGAAATGAGGAGACAATAGATCAGTTTCAGGAATTCGTCACAGACAGGAAAAACGTCAATACATACTTCAAGCTGCGTCAGCACAATACCAAACTAGCCAACAAGATTCTCTGTGGTGCAATTGAGCGCAAATATTGTCAGGCCTATATCTTATTAGGGGCCACATATTATTCGGGTGACGGGGTTCCCCGGGACCTGAAAAAAGCATACGCCTGGTATCGGTATGCAGAACGCATGAAATGCCCGGATTGCTGCTCTACGACTATAAAACAAATTCGAGAATGGCTTTCGCCTGAAGAACTTTTAAATGCGGAGCTACTTTCTTCCAAAACGAACCCTGAGCAATGCGCAATTGAATTGGGCGTCACCAAGTGAGAATGGGTTACAGAAGTACAGCTAATCCTCCCAATGGATTCAGCAGCCAGGTCTTTTTCCGGCCAGAAACTGCCGGTCGGGTATGTCTCATAGAAAGTCCGCTTACCTACTGCCAGCTCAACCGATCGACGCAACACACGCATTAAAACGTTCTGCCGGTGTTTCAAATCCGAGCGTCTTGCGTGGCCGCTCATTTAACTGGCGCGCCACGGCATTCAGCTTCGCCTGAGAGTGTACCGACAAATCGGTTCCTTTGGGAAAGTACTGTCTCAGCAGACCATTGGTGTTCTCGTTGGAGCCGCGCTGCCACGGGCTCTTCGGGTCGCAGAAGTAGATCTTGATGTCGGTCGCCAACGTGAAGCGTTTGTGATCGTGCATCTCCTTACCGCGATCCCAGGTCAGTGATTTGTAGAGTTCACTTGGTAGCTTACGGGCTTGTTTGATCAGGGCATTGATCACGGTTTCGGTGTTTTTGTTCGACACCTTGGCCAGCATCACATAGCGCGTGTGGCGCTCAACAAGCGTGGCGATCTGACTGTTGTTCGTGCCGATGATCAGGTCGCCTTCCCAGTGACCCGGTACCGCACGGTCTTCAACAGCCGCCGGGCGTTCTCGGATGGACACCATATCCTTGATCTGACCCCTTCCATCCCCTTTCTGGCTGGCATGCCTCGAACGGCGTATCGCACGTTGGCTTCTCAGGTGCTGCTGCAGCTCCTTTTTCAAAGCCCCCCGGGCCTGGATAAACAGGCTCTTGTAGATGGTCTCATGTGACACCTGACGGTTCTCGTGCTCCGGGTAGGCCCGCTTCAGCCAACCTGCAATTTGTTCGGGCGACCAGTGTAACCGCAGCTTGCTCGCCACCAGTCGGCTGAGTACAGGCTCACTCACCAGTTTACAGGGCTTGGGACGGTGCGCTCTATCCCAGGCGGCCTGGTCGGCCCGGCTGGCCCGGTAATGCTGAAGACCACCATTGCGGTTCACTTCCCGACTGACAGTCGAGGGCGCGCGATCCAGCCGCGTAGCAATCGCCCGCAACGATAAATCACAGGCAATACCGCGTGAGATCTCTTCACGTTCAGCCAGCGTCAGTGCCTGGCGGGATCGCCGCCGTGGTGGCGGACGTATGCCGCCCGTCGGCGCCAACATATTGAATACTGAAGATGAAGGCCGATCAAATAGTCGACCTATTGAGTTAAGAGACTCACCACGCTGCCAGCGATCCCAGATGTCCGCCCGCTGCGCCGCCGTGTATTTGATACGTGTCCGATAAACCATTGCATACACTCCATCTTTTGGTGAAAAGATAAAGTGTTGCGCTCACCGGTTGAACCCGCCTACTGGTAGCAGACTTTCAACCTTTAACAGGAGACTCAGCCCGTGGGGAATCCATATGCGAAAGGCGAGGTTTTCGATGTTTCAAACCAGCACTGTTTGTAACGGGCGTCGCAGTGACTGAGGCATCTTCGGACCTCGGCCGAAGCGAACGACAAGATCGGGCCTGCGCCCACCAATACCCAGAAAAGCCGCAAACTGCGGTCGCAGCGTCGACACTTCGACGGGCTGGTTGAGAAATGCGTTGCGTATCCCCAATGCTGCCGCCTGCAGGGCAAAGCGCTCATAGCAACGTCCTACTTCGAGCCAATGGGCCCTGTCTTCGGCGTCCGAAACAAAAACCGCGATTCCGGCTGAGCTGCGCATTTGCTTCGCATATTTCTCGTTTTCGCTCTTTGGCGTAACGAACAAATTGAAGAGCCGGCTGCCCAGCCATGTTGGCAACGACGGATTACCCGATGATGCTGAGTACAGTCCATCCCCGGTTCGAACTGCCTCGCCACTATTGAAACGAATCCACGCCTTCAATTCATCGATGAATGCGCGATCGTTCAATTGAGCTGTATTGCCTTGAACGACATATTCGAGGACATTTTCCAGCGTGGTGGGTTCGGTGAGGAGCATCACTCGAATGCCCTTTCCGGTGCCGGCCTGCTCGAGCAGGCCCAATTCTTCCCTGGTCAGGCGTTTTCCGTCGTACTCGGCACGCGTGCATTGCCGCTCGGTTATCGCCCGAAAGAGCGGGGTAACGACTGCCTTGGTCGGCTCTACATTGACCCTTAGCACTCCCCCTGCTGATGGATCAAAGCTTGAATCCCCTTTCAAACCGTTAGCCAGCGCTGCTTGTATCAAGTTCTCGGCTGCGCACCCGAGCGATACGAAAAGGTGGTGATCATCCGGATCGACTACAGGGCATCGACGCAAAAGATCAGGCAATATAGAAATCGCACGCGCCTCGATGCGAAACTTCCAGCATTGGGTGTTGTGGCTCGATGGTGCGAGCGTGGCGTAGCGTACGAGTTCGCGCTGGAGAGCAGAGCCATCAGCCATGTCCTGCTTGTCAGGATGCCAGGTTCTGCGCACGGCCTCTTCGTACGTTTCAGCACGCGTTCCCGATGAACATGCCTGCAGAACCGCCAAGCCGCCTACGGCCGACGTTGCGGAAATAATGAATTTTCTTCGAGTAAGCATTGCGCAACTCCTTCTCAGGAATAAGCCGTATCAATGTTTAAGTGAGCGAATCGCTAGCCAACGCCACGTGCCCTGGCCGCCAGCGCAGGAGCAAATAGCATGAACAGCAAGCCAAGGCCCATAAAACCACCCTCCGCAAGCTTGTAGTCAGCAAGCATGCGCTCGTGTGTATAGCCTAGAGCAGTTCCCAGGCTGAACTCAAAGACGACAATGAGGACCACCCACAGCAGGCCAACCTCAAGTTGTTCCCCAAACGATCTGGCACCGATCCAGCGTATACAAATCCACGCGATTGCGAAGATGATGGCTGACCCGATAAAAACCCCAGCCTGGCGCGCTGGCAGGTCGCCTATCACGGGCATAATGAAGATCTGTCGGATAGTGCCGTGGATTGATTCGGCAACAACTATCAGAAGCCATGTCGCAAGTGCTCTTGGCCAACTCATCAGTACGCTCCATTCCGTTTCCAGCTAAGCATGAGGCCCATATGTCCCGCCCCTTGTCGATATATAGATAAAAAGGAGGTCTATGGCAGGCTATTTTGCTCCAGTCCTAGCTGGCAAATATGAGCGTTATAAGCTGGAGGTGTCCACTAGACCGGGGGAAGTCCAGTCGCTACCGATAGCCGCCTTAATCTGAATGACCGACTACAGTGCTTTTCCGCCGTTTCCAGGACTAACGGGAACTGCAACTTTGGGTCGGTTTCAGAAGTACGGCTAATCCTCCCAATGGATTCAGCAGCCAGGTCTTATTCCGGCCACAAGCAGATATACAGACTAAAATGTTGTCTCGCTACAGGTTGCTTGGTTCTTGTTCACATTTACCTGACGCCCAGGCTCTCAGCATTTTTTACGGCAGTAGATAGCCGGTCCTGCGACATTGAATAACGAATAGCTTGCACTGAATGGCGTCCGGTGTCCTGCCTGGCAGCTTCCAGCTCGGCGCGTGAATAGGGCCGCAACCAATGGGCAGGTCGCTAACTAGGCCAGGATCAGGCCGCTCAGCCACCAGGCGGCCCAGAGCGCCGCCAGTTGGAGCACAAGGCCACCGGACACGGCCCAGCGGTAGGATGATTCGCTGGCGCGCACGGATATCCAGAGCCGCACGACCGTGTTCGCGCTCAGCGCGGCAGCCAGAGGCAAGGTGCCATGAATGGGGGATATCTGCCCCGCGGCCACGAGTGAGGCGAGTGCGACGGCCGCAGCATTAGTGCTTACCAGACCGGCGAGCGCCACGGCAGGGAGTATGGCGTCGCTTCCGAAACGGTCACTGAGAATTGCCGAAACGAGCATCACAAACGCCACGATTAGCATGAACTTAACAGCACCATTGACCGAAAAGACCTGAGACGGCAATTCCAGCACCGCAGGCTTCGTTCCGCCATACAGCGACAGGAAGAAAGTCGCCGCTCCGTAAAGACCCGCCGCCAGCCCGGCCCCGATCAGGACCGGCATCCCGTCGATAAACATCGCCGGGCTCAATAACAACAGGATGATTCCGATCTGGATCAACGACGACACAGAGGACAGCGTCGCCCCCGCGGAAGCGCTGCGCGCCTCGTCCGGCTTGTCGCTGGCACGCCGACCGAGTTCGGCGATCGTGGCCGTGCTCGACACGAAGCCCGACAGGAAACCGCTGAGCGGCAGGCCGAGGCGAGCACCGACGACTCGCGTCGCGATGTGACCCGCGGCACCGATCAACATGATAAGCACGACGATGATGAACAGATTGCGCGGGTTCAGCGCGCCACCCGGACCGAAATCGAGGTTGGGCAGGACCGGCAGGATCACCAGAATCGAGACCCCAAGGATAAGTCCGTCGCGCAATTCGACCGCTGTCAACACCGTCCGGCTAAAACTGTGCAAGACTTCGCGGGCGGCTAGAAGCGAGGCAATGACCACCGCAACACCTGCTGCCATCGTCGCTGTTTCTACGGCAAGCGCACCCAGCAGCACGACCGCGACAAGCGCAAGGCTTGTGGTTAGCCCGGCCGTCGGGTCGCTTCGCACCACGACTGAGACAATGCGGACAGCCCCTACAATCACTACCGCAACAGCCAGGAGCGGCACACCGCCCGCCAGAATGCTGAGTGCACCGACAAGCGACGCCAGGGTGAAGGTTCGCACACCCGCCGAGGCTTGCTCGCCTGATCTGTGCGCTTGCTGCTCGCGCTCGACACCAATCAGAAGGCCAATCCCCAAAGCCTCGACCAGCGCCAAGAAATATTCTGTATCCACTTCCATCAGGCCACTATTAGCAACACACTTCACACCCTCGTTTGTGCAGACCCTCGGTTTTGCCCGAAACTTGACTCACTCATACCAGTCGCGATCAACAGGATAACACCTAAAGCCACCGTCCCAGGAACAGGATCGGCCAGAACTTTCTGCTCGCTTGATACTAACTGTACGTCCGTTTCGGGTCGGAATCGGAAGTAGCCTCAGAATTTAAGGGCCTAACTGCTCGTAGGTCACATGCCGGCTGTATAAGACATTCAGAAATATTTTATGCTCACTGGCCTGCGTAAGTATTGACAGGTCTGGCGTAATTTGTGGTTTGGCGCTATTTCGTTGATTGCAGTTCAACTGCAATTTGCTCAAGCAGTATCTGCTGCCAATCAGGTGGGAAGTTAAGTGGAGCCAATACAGGCTTGCTTATGATTTCTACTTTCGTCGTATCATCCGCTACTTTCTTGATGAATGCTGCGATTCGTTCACCCCAGCTCCACAAGGTGATTCCATGCGAAAGGATTATCCTGCCAGATTCCTTGTCGCTCTCGACAACCTCTAGCTTCTTAACTTTAGCGGCAGCAAGCGTGGCATTGTAAACAGGTTCATATGCATAATTGTAGGTGCGACTAATGCCTTCACCTTCCGCCTCCTTTACAGTCTCAGTAGATGCGCAGCCTCCAACAAGAATAGCTAGAAGAGGGATTAAATATATCGATAATTTCATATTAGTCCTTAATCTATACTGAAATAGTATTCGCATGGATGACCGTTTCCGGCCAACTTCTGCCCTTCCCGGAAAACTAGCGAACGACAGGAAAGCAGCAACTCCGGTCATTCGTAATGATCGAGTTCAGCGGCGGTCGAAGGCCGTCCGCTGCAACGAAGGGTTAGACCTGATCACGCTCGAGCCGGATGTCCACTTCTCGTTCAACATACTGCCACTCCGGTATAGCACGCAATGCAGCAAGCAGATTGTTGAACCTCACCTCATCAGATGGCGCGTACTCGAACCAAGTGATGAAATCGAACGGTTCGTTCTCCGAGAGATCACGGCAGTGATGGAGCCTTCTAGCCAGCGTGGGAAAATGCTCCAGTCCGATTTTGGTGTGGTGAGATTGCTCCTTGAAAATGCTCAGGCGTTCCTCTTGTGTGAGTGCCCACCAGGCCTCGTTCTTGCGAATCGGGATCAGCGCCGCGCACGTTGCCTCCGGGCGCCCAAGATCGAGCAGCTTGGCGACGATTTGACGCCTTTCCTCGCGATCGACATACCGCTCATTGCTTGTTATTCCACGAAGAACCCAGGACGCATGTGGATCGGATGGAATCTCTGAGCCAGAAGCGATTTCGAGCCTTATTGCCGCAGGCAGCGGCTCTCCAACTATCACTTCCATTTCGGTGACACGCCAGAGGCCTGTCTCACCGCCAATGAACGAAAACAATCGCGCAGGCATATCAACTTTCCTCAGTAAGGCCTAACTATTAGCGGGTGGGTGCGAGCCATATCACGGCGAAGCATCCCAATGAGCAAAATTTTAGCTGCTGATCCCACTACGCCCGGATTCTTTTAGGCATGAGATACCACAGGACAAATGCCACCAGAAATAAAGCCGGGATATCGCCCAACAGATTTGCCCGTTCAGTCTCATCGACGATAGCCTGAACCAGCATGATTCCACCGTGAACAATACTTGACCAGATCGTGAACCATATAAGACTTGCGTTAGCTAGAGGGTCTTTCGCAGCACGAATCAAAAAGACTCCCAATGTGGCGTAAAAACCCATAATCATCTGTTCGTATTCGGGTTGTCGTGGCGTCCAACCCCAACCCGAAGGCCATACCCACATCATCATCACGTAGATCCCTGCGATGAAAATGATGCCAAACAAAAAAAGAGCTACTTTCAAATACTTGAGCTTTTCTTCTTGTTGCATGAGATGTCTCCGTAAAATCGTTTGTTTATTTCGCCCAAAACGATCTGCTACCTAAGGTGGCTTGTTATTCGTTAATGGCTGTCATCTTTACCGCACCTGTCGGTCTGGCTTTTTGCTGAAGGGACGAAAGAGAGGCAAGTTGATATAGATTTACTCTTGGGCAAGTACAAAAGCAATGGGCTCTTCCGGTCAAGACGATTCTTCATCGAACTGGGGGGATATTAGCGGGAACTAAATGTCGTATTAGGGTCGTACTTTCTCGTTTAGCCGTTGGTTATATAAGCAGCTAAAGGTCCGACTGGAGTTGAAACTCGTCATTCAGCCGTCTTGAATACGCAAGATGTACAATCGGTAGCGTCACTGGTTCGGGATCTGGTGCCGTCCAGTCAACCGTATGGCGGCGCATGCAGCTTGTTTGCTACAGCCGCAGGCAGGAGTGGTGTTGTTGTCGCGCCCGATCGAGATCAGAGATAGCGCCGCAGGTATTCAGGCCGGTGATCGCGGCAGCCGTGCGGGCGGTCGAGGTAACGGTTGATGAAGGCCTCGCGGGTGCAGTCGGCCTGGTCGTGCCTGGCACCGGAGCACTCGATATCTTCGAGGTAGTAGCACAGGCCGCGCAGGGTGCGGCAGAAGAAACTGGTACGCAGCTGGTAGCCGAACTCGGTCAACAGGGCCTCGATGACCTGCAGGGTGATACAGCGCACGTTGTAGCTGACCACCAGCCGGTTTGCCCCGGTGATGCGCACGTGCAGCACGCCTTTCACCTCGCGCAGAAGTCCGGCCGCAGACTCGATGGCAGCCGGCTCATCCGCGCTGCTCGTGAGCCGGATGGAGCGTTTTTTCAGTTTCTCGATCACCGCCTCGCAAGCCCCCTGTTGAGATTGTGAGTTCTCGTAACTACGCGTGGCCTATGAAGCAATCGACTGATTTCAGGATTATTGGCAGGAGATTGCTTCGTCACGATATTACTCGCAATGACGAAGTTGTCAGAACTACCCTAATCCTAACCCGCCGCAGGTAAATAGCAAGGCCCGTCCCTGCATTCATGGCTGGTGCCAAGTGCCGCAAACGACCCGGCTGAGCCCGGCATCGTCCGGATAGTCGGCAACATCACGATAGCCGAGTGACTGCAGCAGCCGCATGACCGCAGCCTGCTGGTCATAGCCATGTTCCAGCATCAGCCAGCCGCCAGTGCGCAGGTGTTGCCGTGCGCAGGATGCAATGGTCGACAGCGCCGACATGCCGTCGCTGCCGGCAGCCAGCGCGCTGCGCGGTTCGAAGCGCACATCGCCCTCGGCCAGATGGCGGTCCTGTGCCGCGATATAGGGCGGGTTGCTGAGCAGCAAATCGAACTGACGCTCGCCCAGTGCATCGCACCAGTCGCCGGCCACGAACTCGACATTGCCGATGCCGAGCCGCTGCGCATTGGCGCGCGCGATGGCGAGCGCGGACTCCGAGTGGTCCGTTGCCAGGATGCGGGCCCTGGGTCGTTCGCTCGCGATGGCCAGGGCGACGGCGCCGCTGCCGGTACCGAGGTCGGCGATGTCGATCCGGCTGTCGCGAGCAATCACGGACAGGGCCTGTGCCACCAGGGTCTCGGTCTCCGGGCGCGGTATCAGTGTGTCGCGGCTGACCGTGAGCGACAGCGACCAGAATTCGCGCTGCCCGGTCAGGTAGGCGACCGGCTCGCCGCCGATACGGCGCTTCAGCAGGGCCGCGAAGCGACTCTGCTGGTCGGGTGCGGGCACCTTGTCCGGCCAGGCGTGCAGGTGACTGCGCGGCTTGTCGATTGCATGCGCCAGCAACACTTCGGCATCGAGCCGTGCCGATGTCGTATCGAGTTGTTGCGTGGCGTGCGTGAGCAGTTGCGCGATGGTGCGTGTTTCAGTGCTGTTGCTCATTCAGTGCGCTGAGCAGGTCGGCCTGGTATTCGTTGATCAGCGGCTCGATCGCCAGGTCGAGGTTGCCGGCCATGAAGTCGTCGAGCTTGTAGACGGTCAGGTTGATGCGGTGGTCGGTCATGCGTCCCTGCGGAAAGTTGTAGGTGCGGATGCGCTCGGAGCGGTCACCGCTGCCGACCAGCAGGCGGCGTGTCTCGGTTTCATGCGCCTTCTGCTTTTCCTGTTCGACGCTAAGCAGCTTCGCGGACAGCAGTGACAGCGCGCGGGCGCGGTTCTTGTGCTGCGAGCGTTCGTCCTGGCATTCCACCACGATGCCGCTCGGCAGGTGGGTGATGCGGATGGCCGAATCGGTCTTGTTGACGTGCTGACCGCCGGCGCCCGAGGCGCGGAAGGTGTCCACTTTCAGATCGGCCGGGTTGATATCGATGCTGTCGATCTCCTCGGCCTCGGGCATGATGGCCACGGTCGCGGCCGAGGTGTGGATGCGGCCCTGCGACTCGGTTTCCGGCACGCGCTGCACGCGGTGCGCGCCGGACTCGAATTTCAGCCGCGAGTAGGCGCCATGGCCGATGATGCGCGCGATGATTTCCTTGTAGCCGCCGTGTTCGCCCGGGCTCTCGCTGAGTACCTCGACCTGCCACCTGTTGAGTTCGGCATAACGCGAGTACATGCGGAACAGGTCGCCGGCGAAGATGGCGGCCTCGTCACCGCCGGTGCCGGCGCGGATTTCGAGAAAGATATTGTTATCGTCGTGCGGGTCTTTCGGCAGCAGCAGCTTCTGCAGTTCCGTCTCCAGTGACGCCATGCGCTGCTGGGCGTGCGCGAATTCATCCTCCGCCATGCCCTGCATGTCCGGGTCGGGATCCTTCAGCATGTCCTGTGCCGAGGCCAGGTCGCGGTTCGCCCGCTGCCAGGCGGCGAAGATTTCCACCACCGGGCCGAGCTGCGCATACTCCTGCATCAGCTTGCGGTAACTGTCCTGGTCGGCGATGGTGTCGGCATCGGAGAGCAGGGCGCTGACCTCGTGGTGGCGTTCCTCGATGTGCTCGAGTTTGCGGATGATGCTGGTTTGCATGGTTATTTTCTGTTCAGGTTGAACAGCGTGCAGACGGCTTCGAGCAGGTCGGTGCGGCCCTCGGCGACGGCCGTACGCAGGTTCACGGTCGGGTCGTGGGTGAGCTTCCTGACCAAGTTGCGGGTCAGTGCTTCCATCGCCTCCGCCGGTGGCACGCCGTTGGCGAGCTGGTGCAGGGCCTTGTCCAGTTCGGCGTCGGCCTGGGCCTGTGCATGATCCCGGTAGTTGCAGAGGGTGGGAATGGCATCCAGCGCGCGCACCCAGGACATGAAATGCGCGACCTGGGTGTCGATGATGTCCTCGGCCTGTTGCGCGGCTTCCTGGCGCGAGCGCATGTTGTCCTCGATGACCTGTTTCAGGTCGTCGATGGTGTACAGGTAGACATCATCCAGTTCAGCGATGTCGCCGCTGATGTCCGGTGGCACGGCGATGTCGACCATTAGCACGGGCCGGTGCCTGCGCTTTTTCAGGGTCCGCTCGACCATGGCCCTGTCGATCAGCGCGACCGGGCTGCCGGTAGAGGCAATCACGATGTCCGCTTCCTCGAGGTGCGCGGGGATCTCGTCCAGGCCTATGCCATAGCCGTCGAATTGCGCGGCCAGCTCATGCGCGCGACTGATGGTACGGTTGGCGACGATCAGCTTGCTGATGCCGCGTTCATGCAGGTGGCGCGCGGCCAGCTCGATGGTCTCGCCGGCGCCGAGCAGCAGGGCGCAATGGCTCTCCAGACTGCCAAAGATCTGCCGGGCCAGGCTAACCGCGGCAAACGCGACCGATACCGGGCTCGCGCCGATCGCGGTATCGGTGCGGATCTGCTTGGCGACCTGGAAGGTATGCTGGAACAGCCGGTTGACCAGGGTCTCGATGCTGCCGGATTGCAGCGCCTGCTGGTAGGATGTCTTCATCTGGCCGAGGATCTGCGGCTCGCCGAGGATCATGGAATCCAGGCCCGCGGCAACGCGCAACACGTGGCGCACGGCGTCCTCTTCCTGGTAGGTATAGATATGCGGCTGGAGGCTGTTGGCCTCGAGTTCGTGGAACCGGCACAGCCAGTCGGCCAGTACGTCGGGCGAGGCGTCCTCGCGCGCGCAGTAGAGTTCGGTGCGGTTGCAGGTGGACAGGATGGCGGCTTCGTGAACACCGTCCAGCGTGCGCAGCTCACCCAGTGCCCGCTCGATCTGCTCGGGCGGGAAGGCGACCTGCCCGCGGATTTCCACGGGCGCGGTCCGGTGATTGATGCCAAGAACGGTCAGGTACATGTCAATTCAAGAAAAATCCGCAGTGAACGCAAAATTCTGCATGGCGGAATCAGTATATACAAGCAGGGTCGCATCCTGAGCATTTCATTCGGGAGATACAACCAACGGACGGTTTTGTTGTCCATCTGGCTGGTGCCGGGCCACCCGCCCCGGCCGATTGCAGCCAGGCTTGCCTGGGCGGAACTGCTGAATAATACACGTGTTTCCTGACAGGTTAACCGAGAGACTGATAGAATGGAGCGGATGGAGAACGCTATGACCGGATTTTGCGGAGTGCTGCGCCGTACCCAGCTGGCCCTGGTGCTGGCAGCCCTGATGGCGTCCTGTGCCGTCTCCGGTGACCGCAATAACGAGCCGGCCGGGTCCGAGCTGCCGGTCCCGGTGGCAGTGCCGGAGGCCATGCCTTCGTCCGGCGGCAAGCCCGCTGCCGGTGCAGGCCAGCCGCTGACCGGTGACCTGATGTACGACATCCTGCTGGCGGAAATCGCCGGCCAGCGCGGTGACTTCGATGTCTCCGTATCGCGCTACCTGGAGGCGGCGGAGGCGGCAGACGACCCGCGCGTCGCGGAACGCGCCGTGCAGATTGCCAGCTTTGCCCGACAGTACGACATCGCCCTGGTGGCGGCGCGTCGCTGGGTCGCCCTGGACAGTACAAATCTCGATGCGCGCAAATCGCTGACCGCGCTCGCGCTGCAGACCGGCGACCTGGACGAGGTCGTGAACCAGCTGGATTACCTGCTGAGCGTGTCCGACGATCCGGAAGATGGCTTCCGCATGGCCACGGCCATCCTTGCCCGTCACGCGGACCGGCAGGCGGCGCTCAAGGCCACGCAGCAGCTGGTTGACCGTTACCCGGACAATGCCTTCGCCTGGATGTCCCTGTGCCGCATGGCGGTGGTGGCCGAGCAGCTCGATACCGCGCTGGCCGCTGCAGACAAGGCGCTGGTGCTGGCGCCCGGCCTGACGACCGCTGTCATCCTCAAGGCGCAGGTGCTGGTACGCATGGAGCGCAATACCGAGGCAACCCGCATGCTGCAGGATGCGGCGGCGCAGCACCCGAACGACACCGACCTGCTGTTTGCCTATGGTCGCATGCTGCTGGACGCCGATGACCTGGAGGGCGCGAAACAGCAGTTCGCCAAGGTGGTCAAGATCGACCCCGAATATGCGGGCGGCCTGTACTCGCTGGCGCTGCTGGAACTGGAAACCAGGCAGTACAAGGCGGGTGAGAAACACCTCAAACAGTTGCTCAAGCAGACCCCGGACGACCAGAACGCTTACTACTATCTCGGTTACGCCGAGTACGAGCAGGGCAATAGCGACACGGCGCTGGACTGGTATCTCAAGGTCGATTCCGGTGATTACTGGAGCCAGGCCCTGTTGCGCGCCGCCGCCATCATGGTCGAGAACGGCGACGTCGCACGCATGCAGGATCACATGCGCGTCCTGCGCCAGAAAAACCCGGAACAGGCAGTCAACTACTACATCATCGAAGGCCAGGTGCTGGCGGATGCCGGTCTTCATGACAAGGCCTATACGCTTTACAGCGATGCGCTGGCCTACAGCCCGGACAACGACGACCTGCTGTATTCCCGGGCGCTGACGGCCGAGCAACTGGGCCGCATCAGCGAGGCCGAGGCCGACCTGAAGAAAATCCTGGCCGCCAAGCCCGACGATGTGCGTACGCTGAACGCGCTGGGCTATACACTGGCGGACCGGACCGACCGTTATGAAGAGGCGCTCGCGTATATCAGCAAGGCATTCCTGCAGAAACCGGATGATCCAGCCATCATCGACAGCATGGGTTGGGTGCATTACCGGCTCGGCGACCTGGAAAAGGCACGCTATTACCTGGAGCAGGCCTGGGAAAAGAACCAGGACAGCGAGATCGGCGCGCACCTGGGCGAGGTGCTGTGGATGAGCGGCGAGCGCGACGAGGCACGCCGCGTGTTTGAACTCTCGCGTCAGGCCGGGCCGGACAACGCTGTGCTGCTGGAAGTCCTCGATCGCCTCAAGCCGTGAAGCGCCTCGGCGAGCTCCTGCTGATCCTGCTGTTGTCCGGCTGCGCCGCGCTGCCAGTACCGGAGACCGTGCCCGGTGCCGCAACCCCGGCGACCATCAAGGACTGGAAATTCAATGGCCGCATTTCGCTGACCCAGGGTGAGCAGGGCTGGCACGCCGGGCTGGACTGGGAGAACCGGGCGGATCATTACCGCCTGCAGGTGACCGGGCCGCTCGGGCAGGGTGCCCTGCAGCTGACCGGCGATGCCAGCGGCGTAACCCTCATCGACAGCAATGCCCGCATCCACACGGCACACGACGTGGATGTGCTGTTTTCACAAGTGACCGGCTGGGACATTCCGGTGGCCGGGATGCACTACTGGGTGCGTGGCCTGTCGGCGCCCGATGGCGCGGTCCGGGTCACGCTGGACCCGCAGGGACGCCTGCAGCAGCTGGTGCAATCCGGCTGGGTGATCACCTACCAGCGCTACCGGACCATTGCCGGCAGCGACTGGCCGGCGAAGCTGAACCTGGTGCATGACGACGTGGTGGTACGCCTGGTCATTGACCAGTGGCAGCTCGACCCGCCGCCGGACCCGGTGCAATGAGCCCGCTGGCCGTTCCGGCCAGCGCCAGCGGTCCCTGGCCGGCGCCGGCCAAGCTCAACCTGTTCCTGCATATCACCGGGCGCCGCGCGGATGGCTATCACGACCTGCAGACCCTGTTCCAGTTTCTGACCCTGGCCGACTGGCTGTATTTCGAGCAGCGCGCGGATGGCGAGGTCCGGCGGGTCGGCGGGCCAGACGGCGTGGCGGAGGCGGATGATCTCTGCACCCGGGCGGCGCGCCTGCTGCAGTCCACGACCGGCACCGGGGCCGGGGTAACCGTTTATATCGACAAGCGCATCCCCGCCGGCGGCGGCCTGGGCGGCGGCAGTTCGGATGCCGCCACCACTCTGCTGGTACTCAACCGGCTCTGGAAACTGGACTTGGATATCAGTGTGTTAGCCGAACTTGGGCTGCAGCTCGGCGCCGATGTGCCGGTGTTCGTGCACGGCCATGCAGCGCTGGCCGAGGGCGTGGGCGAGCGGCTGACTCCGGCACAACCGCCGGAGTCCTGCTACCTGGTGCTGAATCCTGCTGTAAGCATATCAACGGCCACTGTTTTTTTCGACGCGGAATTGACACGGGACACGCCCCGACAGACAATAGCCGACCTTCTTTCGGGCAGTACCCGCAACGACTGCGAAGCGGTTGTGCGTGACAGGTATCCGGAAGTGGCGGCGGCACTCGATTGGCTGAATGCAATTTCCCCTGCACGCATGACTGGCAGCGGCGGCTGCGTGTTTGCAGCCTTTGCGACCGAGGCGGATGCACGGGCAGTGGCGGCGCGCGTACCGGAGCACTGGGACAGCTTCGTCGCCCGGGGAGTGAACCGCTCACCCTTGCTGACGGCAATGGAGTGACAGCAGCCCCGTCCGGCACGGCGTCGGCGACGGGCGTGAGTTATTGGGACGTCGCCAAGTGGTAAGGCACGGGGTTTTGATCCCCGCATTCGCAGGTTCGACTCGAGCGCGATAGCGCGAGAGAACGTCGCCGCGCAGCGGCGGCGGCCCGAAGGGCGAGGCCGCAGGCCGAGTAATCCTGCCGAGCGGGGTGAAAGGTTTACACCATGGCATGACAGGTCCTGTAGTTGTGCAAGAAGTTACTGGGACGTCGCCAAGTGGTAAGGCACGGGGTTTTGATCCCCGCATTCGCAGGTTCGAATCCTGCCGTCCCAGCCAGATAAAATTGTACTGGCAGTGACACGGCAGGATGAGAACCTCGAGGTTCGACTAACACGCGCAGCGTGTTAGAACGTCGCCGCGCAGCGGCGGCGGCCCGAAGGGTGCGAGGGGCGGAACGCCCCGAGTAGGAGTGGATCGAGTAATCCTGCCGTCCCAGCCAGATGAACAGAACCGGCCAGGGCAGGTGTCCCCGTATTGCCATGCCGGCCAGATGTGCACCGTGATGCAAGCGACGGCCGCAGGTATTCAGGTAGTGCCTTACAGGTTGCAAAGGCAGAGACAGCGGAAAGCCTAATGAACACAATGCATGCTTCAGAAACCGGCAACCCGATGATGGTGTTTTCCGGGAATTCGAACCCGGAACTGGCGCAGGCCATCGCCAATCACCTGAAGCTGAACCTGGGCAGTGCGCTGGTCAGCCAGTTCAGCGACGGCGAGGTGCATGTCGAGATCATGGAGAACGTCCGCGGCAAGGACGTTTTCATCGTGCAGCCGACCTGTGCGCCGACCAATGACAACCTGATGGAACTGCTGGTCATGGTCGATGCCGTGCGGCGTTCGTCGGCGGCGCGGATCACGGCGGTGATCCCGTACTTCGGCTACGCCCGGCAGGACCGCCGGCCGCGCTCGGCGCGCGTGCCGATCACCGCCAAGGTGGTGGCCCAGATGATCGGCAATGTGCGGGCGGACCGGGTGCTGACGGTGGACCTGCACGCGGACCAGATCCAGGGATTTTTCGATATCCCGGTGGACAACGTGTATGCCTCGCCGATCCTGCTGGGCGACATCTGGAGGCAGAAGTACCCGGATGTCGTGGTGGTTTCGCCCGATGTCGGCGGCGTGGTCAGGGCGCGCGCACTGGCCAAGCGCCTGGATGACGCGGAGCTGGCCATTATCGACAAGCGCCGCCCGCGCCCGAACGAGGCGCGCGTGATGAACATCATCGGCGAGGTCGAGGACCGTACCTGCGTGCTGGTGGACGACCTGGTCGACACGGCCGGCACCCTGTGCCTGGCCGCGCTGGCGCTGAAAGATGAAGGTGCACGGCGCGTGGTGGCCTACTGTACACACCCGGTGCTGTCGGGTGCGGCGGTCGACAACATCGAGGCATCGGAACTGGACGAACTGGTGGTGACAGACACCATCCCGCTGCGCGAGAACGCGCGCAGCTGTGAAAAGATCAGGCAGCTGAGTGTCGCCGCCATGCTGGCGGAAACGATGCGCCGCATCAGTGACGAAGAGTCCGTCAGCTCGCTGTTCATGGACTGAATGATTTTAACCGTCGCGGCATTGTAATGATGATGCCGCGATACCCTGTCTCTCCTGGTCGCGGGAGAGGCTTTACCTGCACCGCATGGTGCTTTTTTGTTGGAGAAGTCACATGGCTATCAGCTTTGAATTAACTGCCGAGTCGCGCACTGACCTGGGGAAGGGTGCGAGCCGCCGCCTGCGTCGTGCCGGCAAGGTACCTGCCATCATCTATGGTGGCGACAAGGATCCCGAATCACTGACGCTGTCCCACAACCAGGTGCTCCGCAACCTCGAGCACGAGGCGTTTTATTCGCACATCCTGACCATCAGGATCGGCGGCACGGAAACGCCGGCGATCCTGCGTGACCTGCAGCGTCACCCGAGCCGGCCGGTCATCATGCACGTCGACCTGCAGCGCGTGAACATGACCGAGACGCTGCGCACCAACGTGCCGCTGCACTTCCTCGGTGAAGACACCTCGGCGGCCGTCAAGGCCGGTGCCCTGGTGTCACACGAACTGACCGATGTCGAGGTGGAATGTCTGCCGAAGGACCTGCCGGAGTACCTCGAGGTCGATGTCACCGGTCTTGAAATCGGTGACTCGATCCATCTCTCCCAACTGGTCGTGCCTGCGGGCGTGACCCTGGTCGAGCTGGAGCGTGGCGAGGATCATGACCATGCGGTCGTGAGTCTGCATGCCCCGCGTGTCGAGGAAGAGGAGCCGGAAGAGGAGGCAGCTCCCGAGGGCGAGGGCGAGGGCGAGGCCACACCGGGCGAGAGCGACTAGGCGCACGCTGCTTTGGTTGCGATACAGCTCGTCGCCGGGCTGGGTAATCCCGGAAACAAGTACGCACAGACCCGGCATAATGCCGGGTTCTGGTTTGTGGACGAGGTCGCGCGCCGCTGCGGTGCACATTTCCAGGCCGACAACAGGCACAAGAGCGAGGTGGCGCGCTGCACCCTGCACGGGCATGACTGTCGCCTGCAGAAGCCGCAGGCGTTCATGAACTGCAGCGGCGGGCCGGTGTCCGCACTGGCCCGGTTCTACCAGATCCCGCGCAACGGCATTCTTGTCGTGCATGACGAGCTGGACCTGCCGGCCGGCACGGTGCGGCTGAAGAAGGACGGCGGGCACGGCGGTCACAACGGGCTGCGCGACCTGATACCGCAGCTGGGCGGCAATGATTTCCTGCGCCTGCGCATCGGTATCGGTCATCCCGGTCACAGGGAAGACGTCACCGGCCACGTGCTGAAGCCGGCGACAGCGGAAGAGCGCCGGCTGATCGACCAGGCTATCGAGGCGGCCATCGACGTCCTGCCGCGCCTTCTGGCCGGCGAGGTCGAGGCGGCGATGAAGGACCTGCACACCATTAAATAGCGTAGGGTGCGCCACGCGCACCAGACACGTTGACAGACAGTAATGGTGCGCATGACGCACCCTGCGGAATCAATATGAGCGTGAAATGCGGTATCGTCGGGCTGCCCAACGTGGGCAAGTCCACCCTGTTCAACGCCCTGACCGAGGCGGGCATCCAGGCGGAGAACTACCCGTTCTGCACCATCGATCCGAACGTCGGTATCGTGCCGGTGCCGGACCCGCGCCTCGACAGGCTCGCGGAGATCGTCAAGCCGCAACGCGTGGTGCCCACCACCATGGAATTCGTCGATATCGCCGGGCTGGTCGCCGGCGCCTCGAAGGGCGAGGGGCTGGGCAACAAGTTTCTCGCCAACATCCGCGAGACCGATGCCATCTGCATGGTGGTGCGCTGTTTCGAGAACGACAACGTCGTGCACGTCAGCGGCAACGTCGATCCGCTGCGTGACATCGACGTCATCAACACCGAGCTGGCGCTGGCGGATCTCGAGACCGTCGAACGCGGCATCCTGCGCGTGGCCAAGCTCGCCAAGGGCGGCGAGAAGGACGCCAGGGCGAAACTTACCCTGTTCGAGCGTGTGCGCGATCACCTCGACGCCGGCGGCATGGTGCTGGCCATGGAGCTCGATGCGGAGCAGCGTGCTGCCATCTACGACCTGCACCTGCTGACCGCCAAGCCGGTCATGTACGTCGCCAACGTCGACGAGGACGGCTTCGAGAACAATCCGTTACCTGGATGTGGTGCGCGAGCGCGCCGAGGCCGAGGGCGCGCAGGTGGTCGCGGTGTGTGCGGCGATCGAGGCGGAACTGGTGGAGCTGGATGCCGCCGAACGCGAGGAGTACATGGAGTCGCTCGGGCTGGAGGAGCCCGGCCTGAACCGCGTGATTCGCGCCGGCTACCGGCTGCTGGGCCTGCAGACCTATTTCACCGCCGGCGAGAAAGAGGTGCGTGCCTGGACCACGCACATCGGGGCGACCGCGCCGCAGGCGGCGGCCGAGATCCATACCGATTTCGAAAAGGGCTTCATCCGCGCCGAGGTCATGGCCTATGACGATTTCGTCGCCTGCAACGGCGAGCACGGTGCCAAGGAGGCCGGCAAGCTGCGCCTCGAGGGCAAGGACTACATCGTGCAGGACGGCGACGTCATGCACTTCCGCTTCAACGTGTAGGGCGCGCGGTATACACCATCCGGGTGTGACCGTTCCATGCGCGGTGCGCATGGCGCAACGCACGATCCGGGCTGCGAGGGAGCTTGTCCCCGCACCGGGTTTTCGGGTACCCTTTGCACCCCTTTTGGCTACGTAGCTCAGCTGGTTAGAGCACAGCACTCATAATGCTGGGGTCGGTGGTTCAAGTCCACCCGTAGCCACCATTTTCCAATAAATTCAGCGTGTTATTAATGTCGCTCTGGGATTGGAGCGTAGCATCTTTACTACTCCTGCGCTGCCAGGCATAGCTCCCGTTGTTCCGCATCCGGATCGACAGCATTCGCTGTTGATGACTGATCAATCGAGTCTGACCCTATTGATTCTATTGATTCCGGCCGCAGGCCGTTCGCCTACCAGCCGGTGCGCTGCACCCCGCCCTTCTCATACGGCAGATTCTGCTTCAGCCAGGCCTGCAGCGTGCCCTCCAGGCGGGAGAAGTTATCGATATCGTGAGCGTACAGGATGGGCTCGGCCTGGCGCGTGCGGCTGCCGTTGAGACAGTAGATCACCACGCCGTTCGGGTTCCTGAGTTCCTCGATGCGCGCCTCCAGTTCGGTGACAGGCACATTGATCGCGCCGGGGATGTGGGCAATGCTGTATTCGACCGGCGCACGCAGGTCCACGACCAGCGGCGCCCGGTCACTGGCGAGCCGCTGCTGCAGGTCCACGGGTGCAATACCGGGCGAGAGGAAATCATCCGCCCGCAGCGGCGCACCCGGACAGACCAGCAGCAGAACGGCCACCAGTAGGCCGCAGGTACCTGTGGCCACCGCACGGCGCTGCGCCGGCAGGGCACGCCGCATCCCGCCCCAACTACGCCTGTATGCGCCACGACTCGTGGACATCGCCTACTGCTCGTAGATCTTCTGCAGTTCCTTGATGCGCTGCTGCGTGACCGAACCCGGCTCGCCTGCCTTCTCCGACAGCTGCCGGACCATGTCCGCCTCCTGCTGGGCGAGCGCAATCAGCCTGTCCTCGTAGACCTCGACCGAGAAGTCGTTCTTGCGCAAATCCGCGCTATAGCCAGCCAGCTTGTCGTGGATGTACATCCGCCGAGCCAGCTTGCGGGTGGCCGGCTCGCTGAGATCCGTGTACTTCGCATCCCGCAAATCCTGTACCGTCACCAGGTGCCAGACGTCACCGACCTGCACCGGCCCGCCGATCTCGCCCGGCTGCAGGGAAAACACGACATCGTTCAGCTCCGGCAGCGCCTTGCCCTTGGCCACCCAGCCGATCTCGCCCAGGTTCTTGTCCGCCTCGGGCGCGATGGAATGCTCGGCGACCGCCTGGTACATGGTCAGATCCTCGGCTTCGACCCGGGCCTTGATGGCCTCGGCCTCCTCCCGCGACTTCAGCACCACCATCTGTACCTTGCGAAATTCCGGTACGGTGATGCGCGCACGATTCGCCTCGAAGTAGGCACGCAGCGCTGCGTCATCCGGCTCCATCCCGGCCGCAAGGTTGCCGCGGTGCAGATTGATGAGACTGGTCTTGCGGTATTCCCCGACCCGGGCCGTGTACGCCGGGTCCTGGTCCAGTCCGGCAGCCCGGGCCTTGTCCACGCTGATGCGCATGTCCACGAGCGCATTCACCGCCGCGCGGCGGTCCTCGCCGGAGGCGGAACTCACCTGGGTACCGAGGCGGTCCTTGACCTCGCTCCAGGTCAGTGCCACCCCGTCGATGGTTGCCAGCACGGTATCATTCGGACGTTCGGCGTCCTGGAGCGGATCCAGCGCGGCATCGTTGAGTTCCACGGTCACGCCCTCGCGCAGACGGGCGCGCAGCGTCTCGCTCTGCGCAT
This sequence comes from uncultured Gammaproteobacteria bacterium, assembly GCA_963748215.1. Classification (GTDB taxonomy): domain Bacteria; phylum Pseudomonadota; class Gammaproteobacteria; order UBA9214; family UBA9214; genus UBA9214. Next base: position 219,397 of record CAVVHS010000008.1, on the reverse strand, counting down.
CGAGTCGCTGCTTGCGCAGATTCGCCGCGATCACGGTGCGCAGTTCATCGGTCAGCTCGGCACCTTCCACGGAATTTTCCCTGTGGAATGTCTCGATGTCCGCCGCGCTGACCTCGGCACCTGCGAGCATGACCCGGTCACGGTACAGCCCCTGCAGAATGGCATCCGAAAAATTGCCTGTCTCCCGCGTATAGGCCGGGTCCTTGTCCAGCCCCTGGCGCAGGGCGTCCAGGTAGAGCAGGTTGGCGTCAACCATCTTGTCCAGCAGCGTGATACGCACGGTATCGCGCTGCGGTGTACCCAGGGCGGGGATCGAGACCCCCACCACCGCCGAACTGTTCAGCATCGTATTCAGCTCGCTGAAGTGAATGGCCTGGTCACCGACCCGGGCGATCACGTCGTCGGACGGTGCCGCGGTCGCCGCGGATTGCGACGCCGCCGGCGCGGCCTCTTCGGCTACGGCCGCCGAGGGGTGCGACGCGGAATCACAGGCCGCCAGCAGCCCGAGGCCCGTCGTCAGGAGGAGTGCGCGCAAGGCGCTGTCAATTACACGATTCATAAGGCATGTTCCCGAATTCTATAGGTTTGTCATGATACCGCAGTGAGACAACCCGCGGCAGGCTCCCGTTCCCGTCCCGGCAGTCAACGCGGCGGAATTTGTCTACCCGCCGAGACAACGGTCGGGAACCGGACGGATCCGGCCGTGTATGCAGGGCAAAAAAAAGGAGGGGGAACGGCTCCCCCTCCATCGCTTGCGTGAGAGTCCCGCCGGCACCGGGTGCCGGCGGGACCGTGGGGACTCTACCAGCCGCAGGTCGAGCCGCCGTTCTGTGACTCGGAGATGAACTCCCAGGTCACTTCGGACAGGCGACCCTGCACCAGGTGCTGCTTCCAGGTCGGGTTGCTGCAGGTGGCCAGGCTCAGGAAGTTGCCCGAGGGACCGCCGTTGAGCGAGTGGCAGGCGGTGCAGACCGTGTTGGCGATCTGCGTCGCCGTGCGATCCGGCGTACCGTCACCGTTGGTGTCGGGATCGCCCGCCACGTGACCCAGCGCCGAGATCTCGGCCTTGTCCTGCGTCAGGCGACCGATGCGGCCCAGGAACGAGTGCCGCAGCCACTTGCCCTTGTCCTCGCCGATCTTGCTGCGGCGATCGCCGTGGCAGTTCTGGCAGGTCGAGTCGAGCGGATCGGCATCCTCGGTGTAGGTATGCGCCCAGGTCGTCGCCGCGTCCAGATTCCCGCCGAAGATCGATGTCTTGCGGATCCAGGTCGGGATGACCGTTGGTGCCCACCGTGTGGCAGGTGCCGCACTTCAGCGGGCCGTGCGAACCGTCATGGTTCAGCGCCGCCGCCTGCGCGTAGCTGGTCGATGTCGATGGTCGGCGTCACCGGATACAGACCATGGATCGACTCGTGGCAACCCTGGCAGGTGATGTCCTGGTGGCCGCGTCGAGTAGCGCATCAGGCTCGCCTTGCGCGGGTAGTTGAACGGCGGCTGAACTGGTGTCGCCCCAGGCATTGACCTCGCCGGCGTTGCCGCCCTCTGCTCCACGTACGGTGCCGCATGGCAGTCCGCGCAGTGCGGTTCGCCCGGGCCAGCCAGTGGTCGCGACCGTCGGTGGCCGCAGAGAACGGCACCGCCACCGCCGACCGCCATTGCCCTCGCCGTCTGAGCACGGCCTGGGCTGCCGACACGCAGTCCGGCGTGGTGCAGAAGTCCAGGATGCGCACCGAGAAGTCACCGTCTGCATCCGTGGTGCCGAAGGGTGCACCGTTGCGGACCTCGATGATCGCGAGATTCGCATCGGCGATGCTCGGATCCCAGATCGCATGGGTGAAGTCACCCAGCGGGTTGCCGGCCGTCGGATCCAGCCAGGCGATCGCCTGCGCCTGGCTCACGCCGACGGCCGCGGCCACCGCCGCCAGCGTCGGTCCGACCGCGCGGGTTGGTGATGCAGTCGCCGTTGATCAGGTCCGGACAGTTCTCGGCCTTCCACATCTCCTGGCCCAGCTGGGTGTGGCAGTTGGTGCACCAGAGACCGCGGTGTCGTGCCGGCCACGCCGGCCACGCCATCCTGGTTGTTGAACACGTTGTCGGCCAGCCAGCTGCCGACCGCGTTGAGGTGTGACGGCGTCTCGGCACCGTCGACGTCCTTCATCGGGTTGGAGTGCACGTCGCGGCCGACGAAGCAGCCGCCACTGGCCAGCGCGGTTGTCGCTGTTGGCCTGTGCGTTGTCGCCGCCCAGGGTGATCGGATAGCCGTCCATCACGCCGTCGGAGCGGTGCGCCGGATGACAGCCCTGGCAACCGCCGCTGCGGCCCGCCGCTATCGGCGAAGTCGATACTGCCACCCTCGCTGATCTCACGGTGGCGCCAGTGGATCGCCTCGGTGATCGGCTTGATGACCTGCGTCAGGCCGGCATCCTTGTAGGCGGATTTCACCACCGCGATGACGTTGTCCGCATGGCACTTCTGGCAGATCACGCTCTCCTTGCCGAGGCGGGTGTTCTGCGGCAGGCCGGCACTCGTTGGCAGCTGCCCGACGGCCAGTTGGCCGTGAAGCTGGTGCCCTGGTCGAAGTCATGCAGCGCCAGCATGTTGATCGCCGCACCCTTCAGGCGCGAGTACCAGTCGGAGTCCACGCCCGGCGACGATGCCGTAGTAGGCATCCCAGAAACTGTTCTCCGCGTCGGTCACCGCCTCCAGTGTCGCGCCGGCATAGGTGCCGCCGTGCGGGAAGGTGAAGTCGCTGACGGATGTAGCTCGGGCTGTTGATGTTCGGTTGCCCTGCCCGTCATGGCCGGCACCGAGTGGCAGCGCTCGCAGTTCGGGATGTCGATCGGCGCCGTGCCGTGGCCGATCACCGGCTTGCCGTTGCTGCCGATCACCGCGTTGCCCTGGGTGCAGTTCTGACCGTTGGCATCGCAGTTCGCGACATGCAGGTGCGCCTTCATCGCCACGTAGGGACGGATCGAGTCCTCGTCCACCGCGCCGGGATCGCCGAAGAAGTCGATGCTGTCCTCGAACGGCGTCAGCGGCAGGCCCAGGGCCTCCCAGATGTCCGGCGAGGTCAGCATGACCGGCAGGTTCTCCAGCACCTTCATCTGGGTGTAGACCACGGTGCCGGTGTCGCCCGAGAAGGTCAGCACGTTGTCGAAGCCGGCCGCGCTGCCGGTCGGGCCCATGGGCTGCAGGGCCGCACCGACGTCGGCCGGGTACTCCACATGACCGGTGACGCCGAGACGGATCTTCGCGGAGTCGAGGCTGGTGCCGGCGGGGTTGCTGCCTTCCAGGTCGGCGTAGATGTAGAAGTGGTTCAGCCAGCCGTTGGCGTAGTTGTCGGTCGGGTCGTTGAAATCCCCGTCGCCCAGCACCACGCCGTCGGCGCCCTCGTAGGTGACCGTAGACCAGCTTGCCATTGGTATCCGGTGCCGCCGAGTCGTAGATCGTCGATGTGTAGAACAGCGAGTTGCCCTCGACCGCGCTGATCAGCGTCGAGGTCTGGACCTTGCCCTGGCCCTCGTGGCGCGGCTGCGCGTCGTGGTAGTACTCCAGGAAATACTTCTTGAAGTTGCCGTTGCCGTCCAGGGCCGCGTCACGCATCACGATCGGCCGGCCGAGGCCATCGGTGTTGTTGTGGTCGCCTTCCAGCAGGCGCGGGAAGTCGGCGCCGGTGACCGGGTCACCCGGTGTCTGCGGCTTGACGACCTGCGCCAGGATGGAGTTGTAGGGCGGCAGTACGCAGCAGTAGGCGAACTCGAAGCCGGTGCAGTGCATGCCCAGCTCGTAGTTCATGATGATCTTGAAGTCCGTCTGCTTCGACAGGATATTGATGTTCACCGTGGTGACGGCCGACAGGTTGCTGCCGTCGCTGGCCCGGTAGGTGAAGCTGTCGTTGTCGTTGTCGCTCAGGCTCGTGCTCGGCGTGTAGCTGAACGAACCGTCCGCATTGAAGGAGAAGCTCGCGGCGTTGGTCGGGCCGCTGACCAGTTGTTGCCGTCAGGCCGGCGTTGCCGATGTTGTTGCCGCCGGCATCGGTGTCGAAGTCGTTGTACAGCACGCCCGCGAGACGGTAGGCCGTCACGTTGAGCGCGGTGCCGACCGGGGTCGCGTAGGTGTCACCACGGCCCACCGGCGAGCCACCCGTGACGCCGCCTTCCGCGATGGTGATCGTGACGGTGGCGGTGTTGGAGAGCTGGTTGATGTCGTCCTTGCGCCTGGTAGGTGAAGCTGTCCGTGTCCGGGGAAGGGACCCGTGCCGGTGTAGTCATACGTAAAGGCACCGCTGGCATTCAGGTTCAGCGTTCCCTTGGTCGTCCCCGTCTGCAGCACGGCGGTCAGCGTTGCCGGTGTCTCGTCCGTGTCATTGCCGAGCACACCCGGGGCGCCGACGCTGAGCGTCTGTCCATCGGTGGCGTCATAGCTGTCGTTGTTGGCCACCGGCGGATTGTTGGTCCCGCCCGCTATCGTTATGTTGGCGTTGGCGGTGCACTCGCCGCTCCTGTCGGTGACATGCACGCTGACCCCGAAGGTGCCGGCGGCGCTGTAGGTCACCGAGGGCGTAGCAAGAGTGGAGGCCGTCGGCGCTGCCGGCCCGGAGAAGGTCCAGGCATAGGACTTGCCGCCCTTGCCGCCCGAGGTACTCACGGTGTAGATAACCGGTACGCCCACCGTACCACTGGTAGGGACTGATGCTGTTGCAGGAGATGGGCGTGCCACCGCCGCCCGGCGCGGCCAGCGCCGGCGCGGCAGCGAGTGCCAGTATGGCGCCGCCCCCGATGGCCGCCAGCATACGACGCGTAATATGCAGGAAATGTGTTGTTGTCATGCCTGGCCCCCCCTGATGGGATCTTGAGATGGTTCGTAATCAGCTACGATTCCGAACCTTTCCGATTTTGTTAAAAAGCACCGAACCCGTATCGATTACGGTTACAGATCTTGCTAGCAATTAATGTGCCAGTTTGACTTGAGATAAGCCTCAGCGTACTAGTACTTTCTTCGTATATTGATTTGAAGTTTGCCATATCTGGCTGGCACGACTGCCATTTATCATGACATTATTGTCATGCAGTACGCTGACATATCTGTCAGCCAGGACTGTCAGATCTGTCAGTGGCATTCAACCGGTCACCGGCGTCCACCTCACATCCTCGTTCCATAAAATCACCAACGCCGGCGGATTGCAAATTAGCAGATACTGATGCGCCGCCGGCACACGGCGGCTGCGCGCTAGCGGATCAACAGGCCGACCGGGAGATATTCGCGCACCCGGTTGCGCAGTATCTCGGTGGTGCGGCGCACCAGCGGCTCCAGCGGCGCCGAATCATCCCTCAGTACCCGCCCCGCGTCGACCTCGATGGGCAGGGTGCGGGCCAGCGCCTCCGACAGGGTGTCGGCCTCGAACGGGTCCCCGCGCTCACGCCGACCGGCCGGGAGCGGTGCCGCGGCCGCGGCGATGAAGATGTTGCGTGTGGGATAGTCCACCGCTTCCCAGGGGCTGGGATAGACATCGACCGTGGCGAACACCTGCCGCGCCGTGCTGGCCACTGCCTCGAGCGCCGGACGCTGCCCGGGGTCCAGATGGCTACCGATGAAATTGAGCACCACGACCCCGCCGGTATTCAGGTGTGCCTGGTAGAGGGCAAAGGCCTCGCGTGTGTAGAGTTGCCATGGCGGGCTGCCACCGGCGAAAGCATCGACGATGATGATGTCCCAGGTCTCTTGCGTGCGCCGCAGGAAACGCCTGCCATCATCCACGATGACCTCGCCGCCGTAACCGAAATAGTCGCGCGCGATCCGATAGACCTCGGTATCGATCTCCACGACATCGACCTGCAGACCCCTCTCTGCCAGCGTGTTTGCAATGACACCGGGGCCCAGCCCGATCAGCAGGACCCGGTCGGCGGGCGCCGTGGCGTACATGTCCGCCAGGCCAATCAGGCCGTCATCGAAATCGTAGGCGGACTCGCCGCTGAAGAGAAAGATGCCGCCCTGGTCGAATCCATTGACCAGCATGTAGCGGACCCTGTCCTGCTGCTCGATCACGCGCAGTTCACCGTAGGGAGAGTTCCGTGTCTCCAGCAGACTGAAGCCCTGCTCGTGAATGACCTCGCCCGCGGACAGTTTTACCAGCGGGCCGGCTGATAGCGCCAGCAGGACCGCCATCCCCGCCAGGGCAGTGCCTGCGGCGACGGGCCTTAACAGCAGCACCGGCAGCGCCACCAGGACCGCCGTCGCCAGGAACCCGCTCGCGAGCGGCAGATAGAGGAACAGCCAGACCGCTGCCAGGGTGCCGAACAGGCTGCCGAGCGTGGATACCGCGTAGATGCCACCCGCCGTGATACCCACATGGGTGACGCCGTCTGACGCGAGTCCGCGGATCAGCGCCGGTGAGACCTGGCTGAGAAAGAACAACGACGGTGCGATCAGGATGAGGGCAACGGTGGCTGCACCGGCCAGCGTGGAAAGTTCGATGGTGGCCTCGATCAGCGGCAGGCGAATCAGGGGAATGGCGGCGCACAGCAGCGCTCCGATGACCGCAGCGCGACCCGCTACCACCATTCCCCCACTGCGGTCGGCCCGATAGCCGCCGTAGGCATAACCGGCGGCCAGCGCCAGCATGGTGGTCGCGATCACGATCGCCCACACCGAAATGGAACCGCCGAACACCGGGGTCAGAACGCGCGCGACCCCCAGTTCGACCACCATCACGGCCGCGCCTGCAACAGCAGCCAGCACGAGCCCCGTGGTTCTTGTCGACCGCCCTCCGGTGGTGAGTTTGTCTCTGTCAGTGTTCACAGCCAGGGCCGGAGAATATACCGGTATATGATGTATGGTACCGGCCGGGGCAATGTCCCGGCTCAATGGATGAGGCAACCCTAAGGGATGGCTTGCCGGGATGCAAATCACTCCGATCCTATGGCTGACCACGCGCAGGGTCATGGCTGTTATTCCCGTCGACGAAAGGGGCGGTTCATGATGAGCGGTTCGAAAAGGGCAGCCGCCATCTCGACAAGATCGGCGTAGTGACCGGTCTGGATGCGGTACAACGCAGTCTCCAGCAAACCGTAATTACGGATACCCACTGTCCACCAAAGCGTTCCAGCAGGGTGTTGTGGATGGTCAGTACCTTGTCCCGGCTCGGGAAGGCAACGCGGCTAATTGGCAAGAAGCCTGGGCAGATCTTCGTTTTCGGCGATGGACAGCTCGAGGTGATTCAGGACTACGGGCCGCACACGCCTGCGTGCGACTTACTCGCTGATCGCTTCCGTGAGCAGGCCGGACACGTTCTGGTGTGTCTCAGCGGCGAGCGCCTTGAGTTCGTTCCAGGTGGCCTCGTCGACCTTCGTGCTGATCTTGATGCTGGGCATCACTGGAGCGTGGTTGACGAAACCGGACGCGTCAACCAACCTGGAGGCCGTTCTGATCGGAAATCCGCAGTAACTGACTTCGGGACTTTTACGGGACACAGTCCTGCACGGTTACGCATCGTTGTGCAATCGAAGCAACAGACGCCCCATTTAATCGCATGTAAAACAGATAGATACAAGCCAACTCAGTCACTCATAATGCTGGGGTCGGTGGTTCAAGTCCACCCGTAGCCACCATATATCCCGCTGAATCAATATATTACGAATTATGCTGCGCACTGCGCAACACAATCATTGCGGGACCTTTGTCCGCACACCCGGTTGGCGGCCTCGATGAGGTTCACCAACTTCGCCGCCGGGTAGTGCGTGGTAATGCGTCCCGCCATGTATCCCGGCAGATCCTGACGGTCCTCGAATGACACGCCGGTCGCCAGCAAGCGACGTTTACTTTTGTGCATTGAAGCGCCGCGAAACCTCGGGAACCATGGGACGGCACCTCCGGATCTTGACGCAATCACCAATCGGAGTCATCCCGAAAACGTTTAATGATCGCTTTTGCAGGTAGAAATGGCCATGACCATATACTAACATTGATCTAACCTTGTACTTATTCCATCCTGTCGCGTGCGCGGCAACCCGGGGGGGGGGGGGACGGTATGGACAGGGAACGTTCACATCATTCTGACTCCAGGGGCACTCCCTTTGTGACATGCGCACTTAGTATGTCGCGAGCGCGTGCAGACCGTCGCAGCACCCCGCATGCCCTCGCACCGCGGCCCGACGCGGGCGCTATCAAGGCGCTGGAAAACAGCTATCGGATCGAGCTCGGTCTCGTCGACTCCGTGCTGGAGGAGGGCAGTTATGCCACCCTTGTGGCCCGAATGGTCAATGGCGCGGGCGGCGATTTGAACGCCTCGGTGCAAAGCCAGGGCATGATCCACATTATCAACCGGCGCTGTCCATTCGTGCGACGGTCATGCGCTGATGTGACGGATCTGTGTCAAACGGCGCTCGGCATCTTTGGCAGCATTGCGGCTCGCAACTTCGGCTACGCGAAGATCGCCGTGGACCGGCTGATCACACGTACCGGCGACAGCTGCGGTTTTTGTATCTATCTGTGTGCGGAACAGGCCCGGAACGTACCTGGTACGGAATATGACCGCCTCGGCTGCCAAGCGGTCCCTGAACCTGCGACGGCTCGTTGCGTGATAGCACGGTCACCGGCGATGCAGCATGTCCTGGCGGCGGCCAGGTGTGTTGCTCCCACCTCTGCCACCGTACTCATTACCGGTCAGACAGGGACCGGCAAGGAGCTTGTCGCGCGCACGGTTCACGCAAACAGTGTTCGCACACACGGTGAATTCCTGGGAGTGAACTGTGGCGCTATTCCGGACGCGTTGATTGAAAGCACCCTGTTCGGACACGAGCGCGGTGCTTTTACCGGGGCGACAACAATACACCACGGTCTTTTCGAGCGGGCGCAGGATGGAACCCTGTTTCTGGATGAGGTGAATGCATTGTCGGCAACGGCGCAAACCCGACTGCTGCGTGTATTGCAGGAAGGCGAGTACGAACGGCTGGGGGGGCATGAGGTGCTGCACACCAATGCACGCATCATCGCCGCCACCAACCGGCCGCTGGATCAAGCCATCGAGGCTGGCGACTTCCTCAGTGATCTCTACTATCGTATTAATGTCATCAATATTCACATTCCGCCCCTGCGCGAACGGCCAGAGGACATCCCTGCCCTGGTCGAGCACATTCTCGACCGTCTCAGTGCCAAGTACCACAAGCCGAAATTACCCGTAACCGAGGGTGTGATGAAACAACTGCTCGTCCGTGACTGGCCGGGGAATGTGCGTGAGCTGGAGAACGTGCTCGAACGCAGCTTCCTGTTCAGCCCGGGGCCAGCGCTGGATCGTTTGCTGATTGATGCCGCCGATCTGGCAACATGTGAAGCACCAGGGACCGAGTCGGGCCAGGGCTGGAAAGATCGCCGGCGTCGCGCCATTGAGACGGAAGAGCGTCTGTACCTTGTGGAGAGTCTGTCCCGGCACCACGGCAGCATCCAACGGGTGGCTGCGGATATGGGGCTCACGACCCGCGCGGTCTACATGAAGCTGCGGTCTTACGGGCTGAAGCCCGCCGACTACAGGAACTAGCGGTGGCTGATTCGGGCGCGTGGCTTCTTTTGCCCGCCACGTCAGGCGATTCCTGCAGTCGGGAGAGGGACATCAGGACAGACCCGCCCGCCCTGCCGCCAAGGGCAACAGGACGGGCGCGTAGACTCGTCGCGGCATCCGTACGCTACGGTTGCGGCGAGAAGATGTCGTCCGGCCAGGCACCGGTCTGGTCGACAGTGAGGAAGCCGGCGGCACCCTTCGGTGCTCTCCACAAGGCATGGTCAACCAGCAGGTACTTGCCGGGCACCGGCGTGGTCAGCTCGAACACGGCCGCCGAGCCGGGCGGTACTGCCACGGTTTCCTCGGCGCGCACGGCATCCTTCGGGTCGCTCCTGTAGACCTCGTCGAAGATCGTGCCGATGATATGCCAGGCCGAGGACTTGTTCGGCCCACCGTTGACGAAGAAGAAGCGCACCTTGTCACCTTGCCGTGAATGCATGGCATCTCCGAACAGCGCCGGGTCGGCCAGTGCCTGCTGGTGCCCGTTGAAGGTGTACATGCTCGGGTGTTCATCCAGGGCCTTGTCGTCGTCCAGAATATAAACGTAATCCGGAAGCCCATGGGCACCCCCGCTCAGAACGTCATGGTACCAGTCCTGCTGCGCCACGTAGAACTCGCGATCCACTTTCTTGAGACCACCTTTGGGTTCGACCATGATCAGGCCGTACATGCCGTAGGTGATATGCTCCCAGGCCATGCCCTCGCCGGCACAGTGGTAAATAAACGCGCCGGGTTTGAGGGCCTTGAAGCTCAGGGTCGCGGTTTCACCCGGCTCAACGTTGGTCACCGACGCACCACCGCCCGGTCCCATGGACGCATGGAAGTCGATGTTGTGCGGTTCTTCGTTATTCATGTCGTTGGTGAGGTTGATCACGACCGTATCCCCCTGCATCACCCGAATCATGGGCCCGGGCACGGTGTCGTTAAACGTCCACACCCACGCCTTCTTGCCGGGTGCGATCTCGGTTATGACTTCCGTGGCGATCAGGTTCACTGTCACGGTTGTCGGCTTGCTCCGACGGATAGGCGCCGGGACATCCGTGGGGTCTTTGGCCACGGTGGCAACCACGGGAGTCGCAGTGGCCGCGGATACGTTCAACAGACACCCCAGGACGGCGGTCCCCAGTACATTCAATAGCCGCGTTGTTGTTTGGTTCATGGTATTTTTCCCCTTTGCTTGATGTTGTTTGAATTTATGTAGTCCGCCTCGCGGCGGCACTTCCCGCGCCGCTCAGGTTTATTGCGACGTATCAGGAACAAAGCAATACCCATGCCAGCTGCTAATTTGATGATTAAACAGGTAGATGCCAACACTCGTGGCACCGCCGGGAAATTCCGCTGCAGTATCTTTGGAGTAGTAGCAGAACAACTGCCTGCCAACTCAGCCGGTTAGGCATGTGCAAGCACGCTTCACGCAGTGAAATGGTGTTTCACCGTCGGCGGCACCGTTTTCGTCGGATGCTTGCACGAGCAGGGGTGATGCTGGCTATCTGTCAGGGTGCCTGCTGGCGGGTGTCAGTAACGGTACGTGCGGCTGGTCGGCATGTCTGGCGCAGTGTGCATCATCTCCGCCTGTTACCGGATAATATTGAACGCGTGCAGGTATACTTTCCAGAATCCCCAATCAATCCGTACGGGATGTTCCCGGACTGTGTTGAGTAAGTCATGCATGGTTGTGCAATCGATGCAACGGGCACCGGCATAATTGAGTACAACATCCGGCAGTATGGGGTACACGTGGCTGGCACTTCGACTGCTCTTGCCCGGATTGTTATTCTCCGTTTTGTACAGTCTGTTGGCGGTTGTTGACCGTATCCCCGTAATCCGAGCCACGAGCAATGCGGGATTTACCTATAGTTCAATCACGTTCTCACGAATCCACGGCAATAATTCATCAAACGTACAGCGATTGCTTTCCAGCAGCCCGATCAGGAACCGGTGAGCCTGGTTCGCATCCACCTTCAACTTGTAACCGTTCAGGCGCAAAAACACATCGGTCGCAAAGAACGCGACACGTTTGTTCCCGTCGACGAAGGGGTGATTCATGATGAGCGATTCGAACAGCGCGGCGGCCATCTCGGCGAGGTCAGCGTAGTGACCGGTCCGGGGGCGGTACAGGGCACTTTCCAGCAGCCCGAAATCACGCACCCCCGCGGGCCCTCCAAAGCGATCCAGCAGGGTGCTGTGGATGGCCAGCACCTCGTCCCGGCTCAGGAAGGCAACGCGGTCACTTGGCAAGCAGCTTGCCCAGTTCTTCGTTTTCGGCGATGGACTGCTCGAGGTGATTCAACACTTCCGGCCGTACGCGTTTCCTGGCGACAAACTCGCGAATCGCTTCGGTGAGCAGGCCGGAGACGTTCTGGTGCGTCTCGGCGGCAAGCGCCTTGAGTTCGTTCCAGGTAGCTTCGTCGACCTTGGAGCTGATCTTGATGCTGTGCATGACCGAAGCATGGTTGACGAAGCCAGATATGTCAAGCCTGCATCCTTGGCAGACTGGTTTGGTTGAACGTCCGTGCCTGATCGCTTCGGGAGTTTACGGGACAGAATCCTGTACGCTTATGCACCGTTGCGCAATCGAGGCAACAGACGTCCCATTTTTTCGCATGTAAAACAGTTGGATACAATCCAACCCTGCCACTCATCATGCCGGGGTCGGTGGTTCAGGTTCACCCGTAGCCACCATTAAATCAGTAAGTTACGAGTTTTTCCATGTCGCGTCAAAATTCCATTCGGGAGATTTGCGGGACCTGCTCGCGCATGCCAGCTTGCAGCACCCTCGCGAATTCGTTGTCCCGGTCATGCATCACTGCCACCCGGTTCAGCTCATCGATGAAAGATGAAGGCGGGGTGGAGCAAGCACGGTATTTTGACCTTCCGCCAGTCAATCTCCCGTAAAATTGTAGTGACCGCATGAGCGGGCACTCTGTCACCAGCCGTTGAACCAACGACGGGCAACTGTGAACCGGTCGCGTCCCGAATACAGCATAAAGAATGCCGTATCTGTTCAGCAGGTCCCTGGTACGACCATAAACAGGGTTGAATCGTATTGCAGGAATGATGCGTGATGGCAATCCACCTTGCGGATTGCCCGGGAATGTCCTGATAAGCGGTGTGAGATGTGTGTGACGCAACCGCGTTTGGCGGAACGATCCGTAGCTGTGTACATTTATCTTTTGACACGGGTTAGGACAGCAGATTTATCTGCGACGCTTCCCGGTTCTGGCTGTTCCCCGGAAGCCTGGCATGGAGAGTGTTCCGGCCACTGCGGTTAAGTGCGTCGTGATAATCGGTTCGAAAGAGGGTGCGGAAATGAATTCAGGTAAGCAACGCCGCGCTACCGCGTTACATATTTCATCAGAGATCTCTTGCCTTGACCGATGACGCTGGCAGCGACATCGGTCACTTGCTGAACGTGTCATGACCGGGGTGCTGTGATCGTCATAATTTAACCCCTGTATGGATTAAAGGCTTGGACACATTGATGCCTGCGGGTGTATTATCCAAGCTCTTACCTCCCCCTATTTTCTCCCAGGGAAATTTCGGCCGGTGAGTGCTTTACAGCACCACTAACCGATCAGGAATAACAGCCGCTTTGCCTGGCTGCTCCTCTCCGGCTAGCTATATCAATCGGCCATAGGGGCGCAAGTGCCATGACGCAAAGAACTTTCCGGTTTACCTGGTGGTTGCTGATGTTACTGTCAGCCACGATTTCCATCGCCCTGGTAATCTTTCTTCAAGTGTCATCATAATAAGGATTTTCTCATGAGTAGATTGCGACAAACACCTGTTTTTTCCATGCGCGCGCTGATTCTTCTCGCGCTGCTGGCGATTGTGCACGGCCATGTGTTCGCCCAGGACGGTTCCTCCGGGGTGCCCGAGAATGCTCGCGCAAAGGATTATGGCAAAGGATGGGACTGTAACCAGGGCTTTCGAGCGGTCAACGGGGCTTGTGCAGCTGTCAAGGTACCTGCAAATGCATACCTGACAAATGCCTCCTACGGGAGCGGTTGGGAGTGTGAGCGAGGGTATCGGGAACTCAACGGGGGCTGCGCAGCCGTCAGGGTGCCAGCCAATGCATACTCCACGAATTCACCCTACGGGGATGGCTGGCGGTGCGGACGGGGTTACCGGGCGCTTAAGGATTCCTGCGCAGCGATCAAGTTGCCTGTCAATGCATACCCGACAAATATCTCCTTCGGACGCGGCTGGAATTGTGAGCGGGGTTATCGTGAGGTCGATGACTCCTGTGTTGCCATCCAGATACCGGCGAACGGATATTACCTGGACTCCACCACCGGTTCGGGCTGGGAGTGCGAGCGCGGATATCGCGCGATGAATGAATCCTGTGTCGCCGTTAAGGTGCCGCCGAACGGCTATTTGACGGATTCCTCCTACGGGACTGGCTGGGAGTGCGAGCGCGGTTTTCTAGCGTCCAACGAGGCTTGCGTCGCTGTGAGAGTGCCGGAGAACGCGTATCTCAATGTTGCCGGAACCGACTGGGAATGTAATCGGTCCTACAATAAGCGAAAAGAGAACTGTGTTCTGCCATGAAGGGATCAGGCAGTTCTGAATATGTCGATGCGGCCTGGACGGCCGGGCCTGTCAGCAGCAGGCTGAAGATAATCAAACAATCAACTGGAGAAACACCATGTCGAAAGAACGAAAAAGTAACAAGGAAGAGAAGAAGAAAGCTGTCCTGACGCCAAAAGAAAAGAAGGCCGCCAAGAAGTCCAGGAAGGAGTCAAAGAGTTTGCTGGGTGATAACGGGGTTCGTTAAATCCGATCTGAAAGACTGCACTCCAGCCTGATCAGTAACACCACATCGGCTTAGCGGGCACGGCCAGGCATTCAGCATATGTTGGCCTGACGCTGTGATGGCGGGCGTACGGTGGCCTGTATTATCTCTATCCAGGCGTTTATTGAGATCATCCGACTGCCAAAGGAGTTTATGACCGGCTGACAAAACTGTTTTCCCGGTTTTTCAAGTTAGGGAACCTCTGATTAATTCACTCATCGTCATCCCGGCGCATGCCGGGATGCAGTGTTTTCAATAGCCTGGATGCCGGCTTGCGCCGGCATGGCGAATTAATCAGAGGTTCCTTAGAGACCACCGGCGGGGCCATACTCCTGATGTTCACTATCGCAGCCCTCGGGCTGTCAAATTCCCCGTGGACTCATCTTTATGAGAATCTCCAGGAGATATCGTTCGACCCTTTAACTCGTGGCATTTGAGTTCGTCAGTTCGTTGAGAGAGTGCAACAACGACCGCTTGATGACCGTGTTTTTCTTCCATGTCGCGCTGGACATTCCCGGACCCTGGATGGTGCTTTTCGGTATCGGTTTCACGATGGCACTGTTCATTACCAACCCGGATTTCAGCCGGAATCCGGTCGACAGCGCCAAATCGGGTATTTCCTGGCATCAGTCGTTTCCGCGGTGGCAGGTATCGCGCTGTTGAGCGGTTTATCCGGCTATGGGAACATCCATTCTCGGCTCGCTACTGACGCGTAGTATGAGTTATAGGCAAACGCAGTACACAAGACCGGTGTTGTGCCGGTCACCCCGGTTTCAAGCAAGGAGAATGGCATAGTCATCAAAGGCTTCGGTGTTTCGTCACGCACACGCAATGCGCTGCGGAACGAGCAGGATACTGAGTTACTGCGCTCGGAGTTGTTCAGCATCGAGCAACTGAAGCGTCACGCGGTAACGCTGGCTGGCCAGCATAGCATCGATCCGCGTCCGGGGCCGGACCGGTTGCTGCCACGACTGGCGGACAATGCGCGCGTTCTGCTGGCGGCGTATGACCTGGTGACAGCCGCAGCCAGGCCGGGACAACGGATCGCGCCGGCAGAGGCCTGGTTGCTCGACAATTTCTATCTCATCGAGCAGCAGATCGGTCTGGCACGTCGGCATCTGCCGCGCGGCTACAGCCGGCAGTTGCCGCGACTGGCTGATGGCCTGTCAGCCGGTTTCCCCCGTATCTATGATCTGGCGCTGGAGTTGATCTCACACATGGATGGTCGTGTCGACAGTGACAATGCCACCCAGTTCGTCGCCGCCTATCAGAGTGCTGAACCGTTAAAGCTGGGCGAATTGTGGGCATTCCCGATCATGCTGCAGTTGGCGCTGCTGGAAAACCTGCGCCGCGTTGGCTTGCGTATCGCCCGTCGGCGCGAGGAGCGCGATGCGGCCATCACCTGGGCAGACCGCATGCTCGCGACGGCCGAAAAGGAACCGAAACAGCTAATCCAGTTGCTTGCCGAGTTTGCCAATGCCGATGTGCCGCTGACCGCGCCGTTTGTGGAGGAGTTTTACGCCAGGCTCCAGGCCCAGGGGCCCGCCATGGCCTTCGTTCAGACCTGGCTCGAGCAAAAACTCATCGAACAAGGGGTGACCGCAACACAGTTGTCGGCGGTGGCCGGCCGCACGGCCGCAACCAACCAGATCTCCATCGCCAACAGTATCGGCAGTCTGCGTTTCATCGGTGCAATGGACTGGAAGGATTTCGTCGAGTCGCTCAGTGTCGTCGAACAGACATTGCGTGAAGACCCGACGGGGATGCACGCCAGCCAGGATTTCGCCACCCGCGACCGGTACCGGCATGTCATCGAAGACGTGGCCCGGGGTTGTGCGCACAGTTCGTGCAGTGAGTCAGTGGTGGCACGCGAAGCCATTGTTCTCGCGCAGACGGCGGCAGAGCGATTGGGTAGCAATGACCGCAGCGCGCATGTCGGCTACTACCTGATCGATCGCGGACGGCAGAGTCTGGAGCGTGCGGTCGGCTGCCGTTTGTCGTGGACCAGACGAGCCAGTCGGGCGAGCCGGCATTTCCGCCTGTTCCTTTATCTCGGCCCCATCCTGCTGCTCACGCTGCTTTTGACAGCGGTCGTGCTGCTCTCTTTCGGCGGGTTCGAGCCCGGGTGACTGGCGGTACTGGTTTTTTGCGATCACCGGCTTCATCGGCGTCTCGGCGCTGGCCGTGCCACTGGTGAACCTGTTGGTCACGCTCGTCTTGCCGCCCCGGGCCTTACCCCGACTGGATTTTTCGCGAAGGCATTCCAGCCGCTCACCGCACGATGGTGATTGTCCCCACCTTGCTGGGCAGGCCGCAGGAGATCGATGATCTTGCTCGAAGCCCTGGAGATCCGCTATCTCGGTAATCGCGATCCGAATCTGTTCTTTGCCCTGCTGACGGATTTCCGTGATGCACCCGAGCGCACGCTGCCAGACGATGACGCGTTGCTCGCCCACGCGCGCGCAGCCGTCGAGGCGCTCAACGAGACCTACCGCGAGGACCGCCCGTGCATCTTCTATCTGTTTCACCGACCCCGAGTGTGGAATCCGGTTGAGCGGGTGTGGATGGGCTATGAGCGCAAGCGCGGCAAACTGGAGCAGTTCAATGCCTTGCTGCGGGGCGGGGAGCAAACGGCATTCTCGGATATTGTCGGTGATACCTCCATCCTCGCTTCGATCAAGTACGTCATCACCCTGGATACCGACACGCAACTGCCCCGCGATGCGGCACGCACACTGATAGGTAACATCGCCCATCCGCTCAATCGGCCGGTGTACGATGCCAGACAAGGGACGCATTGTCGAAGGCTATGCGATTCTGCAGCCACGCGCTTCGATCAGCCTGACCAGTGCAGGCCAGTCACGCTTTACGAAACTGTTCGCGGGCGAATCAGGCATCGATCCCTACACGCGCGAGGTTTCGGATGTCTACCAGGATATTTTCGGCGAGGGGTCGTTTATCGGCAAGGGCATCTACGATGTGGACGCGTTTCGTCAGGCCGTCGATGGACGCTTTCCGGAGAATCTCATTCTCAGTCACGACCTGCTGGAAAGCGGCTATGCGCGTTCGGCACTGGTGACCGATGTCGACCTCATTGAAGAGCATCCGGCCAGTTACGCCATCGAGGCCAGCCGGCGACACCGCTGGATACGCGGCGACTGGCAGCTTGCCGGCTGGCTGCTGCCGCGCGTGCCCGGGCCGCCCGGATCGTCAGGATCAAATGGATCGCAGGCCAAGCGGCAACCGAACCCGCTCATCGGCCTTGTCGGTATGGAAAATTTTCGACAATCTTCGGCGCAGCCTGGTGCCACCGTCGCTGCTTGCCTTGCTGGCAGGTGGCTGGCTGTTTGGTCCGGGGCCGGCGTGGTTCTGGACGCTGCTGGTCGCGGCTGTGGTGTTCCTGCCCACTTTGCTGGGAGCCGTGATCGAGCTCATCCGCAAGCCGGAAGAACGTGACTGGCTGGTGCACCTGATCCTGACAGGCAAATCCGCGGGCCGCCCGATCATGCTTGCATTGCTGACTCTGGTCCTGTTGCCCTACGACGCGCTGATTTGCCTGGATGCGATCCTGCGCTCGGGTGTGCGGATGCTGTTCACGCGACGCGGATTGTTGCTCTGGCATACTGCCGCTCCTATGCAAGTCGCAACGCGCGCCGTACGCTGGCCGATTTTTTCAGGGAGATGTGGATCGCGCCTGTTCTGGCGGTGGTGCTGGCCTTTGCACTGTGGCATACCCGCTCGACAGAGTGGTTCGTCTGGGCACCCATCCTGTTGCTCTGGCTGGTGTCGCCCGTCGTCGGCTGGTGGATCAGCAAGCCGCTTTTGTCCCCCGCACCGGACCTGAGCGTTGAGCAACGGGCATTCCTGCGGGCATCGGCCCGGCGCACCTGGCGCTTCTTCGCGGACTTCGTCGGTCCGGAGGACAACTGGCTGCCGCCCGATAACTTCCAGGAATATCCGGCGCCGGTCATCGCCTCGCGTACCTCGCCTACGAATATTGGCATGGCGCTGCTGGCGAATCTGGCAGCGTACGATTTCGGTTACATTTGCTGCCGGAGAATTCCTGCGGCGTACCGGGAACACACTGGCGACGATGGAAAAGCTGGAACGCTACCGTGGCCATTTTTACAACTGGTACGACACGCGCACGCTGCAACCGCTGCGCCCGCAATACGTCTCTTCGGTGGACAGCGGCAACCTGGCGGGCAGCCTGCTCACCCTGCAAGCGGGACTGGTCGAGTTGAAAGATCAGCCGGTGCTGTCAGCAAACGCGTTTCAGGGGCTGCAGGATACCTTGCAGGTGCTTGCCGAACACCTGCCCGCGTCACCGGTCCCGGATCTTGCAAAAAAAGTACGGTTTCTGCAGGACACACTGCATAAGCTTACGCTGAACGGGCAGCCGCGGACACTGGCTGCCGCCGATAGCGTGCTGGATGAGATTCACCGTACCGGCGGGGGACTGGTTGCATGGCTGCCAGCGGATATTGATATCGATGGTGAACTGTATTACTGGGCGCAGGCATTCGACCGGCAATCCCGTGCACTGCGCGATGACCTTGGATTCCTGGTGCCGGAGCCACGAAACTTCAGCAACATCCCGACCCTGGCGGAATTGGCCAGAGCACGCACTGTTGGCACTGAATCGCCGTCGTCAGCCGGCGCAGACGCGGCGGCAGTGCCCCGTTATAAAGGCGCGGTGGAGTGGATCAGAATCATCGACGATCTGGTGGATCGCTGCCGCGAACTGGCGGTGATGGATTTTGAATTTCTCTATGATACATCGCGCGGTCTGCTGACCATAGGTTACGACGTGGGCGAACGGCGCCGCGATCCGTCCTGCTATGACCTGCTGGCATCCGAGGCGCGCCTGGCCAGTTTCCTGCTCATCGCGCAGGGACAGGTGCCGCAGAAGCACTGGTTCGCACTCGGTCGCCTGCTGACCAGTCATGGCGGTGACGTGAGCCTGATTTCGTGGAGCGGTTCGATGTTCGAGTACCTCATGCCGCGGCTGATCATGCCGAGTTACGAGAACACCTTGCTGGAGCAGACCTGCAAGGCCGCAGTGTCGCGCCAGATCGAATACGGCCGGCAACGTGCTGTGCCCTGGGGTATTTCCGAGTCCTGCTATAACGCCACCGATATGCACCAGGTCTATCAATATCGGGCATTCGGCGTGCCCGGGCTGGGTCTCAAGCGCGGGCTGGGAGACGACCTGGTCATCGCGCCTTACGCCAGTGCACTGGCGCTGACGGTGATGCCGCTGGAAGCGTGTCGCAACCTGCAGACGCTGGCTGCGAATGGTTTCCTCGGCGACTATGGGTTCTACGAGGCGATCGATTACACGCCATCGCGTGTGCCGCGGGGCAAGCATCACGCCATCGTGCGTACTTTCATGGCGCATCATCAAGGCATGAGCCTGTTGGCCTTTGAGCATGTATTGCTCAACCGGCCGATGCAGCGCCGATTCATGTCTGACCCCCTCGCGCAGGCGACGGAATTGTTGCTGCAGGAGCGGGTGCCGAAGCAGGGCGCTACCTTGCATCCGCACGCGGCAGAAGTAAGTGCCGCCGCGCGCTCTCCCACTGCCGAGGCAGGTGCGATCATGCGCGTGTTTACCGACCCGAACACGCCGATACCTGAAGTACACCTGTTGTCCAACGGCCGGTATCACGTCATGGCGACCCATGCGGGTGGCGGTTACAGCCGCTGGCGCGACCTGGCTGTCACCCGTTGGCGCGAGGATGCCACGTGTGATTGCTGGGGCACATTTATCTACCTGCGCGACAGCGACACGGGGCGTTACTGGTCAACCGCGTATCAGCCGACACTGCGCAAGGCCGACCACTACGAGGCGATCTTCGTGCAGGCGCGCGCTGAATACCGGCGGCGCGATCAGGCGATCGAAACGCACACCGAGATCAGCGTTTCACCCGAAGACGACGTCGAGATTCGCCGCGTCACGCTCACCAACCAGTCGTCGCGTACCCGTCATATCGAGGTAACAAGTTACGCGGAGGTCGTGCTGGCGCCGCTGAATGCCGATCTGGCCCATCGCTCATTCAGCAACCTGTTCGTGCAAACCGAAATACTGCCCGACCGGCAGGCGATCCTCTGTACCCGGCGTCGCCGCACACCGGGGGAGCAGGTGCCGTGGATGTTTCACCTGTTGGCAGCACCCGGCACGGTTGCCGACGAACCGTCTTACGAAACCGATCGCGCCAAATTCATCGGACGGAGTCGAACTGTGGCCAACCCGGTGGTGCTGGACAGCCGTTCCAGCCCGTCGGTGTTGTCGAACACGGAAGGTTCGGTGCTCGATCCCATCGTGGCGATTCGCCGCACCATCACCTTGTCACCTGACGAATCGGCGACCGTACAGATCATCTCCGGTGTCGCGGACACGCGCGAGGCCGCATTGGCTTTACTTGAGAAGTATTGTGACCGGCACTTCGTTGAACGTGCCTTTGAAATGGCATGGTTCCAGAGCCAGGAAGTGCTGCGCCATCTCAACGCAACCGAAGCCGATGCGCAGGTCTATGGCCGCCTGGCCAGTTCGGTCATTTACGGCAATGCCTTGCGCCGCGCCGCGCCCAGCGTCATTGCCCGCAACCAGCTTGGTCAGTCCGGGCTGTGGCGCTTTGCCGTCTCGGGCGATCTGCCGATCGTCCTGGTACGCATCGGTGACCTGAACCGCATCGACCTGGTGAAACAGGTGCTGCAGGCCCATGCCTACTGGCGGATGAAGGGGTTGACTGCCGACCTGGTGATCGTGAACGAGGATTTTTCGGGTTACCGGGCGGTGCTGCAGGACCTGATCATGGGGCTGATCAACACGGGTCCCGAAGCGCAGGTTATCGACAGACCGGGCGGTGTCTTCGTGCGGCGCGCCGAAGAACTGTCCGAGGAGGACCGGGTCCTGTTCCAGACGGTCGCCCGTGTCGTGCTCACCGATAGCGCCGAGACGCTGGCGGAGCAGGTGATGCGTCGCGTGCCGGCAGAGCGCCTGCCAATCCGTCTGGAACCGGTGCAGCAACCGGCAGATGAAACGATCCACCCGTTGGCGGAGCGCGAACGCATTTTCTGCAACGGCCTGGGCGGTTTCACACCTGATGGACGTGAATACGTCGTCACCCTCGAGCCCGGGCAGAGCACGCCGGCGCCGTGGGTCAATGTCATCGCCAGCCCGCACATTGGCACGGTCGTCAGCGAGAGCGGGAGCGCCTATACCTGGGTGGAAAACGCGCACGAGTTCCGGCTGACCACCTGGCACAACGACCCGCTTGGCGACAGCAGCGGTGAGGCGCTGTACATCCGCGACGAGGAAACGGGGGCATTCTGGTCGCCGACGCCGTTGCCCGCCTGCGGTCGAGTCCGGCTATGTGTGCCGGCACGGGTTCGGCTACAGCGTGTTCGAACATTACGAAGCCGGTATTTCCTCGGAACTGTTCACCTACGTCGCCATGGACGCACCGGTGAAGTTCGTGGTGCTGAAGCTGCGCAACCATTCGCGGCCGCCCGCGTCGCCTGTCGCTGACCGGGTATTGGGAACTGGTGCTGGGTGAGTGGCGGCATGCCAATCTGATGCACATTGTTACCGAAACGGATCCGCACAGCGGGGCGCTGTTTGCGCGCAATGCCTACGGCCGCGAATGCGCCAATCGGGTCGTTTTTGCCCAGGTCAGCGAACGGGAACGTACCGTGACCGGAAACCGGACCGAGTTCATTGGTCGCAACGGCTCGCTGGCCAGCCCGGCGGCGATGCGCCGCGAGCGCTTGTCAGGCAGGACGGGTGCGGGCCTCGATCCGTGCGCCGCGATCCAGACCCGGATCGAACTGGCCGAAGGACAGGAGCGCGAGATCGTGTTCATATTCGGCGCGGCCCGCAACACCGACGAAGCGCAGCATTTCATCCAGCAATTCGGCGGACCGGCCGGCGCACGCCAGGCACTGGAAGACGGTGTGGGGACACTGGAACCACACCCTGGGTGCTGTGCACGTGGAAACGCCGGATCCGGCGCTGGACGTATCTGGCCAACGGCTGGCTGGTCTACCAGACACTGTCCTGCAGGCTCTGGGGACGCAGTGGCTACTATCAGTCCGGCGGCGCCTACGGTTTCCGCGATCAGTTGCAGGACACCATGGCACTGATCCATGCGACACCCTGGCTCGCCCGCGAGCAGTTGCTCCGTTGCGCCGGGCGCCAGTTCCTGCAGGGTGACGTGCAACACTGGTGGCATCCGCCCAATGGGCAAGGCGTGCGCACCCATTTCTCCGATGACTACCTGTGGCTGGCGTATGCAACCTGTCGTTATGTGCTGGCGACCGGCGATACGGGCGTACTCGACGAGTCGGTACATTTCCTGGAGGGCCGCGAGCTGAATCCGGAAGAGGAGGCGTACTATGACCAGCCGCAGCGTTCGGCGGAGGCGGCGAGCCTCTATGAACATTGCGTGCGTGCAATCAAACATGGTTTACGCTTCGGCGAACATCAATTACCGCTGATGGGCTGCGGCGACTGGAACGACGGCATGAATCTCGTCGGTCGTGACGGCAAGGGCGAGAGCGTCTGGCTGGCGTGGTTCCTGTACGAGAATCTGCAGCTGTTTGCAGGCCTGGCGCGCGACCGTGATGACGCGGCATTTGCCGAATTCTGCACCGGGCAGGCTGCACTGCTGCGCAGCAACATCGAGGCCCATGCCTGGGACGGCGGCTGGTATCGACGGGCCTGGTTCGATGATGGTACGCCCCTGGGTTCCTCCGACAATGACGAATGCCAGATCGATTCGATCAGCCAGAGCTGGGCGGTCATTTCGGGCGGCGGCGATCCCGTGCGGGCCCGCCAGGCGATGGCGGCGGTCGACGAACGCCTGGTGCGGCGCGATGCGCAGCTGATCCAGCTGCTCACACCGCCCTTCGATACATCCGACCTTGAGCCCGGTTATATCAAGGGCTACGTGCCCGGTGTCCGCGAGAACGGTGGCCAGTATACCCATGCCGCGATCTGGACCACGATGGCGTTTGCCATGCTGGGTGACAGGGAGCGGGCGTGGGAACTGTTCGCCATGCTCAATCCTGTCAATCACGGCAGTCAGCCGGACGCCATCGAACGCTACAAGGTCGAGCCGTATGTCATGTGCGCGGATATCTACGCTGCGCCGCCGCACACGGGCCGGGGTGGCTGGACCTGGTACACCGGGGCGGCGGGCTGGATGTACCGGCTGACTCGTGGAAACGCTGCTGGGCCTGCAACTGGAAGTCGACCATCTGCGCATTGCACCCTGTATACCGGCCCACTGGGAGTCGTACAAAATCCACTACCGCTATCGCGAGACGGTCTACCACGATCACCGTCAGGCGTGTTGGAGAAACACCGGAGCAGGTGAGCCGCGTGACGCTGGACGGCGCAGTAATAGAGGGAGTTGCCGTGGACGGTGCAGGGCGGCCGTACGGCCTCATCCCCCTGGTGGACGATCGCCGGGATCACTACGTCGAGGTGGAATTGAGTTGAAGGTATTCCCGATCGCCACCGAATCCCGGCTATCATCTGGTGCTGCGACAAAACAGTCTGCCGAACCTTGAAAAAGAGGCTCTTCCTCAAACCGAGTGGGTAGATAACCGTTGTAGGGTCGAATTCATTCGACCAACAGCCGTTATTGCCATTGGAGACCAGGAGGTCAGCCTGTCCTGTGACGCATTGCGCAGGGCGCGTCATTCCCTGTACCATCAAGTCTATTGCATCACCACGGTTACCCGCGGTCGTCATCTTTATTTACGGATATCACCGCAGCACGCCAGCTGGTTCGCGAATGGTCGAATGAATTCGACCCTACAGAAACACCGCTGGTCGAATGAATTCGACCCTACAGCAGGGCCGAATTCATTCGACCAGCAACCTTGCCATTAGATGGAATGCGTCTCGTCTAAATTGATGTGTTACCCACTCAATCAGGGGAAGATTCGATAAAGAAACTTTGTGCGCGATATTCCACCGGTATCCCGCGACAAATGCTGCTTCCTGTGATTTCCAGCATGATTCATAGTTAGTGATATCCAGCCATATCAGTTCAATTGATTTGCTTTGGCGGCATAAAGGGAGGATGCTATATGGAGAAACAGGTCTGTAACCCTGCAAGTCTCCCTGCCGCACAACATTGGCCAAACCGTCATTGTTGCCCGTCATTCCCGCTTCGCGCGGCCTTCGATTTGCCACCGTCGCCATGCACGACTTGCTGATGGCAAGGACCAGCACAGTGTGCAATAGTCTTCATTTATCCAGGAAAAGCCCATGACACAATTTACAAACAACGCTCAGGACTCCGAAACATCCAGTCAGTACGCCGGCATTCGACTGGCGGAACTCATCGACCAGGGCTGGAACCGGAACAAATCCGCGAAGCTGGCAATGCACGAAGGTATCAGCCTGTCCGACGAACACTGGGACGTGATTGCTTACCTGCGCAAGCAGTATCTCGAACACGGCCTGCCGAGATTTGCCAGGACAACGGCCCGGGCCCTTAACAAACAATTTGCCGCACAGGGCGGGAACAGGTATCTCTATAGCCTGTTTGCCGGCGGCCCGGTTACCCAGGGCAGCCGCCTTGCCAACCTGCGCACGCCTGCAAACGCCACCGACAGTTCGTTTGGTACCAGCTACTGAACAGCATCGCGATACAGCCAGCACGGGACAGGGCCGCCACCGGCGAGCGGACCCGGGGCGTACAGGAGGATATCGACCGTCAAGCCAGGGAACGGGGCGAGAATGAAGGTATGATCGTTCCTCCGGGCTTGACTTTTATCGTACACGACATAAGGAATACCGATGCCATCACAACACGGTAACGGCGGTCAGGGTGGCCCCTGGGGTAGCGGGGGCAGCGGGGGCACACCCCCCGATCTCGGGGACCTGATCCGGCAAGGGAAGGAGCAGTTCGGGCAGATGCTGCCGGGTGGCGGCGGGCGCGGCATGATCGTCCTGGCCCTGCTCGCGCTGGTTGCCCTGGGCGCATGGACGGCCTATTACACCGTGCCGAGCGACTCGGTCGCTGTCGTGCAACGGTTCGGCAAGTATCTCAAGGACGTTCCAGCCGGGACTGCATTTCAAGCTGCCACTGGGCATCGATGTGGCGACCATCGTTCCCGTCAAGCGGCAGCTGAAGCAGGAATTCGGCTTCACGACCCCGGGCGCCAGTGATCCGTACCAGGGGCCGCGCGACGGCAAGCGGGAAACCGAGATGGTGACCGGTGACCTGAACGCCGCGCTGGTGGAATGGGTGGTGCAATACCGCATCTCGGATCCCGTCAAATTCCTGTTCGAGGTCCGCGAACCGAGTGAAACCCTGCGCTACGTATCCGAATCCGTCATGCGCGAAGTCGTCGGCGATCGCACCGTGGACGAGGTGATCACCATCGGCCGGCAGGAAATCGAAACGGAGGCGCTGGCCAAGATGCAGGCGCTCTCCACCAAGTACGCCATGGGGATCAGCATCGACCAGGTGCAGTTGAAGAACATCAACCCGCCCCAGCCGGTGCAGGAATCGTTCAACGAGGTCAACCAGGCGCAGCAGGAGAAGGAGAAGCTGATCAACGAGGCGCGGCGCGATTACAACAAGGTGATCCCGCTGGCCGAGGGCGAGAAGGATCAGCGCATCCGCGAGGCCGACGGCTACCGGCTCAAGCGGATCAATGAAGCGGAAGGCGACGTCGCCCGGTTCAATGCCCTGCTGGCGGAATACAGCAAGGCCCCGGAGGTCACCCGCCGCCGCATCTATATCGAGACCCTGCAGGACGTCATGCCGGGCATACGCTCCAAGATCATTGTCGATGAGCAGACACGCAGCATTCTGCCATTGCTCAATCTCGATGCCCAGAAGGCGAGTGCAGCCATGAACAGACAAATAGTCATCACTGGCGGTCGCTGGGCATCGTGACCTATGTCGCTGATGAGTTCGATCTACACGGTGAGCGAAGTCGAGCAAATGATCATCACCCAGTTCGGCAAGCCGGTCGGCGAGCCGGTGACTACCGCCGGCCTGAAGCTCAAGGTGCCCTTCATCCAGGAGGTCAATCCGATCGACAAGCGGGTGCTCGAGTGGGACGGCAATCCGTCGGATATGCCGACCAAGGACAAGCTCTACATCTCGGTCGATCTGTTCGCCCGCTGGCGGATTACCGATCCGCTGCAGTACTTCCTGCGCCTGCGCGATGAACGCAGCGCGCAGTCCCGCCTGGACGACATCCTGGGCAGCGAGACCCGCAACGCGGTCGCCAAGCACGAGCTGATCGAGATCATCCGCACCACCAAGGATCGCGTGCCGCTGCGCGATGCCCTGCTGACCGACGCGGAACGGCTGACATGGGATCGCTGGTGCCGATCAAGAAGGGACGCAAGCTGGTCGAGCAGGAGATCTTCGCCGCGGCGGCCGAGAAGGTGCGGGTGTTCGGTATCGAGTTGCTCGATATCCGCTTCAAACGCATCAACTACAACGAAAGCGTGCGCCCGAAGATCTACGATCGCATGATCAGCGAACGGCGCCAGATCGCAGAACGCTTCCTGTCGGAAGGCAACGGCGAGGCCGCCAGAATCCGCGGCAACCGGGTGCGTGACCTGAACAAGATCCAGTCCGAGGCCTACCGGCAGGTCGAGGAGATCCGCGGCGTGGCGGACGCGAAGGCCACCGAAATCTACGCGAGGGCCTACAACCAGAGCCCCGAAGCGGTGGCGTTCTATGAATTCACGCGCACCATGCAGTCCTACAAGTCCATCATCGCCGAAAACACGACCCTGGTACTGTCCACGGACAGTGACCTGTTCAAATTCCTGAAGGGGATGACGCCGGGTGGCGCCGGCGATCCGGTCCAGGCTTACGGTGTCCAGCGATGAGACTGAGCTTTCCCAACCCGTGCCGCAGCTTTGATGCCGACAGAAGCCGCGTCTGCTTTTGGGGATATGACAGCACGATCGAAATTACCTTCTTCATTGAAGCGGACGCTCTCAAGCAGCTCTGTCCGGATATGAGTGGCGTCGAATCGGGGTTTCTGCAGGCATTCGATGCCGCGCGGAAAAAGATCCACGAGGTTGCAGACAAGGTCTATACGCACGGGGATAAGGGAACCTGTGCATACATCCTGTCAACCGGGGATTTTTGAGGAAGTTAACGCGCTGCTGCCGAAGTGACCGGGAGATCGGGAAACCCGATGGACTGCCGGGGACCCGGCTTTCTCAAGCCCGCCAGGCGATATGCACGATAGCGCCGGGGCCTGAGCGTATCGCTGCATCCTGGACACAATAGCGGGATGAGAACCGGGAAGATCCCGAGGCGTGCGAATTTCATCAGGCGCAACAGGTAAACGATCACGTGCCGGGCCCGGGCATACGGGCGACTGCCTGCTCAAGCCGCAATACCGGACCAGAAGGCGGTGCCCTTGGCAAGAAATTCGTCGTAGCGCATGTAATGCGACCCGTCGCAGGAAAAGGTCAGGCTTACCATGCCGTTGTAAATATTGATGGAGCCCGTGCGCAGGTAGATGTTCGCGTCGATCATGCGCAGCGCCTGCATCCCGTCCAGTATCCGGGTGATCCCGGAGCGCGGTATTGTGGCGGCGACGGGATAGGGCCGTGACGGGTACAGCAGGCAGATGTCAGGATCCCCGAGCACTTCCTGGTCGAGGATGCGATAACGCAGCGGATCATCGCTTGTCCAGATCGTGACCTGGCTGCTCGAGAAGTGAATCTGGCACTGGAAGATGCCGCGCTCCGTGAGCAGCTCCTCCAGGATAGACAGTGCATTATCAATATTCCGGTCCATGGGACTCTCGATGCGGGTCTGTTGAAACAGGGCGCCGCGAATAGCCGGGTCGCCTTTCACCTGCCGCCATCTGCCTGGCTCCTGGTATAGCGCCGAGGTCACCGGCAGTCTGCGCAGGTCAAAATCCGCACCGAGATAGCCCAGCTGGGTACCGGCATCCGATGCAACCACTTGCAGCGCGGTCAGTGATGGCCGATGCGCGGACAGGCTGATGTACGCATCCGACAACAGGAAACCCCATGCCGGCATTGCTTCCTTCATATAGGGACGTTCGGCGCGATTGCGTTGAAAGTGCCCGGGCATGAGCCCGGTATCGATGATGTTATCGCTGAGCTGCACGGCACCGTTGTCGATGACATAGAGGTAGCAACAATACGGAATGCCCGAGAAGCCCTGCAGCAGCACGGCATTGAGCCGGTCCCGGTCACTCCAGACCGGAACGCAACATTTTGCCAGCAGGGCAAGCGGTTCGCGCAGCATCCTCGCCAGTTCTTCACGTTGACGGAAGATGCTGTCCTGCCAGGTTGTATCCAGGGATTCGTCAGCGATCAAGGTTCTTGTGTCAGCCGGTAGTGGCTGGCTGTTTCCGGTAAAACGGTGCTTCGGTGACTGCTCTTGCGAACGGTTATGCCCTGTGTGTTTCAGCCGCCACGGTCATCGTCATCGGTGGCCGGATGAGGCAAATGCTGGTTGGGATGATCGAGCGGCATTTCGATATACGCCCTGCGGGTATCATCAGTTTCGAAATACATAGTCAGCTCACCATCCTCCAGGGAGGGGTGGCTCGTGACGTTCTCGATATCGTTGCCTGTCATGGGGTCGATAGTGTTGATGCGATGCTCGGGTTCGTGCAAGCGGTGGCTTTGGGTCTGATCGCGTGGCAGTGGGTCGGAGGCGATCCAGTTCAGGTTTTCGAACTTGATGACGGGTGTGTTACGGGCGGGTGATGCTGTGGACATGTTTGGCTCCTGTAACTCATCGCCTGCCGCTCGTAAGGCTGCGCGTTATGCGCCGCTCCCTGCGGAAACTCCATCTTTTGTAAAGCTGCCGGCTGGCGGCACAGGATGTGGCAATGGTTAGACTATTACTATAGGCCTTCCCCGGGAAATAGCTCATCATATTAATTGATGAGGTGCACACGATTCGATGCCGCATCCTGTCCTGCAGGATTCTGTCGACTGGATCTCATTAAAGGTCAGCGGATTGTGTTTTCAGATCGGGCAGCTCCGCTGCGTCCCGTAGCATGTTGCAATTCTGTGCGGGTTGCAGTTTTTGGCTTCCGTGAAGTCGTACGATTGAGTTATCGCGCATCACCGGTGAAAAATGCGCCACCGTGGACCTGTTGCTGTGTTATTCCCTGATGCTGAAACATCAGGCCGTTTTTCCGGCTCTGCCGGATCAAGTCAGCCTGTACCCCACTCAGCATGCTGGACTGTCCTTCCTTAACCTGTCTTTACCGCATGGGCACGATTCCACGGCAGCATTTCATCGAAATTACAGCGATTTGGTTTCAGCCGTCCGATCAGGATCCGGCGTACCTTGTTTGCATCGTTCTTTGGCTTGTAACTGTTCATGCGCAGGTAAACGTCGATTGCGAAGAACGCGACGCGCTTGTTCCTGTGTGTGGCGGATAACTGTTTCTCAGCTGCAGACAGTTGATAAAGGCCACGAAAACGCGATTTCCCCTGGAATTGGCTGATCTCAGTGTGGCGACTTATGCTTTACCCGGGCGTCGATGAGGGAGTGATTTCCTTGAGCGCAGCATGTACAGGGTGCGAATTGTAATACTGGTGAAATTCAGCCAGCTTTCGTTCCAGTCCGCTGGTATATCAGAAGCGCGTCCGGTCAGGGAATTCCCGACGAATGGTCCGGATCTGCCGTTCGACGAAGGGATGCGATAGTGGTGTATAAAGGATTGCCTTGATTTCGTCTGTATCCTGTATTCGCGGGTTTGCTTGCCACTGTGTTACTTGAAGCGCGGATCATTGTCAGTGCCGGGGTCTTTCGGTGCGCCTCTGGATGTGTTGGCCATGATGAACATGCGGCAGATAGCAATGCCATGGATATCGCCGGCATCGGTAGGAAAGCCTTCGGCAGGGCAAATCAAGTGGCGCTGCACGGGCGTGCCATGTGCCGCTACTGCATGTACCCGAATGACTTGTTCGTCACATTGGCCGGCACGGATAAGCCGGCGATATACGTACCCTGAGCCAGGGGGCCCCGCGGGAACAGCCGGTAGAGATACCGTGTGCCGCCGTCGTCGGCGAACGCTTTGTCCAGATCGCGGATCAGGATGCGGGGATAGGCGGGCCATCCGTGGTCGAGGTAGTAGCGGCGTAGAAAGAAGATCACCTTCCAGTGCCCGTCGCCCAATATGATCCCCTCGTGTGCAGCCAATTCCATGGCGCTATCACGGTTCCAGTGTGCAAGCTCATTGTGCCGATCCATGCGTTCGGGAGCGTCAAGGCTCGGTCTGGTAATGTAAGCATTGATATCAGCCATAAATCCCCCCAATTCAAATCAATACGGTAAACGTCCAATACTGTCGTCGGCTTCAATCAGTGGAGACGCCAACTTCACCCGGTTTGCGCAACATTTTATCCACGTCGCCCTGGTGCATTTCTTCCAGGGAGATCATGCGGCGGGCATACTCCTCCAATTGTACCGAGCGGCCCTCCACCAGCAGGAGCAATTCCCGGTAGGCCACCAGCGACGCCCGCTCGTGTTCCAGGGATTCGCGCAGGATATCACCGATGTCGTGCTTGTGGCTTTCCAGCAGTGGACCGATAGCCAGCGAGGGATGTTCGCCGAGCAGCGTGATCAGCTCACCGGCCTCCCGGGCATGGGCCAGAGATTCATTGGCCTGCGCCTGCATCCAGGAAACAATGGGGATGCGGTTGAATCCGAAGATCATCAGGGCATAGTGGGTGTAGCGCACAACACCGGCAAGCTCCAGTTCGAGAATCTTGTTGAGGTTGGTGACTACTGCAGTTTTGTCGAGTTGTTCAGTCATCATCATTCTCCCGCACTTCTCTGACGGATGCATTGCATGCCGGTCGCGACACTGAGTGAGGCGCATGACCTGCTGTCTTACCTGTGCAATGCTTGTCTGCTGTAATAAACAGTTAGTCCGGTTACGAGTGAAACCGGCTGTCTATAAGAATAGCAGGTCCTTCATGGCAGGGAAGTGCAGCGACGGTTACTTTCGGGGACCGGACTGTATGGCTAGCGTTTCCGGGTAATAGTCGCGAATTCGCCACTCACAGGTTTGCGCTGCGCCGGCAGGCCGGTAGCCGGGAAAGCCATGTTCCGACCAGTGTGCCCGCCGGCAGGACTGCGAGCACCAGCACCGTGCTCAGCCAGACCGGTGCCTGCAGGTCCGGTTGTGCGGCGGCGGTGAGTCCAAGACCGTAGCGTGCGACCAGGTCAGCCGTCAGCAGCACTAGCCCGGCCGTCAGCAGCGTGCAGCCATCGAGAATCGTCGTTATGCTTCCGTAGACAATGTACGGAATCAGGCCGCACATCATCCAGGCGGCGACCAGGTGCCAGGCGCCGGTCGCCTGGGGCTCGAATGCCGTGACGACCGCCAGCAGGCAGCCGGTCAGTACCAGCAGGTGCACCAGTAATCTTTCAACATCCTGCAAACAGTGCATCGTTCGAGTCCCGGCCTGTTTATAGCCATGCAGCGCTTCCTTAATTCAAGCGCAACCCTCCGGTTTGTCAATGCGGCAATACATAGCGTGCAACACACGGCAGGTTCTCGACTAAGCTGAGTATGTATGCCGGGAACTGCTGACCGGAAATCCCCAATGCCGAAAGGGACATCACAGCAGCCGCATCATGCCTATGAACACCCTGGCGCAATACCTGAAAAGCCTGCTCCTGCTCGAGCTGCTGCGCGGCATGTGGCTGACGGGTCGACGCCTTTTTGCACGCAAGATCACTGTGCAGTATCCGGATGAGAAGACGCCCCAATCGGTGCGGTTCCGCGGGCTGCATGCCTTGCGTCGCTACCCGAACGGGGAGGAACGCTGCATCGCCTGCAAGCTGTGTGAAGCGGTATGTCCGGCCGTGTGCATCACGATCGATTCCGAGCTCGCGCCGGACGGGAGCCGGCGCACGACGCGCTATGACATCGACCTGTTCAAGTGCGTCTACTGCGGGTTCTGCGAGAAGGCCTGTCCTACCGATGCCATCGTGCTGACGCGCATTTTCGAGTTCCACTTCGAGAACCGTGGCGAGGAGGAAATCCACAAGGAGCAGTTGCTGGCCATCGGCGAGCGCCATGAGCAGCAGATCGCGGCAGTCCGGCGCGCGGATGCCGCCTACCGCTAGCCCGGCGTTCCTGAACTAGACTACAGGTAGCCGTCCAGCTTCCGGGCGCGATGGTCAATGCACTGGGAAGGAGGTAATAACGATGTCTGATACCGACACACTGACGCTGGCACCCGCAAAACACGACAAGCTCGGCCTCATACACTGCGGCGTCACCCGGGAAGGCTTTATTGCCGTCTGCGGCGACCCGCGCAATATCGATGACGGGCAGGAAATCCTGTTTGAACGTACGGGTATCAAGGCCCGGCGCCAGGGCAGCGAGTACACGTTTACACGTGTTGCCTGAACGGTCCGGCCCGGGAATGCCGGTGTCTGTTGCGATGGCCGATCTCGAGGAACGCATCCACGCGCTGGGCAGCCGGTTGCTCGACTCGGCCGACCTCGCAGCGAAAACGGCAGGTGGCGGCTGGCTCGACGGACTCGTCGAGCGCGCGATCCAGGACCCCGGGTTTCGCTTGCAGACGCTGCGCTTCATCGACGTACTGCCGGTGCTGCAGGACGACGCGGTACTGGTCGCACACATGCAGGAATATTTTGCCGACGTGGAACTGCCGTGGCCGGCGGTCAGCCACTGGAGCCTGCGCCATAGTGATGCGCCCTGGGCTGCTCCGATCGCCGCACCGCTGGTGCGTGCCACGCTGCGTGGCCTGTCACGGCGCTTCATGGGCGGGAATACCCTGCCGCGTGCACTGCGCACCCTCGCGCGGCTGCGCAGCCGGGGCATGCACTACAGCCTCGACCTGCTGGGCGAGGCTGTGGTCAGCGAGCGCGAGGCCGATGCGTATCAACAGGCCTACCTCGATCTGCTGGCGGGCCTGCCACGCGACCGCGCCGGTACGGTTCTGCCCGAGGTCTCGCTTAAGCTCACCTCACTCAGTTCCCGTATCCACCCGGCAGATCCGCGTGGCAGTGTCGACGCCATCTGCGCCCGCCTGCGTCCGATACTCGCAGCGGCGCGCACGGCACAGGCCGGGTTGACGTTCGACATGGAACACTACGATGTCAAGCACATCGTCCTGCAGTGTTTCAGGGAACTGCTCATGGAGCCGGAATTCCGTGACTGGCCGCATGCGGGTATCGTAGTCCAGGCCTACCTGCACGATGCGCCGGAGTGCCTGCAGGCACTGCTGGACTGGACAAAGCTGCGCGGTGCCCCGATCAAGGTGCGTCTGGTGCGCGGTGCCTACTGGGACGCGGAGTCCATCCTTGCGCATCAGCACGGCTGGACGCTGCCGGTATGGGACCGCAAGGCTCGGACCGATGCCTGTTTCGAGGCCTGCCTCGAACGCCTGTTCGCGCATCGTGATTCGGTATTCCCGGCAGTGGCAACACACAACGTCCGCAGCCTGGCCTGTGGCATGGCGCTGGCGGAACGGTATGGTCTGGATGACGGGGCTTACGAGTTCCAGATGTTGTACGGCATGGCGGACGACCTGAAACAGGCACTGGTCGCGCTGGGTTACCCGTTGCGGGTGTATGTCCCGTACGGGGAAACCCTGCCGGGCATGGCCTACCTGGTGCGCCGCCTGCTGGAGAACACCAGTGGCCAGACCATCCTCGATACCGGTATGGGCCGGATCAGGCGTGACGTACACAGTCTGGCACGACCGGAAGTCCATGCGCTGCCGGCAGCTGCGGACGATACACGTACCTTCCGCAACCAGCCGGTGCACCGTTTCGTCGCCGCGCCGGAACGCACGGCCGTGCGTGATGCCCTCGCGGCGGTCCACGCCGAACTGGGTCAGGACTATACGCTGCGCATCGACCACGAGCCGGTCGCCGGCACCGGACACATCACCTCGGTCAACCCGGCCCACCCCGACCAGGTCATCGGTACCGTGGCCAGCGCTGGCCGGCCGCAGGCAGACCAGGCACTGGCGGCAGCACGCGCGGCCTTGCCGGCGTGGAGCGCATTGACGGCAGACGAACGCGCCGGGTACCTGCGCCGGATTGCCGCGTTGCTGGTAGAGCGGCGCGACTACCACGCCGCCTGGCAGGTGCTGGAGGCCGGCAAGCACTGGTGCGAGGCGGATGCCGATGTCTGCGAGGCAATCGACTTTCTGAACTATTACGCGCACCAGGCAGTACGGCTGACTGCAGGCGAGGTGGTCGAACTGGGCGGCGAACATAACATCCTGCTACACCGGCCGCGGGGTGTCGGCCTGGTGATTGCGCCGTGGAATTTTCCGCTGGCCATACTCACCGGCATGCTTGCGGCGACCATCGTCACGGGCAACACCGCCATCCTGAAACCGTCCTCGCTGACACCGGTGATCGCGGCGCGCTTCATGGACCTGGTCATGCAGGCCGGTGTTCCGCCGGGCGTGGTCAATTTCCTGCCCGGTCCAGGCCGCGAAACCGGTGCGTACCTGGCTGCGCATCCCGAGGTGGCCATCATTGCCTTTACCGGTTCGCGCGAGGTCGGTACGCAGCTGATCCAGACCGGTGCGCAGTTTGCGCCGGGGCAGAACCACATCAAGCGGGTGATAGCCGAACTGGGCGGCAAGAACGCCATCATCATCGACGACGACGCCGATCTGGATGCCGCGATCCCGGGTGTGCTGCAGTCCGCCTTCGGTTACCAGGGACAGAAATGCAGCGCGGCCTCGCGGGTGATCGTGGTGGGCGGTATATACGGGAATTTCATGGAACGCTTGCAGGCGGCGACGGCCAGCCTGACCATCGGTGATCCCCGGGACCCCGGCCGGCTGCTGGGGCCGATCATCGATGCCGTCGCCCAGCGGCGCATCGCACAGGTGATCGACGCGGGCAGGTTGCGGGCACGGTTGGTCACGCCGGTGCGCGATGACCTGCCAGAGGAAGGCTATTACCTCTCACCGGCCATCTTCACGGATGTCGCGGGGGATGATCCGCTCGCGCAGGAAGAGATCTTCGGGCCGGTACTGGCCGTGCTGCGGGCGGACACCTTCGAACAGGCCCTTGAGCTGG
This sequence comes from uncultured Gammaproteobacteria bacterium, assembly GCA_963748215.1. Taxonomy (GTDB): domain Bacteria; phylum Pseudomonadota; class Gammaproteobacteria; order UBA9214; family UBA9214; genus UBA9214. The sequence continues at coordinate 183,960 of CAVVHS010000008.1, read as the reverse complement.
CCAACAGTACCCGCTACGCCCTGACGGGTGGTGTCTATACACGGCGTCCCGTGCACCTGGAGCTGGCCCGCACGGCGTTCCGGGCCGGCAACCTGTACCTGAACCGCAAGATCACCGGTGCACTGGTGTCACGCCAGCCGTTCGGCGGTTTCCGGCTGAGCGGTACGGGCAGCAAGGCCGGCGGGACGGATTATCTCAGGCAGTTCACGGATACGGTCTGTATCACGGAAAACACCGCGCGGCGCGGTTTTGCACCTGAGGTGAAGGATGTATGAACTGGTCGGAGTGGCATATACCCCTGTCGCGCAGTGACTTGACCCTGCGCCACAGTCTGGACAGCCTGGCCGCCGTTGGCACCCGCCAGCGGGCGATTCCGCTGATCGTGCGTCTGCTGGAGAACCCCAAGTACCGATTACCCGGTATGACGCTGTTTCACGGCGCGGTGGACCTCGCGGCGCATGACCGCATCCACATCCTGCTCGGACGCGGCCTGCTCACGGCGGACGAGGCCTTTACCATCGGCTTTACCATGGGCAGCACCAAGCGCGTGCATTGCTTCGAGGAATGGCTGTTCGGCACGCTGGCGCGGCGTGTGTACCCGGCGCCTTATACATTTGACGATACGGCGGTGTGTATCTTCAGAGATGCCGTGCGGTTGGGTGGCATCTCCGGTTGCCAGGCGCTGAACCGGGTCGACTTCGGTCCGTACCTCGACTTGCCGCTGCACGAAATCCGGCGTCAGACGGGGCTGGAGGAGGATTTGTTGCGGGCGTATTACCGAATCGAAAGGGAGCGCTATCCTTTGTCAGGAGCGAGTCGTCGCCTGCTGGACTGAATGTGAAAAATGGCGCTGCGAAAACCTTGTCCCTGTGAGCAGGTCAAACACACCGGCTGCAAGAAGAGGATTTCATGAAAGCACCCGCAATAGCTGATTACCTGTTGGGTCAATTGCAGGCATCCGGTGTTGACCATGTCTTCGGCGTGCCCGGTGATTATGTGCTGGGGTTCTACCGGAAACTGTTGCACAGCCCGATCCGGCATATCGGCACCACCCGCGAGGATACCGCCGCCTTTGCGGCCGATGGTTACGCCCGCTGCCGCGGCATTGGTGCGCTGGCAGTGACCTATGGCGTCGGCGCCCTGAACGTGGTCAACGCGATAGCCGGGGCGCACGCGGAGTCCTCGCCCGTGGTGGTCATCAGTGGTGCGCCGGGAATCGACGAGCAGCGGAAGGACCCGCTGATACATCACCGCTTTGGCCCGTTCCGCTTCCAGCGCGAGATCTTCGAGCGCATCACCTGTGCAAGCGCCAGTCTCGATGACCCGCTGACCGCCTGCCGTGATATCGACCGCTGCCTGCAGGCAGCACGCCGGTACAGCAAGCCGATATACCTGGAACTGCCCCGGGATCAGATTAACGTGGAAGGTTTTCCGATCCCGGCCGCAGAGACCGGAGTTGATAACAGCGATCCCGGCGCACTGGCCGAGGCCGTTGACGAGACATTTCAGCGGCTCGACCGTGCAGGCACGCCGATGATACTGGCCGGTGTCGAGATCCATCGCCGCGGACTGCAGGACAGTCTGACCCGGCTGGTACTGAACGCCTGTATCCCGGTGGCTGCCACCCTGACCGGAAAATCCGTAGTCGGCGAACGCCACGCGGCCTATCTGGGTGTCTACGAGGGCGCCATGGGACCGGAAGCTGTCCGCGCGCGTGTCGAGGGTGCCGACCTGCTCCTGATGCTGGGTGCGACGGTCAACGACGTCGACACCGGCATATTCACCGCGCAACTGGATCCGGCGCGACTGATCCATGCCAGCCAGGACCAGGTGACCATCGGCCATCATCGCTATACCGATGTCCATCTGCGTGATTTTCTTGCCGCTCTATGTGATGTCGTCACCCCGCATGCCTGCGCCTGGCCACAGCATGTGCCCGAGCCGAAGCTGCCTGCGGCCGTGCCCGGCAAGCCCATGACCATCGCGCGCCTGATCGCAAGCCTCAACGCGGCGTTGACGCCGGACATGAGCGTGGTCTGCGATGTGGGGGATTGCCTGTTTGCCGCGCTGGATCTGCGCGTTCACGAGCGCACGCATTTCCTGGCATCGGCCTTTTATACCTCAATGGGATTCGCTGTCCCTGCGGCGCTGGGCGCGCAGATCGCCCTGCCCGGGTTGCGGCCGCTCATCCTGGTGGGCGACGGGGCCTTTCAGATGACCGGCACCGAACTGTCGACGTTCGCGCGCCTCGGCCTGGACCCGGTGGTGATCGTATTCAACAATCATGGCTACAGCACGGAGCGTTTCATCCTGGATGGCCCGTTCAACAATATCGCCGAGTGGCAGTATGAGCGTATCGGCGAACTGATCGGGCCCACCAGCGGCTACTGTGCGAAAACCGAGGATGAGTTCGGGGACGCCCTGCACAGGTCCCTGGCCACGACCGGCCGGCCGAGCGTGATCAACGTGCATTTGCAGGCCGACGACGCCTCACCTGTGATGTGCCGCCTTGCACAGCATCTGGGCCGCAGGGTGTATGGATAAGCGACGGGTCGAAGCCTGGCATGGCCCGGCATGCGATTAAACCGCGTATGCCTGGTATGTCCGGACCGATCGGCGCCTTTCACGCCTGTCCACGGGTGGTATCCGGCACGGAGCGATGTGCGTAACAGGCTTCCAGTATTCCAGCTGCTGAAGCGGAGTGAGACCGCGGTTAATGGATTCAGGCGGATGTCAGCAGGACCTGGCGGGTAGACAGGCCAGGGGCGGTTTCTTCGGGAGCAGGACTGTCCAGGCAATCGTTTACAGGCGACAATGACGAAATCGCCACACGCAGGAGGACATATGATCTTCAGGCAGTTATTCGAGCCCGACTCGAGCACCTTTACCTATCTGGTCAGTTGTCCGGACAGCGGCAAAACGGCACTGATCGACCCGGTGCTGGATACCGCGCAGCGCGATGTGTCCATCCTGCAGGCGATGGGTCTGAAGCTCGACTACACGATCGACACGCATGTTCATGCCGATCACCTCACAGGCGCGCGACGTCTGCGCGAACTGACCGGCAGCCGCATGGTCTTTCCGGCCATTGACGAACTGCCCTGTGCCGATATCGGCGTCAGGGAGGGTGAGCCATTCCGTATAGGCAATATCGTGCTGCACCCGCTGTTCACGCCAGGCCACACCAGCCACCATCATGCCTATCTTGTCGACAACGGCACGCACAAGCTGCTGTTCAGCGGTGACGCCCTGCTGATTGATGCCTGCGGCCGCACGGATTTTCAGTCCGGCGATGCGGCAACCCTTTACCGCAGTATTCACGAGAAATTCTTTACCCTGCCGGACGAGACGCTGGTATATCCCTGCCACGATTACGAGGGTCGCTTCATTACTACGATTGGACAGGAAAAGGCGCGCAATCCACGCCTGGGCAAGGGTAAGACGCTGCAGGAATTTGTCAGGATCATGGAAAACATGGACTTGCCTTATCCGCGCAAAATCGACTTTGCCGTGCCCGGCAATGAACGCTGTGGCGAATGCCCGGAGAATGTTCCCGAGCCGTATCGTGCACCATGCGCGCGCGGCGACCAGGGCTGAGTGCACGAGGGAAAGACAGGCGGTTTCACCAAAGGCCCGGCGCAGGTAAACATGGCCGATTATGCTCCCGGACGCGCCAGAGTGGCTTTCGGCGGTGGCTGCAAGCTGTACGTAGACGCGGGGGAAAAGGGCGTCAAATATTTTTGACTCTTACCCAAATCGAGCGGGTAGATTACCGTTGCAGGGCCGAATTCATTCGGCCAACAGCCTGTTGCCATAGGAAACAAGGAGGTCGCCCTGTCCTGTGACGCATTGCGCAGGGGGCGTCATTCCCTGCACCATCACGTCTATTGCATCACCACCGTTACCCGCGGTCGTCATCCTTTGTTTACGGATATCACCGCAGCACGCCTGCTGGAACATGAATGGCCGAATGAATTCGGCCTATTACCATTAGAGGCAATGCGTCTCGTCTGAATTGATGTGTTACCCACTCAATCAGGGGAAGATCCATATTTTTTATACACTGCATGATTTTCTGCAGAATAGGAGGTGTTATTATCGATTGAAGTCGCGTTGCCTGGGGTCGCCACAGCTTCCTGTGGCAGCGCGTTTGAGAAGTCGAGACCCGCTACCTAAACATCGACCTGAAGCGTGAACAGGGTGGCGGGGATACAGTGCTGATGCATGTCCGTTGATCGACTTGTCTCATACGGATATCCCGGTTGGTGGCTGGCGCTCGAAGCGGCCATACCGTCGTTAGCCTGGTTCATAAAGAGCTGGCCAGGATGGAGGGTAATTGAAATGATTACCAGCAATCCGTTTGCCGATCTGTCGGTATTTCTACCCCCACTGATCATGCAGGTTTACATCGTACTGATGATCCTGGCGGTTGCCATGGGACGGAGCGGGGCGAGCGAAACCGGACAGGTAAGGTTACCCCGCTTTCGAATCCGGTATGGTCAGGAATTCCTGCGGCCGGTGTAACGCCCACCCCGGAAATTAACAGTAATAACAATAAGTATCACCCTTGTGGCGGCATGGCGTGCCGGAGGGCGGAGGATGGAATCCTCTCGCCCCGACCAATTCTCATCCCTTTGATACATCTGGTGGCTGCACTTTCACGACAAATCCCGGCTGTGGCTGGTCCAGGCGCGCTGACTGTCAGGATCTTGCTTGCCCGGGCAGGAACCGGGCGATGTGCGTAGAGGGACTTGATCACAATCAAGGCTGCGCTGCGTGAACATGACGGACAATACGCGAATCCGCTGGTCTCCCGGTCGATCCGGGACTGCACGCAGGAGACTACCTATGACTGATTCACAAACCAGGGCACCGCTGTTCCCCCATCTGTTGTCAGTGCCGCTTGCCATTATCCCACGCGGGGTGCACGGCATGGCGGTCGTGACCGTCCTCAACCGCATTCTTGCCCGTGCCTTGCGGAACGGCGAACTGGACTTCCTCCAGGGGCGCACCGTACGGATTCATGTTCGCGACATGCAACTGAGCTTTTGTATTACCCTGCAGCAGGGGGCGCTGGCAGCCAGCCGGGTGAAAGCCATGGTCGACCTGTCCATTACCGGCACCCTGCACGCGTTCCTGCTGCTGACCGCGCGGCGCGAGGACGCCGATACCCTGTTTTTCCAGCGCCGGCTGCGCATGGAAGGTGACACGGAACTGGGTCTGGAGGTGAAGAATTTTCTGGACGGCCTGGACGTGGATTCACTCTGGTTGCCCAGGCAGGTAAGCCGGCTCGCACGGCAGGCCTTGCCACTCTACGAACGCACACTCGGTTAGAACGACTGTAATAAGGATTATCCGCCCATGAACCGCACGGACAACTGGCTGGTACATGAACACTCCCTGTATGAAAACCTGCTGTCCCGATGCCGGGATGCCGTGGAAACAGAGGACTGGAGGGCCGTTGATCAGATAATCCATGAACTCGTTACGCACCTGAAGCGGCATATGGCCCTGGAGGAAGAGGTGCTGTATCCCGCCTATGAATCATCACCCCAGGCACCACAGGGTCCGACCATGGCGCTGCGGGAGGAGCATACCGATATCATCCGCCTGATCCGGGACACGGCGCGGGTCATCAGGACCCGGGACTCGGACCACGTACTCGAGTGCCTGGCGCATCTCGACTACCAGATGATCAAGCATCATGAGAAAGAGGAGGATATCTTCCTGCCCATGGCCAGTCATATCCTGAAAACCAGCCGCGATGAGCTGTTACGCAAACTGGCTGAGTTCGATACTTCGAAGATAAAGCGGCAATGGGATATCTGACAGCAGCCGGTTGGGTAAGAGTCCAGTAGCCATATTCCTATCCTCGAACCGGATTTCAGCCTGATCTGTACGAAGAAGAGCGCTGACCCCGTTTGGTTTCTAGGTAGCAGTCATGCGCTGGTAATAGCGCAGCCGGTAAAGCTGCCGGGTGTGCCCTTTATCGTCGTCAAACCCGGATCGGTCATGCAGGACGTTGTTGCTGATCAGTCCCTGACCCGGCTGCAAGGTGGCGCGATAGATAAATGGAGAGGGTGACTCCAGGAAACCCTCCAGTGTTTCGACCGCGGCATCGCGCACCCGGCTTGAACAATGACGGTATCCCGCCAGAAAAATGCTGAAAATATTCGTCTGAAGCTATCAGGTGTGGAACGTCATGCAAGGGGTTTCAGCTCAAGGATGACGAACCGATGGAACCTCAACCCGGCCGCCCGTCTAGGCGAGGCTGAATCAGGATACCGGAATAGGTAATCACGAATATCGCGAACGCCACACTCCACAAGACGCCGGCCAATACAATCCATTCGCTGTATCTGCCAGGGGATAGTAACGATAAAAATACCCGTGAAACACCCGCAAGGTTGGCAAGCACAAAGGACCAGGTCATGGCCGGTCCTGCGCGTAATACACGCCCCGTGTGGCCTAGCGCTACTCGCGCCATCATGCCGAGCGTTATTGTGCCAATGCCACCTGCTGTGAATGCATGGATAGCCAGCATGGGATTGATCAGTTCGGCCGCAGACAACGCCTTCAGTATGAAACCCGCCACCAGCCAGGCGTAGCCCAGGTGCAACACCCAGAGTAACGGGACTGACCAGACCGTCCGCTGGTACCAGCCAAACAGCCGTATCCCGTGTCCAAGCGCGGTGAGTATTGCAAAGACGATAACTGCTGGCGGCGCTGCGTCCACCAGATCCAGCACTGTCAATACACCCAGGCTGCCCAATGAAACATACTCGACGGTTGCCCATCGCCTGATTCTGGCGCCGACAATGCCCTTCTCTGTGAAGAACGGTATGACCCGTCCGCCGAGAATCGCGATCAGGAGCACGATCAGGTAAACGGCGAAATAGATGCCGTGTTTTGCTGTTGCCTCGGTAATCCCGAGGATCTGCAAATGCACCATGATGTTGGCCACTGTCAGGGCGGCGAGGACGAACAGAAATACCAGATTGTGTTTCTGCCGGCTGCGCAGCAGCGGAACCGAGAGGGTGACAGCAAGCACAGGGAGAAATGCCATGTCCACAACAGCAATACTCCAGTGCGGCATCACCCCGGAAAAGAACGGTACCACCCGGCCTGCCAGCCATAGCGCAACCAGGCTTGCCAGCGCGACTCCGCGGGGCGTCTGGATGTTGGTCCAGTTACGCACTGCGGTCAGTAGAAATCCTGCTATCACCGCTGCTGCGTACCCGAAAATCATTTCATGACTGTGCCAGGTCAGGGCACTGTAATAGCCGAACTCCAGATAGCCCCGTACATAGGCGTAAACCCAGATTGGCACCAGCAGCAATGCGGTAATGCCCGCGAACAGAAAAAATGCCCTGAAACCGAGTTCGAAAAGTGCGAACCGGGGAACGGGTCTGGATTCCGGGTCATCAATATTCGTTACTGGCGTCATCATAGTGGTTCAATGCAGGTTCGGGTTGTTTTCTATCTTCATGGTCGGATGCAAGGCAACAGGCTGCGTCCGTCTGTTCGTAACGACCGGGTTCGCTGGAATTCAGACACAGAACCTTGAAAAGGTATATAATATACTACAATTATTGTCCGCCGGTTTAAATCCATGTGTATCGCTGGCAAACCACCGGTGGTTGAAGATGTTGTGACTCGAGCCGGTCCTGCAGGCAGGGTGAATACTGGTACTCCTACATGCGACTGACGACATTTACAGATTATTCGCTACGCATATTGATCTACCTTGGCACGCACCGCGACCAGCGCGCGTCCGTGGGGGAAATTGCGGAAGCCTATGGCATTTCCAAAAATCACCTGATGAAAATCATACTGTTTCTGTCGTCGCAGGGTTATGTGACAACGACGCGTGGCAAAGGGGGCGGGGTACAACTCAAAATCGCTCCGGACCGTATCCGCATTGGTGAGATAGTCCGCAAGTCAGAGGCGGGCAGCGTGCTGGTGGAATGCTTTTCAACCGATGCTTCGGACTGCCGTATCGAAAGCGCGTGCAAGCTGCGCGGTGCCTTTCATAAGGCAGTACAGGCATTTTATGCCGTGCTCGATACCTACACGCTGGCTGACCTGCTTGCAAACCGCTCGGCCATGGTGCGGTTATTGCACATCGCATAGTCCCGAACCTGAAGACGCCCGTGATGCCGCATGCGGGCTAGGAGCCTGTCGGACTTGGGCGATCGTAGCGAGCCGGGTGGGAGAACGAGGTCATTTTTTCGATCGTTCGAGGAGAATAGCCGTAGCTATTTGACGAGGAGGATCGGAAAATGGGCCGCTGTCCCGCCGGCGCAGTAGATCAGTGCCAAATCCGACAGGCTCCTAGTGTTCACCCTTGGTGCGCAGCAGTCCCGCCAGCCGGTTGCCCTGTTTCTGCGGGCCGCCTCGCGGAAAGATGGCATGCAGATGGTGATTGCTGCCCAGCTCAGGTCCCCACACCTTGCGGAAATGCTTGATGATCTCACGCACATTGGCCTGGACCCGGTGTTGCTCGTAAAAATCCCGCAGGAAACGGATCACCTCCCAGACTTCATCCGTAAGCGCAAGGCCTTCGTGTTCGGCCTCTGCGCGCACAAAGGCTTCCGACCAGTCATCGAGATTGACCAGGTAACCCTCGCTGTCGGTCTGTACTTCGGTTCCATCGATACTGAGCGTGCGGGTCTGCATGCCGGGGTAGGCGATGCTGCCGCCTGCATCGCCACCGGGTGTCCCGGATTCGGCGACCGTGCCCGCGTCGGTTGGTGACCAGAGACTGATATCCACATCGCCCTCCAGGCGGCCATGGTAGCGCGCGGCGCCGTTAATCATCACCTTGCCGCTCGCGGGTGGTATGTCGAATTCCGCTGTGCCAGTGCGGTCGGTAGCACCCTCGATCGGGTGTTCAGGGTTGGTATCGAGATAGAGAATCACCGGTGTTCGCTTGACCGGCTGGTTGGTGAATTTCATTGATACATGGATACGCAGCATGATCCTGTCTCCCGCAGTCAATCCGGAATGGTGCTGGACTCCTCACGGTACAGCCTGATAATGTTAAAACAGGTATAAAATATTCCAGTTAATAACCGGAATATATATCCCGCTTGATATAAGCGTGACATCAAGAATCGATTTTTGACAGACACCTGCATAATCATGCTCGAATCCGGAGCGGTAAGGCACGGCGATGTAGGTCATGGATCTACAGGGGCATCCCGCGCTTGTGTTCAAGGGCAGGGGCTGCCATGGTGCGTAGTCCATTCCCCGGCCATGCGCATTGCCGGTCTTCCCCGTGGATTACCACGTCGAAGTTGCATGAAGGTGCGCTGGCAATAACTCTGTGGCCCAGGCCTGTGTCAGTTCGGCTCCGGTCTGTCTGTGTGTATGACCGCGCAGGTCAGAAATGGACGACCGATGAATAACGGACACTGGATTATTCCGGCTTGTCGTCCGTCATTGCCGCACACCGATCCTGCCACAGCACACAGAATGTGGTGATTTGACAGTACCGGTCCTGCAGCCGTTGCAGTGAGTGAGCCAGCCTGTTGTCATGGCATGGCCAGTCCTTCGACCGATTCCAGGTAAGCAGTAAAGACACCGCCATTTTCTTCGTGCTGGATTTTTACAGGCAGAAAATGCAGATCGTAGGCGCACCACATGGTCGTGATTCGCTTGTCGTTGCGCTGGATAACAACGGTATTCAGTTTTCCCAGTACGGTATCGATGCGTTCATCACCGATATGCTCGATATCGTAGCTGCGTATGTCATTCTTTCCCGAGATCGGGTAAGTGAACTTCCGTTCTCCCTTCTCAAGGTCAAGCATCAGGCTGACCTGGTAACCGCTCGGATCGAGCGTATGGGGGGGCAGGGGATACTCGGTAACCGTGTCATCGACACGACTGATGACCTTGCCCAGTGTCCAGTCGAACTCCTGTGACATCGTGCGCTTGCGCTTGCCGCTGCGATTATAGCGATATTCCAGCGGCAGCAGGCGTGCGCCATCATGCTTCAGTCGCGTGGTTTCCCGAATGTGATCGGAGAACAGCAGGTCAGCCAGGCCGGTCGTGTCGGAACCGGACTCGTATACCAGTTCTCCGCCGGGAGCATACTTCAGTTCATGGGTTGCGCGACCGAGTTCAATTGGTCCCTTCTTGACCAGGTAATGGGCCTTGAATGCAGGCGGTAACCCGGTGGCCTGCACGCTGAATGTGAACAGGACTGATAACACCAACATAAGGAATCTGGTCATCTTTTTTTCGTCTCCATGGCATTGCCAGCTGCAGTATGGCCGGCGATGCAAGTTTAACAGACAGGCGTTGTTTTTCGGACGGCATCGACGATGTGTTCGAAACGCAGCCAGGCATGAAATCCGCTGCGGGCCAAAAGAGGCCGGATGCCGTGGTCAGTGCGATTTGAATAAACGATTCATTGTAAGTGGGGGCGGCGCAGTTCGAAATGCCTCGAGAACTCCTGACCTTTACCATGTGCCGGCGAATCCCCGTCAGTAACTGATGAAATTCCAGCGAGGCTATTCCAGCAGCCCGTAATTTCGCACCTCACCCCGGGGGTGGCTCGGAAACGTTCCGGCAGGGTTCTGTGCATGGCCAGTGCCTCGTCGCGGCACAGGAAGACTAAGTGTCACCGGGCAAGCCGTTTTCCTGGCGCGTCCTTTTCGACATGGACGGTTACAGGTGATTCAGGACCGCGTGACGTACTTCCGAATGACATTTTCGCGGATCGCTGCCGTGACCGGGCCGGGCACATTCAGGTGCGTCCCCGTGGCGAATGTCTTTAAGTCGGGTCCAGTGGCTTATGAGGCCGGCCTGATCGAGCATCCTCAACCCATCGTAAGGGACTTCCCCGGGACACGATGATGCACTGCTGTGACGCCGGGGCCACCGAAGCCCCGTTTAATGCCGTGTAAACAACAAAAAACAGCCATGCACTGCCGCACAGACTGCCGGTGTCGGTGGTTCAGGTCCACCCGTGGATCCGTGTCGTCCGTCTATAACAGACCATTAGGCGGCACCTGGGTGGGTTCGCCCCGCGCGCATGGCCGCTACGGGATTATTACGAGAGATTCTCTTCGCCCGGCTGGCGGCCTCGGTCAGGTTATCCGGTTCCGCCGCCGTGTCGCGTTGCGTGCTAGCTCCCGGCAAGTGCCCGGCAGATCCCGACGCGCACCGAACGACGCCCTGGAAGCATGCAGCCGGATCGTCCAGCCCCCTGCCGGACAACTCCGCCAAAAGCCTGTCGGTCTTTCCGTGCCAGTCGTTGCTTTGCCCGCCAGCCTGCGCTGTTGTGCCGGTGCGCAGGGGCTTTCCTCACCCCGCCGGTCTGCCAGACACCGCTGGCTTATAATCGGCACGTTTCCTGTCCGAGGAGCATATTCCGGAACCACGCAGGCCAATTTGCCTGCCGGGTGCCGGTACCAAACAAAATCCGTATCGAAGGTCCACACATCTCGTGGTACATATCACACTGAGCGCACCGCCAACCTAAGGAGCAACAAACGATGAAACTCTTGCCACAAGCAGTCCAGCAATTGCACCCCGACATGCATCGCAACGTATACACGGAGCTGGAAATCCAGTACGACGAAGAGTACCGGCTTGCCTGGTATTACATGGATGCCAAGCCGCTGCCTTGCTGCACGCCGACGTTAATCAGCGAAATGCAGCAATGGTATGACGAGCTGAGCAGCCCATCATACCCTGACGATGTGCGCTATATTGCGCTGGCATCCAGGGTTCCGGGTGTGTTCAATCTCGGGGGAGACCTGAATCGCTTCATCGGACTTATCCGTAACGGCGACAGGGATGGCCTGATGCACTATGCCATCTCATGCATCGATACACTGTTTCAGCATTACACCCATCTTGGCAAGGACATTACAACCATTACCCTGGTTCAGGGTGATGCCCTGGGTGGCGGTATGGAATATGCCATTTCAGCGGATGTGCTCGTAGCCGAACGCAGTGCAAAAATGGGTATGCCGGAAATTCTGTTTAATCTCTTTCCCGGTATGGGCGCCTACAGTTTCCTTTCACGGAAGGTCGGCGCAGTCCAGGCGGAACGGATGATTCTTGGCGGATGCCTCTATTCTGCCGGGGAATTGCATGAGATGGGCATTGTCGATGTGCTGGCCGAGGACGGGCAGGGAGAACAGGCCGTCCTCGACTACATCCATCGGGAAGAGAGAGCCCAGAATGGTTTTCGGGCTTTCCGCAGGGCCAGGCAGTATTGCAACCCGGTGACCTACGAAGAACTGAAGAGCATCACCACTGCCTGGGTCGACGCTGCATTGCGCCTTGAGGACAAGAGCTTGCGCATGATGGAACGCCTTGTTGCAAGACAATCCGCAAAATCACAACGCAGCCAGCAGCCTGTCGGACACAAGGAAATTGCAGCGAGCAGGCGGACGGCCATTTGATATAACGGGTGTAGTTGCAAAAGGGCGGGGTGGCGGAAATGGCCAAGCGTCTGCGGGATTGAGCCGGGCCTGGCATGATTCGTGCCCCTTGGCCGCGCCTATGCGCGTCCGGCTGTCCTGCCCTTTTGCGAGGTACATGTAATGTCAAAACAAGGAGCACACGGAGGAAGTCGGGCGTATTTCCCGTCGCACAGTTCATACAGCATACGTCTGACAGGATTCCGGGCCATGGAAGACGCTTCGGGATTCCGGTTTGGTGGCCAGGTAGGCAGCCCGTAATTCGGCAGGACAGCTGGATTACGGGCCAGCGAGGGCGCTTTGCAACTGTCCAGCGGTAAGCCTGCCTTGTTGTCACCCGCCAGGAGATCCTGCAAAACAGCGGATACAATTACTGCCGGGTTTGCTCCAGGTATGCTTCCAGTTCCTTGCAGCTGCCATGAAACACCGCTGACAACCTGCGCAACATAGTCGTTCATGCTTGCGCGATCCAGTTCCTGCGGCTGTTTGTTTTCCGCCTCGACACACTGTCGGGCGACCGAGCTTGCCCCTAGAGTCGCCGCGCTTCCCTTGAATGCATGCACAATTTCCAGGAAGGCTTCCTGATCATTGGACGATGAGGCATCCTGCAGTGCGGCAAGATGTTTTTCCCCGTCATGCATGAACTGCTTTAGCACTCTCTGGACAAAATCAGGCCTGGGCGAGAGCTTCTTCAGATTGTCGAGCGATTCCGGATCAATACAACGCCATGCTGGCCTGGCGATTTCCTTTGCGGCCGGAAACGGCTGGATATCAGCCACGCCGCTGTCATGCGCCCTCACCGGCCGGGTGAGCCTGTCGATGGCCTCAATCAGGCTCCTGGCATCAACCGGCTTCGTCAGATAATCATTGGCCCCGGCCTGCCGGCATTCCCCGATGGTTTCCGGAAGGGCATTCGCCGAGAGCATGATCACTGGCATATTCATTTCGGTGTCCATAAAGTGATAGGCCTTGAGCACATCCAGGCCGGAAATTTTCGGCATATTCATATCCAGAATCACAATATCAAAATCCGTGTCTCTTTCGGTCAGTACATCCAGCGCCTCTTCGCCATCACCTGCGATATGCACCTGATGCCCGGCATGCTCCAGAATGGCCCTGAGCACGGTCTGGTTCACCTCGTTATCTTCCGCCACGAGTACGCGCGCGCCCCGGGCTGCATCTCTTTTCCTGAAGTAGTCGGCCATCGAGGCCACGCCCGGCACAGGCGAATGTTCGGCGCAAGCCTCATGCACCGCATTAAACAGCAGAGATTCATTGACCGGTATATACAGTACCGCAGAGTAGCCCGTCATCATCAGGGATTTCATGTCCTCCGAATCAAGCCTTGACTCGACGAGAATCAACGACACATCGGCAAGCATGGTCTCCTCTTTGATGGAGTCTGCAAGCTGTGCGGGACCCATGCTCAATAATTCTTTCTCGACAATCACGGTGCTGAAAGGCCTGGAGCGTTCACTGGCGGCGACGAGCCGGGAGAACAGCTGCGCTGTTCCCGCGACGGTTTCGAATTGCACCCCCCATCTTTCCAGGGCCTTTCCCACTTCCGGGATGACAGCATCGCTCAGCAACACAAGCACACGCATATCGGAAAAAGAGGAAGGGGCAAGCTCCTCTTTGCTGGCACCGGGCTGGCGTTCAAAGGGCAGTTCAAACCAGAACGTCGTTCCCTTGCCTTCCTCGCTTTCCAGGCCGATGCGGCCCCCCATCAGCGTAGCCAATTCCCTGGAAATCGCTGTTCCAAGACCTGTGCCGCCATACTTGCGGGTAACCGAGGCATCGGCCTGGACAAAACTCTCGAAGATCTGCTGCTGGGCCTCTTCCGAAAGGCCGATGCCGGTATCAGTCACCTTGAAACGGATCCACTCACGCTCATCCGGTGCCTTTTCAAGGCTGTGAACCATGATATTGACACCGCCCTGCCCGGTAAACTTGATGGCATTACTCAGCAAATTCATCAAAATCTGTCGCAAATGCAATTCGTCGCCCTGCAAGCGGAAGGGTGTCGCAGGATCGATGTGGCAATTCAGATAAAGACCCTTTTCCCGGGCCTGGAAAGCAAATGTCTTGACGGTGTTGTTCACTAACGCGTGCAAGTCAAACGGCTCTGTTTCGGTGACAAGCTTGCCGGCTTCAATTTTCGAAATATCGAGAATATCCTCGATCAATGTCAGCAGGATATGCCCCGATGTCTGAATGGCTCCGACATATTCCTGCTGTTCCTTGTCGAGCGATGTGGTTGTGAGCAAATCGCTCATGCCGATAATGCCGTTGAGAGGTGTGCGAAGTTCATGACTCATTTTGGCCAGAAACCGTGATTTGGTATGGCTGGCTTCCTCCGCCACCTTGATCGCCCGATGCAGTTTCCGAATCAAACCGGCCATGTACAGCGGCACCAGCGTCAGGGTGATCAGCAAACCGGAGCCGAACCAGAAGTGCCTTGACCAGAATGGATCCAGCACCAGGACAGCAGTAAAGCCAGCCACGGCAAATAGCGTGGATAACGCAAGATAGTTCACGCCATAGCGAAACCCGTTGCCGACGATGACCCAGAGGTAAAGGGCGACCAGCGGGGAACCCGCATCGCCCGCCAGGGCCAGGCCGAAGGAGGCCCCTGCCATATCGCCGACCATTCCCAGCACCCGCCGGGTCACATTCATTGCCGGCGAAATCAGGATCCAGGTGAACAGAACGGCTGACACGGCCAGATAGCTGCCGGCAAGCAGGGTGACCTGATCCAGTTCCGTGGTTGAAAAATAGAGAAAGATCAGGCTCATGATGACAACGCGGATGAGCGCCTGCTCATGCTCGCTATCCGGTCGTCCACGCAGGCGGCTCCGGGTCCAGTCGATCCAGTTCATCATGAAACCTTTAGGCCTGATCTTTCGAGCATGTCCTGCAAGCTGTATCTCTGTGCACCGGGAATTTCCATGAACGCTCATCAACACCGAACACTATTCGCCTACAAGATGCCATGACCGGCATGCGTCCGTCTTTCGACACCTTCACAGGCCAGGCATCAGTGCACGCCCCGGGATGACATGGCGGACGCCGTGGCGCGGGTAAAATATCCCGTCCTCTTGCCGGATCGCTGCTGCCTGCTTCGTAACACCGCGCCTTTCACCTGGCCGGCTTCCTTGCCGTCCCGGCTATGCGTGCAATCCTGCATTTCCGGCAAGCAAACACGTAGTCAGAATAATGTCCATGTTGCCCGCCGGTCACTGAGTCAGCTTCACTGTTGAGTGCCGCCGGACGATGCTTGCCATTCCTCAGCAGCACGCTGGGGGTGATGAAGCCCTCCGTTTCCACCTCCGGCGCCGCCTCGTCCCGGCCCCGGTACAAGCGCGAAACATTCTGCTCCGGCAACCGGCGTGGTCCTTGAGCAGGGCATCCGGTTACACCGTCACCACGGACGCAGGAGTCGAGAGTATGGACTGCACCCGGTCCCGTAGACAGCGCCATGCTTACAAATGGGCTTTGCGGATGCAACTTTGCCGGGGAACTGGCTGTGAATGTGATGGAAACGCCGCAATCGGCAGCAGAACACAACGTCGAATCGAGGTATCGAGGTTTGCGGTTCGAGGCGATCACGCCACCCGTGCAAAAGGGGGGTAATACGTTATGACACGGGGCGTTATGGGTTTCGGCGCGGAGCCGTTGTGCGATGTCCTGCGATTCAGGCAGCGACGTTCCTCAATTAGCCAATAAAAACAGATAGATGAAGCCCGCCAGTGCCGCCCATGGTGCCGGTCCGGTGCTTCAGGCCCGCCGGTAGTCACCCTGAATTCAACTGCTTACATCAATTCCCGCCATGGGCGGAGGAGTGGAGACAGTCATCGCTGATCCGTCAACCGACCGGCCACCCCATCCAGCCGCGGCCCATCGGGTACAATGGGCGCGATGAGTCTCCCGCAAAACACCGCCGCCGCGGCGATCCACGACACCCTGCGGCAGGTGTTCGGCTATGCCGCCTTCCGTCCTCACCAGCAGGCCATTATCGAGGATGTGATCGTCGGTCACGACGCCTTCGTACTGATGCCGACCGGTGGCGGCAAATCACTGTGCTTCCAGATACCCGCGCTGCATCGTCCCGGGGTGGCGCTGGTCGTGTCGCCCCTGATTTCGCTGATGAAGGACCAGGTCGACGCCCTGACAGCCAATGGCGTGGCGGCGGCCTTCTACAACTCCGCGCTGGGACCGGAGCAGGCGCGCCAGGTGCTGGCCCGGCTGCATGCGCGCGAGCTGGACCTGCTCTATGTCAGTCCGGAGCGGCTGATGAGCGCCGGTTTCCTGGAGCGGCTGGCGGACATCGACATCGCCCTGTTCGCCATCGACGAGGCCCACTGCGTGTCGCAGTGGGGGCATGATTTCCGCCCCGAGTATCAGCAACTGGGGGCGCTGCGCAATCTCTTTCCGTCTATTCCGCTCGTGGCCCTCACGGCGACGGCGGATGCGCAGACCCGGGACGACATCGTGCGCGTGCTCGGGCTCGGCAGGGCCAGCCGTCATGTCACCGGCTTCGATCGGCCCAACATCCGCTATACCGTGCTGGAAAAACACAAGCCTTTCGATCAGCTGCTGCAGTTTCTGGAGGGCCGCGCGGAGCAGGCCGGTATCGTCTATGCCCTGAGCCGCCGGCGGGTGGAGGAGGTGGCGGAAAAACTCCAGGCGAAAGGTATCCGTGCCCAGGCCTACCATGCCGGCCTGCCCGGCGCCCGTCGCCAGGCGGTGCAGGAGGATTTCCTGCGCGACGACCTGCAGGTGGTGGTGGCCACCGTTGCCTTCGGCATGGGCATCGACAAGCCCAATGTGCGTTTCGTCGTCCACTACGATCTGCCCAAACACATCGAGGGCTACTACCAGGAGACCGGCCGGGCCGGCCGCGACGGCCTGGAGGCCGAGGGCCTGCTGCTGTTCGGTGCGCAGGATGCGGCGACGGCGCGGCGCCTGATCGAGAACAACGACAATCCCGAACAAAAACGCATCGAGGTGCACAAGCTGAACGCCATGGTGGGACTGGCCGAAAGCGTCACCTGCCGGCGCCGGGTGCTGCTCAATTATTTCGGCGAGCGGCTGGAGCAGGATTGCGGCAACTGCGATGTCTGCCTGAACCCGCCAGAACAGTTCGATGCCACGCTGGACGTGCAAAAGGCCTTGTCCTGCGTCTACCGGGTCGGCCAGCGGTTTGGTGTCGGGCATGTGGTCGATGTGCTGCGGGGTGCCGATAACGAGCGTGTTCGCTCGCTGCATCATGATCAGCTGTCCACCTACGGCCTGGGCAGTGACCGCAGCGAGCAGGAATGGACCTCCATCATCCGTCAGCTCATTCATCATGGCTACCTGGTCCAGGACATCGCCAGCTATTCGGTGCTGAAGCTTACCGAGGCCGCCCGGCCGTTGTTGCGCGGCGAACAGACCCTGCGCCTGGCCAAGCCCCGCATCCGCGCCCAGACGAAGAAGAAACGCTCCCGGGTGGATGCGGCACACGGGCCCTACGACGAGTTGTTGTTCGATCAGCTCCGGGTGCTGCGCAAGCGCCTGGCCGATGAGCAGGGCGTGCCGCCCTATATCGTGTTCGGTGACGCCAGCCTGGTGCAGATGGCGCGCGAGAAACCGACGGATGCTGCGGAGCTGCTGAACATCACGGGCGTCGGCCAGCACAAGCTGGAGAAATATGGCAGTGAGTTCCTGGATGCCATTGCCTTGTACAGCCTGGAGCCGGGCGTGCAGGCCTAGCTGCTGTTGCTGCATCTGCGGAATTGACGTGCCATGTGCTGGCAACGGGAAAACAGCCGCCGCTGCCGATCCCGCGCCAGACGAAACTGCAGCGGGGCCGGTCAAACAGGGATACACTTTCCGCCTGGTGGGCCAGGCCGCCGCAGGCCAACCCTGTTTTCCGGGTGGCGACGGTCCCATGCGAAGACGGGTCATTTACCCGCGTGAACATCTATCCGGTGCAATTATGAAAATTCTGGTGCGCAACCTGTCCCGTGAGACAACGGAAGCCGAGTTGCTGGCCCTGTTCGAGACGTACGGGGCCGTACAGTCCTGCACGCTGGTGATGGACAAGGCGACGGGGAAATCCAAGGGCTTTGGCTTCGTCGAAATGCCCCGTGCGGGCGAGGCCAGGGTGGCCATCAAGGCGCTGAATGCACAGGACATCGGCGGCAACAGGATTCGCGTGAAAAAGGCCGAGAAGCACGTGGACGATGCTGCCGGCAAGGGTCCGGTGCCGCCGCGTTCGTGATCGGATGGGGTGCATCGGCAAGGCGCGAGGTGGAATGAACGAACCCCGATCCGGCGATCCGCTCGCGGACATGACAGCGGAGCGCACCTTGCAACCTAAGGCATACCTTTCACCTTGCCGGCCGCGAGCCGCTCGCCCGGGAACGGTTTGCGCATGACGCCCTGGAACCTGCTCGACAGCGCACAGGTGCCCGGCGATGGCGGAGAGCTGCACCTGTACCAGCGTGGCGACGAATTCTCGATCAGGATCGCGGGTCGTGGCGAGCTGATGAACAGCCGTGCCCACGGCTCTGAAGATGCGCTGGCCGAACTGGCCTGCGCCCGGCTCGGGGACAACCTGAAACCGCGCCTGCTCATCGGCGGGCTGGGTATGGGCTTTACCCTGGCCGCGGCGCTGCGCCACGTCGGTGACCAGGCCGAGGTGGTGGTGGCTGAACTGGTGCCGGCCGTGGTGGAATGGAACGGCGGGCCGCTGGGGGAGGGTGCCGGACATCCGCTGCGGGATCCGCGGGTAAGCGTGCATGCGGGGGATATTGCCCGCCTCCTGGCGTACGGCCGGCAGGCCTTCGATGCCATCCTGCTGGACGTGGATAACGGCCCAGAGGGGCTCACGCGCAAGGAGAACGACTGGCTTTACGGCGAGGACGGGCTGAACGCGGCGTATGCGACGCTTTGTCCGCAGGGTGTGCTGGCCGTTTGGTCGGCCGGCCCGGACCCGGCCTTTCAGCAACGACTGCGCAAGGTGGGCTTCGAGGTGGACGAGGTGCGTGTCCGCGCACACGGATCAAAAGGTGCGCGCTACATCATCTGGTTCGCCCGGCGCGTGGACTAGTCGGGACTTGCCCGCCGTTACGATTCGATGGCATGACAGCGGTGGCACCGGAAATGTTCGATTTGCGATGCCCTGAGCAAGGAAAGACTGCGTTTGTCGCCGCGTCGGATGTCAGACACCATTGCTGCTCCGGACAAGCATCTGTTCAATTGATTCTGCTCCCGCCCGTTTATCAAAAAAAACCCCCGTCATAGACGGGGGGAGGACTCAGATTCAGACTATTCAGCTGATTTCGCCTGGTCCAAGTTATGGCGTCAAACATTGGGGAGTGAGTGACACCACGGAAAACGCGCTATGCAAGATCAGGTATCAATGACCATCTCGTCTATCCATTCTGCCTGTATGTTGTTTATTCGCCTGTCCGGAATCCCGCGGTTATCCTTGCCTGGAACCCGATTTCTGTAGTTTAAGCCGACAAAAGGCCATCTATTCCGTTTGTACCGGCGTCGATCTTTTGCCTGGATTCTTCTTTCGCGTATGTTATTCAATGCCGGGTACTCTATTGTTGTTAGGATCGGCGTCGTTACGCGCCCACGTACGTGATGCACTCCTTTAAATCGCAGCGGCTTGCTACTCGCGGAATTCGCGCCTGCAACCTGTGCCAATGATGCTTACCATACTCGCCAGGTGCCACTGACCCCGGGCAGACGGTGTATCTCTTTGCAGGAGTCGGCTCGAATAAGCTTGCTTGATTGTATGAGTCGCCATGTCGTGTCAAAACATCAGTCGCCACGCGGCAATACGATCTTCTGTTATCTCTCATTGCAGCATGGTTTGTGTCAAAGCGTGTGGTGCTCGTAAATCACTCTAGCGTTCGACTTTCACACTACAAAATTAATGATCAGCGTTACATGGTTGAAAAGTAGAAAAAAGGTAGCCTGCGAGTAGAAGACAGGTATTTGACTGGCGGCGAGGGTGCACGGCATCTGTGCTGGATGTCAGGTAACGAGCTTGTAGCCAAAACCCTTTACGTTCTGAATCAGTTGTGGTGATTGTGGTTCGTGTTCAATCCGGTTGCGCAGGTGGTATATACACTGCTTGACGTCTATGCTGGTTGCGCGGTCGTGGCCTTCCCAGATGTGGTCGACGATTTCGGCGTTGGTAAATACCCGGCCCGGGTCGCTTGCCAGTAGTTTCAGTAAATCATATTCCTTGGGCGACAGCGATACTTCCTTGTTATCGATTGTCACGGTCTTGGAGCGGTCATTGATGGTTATATTGCCGCATTTGATCAGGTCTGGTGGGGGCTGTTCCAGGCGTCGAGCTATGCTGATGATGCGTGCCTCGAGTTCCCGAATCTCGAACGGTTTACGTAAATAGTCATCGGCCCCGAGTGACAGGCCCTTCACGACATCCTCTGTATCACCCAGCGCGGTTAGCAGGATTACCGGCACCTTGCTTTGTGCACGCACGGCCTCAAGTACTGCCCAGCCATCCAGTTTGGGCAGCATGATATCCAGCAGGATCAGGTCTGGATTCTGGTCCTTGAACTGTCTGAGTGCATCCAGTCCGTCGTGTGCATTCATGACCTCATGGCCCTTTGCATCGAAGTAATAGGTCAGCATATTGCTGATATCTGCATCATCTTCTATGACCAGGACTTTCATCGTTTTTTCCGTAACGGTATTTGGCATATAGGACCTGCACGGCAGGGTCGAATCGCTCTGTCCCCGCGGGGTTGTTAAGGTGTCGTCGCCGGGATCCCCGGATTAATGCCTCGGTATGCTTATTGGGGGATTTCCTGTTTCCCCGCCTGCATCATACATCTCTGTATCAACTGTCTGCATGACTGGGAACAGCCCGGCTTTCAAGGTGGACCTGCTGCTGTCGGAAGTATTCCGGAATTCAGGCAGCTCGATGCTGAAGGTCGTGTGTACGCCGGGCCGGGATTCAACATAAATGTTCCCATCGTGCTTCTGAGTGATGAGCTTCGCAATACTCAGACCCAGGCCGATTCCGCTCTTGTGCTGCTGGTTGGGCGCATCCAGCTGGGTGAACTTCTTGAAGATTTCCGCGTGAGCATGCTCCGGTATGCCCGGCCCGTGATCGGTAACCGCGATCCTTATATTCTGTTGCTGACGGGTGACCGCGACTTCGACCCGATCACCCGGTGTGGAGAATTTGATGGCGTTTGACAGGAGATTCGTTACCGCCTGCATCAGCCGTTCTGCGTCACATGTCACCAGTACATTATGTGTCGATTTCACCAGCTCGATAGTGACCCCTGACTGTACGGAGATTGCGCTGTTACTATTGATGGTTTGCTGTATCAGGGGCAGTAATTTCTGCACCTTGAGCTGGAACTTCATCTTGCCGGCTGACATCTTCTCGAAGTCGAGAATATCGCTGACCAGCCTTACCAGGCGACCGCTGTTGCTGTATGCCATGTGGACAAGCTTGTTCGCCTTGTCCGGTATCGGGCCGCCGTCACCCTGGATCAGCAGTCCCAGGGAGCCGAGTACCGAGGTCAAGGGTGTGCGCAATTCATGACTGACAGTGGCAATAAACTCTTCCATCATGCGTTCGGATGCCTTCAGCTCCGTAATGTCCCAGGTTACACCAAGATAGTTTATTGTGCGGCCCCGTTCGTCCTTGATGGTGTTGATGGTAAGCCACTCTGGATAGGTTTCACCGTTCTTGCGCCGGTTCCATACCTCGCCTTGCCAGGTGCCGGATTCAAGAATCGATGCCCACATATCCTTGTAGAACGCCTTATCCTGAATGCCTGATTGCAGCAGGCGCGGATTCTTCCCTACAGCCTCCTCCTTGCTGTACTGGGTGATTTGGGTAAATGCAGGATTGACTGACTGGATGGTACCGTTCGCATCCGTAACAATAATGCCCTCATTGATATTCTCGAACACGCTTGCTGCCTGGCGCATACTGTCTTCTGCGCGTCTGCGTACAGTGATATCCCGCACGATATGAATCAGCAGGCGCCGCCCCTGCACTGTCACCTGACTTACCGCGAGATCCATCGGAAAGCAGGAGTCGTCCTTGCGTTTTCCAGGTTGTTCGCAGTCAACAAGGGTGAATGGCGTCACTGCCGTGCCCTTGTAGCCATTCACCTGTTCCAAGTATCTCTTTTGACACGCCGGCTCAAGCAGGTTTATGAAGGGCAATCCGACAAGTGCATTCTTCCTGTATCCGAACATGGAATCGGCTGCAGGATTGGATGACTCGACTCTACCCTTTTCATCAACGGTGATGATACCGTCGACCACGTTATTCATAATCGCATTGATGCGTGTCGAGCTGTCTCTGAGCGCTTCCCGCTGGCGGATGGTACGTCGTATCAGCTCCACGCTAAGCCCTGATGCTACCAGGGCGACAAACAGCATGATGTAGAGTTCTTTGAAGTTGTCGCGCTGCAGTAATTCCATCTCCAGTTCCTGCTCGACCACGTATTCCTTGGCCAGGAGCAGGATTTGCAACCCGTTCTGGAAGGCCTGATCCATTCGTGCCATGTTGGTCGCCGCCAGGGTTTCCTTTTCCCTGATTGAATCCTGGCTCGCTCCAGCCATACGCAATGCCTCGCGCTCCCCGGCGAGCGCGAAGATTTCCAGGGAACGCGCCGACATGCTGGTCTGCTCCTCATGCAGGCTTGTGATCAGTGGATCCAGTGTCTTCTCGCCCGGCGCCCATTTCATGACCGCGTCGAGCGCTGTCTGGAACTGGCGAGAATAGTTCTCGAATTGCGCCTGGTTGAATGTCACATGATAGTGTTCCAGCACGTCGTTGCCGGGGCGGTTCAGATTCTGCAGTGCGGTGGTCAGTGTGCCGAGATCCTTCTGCTGGGAATGCAGATTATTCGTTTCGGCCCAGTAGGTCTGAATTCTCATCAGCAGATTGCCGCTCCAGCCAAGGAAGGCAAATATGGTTAGCCAGGCAATGACATAGACAACCTTCACCAGCTGCTCCGTGTGGGGGTGGATCAGATCCTGCCCGGGTTGCCCGTCGTGTGTGGCATTTCAGGGGATCTATTTATATTTATACAGAAAAATCGGGCAAAAATGGAATACCGGTATGAATTTTGCTCGCGTCGGGCAATCGCTTGTGCTGCATGCGTTGGCAATTTCCAGGAAATGTCGTGCTGTGGCGTCTAAATGCCACGAAAATCGGGTAATGGCTTCGTATGCCCATGGCGGGTCGGAATAAACCCGTTTACAGCCGCTCCTGGAGGCAGGTCCTGATTTCGTCGTCGGTCAGCAAAACCGGATTCGTCTTCATGCTGCTGCCGCGCGAATGCGCGACGACGTGGTCGAGGCCGTTCTCAGCGAGTCCATAATCGCCCAGGCGCGGCAGTTCCAGGCGTGCTGTCCATTCCGCGAGCAGGTTGACCAACGCCCGCCAGGCGGCCGCGCGGCTGCTGAATGACTGGCCGCAGAGGATGCCGGCGGCCTCGGCGTACCTGTCGAGTGCGACGCTGTCCGGAGCGCGCGCCTGCAGTGCATCGATGTTGACCGCGGTGCAGGTCGCGACCAGCGTGCCGCAGACCACGCCGTGCGGGATCGGGTAGAACGCGCCCAGCGGTGAGGCCAGGCCATGTACCGAGCCCAGCCCGCACTGCGCCAGCGTGATCCCGGACAGCAGGGCGGCGTAGGCCATGCGCGAGCGTGCCACCGGCCTGTCGTCGGCACCGCTTTCGTACCAGGGCAGCAGGCCGTCGCGCACGGCCTCCAGGCCACTGGTGGCAAGCGCATCGGTGAAGGCATTGGCCCGCAACGAGACGAAGGATTCCAGCAACTGTGTCAGCGCGTCCATGCCATTGGCGGCGATGACGCGCGGCGGGCAGCTCGCCAGCAGGTCGGGATCGACCACGGCGTACTCGGCCACCAGCCGATCGTCGCGAAAGGATTTCTTGAAACCGTCCCGACCCTGCAGGCTCAGCACGGCATTCTTGGTGGCTTCGCTGCCGGTACCGGCGGTCGTGGGCGCGGCGATCAGTGGCACGGCCGGTCCGCCATAGGGCAGTTCCGGCCCGACCCCCTCGAGGTAGTCCATGACGCTGCGCTGCACGCGCAGCAGGCCGGCGATGGCCTTGGCGGCATCCAGTGCGCTGCCGCCGCCCACGCCCAGCACTACGTCGATGCCGGTGTCGCGGTATTCCGACACGACGTCATCGATCAGCCGGGGCGAAGGTTCGCCGTCGATGCTGACGTGGTGCCAGGTGACATTGCGTGCCTCGAAGGTGGCGATAAGTTCGCCCCACTGTGGCGTGGACGGGAAGGAATGCGAACCGGTGACCAGCATCACGCGGCTGCCGAAGCGTGCCACGATGTCGGGCGTCCGGGCGAATGCGCCGGCACCGAATTCGATGCGCGGCAGGCGCGCGATGGAGAAGGCAGGCGTGTTCACGCCCGGGCCCGGGGGAACAGGCCGGCGTAGGATACGCCCCGGCGCGGTGCCGCCATCCAGTCCGCCACGGCGTCCCGCCAGGCAAGATAGTGCGTCGTCTGCTTGTGCGCCTGTGCGTCCTTCGCACTGGCATAGGCCTCGTAGAGTACGAACTGCGCCGGTTCGTCGGATGACTGCAGCACGTCGAAGCGCCGGTTGCCCGGTTCCTGCACCGAGGCCTCGTGGTTGCGGCGCGTCGCCTCGATGAAGTCGTCGATGTGCCCGGGTTTCACGGTGACATGAACGAGCGTGACGTGCATGGCCGGTTCCTCCATCCTGTTATCGGGTGCAGCGGGGTGCCGGTGTTCGTAGCGTCCCGACCCGGATTAAACCACAAGGTGTCACCGTCGTGCCTGATTTTCAGACAGACAGTCGATACCGGCCGGGATGATCTGAACTGTCTCTGGTGCCGCAGCTCACGCATCGAACCCTGTCCGGGGTCATGCTGGCCCCCAGACGGAGGACTGCTGAACCGGGGGAAATCCAGGCCGGTAATTGCTACAATAGCAGCGTTGAAAAAAATGGAATTCCGGCCCGATGCCGAATCATGGTCTGGCGTGACGTAGAGGGTCCCAATTATCCTCGTGCAGACACGGGGATGCCCGGGGCAGCGGTTTGGTTGATCGATGTGTCTGTTCAGTTATTGGAGAAAATCATGCGAAGTTATTTGATGCTGCTGGCTGCCGTGATGTGCCTGCCAGGTGTTGTGCTCGCCGAAGAGCCGGTCATTCCATCCGACAAGGAAGTCATCCAGTTCGAAACGAAACTGGGCACGGTGACCTTCCTGCACAAGATGCATGCCGATCTCACTGTCACCGAGTGCACGACCTGTCACCATACCCTCGAGGCCGGTGACGAGCGCGTCAAGCCCTGCCATGAATGCCATGGGGATAAAGACGCTGAAGCGCCCAAGGTCAAGACGGTGTTTCATTCGACCTGCGCCGGTTGTCACGAATACACGGTGGCGCACGGCGGGGAGGCCGGTCCACAGCCGAAGAAATGCAAGCTGTGTCACGTCAAGTGACGGGCTGAGCAGCCGGGAATGAAAAAGGGCCGCATGATGCGGCCCTTATCATGTGCGCCCGGCACGGGTGCACTGTTGTGGGTGTAAGTCCCACCGTAAGTTGATCACGGCGAACGAAGCGAAGCGCAACTGCATAAGGGTGACCGAGTGTGGGGAGGAATCGTGAAGCGAAGCTGCGAGCCGATGGACAAGAACCGGATAGAAGGCGCTGCCGAGCAGGGCGAGCGGGCATGAAGCCGCGAAGCTCTCGTGATCAAGGCGAGGTAGCGTAAGCAAGAACGTGAACGATGCCGGGGTTATCCGGTTGGTTCGGGCCTACCTGAATGCGGGGATCATGGATGGCGGCGTGGTGATCGAGCGCGTGGAGGGGACGCCGCAAGGCGGCCCGCTCTACCCGCTGCTGGCCAACGTGCTGTTGGATGAGGTGGATCGTGAGCTGGAACGCAGAGGGCATTGCTTTGCCCGCTACGCCGACGACTGCCATGTGTATGTACGCAGTCAGAAGGCGGGCGAGCGGGTGATGGCGCTCCTGCGGCGCTGCTACGACAAACTGCACTTGAAGATCAATGAATCCAAGAGTGCGGTGGCCAGCGTGTTCAGCCGCAAGTTTCTCGGCTACGCCCTGTGGCAGGCCGGGAATGGCGAGGTACGGCGCGGGGTGTCGGAGAAGGCGCTGGAGGCGTTCAAGCAAAGGGTCAGGCAACTGACCCGGCGCAACGGCGGGCGCAGTATGGCGGAGGTGGTCGAGAGACTGCGTCGTTATCTGTTGGGATGGAAAGGGTACTATGGGCTGGCACAAACCCCGCGAATCTGGCGATCGCTGGATGAGTGGATACGTCGCCGTCCGAGAGCCCTTCACCTCAAGCAATGGCGTCGTGGCAAGACGATCTACCGGGAACTGCTCCGGCTCGGAGCTAATCCCCGGGTGGCGCAATCGGTGGCGGCGCTGAGCCGCCGCTGGTGGCATAACAGCCTCTCCGCGGTGCATCATGTGCTGACGATTGCCTACTTCGACCGGCTGGGAGTGCCACGTCTCTCATGACCTCAACTTCTCGAACCGCCCGG
The DNA here is from genome assembly GCA_963748215.1 of uncultured Gammaproteobacteria bacterium. Classification (GTDB taxonomy): domain Bacteria; phylum Pseudomonadota; class Gammaproteobacteria; order UBA9214; family UBA9214; genus UBA9214. The sequence continues at coordinate 156,938 of CAVVHS010000008.1, read as the reverse complement.
TGCGGACCCGCATGCCGGGTGGTGTGGCAGGGGAACGGTCAGCAATGCTGACCGCCCCCTATGCCGATTTCGTCAGCGCGTGGCTATATCAGAACTGATAGCTGACGGACGTCGTGATGACGTGCACGTCGTAGTCCGGGGTTTCCTCGTCCAGTAACAGCAGATTCGCAACACTGTCCGCCTGCAGGTTGTCCAGTGCCCAGTTGTCCGCGGCGTAGCGTTCATAGCGGTAGCCCAGTTTCCAGGAAAGGTCCTTGCGGTAGCGGTACCGGGTCCAGAGTTTCAGGCTGGTCAGTGAGGTCTTCAGGTCCGGGTAGGGCGTGACGACGCTGCCCGGCACCTGGTTGACCAGCTCGACCTCGCCGGCAGTGCGGGTATGCACGATGTCAGCGCCGACATCCCACTTGTTGCGGATGCCGTCCACCCGGCCGCCCAGCCCCACGCTGTGCACGGTGTCATCGAAATCCGCGGTCCAGTTGGGAATGCCGAGGATTGCGCCGCTGCCGGCATCCTCGCCCGCCTGGCTGGACTCGATATCCTCGCGGGTATACCAGGCATTGGTGGTAACAGACTCATGTGGCCGCCAGGCGATATCCAGCGTCCAGGTGGGTTGGGTCGCCTCTGTCAGGCCGATGTCCGAGTTGTGGTATTCATCCCGTATGTAATCGGCGCTGGCCGTGATGTCCAGCTGTTCGGTGGGCATGAAAGTCATTGCCGCGCCCATCTTGGTACGGCCACGGTCCGCAAGGTGGTATTTGCGCAGGGCCGGGTTTTCTCCGACGGGTGGCTGGTAGTTGTTGCCATCGCGGCTGCTTGCCTCGGCATTCAGGGACAGATCCACCTTTGCGTGCGGCACCACCTTCCATTTCGCGAACAGGGTGTTTTCCTTGGTATCTGCACGTTCCGCATTCTGGTAATCACGGGACATGGCATCGTAGCGGTAACCGGTGCGCAGACTCATGCCGGTGCTGATACGGTAGTTGAGCGTCAGGTCAAACTGGTCGCGTTGATAACCGAGTGGGCGATTCGTAACCGGTGCAAAGGCAACGGAAGGGTCATCGGCAACGATATAGGCATACGATGTCGACCGGTGAATTGTTGTCCCGCTCGTCATAGCGGTAGCGGGCATTGAGGCGCAGATTGCTCGTGGGCCGGCTGTTCCATGCGAGCTGGGCCGTGGTCAGCCATACCTCGCCATCGAGCGAATTGCGTGGTAACGCTGCGCCGGCAGTAACGCTGTAGGGCAGGAAGGCCTGGTCCTGGGTCATGCGGCCCGCGGAGAGTAAACCCGTTATCTGGCTTTGATAGGGCAGCTGGTAGCTCCCGGTGAAGGCCAGCTGGTGAAATTCGTTGTCCGGTTCCAGGGACTGTCTGCCATCGATTACGCCATCGACCAGGGTCGCAAACGGGTCCTCCCAGCTGAGCGCATCTATGCCATTGTCGAACAGCGACAGGTGATAGGCGATATCGAACTGGCCCTTGCCCTTCGCATAGTGCAGCGTCACATCCACCAGCTTGGTGGTGTAGTCGATGGGTTCCGGCAACAGGGCGGCGGTGGCATTGGTGAGCAGACCGTCACCGGGACCGCCGCCAATGCCTTTGGCTATGACGCTGCCGATACGGTCAGTCCCGTCCTTGGTTTCGTGCCGAAAGGCAACGTCCAGCTTCCAGTTGCGCCGGGGGACGAACCGGGCACCCAGACCGATACGTTCCCGCGTCGTCTCGATATCGAAGGGCAGCAGGAAACTGTTCAGGTTGGTGGTGATATCAAAGCCGGCGGGCAGCGTCAGCGAGCCGGATCCGGTACCCAGGAACGGTGTGCTCGCGGTATTGTTTTCATAATTGGGCAGCCGGTCGTATTCGATGAAGTACTGCTGCTGTCCCTGCCTGCCGCCCTCAAGTCGCAGGTAACGGGAGTCCAGTCCGAGGTTCGTGCCGCGCGCGCTCCAGAATCGACCGTCTTCGGTATAGCTGTAGGCATCCACGTCACCGAGCAGGTATGGCCCTTCGTCTTTCAGACCGGTGTAACGGCCAAAGCGGTAGGCGTCGTCGCTGCTGTAGCCGATACCCGCTTCCAGCGTGCTGTACAGCAGGGGATCATTTTGTTCCGGCTGCGCGCCTGTCTCCTGTGCGCGGATTGCAACCGGGCTGAGGGTCATGACCAGCAGGCTGATCATCGTAACGGGTATTTTCATGTGCATAGCCGGCTACCTGGTAACGAATACCGTTGCAGTTCCTTAGCGCATCAGGTTCACACCGGACGGGTGGTTGGAACCATGTATTTGTGAATGGCAGTTCATGCAGCTCTCGCCCACGATCAGGCGGCGGCGTGCGGGATCAGCGGGTTCGTCAAAGTCCAGGAAACGACGTACATGCCTGCCGGCCCTGGGTGCTGATGTCCTGGTGGCATTGCTGGCAGAGTTGCGGAGGCTGCCGGTTCAGCAGCGACTCGTGGCTGGAGCCATGCGCCTGGTGACACAGGGTGCAGTCCTCGGTGACCGGGAAATGTTCCCACAGGAACGGGCCGCGCTTCTCGGCGTGACAGCTGTAACAGGTTTCGTTGATGCCCGGTTTGCTTCAGTGCTGCAGGCCCCGCGGAGCCATGCGGATTGTGGCAATCGCTGCAGACCACCTTGCCATCCCGGATCGGGTGCGTGGACGACCGGAAGGTTTGTGCCCGTGATGTCCTTGTGGCACCGGTAGCACACCTCGGCCTGGGTCGTGCGCTCCAGTACCTTGCCCGGGGTGTGAATTTCGTGGCAGCTGGTACAGGCGAGGTCCTCGCTTTCGTGGGTGCTGCCGGGCCAGTGCATCATGTCGCTGCTGTGGCAGTCGAGGCAAATGTCGTTGCGCAGTTCCACGGATTCGCCGAACTTGCCGCGCAGGCTGATAATGCAGTTGCCTTCCACCTCGAAATGCGTGGTGCCCGGTCCATGACAGGTTTCGCAGCCATCACCGGCAAAGGGTGTCCGGGCATCCGCCGCCTGGCCGTGCGAGTTCATGCGCATGCCGGTGACCTGGTCCGCGTGACATTCATTGCAGACCTCCACGCCCATGACTTCGCCTTCCGCCATGCCCTGGCAGGGATTCTCCTCGACAGCTTCTTCACCGGCGCCGTACGACGATGGCGCTCCAGGCAAGCAGGCAAATCACAAGCAGGCGTTTGATGTTCATGGTGATTCGGGTCTCCCGTGTTCCAGATCTAGTTACAGCCGCCCGCCTTGGCGACTTTCTTGAGCAGTCTGACTTTGGCGGTATATTCCCGTTGCGGCACGCGGTGTTCATCCGGGCGTGCCGCCGCATGCCGGGCACCCAGCGCCAGCTTGAACGGATGCCGCAGGGTGCCGTCCGGTTCGGCCAGGCTGGCCGTGGCATGATCCGTGGCTTCTTCATTCGTTACGCCGTAGATATTGAGCCAGTGATTGAGGCCGCCCTCCAGGATGTAAGCATTGGGTTTGGCCAGTGCCATTATCCGTTTCCAGGCCTCCGTTGCAAGAATTTCGTCGTTGCTGACAATCACGACCACGCCAAGCTCCGACAGCGCGCGTAACCGTTCCCGTTGTCCCGGCAGGTCGTCCAGGGCGATGCGTTCGGCATCCACCAGGTGAAACATGTTCCAGTCGCGCTCGTCGCGCACGTCGTAAATGACCAGCTCGATATAGTCGTTGTTCATCAGGTCCAGCAGCTCGGCCGGGTCGATGTAGACCTCGCGATATGTCAGCCGGGAGCCGTACTCCGGTGCCATGAAGGCCCACTTCTGTTCCAGATCGGGCTGGCCATGCAGTGCCAGTGCCGCTGCGGCCGCGAGCAGGAAGGCGGCGCCGAGGCTGTGCGGGTTGAACAGGGTGTTCATTCCGGGTCTCCCCGGCCGTAGATCAGTCGCTGGATCCAGCCAAATCCCAGGAACATGGCGATGGCCAGACAGACCACCAGCAACACCACCACCCCGATCTCGAGTCCGAGCAGTTCCGGCAGGATGAAGCGGCCCATGTAGCTGGAGTTCCAGAACGCGTTGATGTAACCCACGGTCTCACCAAAGACGAGTACCCCGACAAAAAGTCCAAGCAAAAAGAACATGCCGTCCACCTTCAGTGTCGCCGTGCTGACCAGCGAGGTGCCGGGGCAATAGCCACCAAGGATGAAGCCCACACCCATGATCAGACCGCCGACGATGCCGGGCCACAACCAGGTTTCATTGACCATGATGTCGTCGTAATCAAGCCATCCCAGCGCCGTGGCCCAGAACACCAGCAGCATCGCGACCACGATGGCGGTGAACATCACCTTCAGCACGCGCAGTTCCCGGAAGTAGAACTGGGCGGCCAGCTTGCGTGAATCCCCGAAGCCGCTGGATTCCAGGATGAAGCCGAAGCAGAAGCCGATACCGAGGTAGACCAGGTAGGAACCGGTGACCCCGAGCGTGGTGGTCAGATCAAAGGGCGCCATCGGCTATGTCTCCCGGTTGCCACAGGCGCCGGACGAACCACGCCAGGGCGTATCCGCCGGCAAACACGGCGAACATGAAGGCCCAGCTGCCGACCGACAGGACGGCCCCGCCGCTCAGCGCCTGGCCCGAGGTGCAGCCGCGCGCCAGGCGTGCGCCATAGCCCATCAGGACGCCGCCCGCGAAGGCGAAGGCCCAGCGGGTGCGCGGTGTGATCAGCGGGCCGTGATAGGTCTGCAGACGCACGCGGCCGCGCAGCAGGCCGGACACGAAGCCACCGAGCATGACCCCGGCCACCTCCAGTACGATCCAGTGGCGCAGCGGGTCCCGGTCACCGCCGGCCAGTTCCGCGAGATAGGGCGACTTGTCGACATGTTTGGGGACGACCAGGTCCTGAATCGCGACGGTGATGCGATTGACGCCGCCCGAGGCGCCCAGCCCGTGGCCGGTGATGAAAAACGACAGGAACAGCAGGACGCCCAGCAGTGCGCCACCCAGGTAGGGATTCCAGTATTTGATCTTGTCGGACATGTCATTCATGGTTCGCTCCGTATGGTGTTCTCCTGCGCCTGCCAGGATTCCGCGACGCCGCGTGCGGGCGCGAAGCGCAGGCTGCCGTCCGCAGTCTTGTCCCAGCTGCCGTCGAGGACGATCTCGGTTGTGTCCTGCATCAGCACCGGTTTCACGTCGGCCGGTACATAGGGCGCCAGCTCGAATCCCGGCATGGCCTGTTTGTCGTCCGGGTGGCAGGCCGTGCAGTCGCGGTTTACCCGGGCGCCGTGGCGGATATTGTGATGGATGTGGTAGGCGCGCACCTCGCCGCGAACCATCGGGTTGCGCACCCCCGCGGCACGCAACCGCTCCTTGATCAGCATCAGCTTGCTGTTGTCGTCCAGGCGCAGCTCCTGCCGGTCCAGCTGGCCGTTGTGATCGGCGTCAAAGGTTTCCATGATCGCAACCGGGTAGCCGCCATCCTCAAGCCAGGCCGCACGTAGCTGTTGTGCCGCAAGCGGTGCGGGGTTGTCTCCGTCTGCCCAGTGCCATTCTGTAACCAGGTTGTAGGACAGTACCTGGTTCATGCCCAGCGCGCTCTTGCCGACCCGCAGCAGGGGCCGGTAGCCGGTAATGTAGGCGGCACTGATATTTTCCAGGCTGGTGTCGTCTATACCGCGATAGCTGATCAATGGCGAGGCGTCCGGCTGCATGACGGTGTTGTCGATGCTTTCCCTTGCACCCATTTCCAGTCTCGGTACGTGGCAGGCTTCGCAGGCGACCGCATGGTAGTGGCGCGCCGCTTCCGGCAACCAGCTATGTGTATCATCCAGGCTGTGACAGCTCTCGCAGCGGCGCTTGACGCCCTCGGACGGGACCACGCCCGCCGGCGTAGTCGTACCCGCCAGACGTTCGGGGCGCTTGCTCGTGTAATGGCAGTCGCCGCAGGAGACCAGGCGTTCGGCATGCACATCCCACACCAGGTCGAGCGTGTCCTTGTTCTTGTGGTTCATGCCGGACAGCCGCACCGGCTGTGGCGAGAACACCTGGCCGGTGGTCTCCGTGGTCCAGTACTGCCCGGTGCCCAGAGTAACCTGCAGTGCGTCGGCGCCGTCATGGACCATGCCGTGGCAGGCGCCGCATTGCGCCTCGGACACCGGTTGCAGGTCGATGGCGGTCTCGCCGTCCTCACCGAACCGCTCGCTGTTCCACTGGTAACCGTCTGGTAATGCCGCGATCAGGCCCGTGCCCAGCAAGGTGGCGCTGATCGACCATTCCGGAGCGCCGGCGTCGATAGCGGCCTGCCGGCCGTCAAGGTCGGCCTCCTGCAGGTGGCACAGGAAGCAGTTCATCTGGTTGTCCACATCAGACGGGATGCGTGGTCCGTCGCGCATCAGCCGGCGCCGTTCGGGCGGCAGCAGGTCATCCTGCACACTGCTGTGATAGCCGTGGCTGGCGACGAAGTCCTCATCCTCGAGTTCGTGGCACATCCCGCAGGTCTCGCTTACCGACAGCGGCGCGCCCGATTCGGTCACCGGCACGCCATCGGCATCGTTCAGGTAGACAGGGTCGTGTTCCAGGCGCGGACGGCCAAGCGGATCACTGCTGTAGCCCAGTGCGACCCAGTCGATGCGGCCGCGTTCGCCATGACAGTCACGGCATTGCAGTGCCTCGTCCGGATCGGTGACCATGTGGGACAGCGGAAAGTACATCTCGGTCGGGGCGAATTTGTAGGACCCGCTGTAGGGCAGGCCGGTAATCTCTGCGCCCGTCTGCAGGGCGGTCTCCCAGTCGAACGCAGTCCAGAAGCCCTTGTCGCCATGCACATTGGGCACCAGGAAGTAGTTGTTTTCGGTGTCATAGGGCTGCTTGCCACGGTGCACCTTGAACGGCCATATCTTTGCACCGGGGTCATCGCGGTCACCCAAGGGGGCGGTGATCCGGGTCGGCCGGGCGGGATCGATGGTGTCGCCGGTGATATAGCGGGTCGAAGTCTCGTTGTACCAGCGGTATTCCGGCGGCAATTTCCTGGCCCAGGTGAAGCGGCCCTTGATCTTCAGGTAGCGGTGCTCGTCGGTGATGTCCAGGTCCTGGCCGGCCTCCGACCAGTCCCAGAACATCTTGGTGCCGGTGTCGGCCGCCATGTGCGGAATATGGCAGGTCTGGCAGGCCAGTCGCGTGGTATGGGCGTTCAGGCGCACGTCGGCATGCGGTGTTTCGGCATGGCAGTCGGTGCATGCCACGCGGTTCTTGTCGTCGACGCTGACCGCCATGGCCCGGCCCCGGATCACGTGGTGCTCGGTGCGATGACAGTCGACGCACTGCATGTCGTACCGGCCCATGTGCACATCGATGCGCTCGCTGGGGAACAGCAGCGTCTCGTCCATATCACCGTGCTTGACGGCATTGCCGCCGCCGCCCTGGAAGTGACAGCCGCCACAGTTCTGGCGGCGTGGCATACCCACGCTGCGCGCGACGGCCAGCAAGTCGACGGATTCGTCGGGCATGCCGGCGCCGCGGACTTTCTTCCGGTAGGTGCCGCTGTTGTCATGGCACACCAGGCAGTCGACCCGCGAGGCGTCCTGGAAATCGAATTGCTCGTCTTCCCAGCCGTAGCCGATGTGGCACATGGTGCAGGCCGGCCAGTTGGACTGCACGCCGATGCAGAAATTGTTGATGACGTTGCGCTTGCCGATGCGCACTGCGCCGTCGTGCCCGGGCACCATGACTTCCTCGCCCTGCCAGTTCCAGTGCGCGGTCTGCATGACCTCGCGGGCCGAGTCGGGGTGGCATTCCAGGCAGGCGCGGGTGACGCTCGGGCCGTCCGCGAACGGCTCGTGGAAGAAAAACGCGTGATTGGTATGGAGCGGGTGCTCCGGCATGTGCTCCCGGACGCTTGCCGTTTGCTCGCGGGCTTGAATGTCGCCGGCATGCTTTGGTGCTGCGGCCAATGTGCCGCTCACGACAACCAGCAGCAGGAGTACGCACACTGGACAGGCCGCAGTTGCAGGAGAGATCATGGTCGATTGTCGTGGTGAAAGTCTTGTTATGCAGCTAGGGAATATTCCACATATCGCGCGCCGCCACTTGATGTAAATCATGAAAGCCGGTGATTGCATGTTGCTGGCACGTTACGGTCCTGGTCCCGGTGCTGCGGCGGAGCTGTTATCCGGGGTTGCGGTTGATAATTCCGCCGAAGTCCGGTATGGCCCATGCGGCAGGATTGCTGAAAGGCAAGTCGGCGGTCCGTATTTTCCGTGTGTATCTGCAGGTGAAGCGGAATTTCACGGGCCTACATCAAAACCAGGAACGGGAAGAAAAACGCCGGATGCAGATACGACTTGCAGGGCTTTCACAACCCGTACCCTCCAGAATTTCATCATACCACCCGTTCCACGGGTGGTAGTTGATATATCGCTGTAAAATTATGTATCTAACTGAAATGACGATGGAATCACATAAATGGTGGGGTATTCTCGCTGCAACGACGCTTGAGGTCATAAACATCTGTCAATTTTGAAGCCAAGCTCCAACAGCTGTTGCGCCATGGCGGCTTTACCACTTCGGCAAACACGGGTGTCAGCGAAATTCGCGGTAATCCCTCTGCCGTGCTGACCCTCGTCAAACCGTTTCCCCGCCAGGCCGGGGCGTGATCCTGCTACGTTTCGGCGCTGTAGATTTATTTCCGGCTACAAGCGCCGATTACAGTCCTGAGCAATCCTGCGGACGCGGTATCCCGGAGACCGGCACATGGAATACGGCAGCACGCCTGTCACGAGCGGAAGGCTTGTGACCGACAGGTCGGTGACCTGGCTGCTGTTATCCAACCTGGTGACGCTGGTGCTGGCCTTGCTGCAGCACTGGAATCTGTCCGAGCTGCTGTGGATCTACTGGGGGCAGAGCGTCATCATCGGCTGGTTCAATGTCCACCGGATACTCGGCCTCAAGCGTTTCTCGACCGAGGGTTTCCGCATCAACAACAGGCCGGTGCAGCCGACGCGCGCGACCCAGCGCCAGACGGCGGTCTTTTTTGCGCTGCACTACGGGCTTTTTCACATCGGCTACCTGGTGTTCCTGTTCGAGTGATGCGCGCATTCACGGTGGCGTAGCCGCTGCTCGGCGTCGTGCTCTGCATCCTGGTGTTTTATGTCAATCACCGGTTTTCGTGGCGCTACCACCGTGCGCGCGAGGCGGGACGGGTCCCGAATATCGGCAACATCATGTTCTTTCCCTACCTGCGCATCATTCCCATGCACCTGATCATCGTGCTGGGCGGCCAGTTCGCCGGCAACAGCGTGATGGCGCTGGTGGTATTCCTGTTGCTCAAGACCATGGCGGATGTCGCCATGCACCTCGTCGAGCATGCCATGGCGCGTGGCGACACACTGCGCGCCTCCCGGGAACTGCCCTGAGCCGCTTGTGCGCACGACGCCGGTCATTGCGTGGCATGCGTCATCAGGCCCGTCTGGCCGTTCAGAACTTGGCAGCACCACGGCCGGCGTGTACTGTATTCGGCAGGCTTACAGCCAGTAACGGGTGCAGGGTGGGCGCCCGCCCAGTGCCAGCCGGCGGAGACTGACGGCCAATGAGAATTCGTAGCGCTACGTTTGCGACACTGTGCCTGGCCCTGCTGGTCACGCCGGCTGCCCCGGGAGCCGGGCAGCAGCCGGTCGCGGTCGACGAGCTGGTCGCCCGCGCGAAGCAGCGAGTGACCCGCATCGACATGGCCGCGTTCAAGGCGGTCCTTGGCAGGATCGCAGAACACCCGCAGCACGCCCTGGTCATCGATGTCCGCGAGCCCGATGAATTCAATGCCGGCCACATTCCCGGCGCCATCAATATTCCCCGTGGTGTGATCGAGTTTCGCATCTGGTCCCACCTCGGCTATCCGGAGCGCACCGGTACGGACACCGAACTGTACCTGTATTGTGGCTGGGGCAGCCGCTCGGCGCTGGCTGCCAGTGCGCTGCAGCAACTCGGCCTGGCGCGTGTCGTGGCCGTCGACATGCAGCTGGCGGACTGGCAGGCAGCCGGCCTGCCGTTCACGACGCCCTGAGCCGGCTGCCGGCCATGCCTGATCCGCGTACAGCCAGTTCACAACGCCTTGCCATCGGCAGCGGACGCCTGCGCTACGTGCTCGGACATCCCTGGGCATTTACCAGTGGCGTCATCAGCGGCTTTCGTGCCAACCAGGGGTTCCTGCTGGCCGGCGCCGTGGCGTATTACACACTGCTCTCTATCGTACCCATGCTGGCAATCATCCTGATCTCGCTGTCGCAGCTGGTCGAGGTGCAGTTGTTGCTTAATACCACCCGCGAATACCTGGTGCTGGTAGCGCCCGGCCAGGCCGACAATCTGACGGCACAGGTTGCCGCGTCCCTGCGCGACTGGAAGCTGGTGGGCTCACTCGGGGTGGTCATGCTGTTGCTGTTCAGCTCGTTCGCCTTCACCACGCTGGAGAACGCCATGTCGGTGATCTTTTTTCACCGCGTGGCGATTCATCGCCGGCATTTCCTGGTGTCGGCAATCATTCCCTACTGCTATATCCTGTGCCTGGCGCTCGGGATGTTCCTGGTAAGCACGGTCAGTGGCATGCTGCACGGCGTCAACGACGAGTCGTTCACGCTACTGGGGTATACCTGGTCGCTACAGGGGCACAACGCCGGCATCATCTACGCGCTGGGCGTGACCGGTGAGATACTGCTGTTGTCCTCGCTCTACCTGGTGATGCCGATCGGGCGGCTTGCCGTGCACCATGCCCTGATCGGTGGCATTACGGCGACCGTGCTCTGGGAACTGACGCGGCATTTCATGGTATGGTATTTTTCCACCCTGTCGATCGTCAATTTCATCTATGGCACCTTCGCCACGGCGGTGATCCTGCTGCTCAGTCTCGAAGCGGCGGCTGTCATCCTGCTGTTCGGCGCCCAGGTTATATCGGATTACGAACGCATCGACACGTCGCCTGCCGGCGCATCGGGAATGCATACCTGACGTGCGGGATGGCTGCATGAAACGATTCGTCCATGCTCCCGCTGCCACGTAATCCGGCAGCCATCCCCGGGTCCGTAAGGGGACAAACAGGAAAAGGGGATAGAACATGCTGAAGTTTGAGCGTCACCTGGTCGTTGTGACCGTGATCGCGGTGGTGGTTCTCGCGGCCGCCGTGCTGGCCATATTGCTGGAAGTGCCCCTGCCGTTCATGGGCAGGGATTGACGCAAGGCGCCAGCCGCTTCGCGCGGCGCGACCCGGTACCGGGCAAGGATGCTACGGTCAGCGTGGTGGTTCGTTCAGCGGGCGTCTTTGTCAGCCGGTTCCGCGAAGTGATAGAACTCCCGGTCAAGGTAATCGACCACGTCGGTAACTTCCTCGGCAGACCAGCCGAGGGCTGCATGGTAACTCCAGCTGCTAACCTGCTGGCGCAAATCCTCCATCGAGGTCGCGCGCCTGGAGTAGCGCATGTGTACCTGTTCTTCGTGACAGGTCTGGCAATGGTTTTCGTACAGTGCCTGACCACGGTCGAACGTTTCGGCCTGTGCCGGACCAGTTGACAGCAGAGCCGCACAGCACAGGATGGTTGCAGTTTGCATGGAACGTATCATTGTTACCCCTTTCATCGACAGGCGGTGAATCTCTTTTTATCCACCAGGTGCAATACTACCACTTTAGCCGGGCAGGGCGACATGAGCCGGTCGCTGCACGGGTCGCGTCGCTAGCCGGTGCGCGGACACTGCGGGTCCGATGACCACACCAGCAAGGGTCGGTTGGCATGGCGCATGACATTTGCGGTTACCGATTCCTCCAGTGCGCGGCGTTCACCGCCCGCACCGTGGCTCACCATGGCAACGATGTCGATATCGAGCTCGTCGATACGCTGGAGGATTTCCTGGGCAGGGCGCCGGTGTGTCGAGCAGTCCAGTTGCACCGCAATGCCTGCATTCGCCAGTTCCACGCCGTGCTGGTCAAGAAATTCCCTGCGCTTGCTGGCTTCAGCCACCGCATCACACTCCGGGTGATCATGGAACAGTATTACCTCGACATTGAAGCGTTTCGCGAATGTTTCCACGCAAGGCATGATAGCTGCGGAGACCTCGGAACCGTCCAGTGGAACCAGCATGCGACGGAACAAGTGCTCGTGCCTGACATCGCCGGTGTCCGCGCGTGTGGAATGCAGGATCAGCACCGGGCAGGGTGACTGGCGTACGACATTTTCGGTAATGCTGCCCTCGCGAATATGTTCCAGTCCCGAGCGGCCATGCGTTGACATCACCAGCATCGACGGGCTGGTCTGGACGGCGTAGCGGGTAATTTCCTCGACCGGCTCACCGCTGCGCAACTCGGCACTGATCTTCCAGCCTTCGGCACTCAGCGTGTCGTGGTATGCGGCCAGTAAGGGATGGGCCTTTGCAGCGGTACCGGTGAATGATTTACCGGCTGGATCCTCTACATGCAGGAGGAACAGCTGCGGCGGCGATCCCTTGCCGAATTCCCGAAGGTAATCCAGTGTCTCGGAGACTATTTCGGTACCGTCCAGGGGTAAAAGAATACTGTCCAGCATGCTACACCTCCTCCGCTTTGCAGGACGCAAACAGTGGTCGCGTTTCGTACTGAGTGCCTGCCGTGTGCCAAGCCCCCCTGGCACATCATGCGCATCATATCGCTTTTTCCATGTTGTCATATACTTAACACAAGTGCGTTTGATGCAGCAATGATGCCGGTCAACAAAAATGACGGAACCCGGCGCGGAACGGTCGGGTGATGCTGGCGGCGCAACCCTGTGTGTTTATCGACGTGCTCAGAGCGCATTGACGGTTGGGTGAACGGTGGCGGGTAATCGTGCGCCTGGCCCGGAATCAAGCCTGGTCAATAACGGCATCAACAGGCGCTATACTTGCGCCATGTCGTACGATCCCGACCTGCCGCGCTGCGAGTGGCCCGGCAACACCGGGCGCAACACGCTCATGGTTGCGTACCATGATACCGAGTGGGGTGTGCCGGTACATGACGACCGCAAGCATTTCGAGTTCCTGGTACTGGACGCCTTCCAGGCCGGCCTCAGCTGGTCGACGGTCCTCAACAAGCGTGAGAATTTCCGCGCGGCTTTCGATAACTTCGATCCCGGGCGCATCGCGCGCTACACCCGCCGCAAGGTGGAGGCGCTGCTTGGCAATGCCGGCATTATCCGCAACCGGCAGAAGATCGAGGCGACGATCGGCAATGCCCGGCAGTTCCTGGAGCTGCAGGAACGTGAAGGTTCGTTCGACGCCTTCATCTGGCAGTTTGTCGGCGGCTGCAGCCGACAAAACAGCTGGCGATCCGTCACGCAGCTGCCTGCCAGTACCACGCAATCGGATGCCATGAGCAAGGCGCTTCGTGCGAACGGCTTTCGTTTCACGGGTTCGACCATCTGCTACGCTTACATGCAGGCCGCCGGGCTGGTGAACGATCACGTGACCGGTTGCTTCCGCTACCGGCAGGTTCGCGCCATGCAGTCATGAACGGCATGCTGTCGTGGCTGTGGTGTAGTCACCGGACAGGCCAGTTACATTCGTAACACATCTGTCCTGGCTGTTGTGGATTGCCTGTTGCGTCGCCGCGCCCGATCGCGGCGTGGCACCTCCAAACACTTGACGATGGCCAAAGAGAAAAGAGAGTAGTTCGGGTTACTGCCTCTCTCTTTCCCTTGCTTGCCCGCGGGTCAGCCTGCCGCTATTGCGGCTCATGACAGGCCTTTACCGGGCGACTTTCGCCACCTCCGCGGATCTGGCGCTCTCCAGTCCATTGCTGTCATATGTCGTCATCACAATATGATAGGTCCCGACCGGAAGATTGTTCACAGTCGCCGATTGCGCACTGCCATCACTGACATCGATTGTGTCGGGATAGTTGCCTGATGAGGTGCCGTAATAAATGCGATAGCCACCGATATCCACCAGCGACAGCGGCGTGCCATCGGCGCGCGCGACAGGCGCTGTCCAGCTCAGGTTGAAACTGCCAACCGTATTCTGCGCCGGAACGACACTGATGGTGAATGCCTGCAGACTCGCGGTGTCGGTCCTGTCGGTCACTGCGATCACAATATTGCTGTAGGTTCCCGCGTCACTGTCGCCCGGTGTGCCACTGAGGCGCCCGGTTGCGGTATTGAAGCTGGCCCAGGCCGGCTTGCCGATGATACTGAAGCTCAGGGTGTCCCGGTCGCTATCGCTGGCGACCGGCTGGAAGCTGTAGGCGGTGCCGGCTGTCACCGAGCGTGAGGGAGAACCACTGATCACCGGGGCGTTGTTGACGGGTACGGTAGTGACCGGGCCGGTTGTTGCCGGGTCGCTTGTGACCGGTTCAGTCGTGACCGGAGTTGTCGTGACAGGTTCAGCCGCAACCGGTTCAGTCGTGACCGGAGTTGTCGTGACAGGTTCAGCCGCAACCGGTTCAGTCGTGACCGGAGTTGTCGTGACAGGTTTGGTCGCAACCGGTTCAGTCGCGACCGGAGTTGTCGTGACAGGTTCAGCCGCAACCTGTTCAGTCGCGACGGTTTCAGTCGTAACCGGCGTCCGTGATGAGGTCCTGCGTGATGAGGTCCTGTGTGACCAGGTCCTGCGTGACGAAACCCCGGTGGTGGACGGGTCAGTCGTTATCGGTGCAGTCGTGACAGGGGCTGTCGTCACCGGTTCTGTCGGGAGCGGTACTGCGGGGGGGTGATTGTCACTGCCTGTCTGTACACCAGTTGCATTGACAGCGGCGAGTTGTGTTTCGTCAGCCGTCGAGGACAGCAGTACGGCGTTATCCAGCGTACGCGAAGCATCTGCGGGCAGGACAGTCGCGATATTTGCGGGCATTGTGCCGGCACTGATTTTGCTGACGATGGACTCGATTGCTGCGACCTCGGCACTGGAATCCACGGCCCGGGCCGCTGCCAGCGCTGTCCGCGTTTGCTCCAGCATACCATCGGTAATGCGTACAGATTGTGTCAGATTGTCGCTGCTGATGCCGGGACGGGTGGCTTCAATGGACTGGTCAATGACAGGCGTGGCGATAATGCCTCCGACTTTCAGAGTATTGGCCAGCGCTTCCACCAGTACCTGTCCGGAAACCACCTTCGCCACGGCGCTGATGTCCGGGTCACTGTTCCGGGTTCCCTGTCCGTCCAGGCTGCCATCCTGCAGGTCCACGGCAATTGCGGCCAGTACCGCATCACCGCTGGTCTTCCTGCCGGTGGTCGCGATCAGGTCACGGGTACGGCGTACCATCTCACCCATGGCCTCGCTTGCCTTCACCAGGTTGGCAATGTTGCGATCCGTGATCCTTGTGCTGATCGGGTCGGCAATCACGTCCGGATCCAGGCCGAAACCCAGTTTGTCTGTCACGATTTTCCGTGCGGCACGAATATTGTTCGCATTAATACCCCCCGGCATTGACTGCGTGATGCCGACAATCAGGGTCGAGAAGGGATTGATATTGACCTGCCGCGTGTGCCGGTCAGGCATCACAGAGACCAGCTGGAAATCCGGTGCACTGCCTGTCACCAGATCGATACCGCCCCTGACTTTCAGCAACAACGGATAACTCGAGCGTCTGACGCGGATGCTGGAATTGAAGGACGCCGTATTATCGCTTTTCATGGAGCCGATCAGGCGGCCCTGCGTGCTCCATATCTCCACGGTGGCACCGGTGACGGGTCCGTCGCCGACACTGCCAGCCAGCATGACATTATCTGTGACATCGGCGACGCTGCTGGTTGTGGCTGTAACGGATGCGGTATCAGTGCCGGATCCGCCACCACAGGCGGACAATTGTGCGGCGATGAATGCAAGAAAAAGAAATCGAGCGAACGGGAAAACCAGAAATCGTTTCAGCATAAAAAAGGTTACTCTGTTTATGTGGTGCCGGCGGCAGTCATGCGGCAGGCCCTGTGGGCGAGTTATGTTTTATCAGGGATGTCTGCAAAGTCCGTGCCAGTAAAAAATGCGCACGGGGTCGGCATGGCGTTCCGGTTTGTCCGGCTCTGGAGTGTGTGCGCAAATACAGTAAATAAAGGGGTTTCAGCAAACAACGGGTAGAAAGCTTTAGTACGGCAGGCGTGAAACCGTGCGCAGGTCACAACGGAATTGCAGTCGGGCCGGCCGCGACGATGGGATGAAGACGTTATGACCGGAGTGGCCGCTGAATGCAAAACGCTCGCACAGAATTCGCAGTCTGCTGTTTTGTATGTTTATTTGTTGTGCACAAATCGGGCAAAGATTGCCGATCGACGTGTGCGCACGCCTGTGTCGTGTTTCAGATACACTTGCGATGTCATTGAAATCACCGGCTTACACAGGATGCAAATCTGAATGTAGGTGATCGACGACATTCAGCCGGCATGGCAGGGTGATGAATCAGCGTTCCAAACCCGCCTGGCCACAGCGTACCCGCAGGGATCGTGTTGATCGCCGCAAAACAGCAGGCCGGTTTGAAAAGCGAGCGAGGTATGGTTTATGCAGCTGTATATGATCGCGCAAAATGTACGGTGTTGTAACGACACGCTGTGGCCGGCTACCGTCTGGCGCCGGATGACTGCCGCATGATCCGTATCAACAGTTTCCTGCACCGCGACCGCCTCAGTGACGTGATTCGGCGCTGGATGCGCGACACACTGCAACCCGGTGATGTGGATGAAATCCTGCGCCTGGTGCACTTCAACAATGTTTATGTTACACGCTGTCTTGGCCGTTTTTCCGCAGATCTTTTTGCCGGCCTGCACGGTACAGCTCTGCGCATGGAGACAGTTGCGACCAAGGGTGCACTCCGGGACCGGATCAGCAGGATCCTGCCGTCACACTGTGCCCGCTGCGCGGAACTGGCCACCGCCTACGCAGGTGATCCCGGCCATTATTTTCGCGACACGCCGTTTCACGGCACCCTGTATTTCCATGACGGGCAGGGTGACGCCTGCTATGTCAGGGTCCAGCCGCATCAAGCGCATTCGGCGCCTGGCGGAAAAGACCGCGCGCCGTCTGGTGGACTGGCTATATATGGGTGGCGGCACGGAATCGGCAGGCGGTGTGTGGCAGCAGGAGGCGGCACCGGAGGCACTGCAGCAGGCTGAGCAGCGACTGCTGGTGCTGCTGCACGATAATCCCGCCATACAGTTGCCGGACGGCCAGGCCATCAACGATGTCGCGGGACTCAAGGTGATCCTGGAGACGCACGAACTGGAGCGGCTGACATCGCTGCTGCAGGATGGCGGCTGTACGCTGATTGAACAGGAGCGCCATGACGGAAACTACCGGGCCACCAACCTGGTCGTCGGCTACCACCCGGACAAGGACAAAGTTCTTGCCGAGCCACTGCATGACAGGATGCTGCAGGTGTTCGGCGCGCATGGTTACACGCCTGGCCAGGCAAACGCGGCGTTCCGGGAATTCGTGCAGTCCGGCGAGGAAAGCATCAACCTGGAAATCATCGTCACCAGCTATCTGGAGATGCTGGAGAGCGAGATAGGTCGCTGCATGCACGAGGAGCGGATCATCAGGCAGCGCCATAATCCGCGCTATTGCGGGCAGCTGGCACAGAATGTCGGTTTCCTGATGGAATTCCTGTTCACCTACCCGGCGTTGCCTTTCCCGCGACTCGACCGGCTGCCGGTCCGGATCCGGGATCGCTATCTTCCTGATTATTTTGACGAGGTCAGGCGCAAGCTGTTCAACAATCCGTCCGTGGAACTCAACGAGCTGTGAGCGGCGGTGATGTATCAGGCCGGCCCTGGACACGGCCCGGCAGGGCGAGGGAGGAATGGCCGAGGTAACCCTGCGTTTTTACGCGGAGCTGAACGATTTCCTCGCGCCCGCCTTGCGCAGGAGCGACATCGTACATGCCTGCAACCGGCGCACTTCGATCAAGGACATGATCGAATCGTTCGGCGTGCCGCATACCGAGGTGGACCTGATCCTGGTCAACGGCGAATCCGTCGATTTTTCCTATATCGTCAATGCAGGAGACCGTATCAGCGTCTATCCGGTCTTCGAGGGTATGGATATCAGCCCGGTCATCCGCCTGCGCCCCGCACCACTGCGCACACCACGCTTCGTCGTCGACGTCAATCTCGGGCGGCTGGCGCGCTATCTGCGCCTGCTGGGATTCGACAGTCGCTACGGGAACGACCTGACAGACATCGAGATCGCGCGGATTTCGGTCGAGGAGTCGCGCATCGTGCTGACCCGCGACCGTGCCCTGCTGCAGCAGCGGATCATTACGCATGGGTATTTCGTGCGCGCCGATCAGCCCCGCACGCAGGTGAGGGAGGTGCTCGCCAGGCTGGACCTGTATAGCCTGGTCAGACCCTTTACCCGCTGCACGCGTTGTAACGGTGTGCTGGAAATCGTCGACAAGCAGGCGGTCGTGGCCGAACTGCAGCCAAAGACGCGCAAATACTATGAGGAATTCCGGCGCTGTACAGAATGCGGGCAGATCTACTGGAAGGGCAGCCACTTCGAGCGTGCCGAGCGCCTGGTCGCGGCCATCAGCATGCCGCTGCCCGGCCCCGTTGAGTAACCCGGGCGCAGCGGTCTGGATGTGCTTGTCCGGTGCCCTGACTGCGATTCTGCCGGCTCGCGTGGCCGGTTGCGTGATGCCTGCCGGTGGTAGTGGGGCGGGATTGACGGTCGTCATGTCTCTGTGCCGGTAACGGTGCTATATATTTACCATGTGTGGAAATGCAAGCCGTGATACCGATGGGGTTCGCCGTTGTGCATGCAGCCGCGCAGGACTGCCGCGGATTTGCTGCTGACCATGCAGCTTGCGCGCTGGGAGCATTTCCCGCACGGTGCGGATATCGGGGTACGCGGTTACGGCGCGACCCGGGAGCAGGCATTCGAGCAGGCGGCCGTTGCCCTGTCCGCCGTGATTACCGAGCCGACCGGGATTTCCGCTGGTGGTATGGTCAGGATCAGTTGCCAGGCGCCGGATGACGAATTGCTGCTGGTGGACTGGCTCAACGCGCTGCTGTACGAAATGGCCACACGCCACTGGCTGTTCGCGCGCTACGACGTGCACATCAGCGGCGAGGTGCTCACGGCGCGTGCCTGGGGCGAAGCACTGGACAGCGCACGGCATCGCCCGGCGGTCGAGGTCAAGGGTGCAACCTACACCGCCTTGCGCGTGGCGCAGGAAGCGGATGGCAGCTGGGTCGCGCAATGCGTGGTGGATGTCTGAAGCCAGACACCCAGTCTGCACTGACACGATCCGGGTGCCGGACCGGCAGGTGAGCATATGGATATATCGCTGTTCAACCGTCATACCGAATATGCCTGGCAGATCGCCCCGCACGGCGCCATGCGCGTGCCGGCGCTGATCTACGCGGACGAGACCCTGATCCGCGACATGGATCTCAAGGTCTACGAGCAGGTCTGCAACGTGGCCATGCTGCCCGGCATCGTGCAGGCATCCTATGCCATGCCCGACGCGCACTGGGGTTACGGTTTTCCCATCGGCGGCGTGGCCGCCTTCGATGCCGGCGACGGCGGCGTGGTCTCGGCCGGCGGCGTCGGCTTCGACATTTCCTGCGGCGTACGATGCCTGCTGACCGGGTTGCAGGCCGACGCTGTCATGGCGGTGCAGAAAACACTGGCCGACAGTCTGTATCGCGACATTCCCGCCGGTCTCGGCAGCAGCGGCACGATCCACCTGAATTCCGCGAGTATGAACGCCATGCTGCTGGGAGGTGCACAGTGGGCGGTACAGCAGGGCTATGGGTGTGATGCCGACCTGGAGCGCACCGAGGAGCGCGGCCGCATGGCCGGTGCCAGGCCGGGTTGCGTATCCGACCACGCCAAGCGGCGCCAGCGTGACGAAATGGGCACGCTGGGCAGCGGCAATCACTATCTAGAAGTGCAGAAGGTCGTTCAGGTGTTCGACGCCGGGGCGGCACAGGTTATGGGATTGCGCGAGAACGAGGTGGTGGTCAGCATCCATTGCGGCTCGCGTGGCCTGGGACACCAGATCGGCACCGAGTTCCTGAAACGCATGGTTATCGCTGCCGCGCAGTACGGCATCACGTTGCCGGACCGTGAACTGGCCTGCGCGCCGATCGATTCCCCCATCGGTGAGGAATACCTCGGCGCGATGCGTGCCGGGATCAACTGCGCGCTGGCCAACCGGCAGATTCTCACCCATCTGGTGCGCAATGTCTTCGCGCGGGTGCTGCCGGAGGCAGAGCTGACGCTGCTGTACGACGTGTCGCACAACACCTGCAAGGTCGAGCAACATGTCGTGGCCGGCGAACCCCGCCTGCTTCACGTGCACCGCAAGGGTGCCACGCGTGCCTTCGGTCCCGGTCATGCCGATCTGCCCGATGCATTGCGCGCCACGGGTCAGCCGGTGCTGATCGGCGGCTCGATGGGGACCGCGTCCTATGTCCTGGCCGGCACCAGTGCCGGCGAGGCCCTGTCCTGGAGTTCCGCCTGTCACGGCGCCGGGCGCGCCATGAGCCGTCACCAGGCCCACAAGACCTGGCACGGTCGCCAGGTCATCGACGAGCTGGCCGCGCGCGGCATCCTGATCCGCAGTCCGTCGGGACGCGGCGTGGCCGAGGAGGCGCCGGGCGCGTACAAGGACGTCGGCTCCGTGGTGGATGCGGCCGATGCCGCCGGCCTGGCGCGCAAGGTGGCGCGGCTGGAGCCGCTGGTCTGTATCAAGGGCTAGCCCGCATTTCTCACCGGGCGGCTGTTATCCGACATAATGAGCTGAAACCATGAAGCTAATACCCATTCGCCAACAAACAGTGTGTTATCGGCCACCGCCTATCCCGGCCCTGGCTGGTTCTCGCATGCCCGTACTTGCTCTTCACTCAAGTGGTAGCTACGGCTACCTCTTTCATTCCAGAGCGGCGTCCGGACATGCGAGCCCTGCGCCAGCATCCGGGATCCCGGTGAGAAATGCGGGCTAGGAGCATGTCCGTTCATAACGCCGACATTGCCGCCGTATTCGTGGAAATCGCCGACCTGCTCGAGATCCAGAATGAAAACCCGTTCCGGGTGCGTGCCTATCGTAATGCCGCGCGCCAGTTGCAGGGCATGGGCGAGGCGGTGGCGGACATGCTGGCCAGGGGGGATGACCTGACCGAACTGCCTGCTATCGGCACCGATCTCGCCGCTCGCATCGAGGAAATTGCCGGGACGGGCAAGTGCCGGATGCTCGACAAGCTGCACCGGCAGGTTCCGCATTCCGTCACCGGGTTGCTGAAGATTCGCGGTCTCGGTCCGAAACGCGTGAGCACGCTGTATCACGAGCTTGACGTCCATACGCTTGAGCAGCTGGCGCGTGCCGCGCGTGACGGGCGTATTCGCGAGCTGCCCGGCTTCGGTGCCAGGACCGAGCAGGTCATACTGGAGGCGGTGTCCAGGCAGGTTGCGGAACAGCCGCGCTTCAAACTGGCCGTGGCCGCGCAGTATGCCGAACCGTTGCAGGCCTGGCTGCAGCGGATCCCCGGTGTGAAACAGGTCGTGCTGGCCGGCAGCTATCGCCGCGCTCGCGAGACAGTCGGTGACCTCGACATCCTGGTCACCGCGGAAGCCGCCGGGGTCATGGACCGTGTGGTTTTGTACGAGGAGGTCGAAAAGGTGCTCGCCAGCGGCCCCACGCGCGCCACGCTGATGCTCAGGTCCGGGCTGCAGGTGGATGTGCGCGTCGTAGAGGAAAACTGTTTTGGCGCGGCCTTGCTTTACTTCACCGGTTCGCGCGAGCACAACATCGCACTGCGTCGGCTGGCGCAGGAGCGCAAGCTCAAGATCAGTGAATACGGTGTGTTCCGGGGCAAGCGCCGCACGGCTGGCGCGACCGAGAAATCGGTCTATCGCAGCGTGGGCCTGCCGTGGATCGATCCGGAGCTGCGCGAAAACCGTGGCGAACTCGAGGCGGCGCGTGCCGGCAAGTTGCCGAAGCTGGTGACGCTGGCCGATCTCAGGGGCGACCTGCACGCGCACACCACGACCACTGACGGACATAACAGCCTGCGCGAGATGGCACAGGCCGCACAGCACTACGGCCTCGGCTACCTCGCGATCACGGAACATTCACGCCGGCTTACGGTTGCGCACGGTCTCGATCCGAAGCGACTGCGCAAGCAGATGCACGAGATCGATCGACTGAATGAGGAGCTCGACGGCATCACGCTGCTCAAGGGCGTGGAGGTCGACATCCTGGAAGACGGACGGCTCGACCTGCCCGATGACGTGCTCGGTGAACTGGACCTGGTGATCGGGGCAGTGCACAGCAACTTCACACTGTCACGCGCAGAACAGACGGACCGCATCCTGCGTGCCATGGACCGTCCGCATTTTACCCTGCTTGCGCATCCAACCGGCCGCTTGCTCGAAAGTCGCGAGCCGTATGACATCGACATGCTCAAGGTCATCCGCAAGGCGCGCGAACGCGGCTGTTTCCTGGAACTCAACGCGCACCCGGAGCGACTCGATCTGCTGGATGTGTATTGCCAGATGGCGCGGGATGAAGGGGTGCTCGTCGCGGTGAATTCCGATGCCCACAGTACCCGGGATTTCGCGAACCTCGCCTACGGCGTGGGGCAGGCGCGGCGCGGCTGGCTGGAAAAACAGGACGTGCTCAACAGCCGCACGCTTCGGCAACTCAGGCCGCTGCTGAAACGCGCGACCGGCCGATAAACCGGCGGCGGGCGCAGGAGCCCGCCGCGACAGTCAGGAACAGTCTCAGGCCGAGGTCGGATTGAGCGCCGGCAGTGTGTTTGTCTTGCGGGGTGTGCGTGCACGGTTGCGGCGTAGCAGGTGCGGGCGCAGCTGCTGTCTCAGTTCGCGTTTCCAGGCGGGGAAATCGAGCGTCCGGTCACCGTAGAGTGCGCCGTCGAGCGAATGCGCCAGTTCGCGCAGCCTGGCCGGTTCGGCGCTGGGACTGGTCGCGATGAGTTTCTCGGTAATGCTGGTGAGCGAGGCATGCGAGGATATGTCGAGATGCTTGCACACGCGGCTCTTGAATTCCGTGCACCAGGCTTGCGGGTTGTCCTCGGTTGCCAGGCAATGCGTGCACATCCAGATCCTGACCGACTTCGGCATCAGCAGGGCGAATGCCATACGCAGCCGGCGCAGGTGTCGTAACGGCGAGATCATGCTGCCGAGACGCTGGCCGCGTTGCACAGCGCCCTGGCCGGTTGCCGATAACCAGGCGCCGGCTCGATTGACCAGTGGTCGGGTGCGGTGCCAGGCGCCCAGCCAGAAGCCGGCGATCAGGGCCAGCGCGATCACCATGGGTATCCAGAAATAGGCCGGGAACAGGGATGTCTGTCCGGTACCGGTTGCAGTCAGGCCGGAGGTCGCAGCGCCGCTGGACTGCGTGGGCGGCAAGCCGGCAAGCCGTGCTGTCTGCATGTCGATGTCCCACCACGCGACGTTGATCTCCGGAAGGCGTATCCAGCCATCCTCGAGCGGGATGAGAGTGTAGGTTTCCTTGCGGCTGCCGGTCAGGTACCGACCGTTGGACGAAATGCCGCTCCTGGTGGTGGTCGTATCCCGATACACACGGTAATGGGGACTTTCGAGCTGGTGAGCCAGCGACGGAAGCTGGGTGCCCAGTGCCCCGCGTGCGGTCAGTTCCAGGGTGAGGGTGACCGGTTGGCCGGCCTTGGCAGGTCCTTCCTGCTCCAGGTCGGTTTGCAGTCGCAGGTCGTACAGTGGCAGCCAGGGCTGGACTGCGGAATCGGCCGGTCTCACCTGCAGGGTCAGCGGCCTGGCAGCGGCGATGGTGAATTTGTTGCCCTGCGGATTATTCGACTGTTTGCCGGCAGCGTGTGTGCCGGTGAACCGGATTGCCGGAATGACGACCTTGCCGGAATGCAGCGGCATCAGTTTGTAGCGATAGGTATTGACGATTTGAGGTGTACGACTGTATCCGCTGGAGCGCGTGCTGGCGACGGGACCGTCGATCAGTTCCATTGCCGCTCCCTCGATGCGCGGTAACTCGGCATCCAGCAAGGCGAGATTGCCGTCGCTTACGACGTGGACCGTGTAGACGATGTTCTGCTGTTCATAGAACACCGATCCGTCGACGTCGACCTCGACAACTGGCGCGCTATTGCCTGCAGCGCTGCTGGCAGGCAACTGTGCCGAATACCAGCCAGTGCCGGGTGCAGCGCCGGGATAGTAGCTGCCGGGTAACGGTTGCGGGGGCTGATATTGCGGTGCGGGTTTGCTGGGTTCGATGTTGCCCCAGGGACGATTGGTGGTGTAACCGTCTTTACCATGAGGCTTGCTACTGCCCATTGAAAAACCGGCGGCGTGCGCCAGTGAAACTGACAAGCTTGCCAGCAGGAAAATGATACCGATACGTAACGTTGTAACCATACTCAAGTGATTGCCCCCGTCTACTTCCTCGTAATCGTCTCGCTGTCCGCCGCTCAGGTCGCGTCGCCGGTCACCAGTGTTACCACGGACGCGTTTCCATCAGCTGGCGACGATTGCGTTGCATCTCCAGCTGTTCCGCTATCCTGAACTGGTTGCGTAACAGGTGGGCCGGGTCGCCTTCGATCTGTTCCAGCCACTGATCCATTACCGTCATGGAGATGCTGGTACCGGGGACCCCGTCCTTGTCCGGTATGCCGTCCTGCGGATTTCCCTGGTCTGCATCGCCGGAGCCGGTGTCCAGCTGGTCGAAGCGCTCTACCGCCTGGCTGGCCGCTGCCTGTTCCTCGGATATCTCGTCTGGCAGCCCACCCGGGCCGGCCGATTTGTCCGAGTTGGCCCCGGCTTGCTCCTGGTCCCGATCTTCCGGTCCTCCTCCGGTATCGCCAGCTTCGCCCAGATCTGATTCCTGATCAGTTTTATCTATTCCGAGATTAACACCTTTTTGTTCATCCTGCTCGCCAGAATCTCCCTTTTCCTGCTGATCTTCAACGGATTCGGACTTGTCGCTGGCAGATTTATCCTCCTTTGATCCGGTGTCGGCATCCTCTTCCCGGTCACCGGCCGATGGCTCGCTTTCCCGTTCCTGGTCGCCGGCGGACTTGTCGGAGTCATCCTGTTGATCGCCTTTTGAATCCGCGGACTCCTGTTCCTGGTCACCGGCGGACTGCTCGGATTCCTGCTGCTGGTCACCGGCGGACTGCTCGGACTCCTGCTGCTGGTCGCCGGAGGACTCCTCGGACTCCTGCTGCTGGTCACCGGCGGACTCCTCGGACTCCTGCTGCTGGTCACCGGAGGACTGCTCGGACTCCTGCTGCTGGTCGCCGGAGGACTGCTCGGACTCCTGCTGCTGGTCACCGGAGGACTGCTCGGATTCCTGCTGCTGGTCACCGGAGGACTGCTCGGACTCCTGCTGCTGGTCACCGGAGGACTCCTCGGACTCCTGCTGCTGGTCGCCGGAGGACTCCTCGGATTCCTGCTGCTGGTCACCGGAGGACTGCTCGGATTCCTGCTGCTGGTCGCCGGAGGACTCCTCGGATTCCTGCTGCTGGTCGCCGGAGGACTCCTCGGATTCCTGCTGCTGGTCGCCGGAGGACTCCTCGGACTCCTGCTGCTGGTCACCGGAGGACTCCTCGGACTCCTGCTGCTGGTCGCCGGAGGACTCCTCGGACTCCTGCTGCTGGTCGCCGGAGGACTCCTCGGACTCCTGCTGCTCCTCGCCGGAGGATTCTTCGGATTCCTGCTGCTCCTCGCTGGAGGACTCCTCGGACTCCTGCTGCTCCTCGCTGGAGGACTCCTCGGACTCCTGCTGTTCTTTTTCTTCTTCTTGCTGCTCTTCTTCCTCGGGTGGCTGCTCGGACTTTTCCTGTTCCAGGTCCTCGTTCACGGTCTGTTCCAGCATCCGCTTCGCCAGTGACAGATTGTGCGACGTGTCGGCGTCTTTCGGTTGCAGCGCCAGTGCTGCCTGGTAGGCTTCGACCGCGCCTTCGTAGTCGCTGCGCTTGTAGCGGCTGTTGCCCAGGTTATACAACGCGTCCGGCTTGACGTCTTCGCGCTCGACACTGGCAAAGGCATCGCCCGCTTCCGTGTAGCGTCCCGCACGGTAGAGTGCGACGCCACGCCGGTAAGCATCGCTGAAATCCTGTGCGGCTTCGCTGTATTCGCCTTCCCGGTACTTGCTGGCCGCTTCCTGCTCAGTGTTCCTGAACCAGGACGCCTTGACGGTTGTCGCGCCGGCCAGCAGGCCGGTCAGCAGGTACGTGACGAGGATCGTTTGCCGTTTCATGAGCTGCGCACCTGGAAACCCGGCAGGGTGCGGCGAAACAGCGGCAGCAGCAACAGCAGCGCCAGCCCGGCAAGCCAGTGGAAGCGTTCATTCCAGACCCGCGTGCGTTCATTGAGTTCGCCGCCGGGCAGCGCCTGCGCCTTCACCTCTTCCAGGATCCGGTCGGTATCGCGCTGGCGGTAATCGGCGCGCTGGTAAATTCCCGCTCCGGCAGTCGCCAGGGTTTTCAACAAGGGCTCGTTGAGCCTTGAAACGACCGGTTGGCCGCTCCTGTCCTTGATCCACTGGCCTTCCCGGCCGGGAACGGCATCACCCTCCGGCGTGCCGATGCCGAGGATATGCACGCGCACCCCGCGCGCAGCAAATTCCTGCAAATGCTGCTCCAGGCCAGGCTCATCGAAATCACCATCGGTGATGATCAGCAGCGAGTTGATACTGTCCTTCGACTGACCGGCGAGCAGTTCACCGGCGCGGTCGAGCGCATGCACCAGCCGGCTGCCCGGCAATTGCACCAGGCTCGTGTCGAGCGCCGGCAGCACCCGACGGATACCGTTCATGTCCTCGGTTACCGGTGCGACGACCTGGGCAATCGAGGCAAACCCGATTACGCCGATGCGGATGCCGCGATTGCGATCCAGCAGGTCAGCCAGTTCCTGCTGGGCACGCGCCAGCCGCGAGGGTTGCACATCTGACACGATCATGGAGCGCGAGAGATCGAACAGCACCACCAGGTTGGTGCCGGGACGGAACAGCTTTACATCGGTGAAATCCCAGCGCGGACCGGCCATGGCCAGTACCAGCAGCACCCAGACGAGGGACCAGTGTGCGTAGCGTCGCCATTGCGTACCGGTGGTAATCTCCGAACGGCCCAGCAGATGCGGCAACAGGTGTTGATCCGCGTATAGCTGCATGCGTTCGTTACGCTTGCTGAGATTGCGGGTCAGGATCAGCCACAGGGCAACCGGTATGCACAACAGCAATGCCCATAGCCAGGCCGGTTCGCTGAAATGGATGGCGGGCAGCAGGTCAGCCATGGGCAGGTCTCGTGAACCACGATCGTGGTATACCGTTGGGGAACAGTCCAAGCAGCAACAGGAGCAGCAGCGCCGCTCCCAGCGGCCAGCGGTAGAGCGGTTGCGGAATCATCACGGTGCGTGATTCGGCCTGGGTCTTTTCCAGTGCGTCGATCTGCTGGTAGATCTGCTCGAGCGCGCCACTGTCGGTGGCACGGAAATAGGCGCCGCCCGTGATTGCCGCTACCTCGGTGAGCAGGTCCTCGTCGATTTCCATCTTGACCTGGGTCATACGGCCATCTTCCATGAATGGCACCAGCCCCTTGCTGCCGACGCCGATGGTGTAGATGCGGATACCTTCGTGTGCAGCGAGCTGCGCGGCCAGGTTCGGCGGCATGCTGCCCTCGGTATTCTCGCCATCGGTGACCAGGATCAGCACGCGCGAACCCTCGGGGCGTTCGCGCAGTTTTTTCACGCTCAGTCCAATGGCATCGCCGATTGCGGTACCGTCACCGGCCATGCGCGCAACGACACTGTCCAGCAGGCTGTGCAGGGCCTGCAAATCCTGTGTCATGGGAGACAGCACAAACGCCTGGCTGCCGAACACCACAATACCGATGCGGTCGCCGTCGCGGGCCTTGACGAAGCGCTCCAGCACACCCTTGATAACCGCCATGCGCGTGACCTGGCGGTTGTCGACCGTGAAGTCCAGCGCCTCCATCGAGCGCGATGTATCGACGGCAAGCATCAGGTCATAGCCCTCGGTGCGGATTTCCGTATAGGGTTCCAGCCATTGCGGCTGCATCATGGCGACAACCAGTGCCGCCCATACCAGGGACAGCATGACAATCTGCAGGCGGCTGCCGGCATGGGTGAGCGAGCGAGCGGCAACGAACGTGGATGCCAGTCGTCCCAGCGCCGGGTGCAGGAGGGTGGAACTGTCGCCGTGGGTGTAGGCATCGGTTGCGCCATGCGGGCGCGGCCAGAACCAGCGCACCAGTAGCGGAAGGGGCAGCAGCAGGGCAGCCCACGGCCAGGAAAAACTAAACATGATGCCTGCTCCGCAGGTTGATACCGTACATTGCAAGCTTTTCGCGCCAGCGTATCGCCGGTTTGCGGTCAGCCGGGGTTACCGCATCGACCCAGCGCCGTGCGGCGACGACCAGCCGTGCCACATCCTTGCGTTCCACAACCCATGTCGGTGGCATGTAGGGGGCCTGCAGCAGTATCCGGCCACGCTTCGTCCAGCTGAAACCGGTACTGTCGTTTTCTTCCAGCCAGTTGAGCCAGCGATCGCCGGACAGCCCGGCGGCCTGGCGCCGCCCGCCTCGCGCCATGGCAATACGGCGCAGCAGTGTGGACAGGCGGCCGGCGATGGCGCGGGGGTCTTCCTGGCGCAAGGCCTTGCGCAGGGCGCGCAGCTGGCGGCGGGCATCGCCGCGCCAGCCCGGCATGAGGCCGCTGTAGCGCAGCCAGTAACGGAGCGCCGCGGCGACGAGCAAGAGCAGCAGCAGGCCGAAGACAATCCACCAGCCGGGAGCCGGCGGCCACCACGGGATCGCGTCCAGTTCGTGGATGTCGCGTAAAATCGCGGTAGTATTTTCCATGCGGGCTAGCGTCTTCCCCGGTAGTGCCGCAGTCCTGTAATCAAGGTGCGGTGCACGTCATCCGATGTGCTGACGGGTATCAGGCCGAGCCCCAGCCGGTAGGCGAGTTGCTGAAGTTCCTCGCGGCGCTGTTCCCAGTCTTCGCGAAAAGCCGCACGTCCTTCGGCATTGTCCGTATCCACTTCCAGTAATTCGCCGGCGGCATTGGAGAAGATGACCGGTCCCATGGCCGGCAGGTCACGGTCGGCCGGATCGTCCACCGGCAGCAGCACGACGTCGTTGCGCTGCTTCAGACTGCCGAGGATGCGTTCCAGGCCGGCGGTGACCTGGTTGAGCGGTGCGATAACGAAGATCAGCGAACCGGTGGCCGCGCCGCTGTCGAGGTGCTGCAGGGTCGCCATCAACTGCGATTCGTCCGTGTCGCCTTGCTCGATGGGCTCGGTGAGCCCGCGCAGCAATCGCCACAGACCGCGGCGGCCGGGGGTGGCGCGGAAGTAGCGCAACCCGGTCGCGGGATTGCCGAACAGCACGCCGCCGACCCGGTCGTGCTGTTTGCTGGCGGCCCAGCCGATGAGGGCTGCGGTACGCGCTGCCTGGATGGACTTGAACGTGCCGCGGGTGCCGAAACTCATATGCGGCCCGGTATCGATGCAGAGGATGACGCTGCGCTGGCGTTCCTCGCGGAAAACCTTCAGGTGCGGGATGTCGGTACGCGCCGTGACCAGCCAGTCCATATTGCGAATATCGTCGCCTTCGCGATATTCGCGGACCTCATCGAAATCCAGTCCGGTGCCGCGAAAAACCGACGCGTACAGGCCGCTGAAGGTGGTATTGACCAGGTGATTGGCTGCCACGCCCAGGGCGCGGGCCTGGTGGCGGAGTTCCAGCAGATCATCAAGCTGCGGGTGAAGGCTCATCGCGTTGCTGCTGTGGTCTGAAACGGGTGCCCTGGCCCGAAGTTCCTGCCGGCCATCACGGTATTGCCACGACCTCCAGCAGACGCTTGATGAAATGATCGCTGGTGACGCCCTCGGCTTCGCCTTCGAAGGTCAACAGGATGCGGTGGCGCAGCACGTCCGGCGCCACGGCCTGGATATGGTGCGGCGCGACAAATTCATCGCCATCCAGCCAGGCGCGTGCACGGGCACAGCGAGCCAGCGCAATCGTGGCGCGTGGCGAGGCACCGAACCGGCACCAGCGCTTGAGGCTATCGTCATAGGCTTCGGGCCGGCGACTGGCCTGTACCAGGTCGACGATGTAGTCATTCAGTTTGGGATCGAGATAGAGCTTTGCCGCATCCGCGCGCACCTTGAACAGTTCCGCCTGGGTCAGCATCACGGCAGGGGGGGCGGTGCGGTCAACTGCTGGTTGCTGTCGAGCTGCAGGATGGCCAGTTCTTCCTCGCGATTCGGGTAATCCACCCAGACGTGCATCAGGAAGCGGTCCAGCTGGGCCTCCGGCAGGTTATAAGTGCCTTCCTGTTCGATTGGATTCTGGGTGGCCAGCACCATGAACAGGTCCGGCAGCTGGTAGGTCTTCATGCCGACCGTGACCTGGTGTTCACCCATGGCTTCCAGCAATGCCGACTGGACCTTGGCCGGCGCGCGGTTGACCTCGTCCGCCAGCAGTATGTTGTGAAACAGCGGGCCGGCACGGAATACGAACTCGCCCTTCTCATGACGGTAGATATCCGTGCCGATCAGATCGGAGGGCAGCAGGTCGGGGGTGAACTGGATGCGGTGATAGTCACCCTCGATGGCCTCCGCCAGGGCCTTTACCGCAGTGGTCTTGGCCAGCCCCGGCATACCCTCTACCAGCAGATGGCCTTCGCTCACGAGGCATATCAGCATGCTGTCGATCAGGCTGCGTTGTCCGACAACCCGGGTTGCGAGGTGGTCGCGGACACAGTCCAGTGACGAGGAATCCAAGCTACGATATTTTTTTTGACTGCCGGAAAATAACACTGTGCACGCTCCTGGAATAATACGGACTTACCGCTACCGGCATCGGGGTATTTGCTGATAGCCCGGATGACTTCCCGATATCACATTCTTCACGGGGTGGGGTAGGGATGCGGTCGTCAATTTTATTATTAACACAGCCATATTGACTTGAAACTATGCCTGATTGCAAGGTTTTGGGTATTGACGTGCATCAATCTCGCCGGATCCGTCCAGGTAAACGCCAGGCAGCCGGCGCGGTGTCGCAGGCCGTCTGACCGCGCGTGATCGAAAGTCCGTTCAGTGACGGTCACACCTCTGCCGGCCTTAACACGTTCATGCCGGTCAGGAGCGGGTTGATCGTGATGAGATGTGAATCAGCGGGTGGTGTCCCGGCCGCACGCCCGGTAGCGCGGTGCCAGTCTGTCAGTCGAAGAATTCCGCGTCGTGCTGGATGTCGTGCGCCATGGCTGTCAGCTTGTCCGCGATGTTTTCCATGATCTCCGCCAGTGCAGTATCGAGCCCGGCCTCGATGATCAGCCTCAGTTCATCGTAGTGGTTCTCGGGCAGGCTGTCCCCGGATTGTTCCACAAGTTCATGAAAGCGGTCTGTCATTGCCTGGGCATGTTCGGACTGGTGCATGACTATTCCTTGCTGGTCGTTTCAAGGGGGCTGCTTTCCAGATAGTGCTCGCCCGATTCGTAGATGTTCTTTGCCGAGCCGACAATCAGGCGATCCGGTGCGATGGCGATCTGGCGGTTCTTGTTCGGATACTCGAGGCTGTTTAGCACGTGGCGCATGGCGTTGATACGCGCACGTTTCTTGCAATCCGACTTGACCACGGTCCACGGCGCGTCGGCGGTGTCCGTGTAGAAAAACATGGCCTCTTTTGCCTCGGTGTAGTCCTGCCATTTGTCCAGCGATGCCATATCGATCGGACTCAGTTTCCACTGTTTCAGCGGGTCGTGACGGCGTCCCTGGAAGCGGCGGAACTGCTCATTACGGCTGACCGAGAACCACAGTTTGAAAAAATGGATTCCGGCGCGAACCAGCATGCGCTCCAGCTCGGGCGCCTGGCGCATGAATTCGAGATACTCGCCGGAGGAGCAAAAACCCATGACACGCTCGACGCCGGCACGATTATACCAGGATCGGTCGAACAGCACGATTTCACCCGCTGTGGGAAGGTGCTTGACATAACGCTGAAAGTACCACTGGCCCTGCTCTTCATCCGAGGGTTTTTCCAGGGCGACTACACGTGCGCCGCGTGGATTCAGGTGTTCCATGAAGCGCTTGATGGTGCCGCCCTTGCCGGCCGCGTCGCGTCCCTCGCAAAGGATGACAATCCGCTGGCCCGTTTCCTTGACCCAGCCCTGCATCTTGAGCAGCTCGATCTGCAGCTCCTGCTTGGCTGCTTCGTATTCAGCCCGACCCATCTTGGTCTTGTACGGGTAGTTGGCATCGGCGAATATCTTCTGCTTGCCGAGACTCGTGATTTCCTTTTTCGAGGCAAGCTCAGGCGTTTCCCTGTCTGCCGCAAGTTCAGCGAGGGCGCTGGCATGATGTTTGATCATGGTCGGTTCCATTTTCTTCATATATAAACTCTTCTCTATATAACGAATGCCATGAACCTGTGTTGATACAGGTCAATGATTGCCGCTATCTGCGGGTATCGGCATGCTGTCTGGCGGGCTGAATCCGGCAGGCCGGCTAGCTTTGGGCGACGAGGGGGCTACTCTGAGCCGGATGCCGGGGGCTTACAGGTTGTGCGTCCCCCGGTCCGGCTGTGGCAGGACTTGAGACGGGTTGGCGCCGCGGCTATGCAGTACCCCGGGCCGGTTAGTGGTCCGGGGGACGAACAGTCTGCGGTGCGGGATTACAGTGCTGACTTGACGACAGGCGCTGAGTATCTGCTTTCCAGTCCGCTTGCATCGTATGTCGACATGGCGACGTAATACGTGCCGATCGGTATGCCGGACACGGTGGCGGATTGCAGTGAACCATTAGTGATATTGACGTGACTCGTGTATTTGCCGGACGACGTCCCGTAATGGACACGGTAGCCGGCGATCTCTGACAGCGATAGCGGTGTTCCATCGGCACGGGCGACCGGGGCCGTCCATGACAGTCTGATGGCGCCGGTCGAGGCAGTTCCCGATGGGCTGCTGGAATTACTGGAACTGGACGTGGCTGTCGTGCTGCTTACACTGGACGTGGCTGTCGTGCTGCTTGCGCGGGACGTGGCTGTCGTGCTGCTTGTGCTGGACGTGGTTGTCCCGCCCACGACACCGGTACTGCCTCCGCCGCAGGCGCCCAGCAGGATGGCCAGGCTGACTACCAGTAGACCTCGAATCAATGACTTACCGTGTTTTTTTGAAAACATATGCGTTTGCCTCTGTGTTTATCAGCTATCGGCGCCGCCATTGCGGCACCTGATGCGGGTTGTGTGATCGTGATTGCAAATTCGTAACGCAAGGACCATGCCAGCTGTTTTCACTGCATGAGAAGGCGGCTAGAGAGCCAGAATCCAGGCGGCAAAATGCGCGGATGCGCCCGGTTGGAGCGAAATTCCTCGTTAGAACAGTCGGGTGGAGCGGTGTGTCGGACGGATGCCGGTTCGCCGTGGCGACGACTTTACTGGCTGGCCGGCGATGTCATTGCCATGACATGTTGGTCGCTGCCGGTGTCGCACACTGCCGGGTGCCACTGGCGTTTGGCAATACGTAACTCGCTGATAATGTAGCGGATATAACGATGTTTCCGTTTAGAAGGGATGGCTGCGGCGCGTGTGTGGTGCGGGTTTGGCGGCGGGGATGTCGCCAATCAGGATCAGCTACGAATAGAGGCAATACATCGACTTATAAAAATATACTAATGGAGCGTCGTTCAACGGCGACAGTCTGTTACCCCAGGCGGGTCTCGACTCTTTTTCCATATAAATCCGATGGTTTTGAACGACCCGTCAGCCCTGCTGGATGTTTCGGCGCCGCGGATCTGCGCGGTATGCGCTATGCGCCTGGCCCGGTCGCGGGCTCACCGACCCATTGGGCCGGGCGTCCCGCCGCTAGAAAGAGGGTCGATCGCTCAGCCAGTAAAACCGGTAGGGCGGAATGACCAGCGTGTCCTTGTAGAGCGAAGGGGTCTCGCCGGAACAGAGGTCCTGGACCTGGCCGTAGGCGAAGCGGCCGCGATTGCGCAGGTCGATCAGGTCGAGTGACTGGGGGGCGCTGTCGAAGTTCGTCACCACCAGTACGTTATCTCCGCTCTGGAACGGATCGGTGCGCATGAAGACGAACAGGTGGGGGTTGCCGGTATCGAGCAACTCGCGATTGTTGAAGTCGGCGAAGGCCGGGATGGACTTGCGCACGGCGATCATTCTTTGCAGCCCTTCGAAGATGCGCTGTTCCAGGCTGCCGTGCTGATTGCGCATGTCTGCCTTGTTCCAGTCGATGCGGGGGCGGTGCAGCCAGCGATTGTCGTTGGCCTTGGCGGGATCATCCAGGTAGGTGCAATCATTCAGCATGCCGATCTCGTCGCCGTAGTAAAGCAGGGGGATGCCACCGTAGGACATGATCACGCTGTGCAGCAGCAGGATGCGGCGCACGGCTATGTCGATTCCTTCCGGATTACCGTCTTCCAGCGCCGTACCGAGTCCCACCAGCGAGGCGAGTGATCCCGATATGCGCGCATCGCCCGTTTTCAGGTTGCGACCGAATGGCTGTCCGCGTGCCGGCGAATCGTCGTATTCCCCCGTGAAGTAGTCCACCAGAAAGCGGCGGTGCGCCAGCGGGTCATAACCGGCCAGGCGGATATCGTTATCGTCGAAGCCCAGGCCGATATCATCGTGGCAGCGGATATAGTTCAGCCAGGTGGCACGATCGAGCTTGTTCGGCAGGTTGCGTACACCGATGTTGAGCAGGTTTGCGTTATGGGTGGCCACCGTATCCCAGAGCAGGGCCATGAGGGTGGCGTTGTAGGCGATCTCGCATTCTTTTGCGATCACGGCATCCTCGCCGAAGTATTTTGCGATTTCCACCGGTGCGACGATCGCCTCGGCGATGAACAGCACGCCGCGCGCGGTCACCTGGCAGCAATCCTTCAGCAACTGCAGGATCAGGTGTGCCTCGCGCTCATTCTGGCAGGTGGTGCCGATTTTCTTCCACAGAAATGCGACCGCGTCCAGTCGCACGATATCCGCACCCTGGTTGGCCCAGAACAGGATGATATCCACCATCTCGATGAACACGGCCGGGTTGCTGTAATTCAGGTCCCACTGGTAGTTGTTGAAGACCGTCATCACCCACTTGCCCATCGTCTCGTCCCAGGTGAAGTTGCCGGGCGAGGTTTCCGGGAAGATCTCGGGCATGGTCTCCTCGAACATGTCGGGGATATCGCGATTGTCGAAGAAGTAGTAGTAGTCCTGGTATTTTTTCTCGCCGGCGCGGGCGCGCACGCGCCCAGTCGTGTTCATTCGAGGTGTGGTTGACTACCACGTCGAGGGTCAGCAGCATGTTGCGCTTGCGCAGGGAACCGGCCACCGAGCGCAGGTCCTCGAGCGTTCCGGCACGTTCGTCCAGGGCGCGAAAGTCGCTGATCGCATAGCCGCCGTCGCTGGCGCCCACCGGGCATTTCAGAATGGGCATCACGTGCAGCATATTGATGCCCAGTTCCTGCAGGTAGTGGAGTCTGGATTCCAGGCCCTGCAGGTTGCCGGCAAAGCCGTCGCAGTACAGTGCCATGCCGACCCATTCCTGGCTCAGGAACCAGTTGTGATTCTCCTCGCGTTGACGATCCAGTTCCCTGAGGTCGGGGTCGCGTGCCAGGTCGTGGTGCGCCAGCACCTCGACGAGTCGCAGCATCTGCGCCTCGAAGTCCTCGCGCTCGCCGTAGAGATGGTGAAACAGCGAATGGATCGCATAGAAATTCGCGCCGAGACGGAGGTAGAAATGGCGCAGGTCCTGTTTGCGGATGTCTTCGCTTAGATTGTCCAGCAACCGGTTCAGCAGGGAATGGGAAACCTGTTCGTACATATGTCAGTTCGTGTGTTGTCCGGGCAGATCCCAAGCCAGGATCAGCGGTTGATAAAAGTCGCGCTCGTTCACGGTCGCGCCGCGCCGGCCAACGATTTGCGACGCAAAGGACTGCGCCCGTTCGAGCGTCACTGGCAGCGGCCAGCCCGAGATGATCCCGAGTATCGTGACCGCTGTAAAGGCATCACCGGCGCCCACGGTATCCACAATCCTGATTTTACCGCCCGGCTTCACCACGAAGCTCGCGCCGTCTTCCGTGAATACGCTTGCGCCGTCCGCGCCCCGGGTGAGGATCAGGCCTTTCAGGTTGTTCTCGGCAAGAAACTCGCCGGCGTGAATGACGTCGGAGGCGCGATGCGGGGCGAGCACGGCCAGCTCGTCGGCATTGAGCTTGACCCAGTGCGCCGCCCTGATCCGTGACATGACCTCGTCATGGTCCCACCAGGGCGGCCTGAGGTTGACGTCGAGGAAGATGGTGCCTGCTGCAGCTGCCCGCGTGATCGCGTCGAGGGTCTGGCGCGATTCCGGCGCCCTGATGGCGAGCGAGCCGTGGTAGACGAAGGCATCGGTGGGTACCTGTTGCGGTTGCCACCCGATCGCATCATAGGCGCAGTCGGCGACGATATCGTAGGCCGGTTCGTCATCGAGGATCTGCACGCTGACCCGGCCTGTGGGCCGGTGGGCGTCGACCTGGACTGCCCGGGTGTCCATGCCCCATTCGCGCATGGCGGCCAGCACGGACTCGCCTTCGGCATCCGCGCCGACCCGGCTGATAAATCGCGGTGCGAGGCCGAATGCCTGCAGGTGCCATGCGACATTGAACGGTGCGCCGCCCAGCACGCGCTTGCCGTCGGGAAAATGATCAAACAGTACTTCGCCAAATATACAGACCTGCGGGTCGCTCATGCCGGCGTTTCCGTTGCGGTGGAGGTTACATCCAGCCGGTAGTGTCCGGATGGTAATGGGCAATGCCCTCCAGTATACCGGCACTGTAGTTTCCGTTCATGTCCATGAAACCGCCCTGTGCGATGTAAAGTTGTGCGCTGCAATGCTTCTCGTCGGCCAGTCGTCTGGCGAGTTCCTTGACATCCGCGTGTCCGTTTGCGACCAGCACGGCGGGAATCGGACTGGCCAGTACCTCGATATCGTTGCCGCTGTCACCGCAGAACACGGTGTTGCTGCAGTCGAAGCCGTTCAGTTTCATCAGTGCCTCCACGGCATGCAGCTTGCTTGCCCGTTCCGGCAGGATATCCAGCAGGCCGATGCCCATCGGTTCGTCGATGCTCCAGATCAGGCTGGCCCTGATGCCGGATTCCCCGAAGCGGTGGCGGATCATGGCCGAGAGGGCCTCGCGGTCGCTTTGCAAGGGCACGTAGTAACTCAGCTTGTAGTCGTTCTGCTTGCTGACTTCCTGCAATTGCAGGGCGGACAGGTCATGCAGCAGCGCCTTCAGCTCGGCGTGTGTCCTGCCTGCCCAGTCACTGGCGAAATCCTCTTCCCACGTGGTCAGCCTGGCCCAGGCCTGCTCTGTACCGACCCGGTAAATGGTCGTGCCGACATCCCCCACCACGAAATCCGGTACCGGCAACCGGTAGTTGAATATGGCCTGCTCCACCAGTGCCCGATGACGCCCGCTGACGTAGGCCAGGGTGATCTGCGGGTTGGCAACCAGCCCGGCAAAGCGCTCGCGCGCTTGCGGAGATTCGGATTGCGGCCCGTTCGGTAGCAGGGTACGGTCGAGATCGGTGCAAATCAGCAGGCGTTCAGGCATCAGTCCGCCGGTACTTCGCAGCTATTGAAGAAATCATAGTGATCGATTGCCTCGAGGATCCCCATGGCGTAAGGCTGGCTGGCAAAGTAGATGCGGTCCTGATCGGTCAGTCCGGAGAGCTCCTCGTGGTGACGATTGCCCACTACGACCGCTAGCGTGTTGCCACGCATCATGTCCTCGTCTGCGCCCGAACCACCGGCCACGAGGATGTGCTCGAGCGGTATGTCCAGGCGCTGTGCGACGTAACGCAGAGCCTGACCCTTGGATGCGCGCGACGGTACGATGTCCAGGAACTGGCCGAAGGAGATGATCACGTTGGCGGTCAGGTCGTTCTGGCGGAGCAGGGTGACGACGTCGTCGTAAGTCGGCGCCAGCTGCGCGTCGTAATAGTAGGACAGCTTGAAGCGGCTCTGGTCCTGTTTGGGCTGTTGCTTGATGCCGGGCAGATGTTCGATAACGCGGCGCACCCGCAGCGGGTTCCAGTGGTGGTCGATGTGGTCCGCCCAGTGGTTGTCCTCGGTCAGGGATCGGCCGTAATGGATGCGCGTGCCGAGACTGCTGATCAGCACGTCCGGCGCAGGTATGCGGTATTTCTTGATGATGGCCAGTGCGGCATCGATACGCCGGCCGGTCGCTATGCCGAAAGTCACACACTTGCGGTTATCGTGCATGACGTCGGAAAAGGTCTTCAGGGCGGCCGGGTTGCCGAGCAGGTTCTGATCGAGGTCGGTAAACAGTGCACGGTCGCGGAAATGGACAGCTCGCGGCGGTGGCCGCTCCCAGTCGACCGGGCGGCTCTTGCCGTGCAGACCACTCACTATTTCCATGTACCTGTCGGCATGTGCCTCCCAGGCATAGTGCTTGCGCACACCCTTGAGTCCGTTGCGAGAGGCCGTTGCCAGGCCTCGCGGTCCCTGAGCAATGCAAGCAGTGCCTTGCTCATGGCAGCCTTGTCGAGCGGGTCTACCAGAATGCCGTTGTTGCAGTTGGCGATGATATCCACCGGTCCGCCGTTCTCGGTCGCCACGACCGGCAGGCCCGAGGCGGCTGCCTCCAGCAGGGTCAACCCGAACGGCTCGGTCAGGGCGGGATTGATGAATACGCCACCTGAAGTGGTCACCAGGCGATAGATGTCCGGCACCTCATCGGCGCGGTGGCTCTTGGGCAGTGCGACCAGGCCGTACAGGTCATAGCTGTCGATCAGCAGCAGGATGTTGGTCAGCACGGATCGTGCACCGGTATCCATGTCGCGGATGTCTTCGCGGCTGCCGGCCACGATCAGCAGGTTCGCCGCTTCCTGCAGGGCATGCGATTCGCCATAGGCCTCGACCAGACTGAGAATGTTCTTGCGTTCGTCCGGACGCGACAGGGCCAGGATAAACGGTTTGTCCGGCCGGGTAAGAAACCGTTTCAGGCGGGATGCAAAGGCGATGTCCTCGTTTTCCGCCGGCGGGTGAAACTGTTTCAGGTCGGTGCCGGGTGGTATGACCTGCATCCGGTCAGGGTCGTAGTAATTGTAGAGTCCGTATTGCTCCTCGATTTCATTATGGGTGCTGGTGATGACCAGGTCGGCATTGGCGAGTACCTCTTCCTCGGCATCGATGCGCCGTCTGATATTGTAGGTGTGCTCGATGATCTCGCTCGACAGGCCCCTGGCAAGCAGGCGTTTGCGTTTGTCGCGACCCAGCGAATGGCCGGTATGGATGAGTGGCACCCCCAGCAGGTTGGCCAGTCGGGTGCCCACGTAACCGGCGTCCGCATAGTGGCTGTGGACCAGGTCGGGGGTGCGGT
Organism: uncultured Gammaproteobacteria bacterium; assembly: GCA_963748215.1. GTDB lineage: Bacteria > Pseudomonadota > Gammaproteobacteria > UBA9214 > UBA9214 > UBA9214. The sequence continues at coordinate 117,666 of CAVVHS010000008.1, read as the reverse complement.
GCTGGCTGTTCAGCCAGTTGACCAGGTTGTCCATGAAGCTGTCCAGATGGTCCCACAATTGCTCCTTGGGAATGTATTCCTCCGGGCCGGCGTCGATACGGATGATGCGTGCCTTGTCTGACAGCGCTTCCACTGGCTGTGCATAGTCCCTGCTGACCGCAGTATCCACGATCCTGCGCGTAACCAGGTCGACCTGGCCGACGTCCTCGCGCTCGGCGAGAGCGCGCGCCAGATCCAGCACGTACTTGGTCTGGCCGCCGGTATCCGCGTTACGGCCGAGTTCCAGGTCCGTGGCGCGTATCAACCCATGGATGCTGATCAGCAGCAGGTAAGGTTTCTGGATATGATCTTCCATCAGTATGGTTGATTTCGATGCGGTCTCGCGCATGACAGGAACGCGCGTTGGTACACAGCTGCAACAATACAGATGATATCAGGCAAGGCGCAAGGGTGATGGCCCAAATGCGGGATTATTATGGCATGCAGGATGTGTGCGCACGGGGCAATGGGCTCGCCCGCTGTGCTTGCGGCTGCAGGTCAGTAGCGATGCGAGGGAAAGTATCCCGGGATAGTGTGTTTTGCGTCGTCCAGTTGCTCGTGCCTGGCTATCGCGAGCAGTCGCTGGTACTCGACCAGGTCGCCTTGCCAGGCATTGCAGCCGCGTATCAGGCCGGAAACGAGAATGAAAGTAACGATGAGGATGGTCAGGCTTTCATGGTGGGTGACATCGAAATAGTACAGTGCAAATGCCAGCACGATGGAAAAAATAACGGGCCACTGCATGCCGTCCAGTACGGTGGCCCTGGCAATGTGCATGAGCAGTGACAGTGTGTTCGGCTTTGCAACCTTGATTTTGTTCGATTTGCGACGGTGCAAACGATTTTTATACTGCGACACCGCGGTGCTCCTGATTTTATTGGTCTTGTTCGGTATTACTGTAACAGGGTAAGGGCGGGGGCAGGTCCTGTATATTGTCCGAAGGTACAACCTGGTCAGTGAAACGGCGCGGCGAGCGGCTCGCCGATGAACAGGCCCTGTCCCGGCCATTGCACGCTCTTCCAGTAGGCTTCCAGCAGGGTCTCGCCGTTCAGGTAGCGATCGATGACGACGTTCGGGCGCGGAAATTTTTCCACAAAACTGCACGGTTCCGTGACACTGCCAAAGCTGCCTGTGGCGCCGGCTTCCAGCCAGCGCAGGCTGCTCATCTGCGAGCTGTCGGTGAGCTGGCCGCCAGCCGATGTCAGGTGATCGGCGATGGCGCCGGGCAGGAAGGTATTTGTATCGATATTCTGCACCCGTGCCAGGCCGGTGAAGTAAAACATCACATCGTCCCGGTACTTCAGGCTGTCCAGTTGCAGCATTTGCAGTTTGAAGCGGTCGGACTGCATGAGCAGGATGCCCTGGTAAAAACGGGCGCGCGTGTTCCTGGCGCGGTCGGAACTGATCATCAGGTAGCCGGTACCGGCGGGGTGCGTGCCGTCGGCACGCACCCCGCGATCGATCAGGGTCTTTACATCGGACAGGGTCGTGCCGGCGAGCATCATGCTCGGCCGCCAGCCGAAGTCATCATAGGGCCGGCGACTGTCCGAATCGAAATAGGGGCTGGCCTGCGTGGGCTGGCAGCCCGCGGCGCAGAATTCCTTCCTGAAGCCAGCCGCCAGGGCGGTCGTGATCGACATGCAGCCGACACGGTAGGGTGCGGTCCAGGTCAGCACGTAGGCCTGGACCGTTTCCGGCGTCTGCTGCAGGATCTGTGCCCGTAACGGCCTGAAGTCCTGCGGACGCATGACGCTGTCGCCGGCAGGGAACTGCACGTGGATGATATTCCTGGCCGGTATCAGCCGCCTGGCGGAATAGTAGTCCGCGATCTGCCGGCTCAGCGGGTCGCTGTCGTTGACGATGATCCCCAGATGCTGCGGCCCGAACGGGACGGGCGGGGCGGTATCGGGGTCAGCGGCGGGATTGCATCCCCACAGCAGGCTGGCCGCAAGCAGCAGAACATTCAGCCGCCCGCGCATGCGCCGGGAATTCAGCCCTTGCCGGCAACGAAATCGACCATCCGTTGCGTCGCCCGCAGCGCCTTCCTGCCGACCTCCGGATCGACGTGGATTTCGTTGCTGCCCGTTCTCAGTACCTCGGCGAGGTTGCGGAGGTTATTCATCGCCATCCACGGGCAATGGGCGCAGCTTTCGCAGGTGGCGCCTTCGCCGGCCGACGGCGCTTCCATGAAGGTCTTGTCCGGTGACGCCTGTTTCATCTTGTAGAAGATGCCGTTGTCGGTGGCGACGATGAAGCGCTTGTTGGGCAGCCGGCGGGTAGCGTTGATGAGCTGCGTGGTGGAGCCGACCACGTCGGCCAGGGCGATGACCGACTCGGGCGATTCGGGATGCACCAGGATCGCGGCATCCGGGTACTGGCGTGCCAGGTTCTGCAGGGCCTCTGCCTTGAAGCGTTCATGCACGATACAGCTTGCCTGCCACAGCAGCATGTCGGCACCGGTGATGCGACGCACATAGTCGCCGAGGTAGCGGTCCGGCGCCCAGAGAATCTTCTTGCCCTGCGCCTTGAGGTGCCTGGCGACGTCCACCGCGATACTGGATGTCACCACCCAGTCTGCGCGCGCCTTCACCTCCGCGCAGGTATTGGCGTAGACCACCACGGTCCGGTCGGGATGGGCATCGCAGAACGGGATGAATTTGTCCGGCGGACAGCCGAGGTCCAGCGAGCACTCCGCCCTGAGCGTCGGCATCAGTACCCGCTTTTCGGGGTTGAGGATCTTTGCCGTCTCGCCCATGAAACGTACCCCGGCCACGACCAGTGTCGAGGCCGGATGTTGGTTGCCGAAGCGTGCCATCTCCAGCGAGTCGGAGACAGTGCCGCCGGTCAGGTCGGCGATCATCTGCAGGTCTTCATCCGTGTAGTAGTGCGCAACCAGTACCGCGTTCTTCTCGCGCAACAGTTCCCTGATTTCGTCGATCAGGGCCTCGCGCTCGCCGGCTTCGTAGTCGGGTCGGCCGATGCTGCCGGGCAGCGGATAGGCCTGATCGATCACGATCGGCGGCATGCTTGTGTCGGATGTCTCGTTCACCTGGCCGCCCTTGCTGAGTTGCTGTCTAACATGCGGTATGTTCTGTAACTATCTGACTAATAGTGAAAGTATGCGATGGGGCGTGCGGGCGACGGCACTGTCAGGCGCAGGATTTCTGCCCGTCGCGGCAGGTGGTTTCGAGTATCTGCAGGTATCCGGTGGCTTCTTTGTCGCCCTGGTCTGCTGCCAGTCGGAACCATTTCGCCGCTTCCTCACGGTCCTGGCCAACACCCTGGCCATGGTAGTACATCATGCCGAGGTTGGTTTGCGCATCCATGAAACCCTGTTGCGCGGCCTTGCGGTACCAGGCGGCGGCAAGGGCGAGATCCTGCGGCCGGCCGGCGCCTTCGTCGTACATAACGCCGATGTTGTACTGGGCCTCGGTGTCTCCCAGCTCCGCCAGCGGCAGCCATTCCTCGTAGGCAGCGTCGTAGTCACCTTTCAGGTACGACTGATAGCCGCCACCCAGGATGGTCCAGGTCGGCATGCCGCGCATCAGGTTCCGTTCAAGGTGTTTGGAATCATCGACATGGATAACATTCTAATAACAATATTGAAGATATGTATAGCCATGGTGGGGTAGGGTTCTTAAAATGACAACAGGGCGCCAGACCAGCATGATAGTGCCCCTGTTAGCGGAATGATCGCAAGTATTTATTCATATCCGCCAGCTAACTGACTGAATATGGGTCCGTGTATGTACCGTGTCATGAAATCCGTTGCCTTTTGCTATGGCCATCGTCTGCTAAATTATGGCGGCAAGTGCAGACACTTGCACGGTCACAATGCGCGTGCGGTGATTACCCTGGAGAGCGATGAACTGGATGAACGGGGCATGGTGGAGGATTTCAGCGAACTCAAGCGGGTGGCACGGGGCTGGCTGGACGAGGAAATCGATCACACGCTGTTACTATGCCGTGATGATCCGCTGCTGCCGCTGTTGCAGGATGCCGGCGAGCGGGTGCGCGTCACGGATGAGAACCCGACTGCCGAGGTCATCGCGCGCATGATCTTCGAGTACCTGGCCGGAAGTGGTTTCCCGGTGGTCGAGGTGGCCTTATGGGAAACCGACACGAGTCACGCTAGTTATCGTCCGGGCAATTGAAATGTGGGAAAACTATTGAGCATGCGCAATACTGATTACCGCTCCCTGATCCCGGGCCTGGTGCGCACGCCAGGCCGATTGCTGGTGCTGTTGCTCTGGGTGGTGATGATGTCGCTGTCGGCGGCCGAGGAGGATCACCTGCTGTTCGATGATCAGCCGCTGGAAGAGCCGTTGAGCTTTCCGGACTGGTTCAAGCTGAGCTTTCTCGATTTGCGTGAGGACCTGCAGGACGTTCGTGACGAGGGCAAGGCAGGTCTGATTCTCTACTTTGGGCAGAAATACTGTGCCTACTGCCGCCAGTTCCTGGAAAAGGATCTGACGAAGGAGGATATCCGGGCCTACCTGCAGGATCACTTCGACATTATCGGCATCGATATTCATGGGCAGAACACCGTTACCGATCTCGAGGGGGCGGTACTCGACGAGCACCAGTTCGCATCACGCGAACGAACCAATTTTACCCCCTCGCTCGTCTTCTATGACCAGGACGGCGAGGAGGCGCTGCGCCTGCGTGGCTACTATCCTCCGTACCGGTTTCGCGCAGCGATGGAATTTGTCGCGGATGGGCATTATCGCAACGAGGCGTTCCGTGACTATCTCGCCCGTGCGGACGTACCGCTGGTATTCGAGCCCGGCGACCTGAGCGAGGAATCCTTCTTCATTCCCGGGCCGTACATGCTCGATCGCAGTCGTATACCCGGTGAGCGCCCCCTGCTGGTGATATTCGAGCAGGGCAATTGCCATGCCTGCGACGTGCTGCACACCGGGCCACTGCAGGAGCCCGGGATCCGGCGTCGCATCGGGCAGCTGGAAGTCGTGCAGCTTTCGTACTGGGAAGATACACCGGTGATTACGCCCGCCGGCGAGCGCACCACGGCCCGCAAGTGGGCGGAAGAAATGCGGCTGTTCTACACCCCGACCCTGGTATTTTTCGATGACAACGGTGCCGAGATCATCCGCGTGGATTCGGTGGTGCAGTTCTATCGACTGCAGAATGTGCTCGATTTCATCATCGAGGGTGGCTACCGGGATTACGCGACATTCCAGCGCTGGCGCGATTCACGGGCGCCGCTGCGCTTTAAATAAACCGCCCGTCAGTTATCCTGCCAGCGCCTGAAAACCAGGGTGGCGTTGGTACCGCCGAAGCCGAAACTGTTCGACATCATGATGTTGGCGCCGGCATTGTCGATGCGCTCGCGGATGATCGGGAAATCCGCACCCAGCGGGTCGATTTCGGTGATATTCGCCGAGGCGCAGAGGAAATCCCCCTGCATCATGAGCAGCGAGTAGATCGCCTCGTGCACGCCGGCGGCCCCCAGGGAATGCCCCGACAGCGCCTTGGTGGAATTGATCCGGGGAATCCTGTCACCAAACACATTGCGTACCGCTTCGAGTTCACGCATGTCGCCGACCGGGGTGCTGGTGCCGTGTGCGTTGATATAGTCGACCGGTTCGCTGACCGTAGACAGTGCCTGCTGCATGCAGCGTACGGCGCCTTCGCCGGACGGTTGCACCATGTCATAGCCGTCGGAGGTGGCGCCGTAGCCAACGAGTTCAGCATAGATCTTCGCGCCGCGTGCGCGCGCATGTTCCAGTTCCTCGAGCACCACCATGCCGCCGCCGCCGGCGATGACGAAGCCATCACGGGTTGCATCATAGGGCCGGGACGCGGTCTCCGGCCTGTCGTTGTACTTGGATGACAGTGCGCCCATGGCATCGAACATAAGCGTCAGCGTCCAGTGCAGTTCCTCGCCGCCGCCCGCGAACACGATATCCTGCTTGTCGAACTGAATCAGTTCATAGCCGTTACCGATGCAATGCGCGCTGGTGGAACAGGCGGAGCTGATCGAGTAGTTAACACCGCGGATACGGAACGGTGTGGCCAGGCAGGCCGAATTGGTGCTCGACATGGTGCGCGGCACCATGTAGGGACCGACCCGTCGAATGCCTTTTTCGCGCAGCGTATCGATTGCCAGTGCCACGTTTTCGGTAGAGGCGCCACCCGAACCGGCAATAAGGCCGGTGCGGTCATTGGAAACCATGTCCTCGGGCAGTCCGGAGTCCTCGATGGCTTCCTGCATGGCGATGTAGTTGTAGGCGGCGCTGTTGCCCATGAAACGCCGCAGCTTGCGGTCGATCAGGGCGTCTGTATCGATCGTGACCGTACCCGCTACCTGGCTGCGGAAGCCAAGTTCCTGGTACTCCTCGATATACTCGATGCCCGAACGACCGTCACGCAGGGAGTTGCTGACATCCTCCTTGTTGTTGCCAAGACTGGAAACAATGCCGATACCGGTAATGACTACACGACGCATAATCTGAACCCTAGAAATTGTCAGTGGTGGTAAACAGTCCAACGCGCAAGTTGCTTGCGCTGTATATTACACGCCCGTCCACTTCCATGACTCCATCCGCTATGCCCATGTTCAGCTTGCGCTGGATGACACGTTTCATGTGGATGCGGTAGGTGATCATCTTGTTTTTCGGTGTCACCTGGCCGCTGAACTTGACTTCCCCGGCGCCGAGTGCGCGTCCCCGCCCGGGGCTGCCGGCCCAGCCGAGATAGAAGCCGACCAGCTGCCACATGGCGTCCAGGCCCAGGCAGCCTGGCATCACCGGATCGTTCTCGAAATGACAGGCGAAGAACCACAGGTCGGGCGTGACATCCAGCTCGGCGACGATATGGCCCTTGCTGTGGTCGCCACCGTTGTTGCTGATCTGGACGATCCGGTCGAACATCAGCATGGGGGGCAGGGGCAGCTGGGCATTGCCGGGTCCGAACAAGCGGGCGTGGCCGCAGTCGAGCAAATCCTCTTTCGTGAAGCTGCTCTTGCCGGAAACGCCGGTCTGATCTGATTTTGTCATGGGCTGGTATCCAGCTGATGTGCGTTGAGAAAAGTCGCCTATTCTAATCTACTTGGCGGCAAGTCTGAACAGCGATGCGGTTATCCAGGCGAGTACGGGAAGCAGAGGGATTAATCACGGAAATTGTTGAATTGCAGTGGCAGGTCCAGTGCGGCATTGCGCAAGGTACTGATTGTTTTCTGTAAATCATCACGGTTTTTGCCGGTGATGCGTACCTTGTCACCCTGGATGCTGCCCTGGACCCTGAGTTTCGATGTCTTGACCAACTTGATCAGTTGTCTGGCAGTATCCTGATCGATGCCCTGGCGTACGGTTATCGCCAGGTTGGCCCTGTTGCCGCGACTCTCGACTTCGCCTTCCTCGAGCGCGGCGATATCGACGCCACGCCTGGCAAGTCTCTGGTGCAGGATGTCGAGGATCTGCCTGATCTGGAATTCACTGTCGCTATGCACAATGAGGACTGCATCGGTGTGCTCAATGCGCGAATCCGTGCCCTTGAAGTCGAATCGGTTGCCAACCTCGCGGTTGGTCTGGTCCACGGCGTTGCTGACTTCGTGCATGTTGACTTCGGAGACGATATCGAAAGATGGCATGACTGCTCCCGGAGGCGCTCGCTGCGCAGGCTTGTCCGGGTGTGATTATATTCAGCCAGCGGCAGGAAATGCCATCCCGCGTTGCTGCGCTCCCATCCGCCATTGCCATGCGAGCAACAGCCGGAATGCGGTAGCCTGGGTGCAGTTTCAGTCAGCCCGGAACAGGCTGGTCGAGGTGGTTCGAATACTTCGGGGCCGGGTCTGTCGGTGGCCGCTAGTCCCTTCTGCCAAACAGGGCGCGCAACAGTCGCCGCAATATCCCGGGCCGGTCTTCCATAGTCTCCGCGTCATCGGTTTCATCCAGCATTGCAGATTCCGTTATGGCCTGTGTCGCGGATTCCGCCGTCTCCGGTGCCGGCGGTGAATATGCCTCGACCTGATCGTCCACTTCAGCCGTGGTGTCCGGATCCGCTGCCGGGCTTGTTATCTCCACTTCTTCGAGATCATACAGGCTGTAAGGCGAGGTGATGATAATCGTTTCCTCATGTTCCTCTGCGGCAGTGTCCGTGACCAGTGTCGTGTCGAAGTGTGCCTCGACTAACGGTTCCATCCGGTCGGTCTCGTCCGGCTCGCTTTCCAGCACAATACCACCGGTGTCCAGCGCCAGATCGGCATCCAGTTCGGGGGGCGGTTCCAGGGTTGCGATCTCCACACTTTCAATGTCCGGCAAGGCCTCGTCCTGCTCCGGACTGAGGAACGAGGCCTTTTGTTCGATCGGCTCAAGCGACCATTCCATGCCTGGTTCTGCAGTATCCTGCAATTCCTCATCTATATGTGGTTCATCCGGTATTACCCGGTTGCTGCCGCTGGCTCTGGCCTGTTTCAGGCTGTCGCCTGCAGAGGCGAGCAGGTCATCGAAGCTTGTGTCGGGCTTTATGTCGGGCACGGCAATCCCGATGCTTACGGTAAACCGTACCCGCTTGCCACCGACAATCACGGCATGCTTGCCGATGTCCCCGGTGATCCGTTCGGAAAGCTTGCTGACGCCGGCTGTGTTCATGCTGGGCAGCAGCAAGGCAAATCGCGCCGTGCCGGTGCGTGCTGCCATGTCTTCCTTGCGTATATTCGCCGCCAGCGCCGAGCCGACCGCCTTGATGACCAGTTCACCGGCATCCGTGTCATGCTGCTTGACCAGGTCGCTGAAATCGTTGATCTCGAGGCTGGCAAGCGCCAGTCCCGTGTCGTGCCGGATCGCGTAGGCCAGTTGCTGGCAACCCTGTTCCATAAAGGCCGTGTCATTCGCCAGACCGGTCAGCGGATCGACCAGTGACTGGTCTTCAAGCGAAATATTCTCGTCCGTCAGCGCGTTGTTGATCGAGTAGGAGCTTGCATGTGCCTGGGTACGTGCCAGCAGGTGGACGGAATCGAACGGTTTGCCGATGAAGTCGGTGGCACCGGCCGCGGTAGCGCGCTGCATGGTCGTCTCGGAGTCATTTGCGCCGGTAATTATGATGACCGGAATATCACTTACATGCGGCAGGTGCGAGTTGCGGATCTTTTCCAGCAGGCCGAAGCCATCCAGGTTGGGCATGGTCAGGTCGGAGACGATCAGGGTAAACGGTTCCTGGCTGGTCAGGATATCCCAGGCATTGTTACCATCGACGGCTTCGACAGTATCGAAGTGATTCTGCAGAATCTTGCGGGCGGTGACCCGGATGACCTTGGAGTCGTCAACGATCAAGAGACGTTGTTTGTTGCCGGATATCTCGCTCATTTCTTGCGCCCGTGGGGTCTATATCGATACATCTGGTGGTATCGGCGACCAGGGGTGTGTCTTTAGTCGGCCCTGGCCGGGCGAAAACCTGCGCTGCAATGGCCATAATCCTGGTAAATCGGCAAATTCCCGGGACAGGGGGCCAGTAGCTGCAGGATTTTCCATCCCGGGCCGGCGGAGCAGGACTGCCGGCCGGGCGACCGCAGCAGGCAGGCTGGCACCCGGCGGCCGGGCTGAGTAGTGTAGACAATAGCGGACAGGTGACACGAGGAACGATTGATGCCATACCTGCTGAACAGGAATATCGCTGCCCTGAGATCGTTCGTCTGGGACGATGATCTGCGTGAGCTCGCCGGCGTGCGCAGGATGGTGGTGTTCGTGCTGCGTGTGTTTCACATGCTGTTGCGGGAACTCCTGGGCGGACAACTCAATCTGCGTGCCATGAGTCTTGTCTATACGACCCTGCTGTCTCTGGTGCCGCTGCTTGCGGTCAGTTTCTCGGTGCTGAAGGGCTTTGGCTATCATCAACGCCTCGAGCACTACCTGTTCAATATCATGCTCGAGCCACTCGGGCCGAGCGGGGCTGAAGTCACCGGGGTTATCATCGGCTTTGTCGACAACATGAAGGTCGGCATGCTGGGTTCAGTCGGTTTTGCGCTGCTGATCTATACCGTGATTGCACTGGTACAGAAAATCGAGGCGGCATTCAATTTTGTCTGGCAGATCGAGCGGCTGCGCCCCATGGCACAGCGCTTCAGTAACTATCTCAGCGTGATCACCATCGGGCCGGTGCTGATATTCAGTGCGGTCGGATTCACCGCCACTATCCTGGATACGGAAATTGCCCAGAAGCTGACCTCGGTCGAGCTGCTCGGGACCCTGTTCTTATATCTCGGCTGGCTGGTACCCTATATCCTGGTCTGCCTGGCCTTCACGTTCATTTATGTCGTCATGCCGAACACCCGCGTCCGGTTTCGCGCCGCACTGGTCGGTGGTGTGATCGCGGGCGTGTTGTGGAAAGTCACCGGCTGGGGTTTTGCTGAATTTATCGTCTCGTCGGCGAAGTATGCTGCCATCTATTCCAGTTTTGCGATCCTCATTTTGCTGCTGATCTGGATGTACCTGAGCTGGCTGATCCTGCTGGTCGGCTCGCAGATCAGCTATTTCGTGCAGAATCCCAAGTTCATGACCCTGCACCAGGTGCGTTTCGTGCTCAGCAACCGCCTGCGCGAGCAACTGGCACTCCAGCTCATGTATCTGGTCGGCTACCATCATTTTCATGACAAGCCGCCCTGGAGGCTGGAACAGTTGATCGAGTATCTGGGTCTGCCGGACGAGCCGGTCAGCCGCATACTCCGGGTACTGGTCGATACCGGTTACCTGGTCGAATGGCAGGACGAGGACTCCCTGGTCTATCTGCCGCAGCATGACCTCGAAACCATTCGGCTGGCCGAATTGCTCGACGCCGTGCGCATCGCCGGCGAGAGCCACTATCTGAGTTCGGCCCAGATGACTACTGCGGATGCCGTGAATCAGCTGATGGCAGCACTGGGTCAGGCACTGCATGACGGTTTGCAGCAGCGCACGCTGCGCGACGTGGTGGGTCCGATCAACGCAGGGCTCGAACCCCCCCCGCCGGCTGGCGACCCGGGTTACTCCAGCATGCCAAGTGCGGAGTAGGGTGCGCCGGTGCGTTCGATACTGATCCAGAAGGGCAGGTTGCTCTGCATGGCCTGGAACAGGCGTGCCTCGTTCACTTTGGCACATCCGCGCAAGCCCGGTTGCTGACTGATGCGGTAATACCAGACCGGCTTGCCATCCACGCTGTCGGGGTTGGCCGCCGGGAAAGGCCCGGTGACGCTCGCGACCTCGCCGGGAATCAACCTGCTGCCCTCGCACAGCTGCTGGCTCGCCTGGTCGCGGGCCCGGCCGAGTGATATGTGGGTAATGGCGCGTGCGACTGTTGCGGTTTCTGCGACATTGCCCGGAACGCGGGCAACGTAATGATCGAGGGCCGGATCGGCTGGCGGGATATCACTGGCTGCGATCATGTCCATGACCGGGAATGGCTGGCGTGATGTGGCACATCCTTGCAGCCAGCAACAGGTGGTGATCAGCGAAATAATAGCGAGTGTCCGGGTTTTCATACAGTTTTCCCCACCAGGCCTGCGCTGCGGTATGATTTACCGACGCAGTTGTATGACCGGATTCCAGCCTAGTACACCGGCTACCCGGAATCTGTGATCCAGGTGCGAATTCCTGAACGTGATTCCCTTGTAAATGCCGGGTTTTGGTCCGAGAAACAGATACATGAAGAGTGCCGGGACTGATATTGAACGCTGTGTTGAACAGCTTTGCCAACAGGGTTGTGACAAGGTCTACGAGCACATCGACGCCCTGCGGGCGAATCGGCAGCTCCCGGGGATCGGCCCGCTGACCCCGGCCGAGCGCCAGTTGGTGCTGGCCGAGCTGTTGTCGATCATGGCTGTCTACGAAAACGGGTCACTGTGATCTATCAGGCTACACTGCAGGTGGGCACCCGCGGCCGGGGCAGTTACGACATCACGGACAGGGTGCAGGAACTGGTGCTGAAGTCACAGATCGGGACCGGGCTCTGCCACCTGTTTCTGCAGCATACCAGTGCGTCGCTGGTGATCTGCGAGAATGCCGATCCGGACGTGCGCGCGGACATGGATCGGTTCATGTCACGGCTGGTACCGGACGGTGATCCACTGTTTGTGCATACCCTGGAAGGGCCGGATGACATGCCGGCGCACGTGCGCAGCCTGCTGACACATACCGACCTGACCATCCCGGTCGGATCCGGCCGCTGTCAGCTCGGTACCTGGCAGGGTATCTATTTATGGGAACATCGTGCGGCAGGACACCGGCGCGATATCACCGTGACCGTCAGCGGTGACTGAACGGGGCCAGTCCGCATTTCTCACCGGGTGGTGAGAAATGCAGGCTAGTGCTGCAGGGGCTTGTTGCCGCTGTCCTCGGCGTCCATATCCATGTCGGAAATGCGCGGGGCTTCGCCCAGCAGTTCGTCTATGTCATCACGAATACGCGACAGCTCGGCATACTCGTCGTATTCATAGTCGTCACCCGGCTGAGCTTCAGGGACGTCCCCGGCAGCCAGCGGCTTTGCCGGTCGGTGATTGAGTGCTGCGAGTTCGGGGTCGCCGCACAGGTGCTGGGCCCCCGATGCGAGGTGTTCGTAGACCGAGCGGTAACTCTGGGTCATTTCCTGCACCAGCTCGGAGGTGCGCATGAAATGGTGCGTGACCTGGTCGCGGTAATCCCTGAAATTGTCTTTCAGCTGGTCGAGTTCCAACTGCAGCTGGTGGGTGCGGCCATGCCGGACGACGAGCGTGTAGGTAATAATCCAGCCCAGTGCAATACCAATCAAAAAGCTCAGTATCCCGATCGCCCAGAATGATGTTTGGCCGTCCAGCGTTACCATTGAAAATCCCCCGCGCGGTGGTGTTCCGGTGAATACCCGGCGCATTGTACTGGATTGGGGCGCATTGATGAACAGCTTGCTGTCGCTATCTGTCGGGGCCTTCCTGGACGAAGATGTTTGTTAACAACAGCATGCGATTTCCATCATCATGCGCCGGGGCCGGCTGGGTCGCGCGCGCCGAAAATGGAACTGCCGACGCGGACCATGGTTGCGCCCTCGGCGATGGCCAGCTCGAAATCCTCACTCATGCCCATGGACAGTTCGCCGAACAGCGTGTTCCCGAAGCGCCCGGCGCAACAGTGTGCGAGTTCGCGCAGGGCGGCGAACTCCGTTTGGCGTGCGTCCGGCGCCGCGTCCCGCCGCCCGATGGTCATCAAGCCGCGCAGGCGGATACCGGCCAGCTCCGACTCCAGCAGCTTGTCGACGAAGGGTATTACCTGCCTGGCCGGCAGGCCGAACTTGGCGGGGTCATTCGCCACATTGATCTGTAACAGCACATTGACCATTTGACCCGCATCCAGCGCTGCACCGGACAGGTGTTTCGCCAGCTTCAGGGTGTCGAGCGTATGCAGCCAGGCGAATCTCCCGGGTATCGCCTTCGCCTTGTTGGTCTGCAGGTGGCCGATGAAATGCCACTCGGTGCGCGGATCATCAATCACCGCCTGCTTGGTCTGCGCATCCTGCACGGTGTTTTCGCCGAAGCAGAATTGCCCCGCGGCCATGGCCATGCGGACATATTTCGCCGGCACGCGCTTGGAGACCGCGATCAGGCGGATATCCTTCGGGTTGCGGCCAGCCCTGGCGGCGGCAGAGCCGATTCGCGATCTGATGTCCGCCAGACTGGCGGCGATATCGCCGGGCGTGAGTGTCATGCCGGACGGGGAATGCTCATGCCGATACGACATTGACTGGCTTGCCCTGCCGGAAGGCGCGGATGTTGGCAGCCAGCGCGTCGACCAGGTTTTGCCGTGACTGGATGCTCGCCCAGGCGATATGGGGCGTGACGATCAGGTTCGGCAGGGCTGTGTCCAGCAGCGGGTTGCCGTTGACAGGCGGTTCTTCGGACAGCACATCGACAGCGGCGCCGCCGATCCTTCCGTCCCGTAATGCTGTCGCGAGATCGGCCTCGCTGACGATACCGCCGCGCGCAGTGTTGACCAGGATGGCGTCGTGCCGCATGCAGTCGAACTCTTTCGCTGTGATGAGATTGCGGGTCTGTTCCGTGAGCGGACAGTGGAGGCTGACAATATTCGAACGGGCGAGTAACTCCGTTACTGCAACACGCCCCGCCTGTACGACAGACCCCGGACGTTGTGCAACCAGTACCTGCATACCGAAAGCGCCGGCTGCCACGGCCACGGCCTGGCCGAGTTCGCCATAGCCGATGATGCCCAGCGTGCGCCCGGCGAGTCCGCGGAACGGGAAATCGAGCAGGCTGAAACGGTCTGCACGGCTCCAGTCGCCCTCCCTGACGGCCTGCAGGTGTGACTGCAGGCGCCGCGTCAGCGCCAGTATCACCATGAAGACGTGTTCGACCACCGATGCGGTTGCGTAGGCGCGTACGTTACACACCGTGATACCCAGTCGCGCAGTTGCGGTCATGTCGATATTGTTCGTGCCGGTTGCGGCCACACAAACGAGCCTTAGCGCGGGAGCTGACTCCAGTGTCGCGCTGTCGAGTACCACTTTGTTGGTGATGACGACGGCGGCACCCTGGATAGCTTCGGCCACGTCCGCGGGCGCTGTCTTGCCACATAACGTCAACTCGTCAAGTACGACGCGTAGCCCGTCCAGGGAAAGGTCGCCGTCGGTCAGCGTGTGGTTATCGAGAAAAACACCGCGCATGGTCCGGCTATGGCGCTAGTCCTGTATGCCGAGCATCCCTTTTTTCAGGGAACTGCTGACCGGATGTTCGCCGATCCAGATCTTCAGCAGGGCACGAAAGAAGTCATTGCCCTCGACTGAACCGCGCCATTCATCATTGATGCGTACTTCCGTGCCGATGGCGGGGTTGTAGTCGATGCGTATGGTATCGCCATTTCGGACAGCCTTGAACAGGGCATTGAATTTTTCCAGTTTACCGGACAATGCCTGGAATTCCGTCGAGCTGAGGTTCTCCCGGAGACCGTCATTCCAGCCGTCGACAATCTTGTCCTTGCTGACTTCCTTGTAGACGAAATGCATCAGCACGCTGGCGGCACCCGAGTCGGCCAGGATAGCCTTGCTGTCCGTCGTTACGGCTGGCAGGTACAGGGCACCAATGTAGATATCCATGAAGAATTTCTTGCGGATTCCCGCCCCGTTCAGTGACAGTGCATGCTCGCTGTTGGGCAGGGCAAGGGTGTCTGGTATCGCCACATCCCCGATGTTCTTCGCAACGGCCGGAACCCAGGCAGTCAGCAGCCCAAGAAACAACAACACAACGGCATTCGTTTTCATGACAGTCTCCAGTGGTCAAAGCCGCTCACCGCGGGCGGGGCGGGTGACGTATGATATTTTCCACATAAACCGGGAAATGCTTGTTCCTGATGTCGCTGTAGTACCGTTCAAGTGTACGCTTGACAACCGGAAATGCCAGCGCCTCCCAGGGGATCTCGTGTTCCTCGAACAGCTTCACTTCCAGGCTCTCGTCACCCGGACCGAAGACTTCCGATTCCAGCTGTGCACGGAACATCATGTAGACCTGGCTGATATGCGGAATGCTGAAGACGCCGTACAGTTTCAGGTCGACTACCCGTGCGCAGGCTTCCTCGAGTGTTTCGCGCGCCGCGGCCTGTTCGGTCGATTCGCCGTTTTCCATGAAGCCGGCAGGGAGTGTCCACAGGCCATAGCGGGGCTCGATAGCACGCCGGCACAGCAGCAGGCGGCCGTTCCACTCGGGCAGGCAGCCGGCGACAATCTTTGGATTCTGGTAGTGAACGATATCGCACGCCTCGCAGACATGTCGTGTGCGTGAATCGCCTTCAGGGACTTTTTCAACCAGTGGCTGGCCACAGTTGCTGCAATAGATCATGTGAGTGCCTGTGGCTGACAGGATGCAGGAAACAACACGCTTCGACCATACCATAACCGCTGACTGTGAGGCAGGGTTGCTGGCGCCAGCCGATCGATGTAAAAGGGGCAGAGACGCTGTCTGTCACGAGGTGATATGCCTGCCGTGATGCCGATACCTGCCAGCCGGAGCTTGCCGTCGTGAAACCGTTTTTCGAAACCCATGTCCTGCATTTTTCCTGCACCCGCTGCGGTCGTTGCTGCGAGACACCCGGTGATTATTTCGTGTTTCTGGGCGCGCAGGAGGCGGAACAGATCCGGCTGCAGCTAGGCCTGTCGGGTTCCTGGTTCCGGCGCAGGTATTTGCGCCGGCTCGAAGACGGGCAGCTGGTGCTGGCGGCGGGTGCCGGCGATCGTTGCATTTTTCTAGATGCGCAGGGGCGCTGCGGTATCTATGCGGTGCGCCCCGTACAATGCAGGACCTATCCATTCTGGCCGGAAATTGCCGGCAACCGGCGTGCCTGGTACGGTGAAGGGCGCCGCTGCGAGGGTATCGACCGGGGTGATGCGGTGCCGCTCGGCAAGATACGGCGGGCGGTAAATGCCTGTCTTGAGCGCTAGCGCTGCGTGGAGCATGTGAGCCGTTTAGTTGCCCGGTTCGAACATCGCGAATAGCTGGCCGGCACCGGCCGGCGCATGAATGTCGTGGTAGAGACTCGCCAGCTGCATGCCCAGAGCCGGTACCAGTGGCTCGCCGCGGGTCAGCGTGTCGAATACATATCCACCCAGCAAGGTGCAGGCGAATGTCAGATACAGGCGGTCTACCACCCTTGCCTGTAACAGCGTGCCGAATACGGCCGGTCCGGCGATGGCGTATAGGCTGCGGTAGCCGGCCGCAGCCAGTCGATCCACCATCGCCCTGCCTTCCACCTGCCGACCCGAGCCTGCACGGATGACTTCAACGCCGTTGTCCAGCAGGATCCCCGCCTTTTTATCGTCTGCGTCCGCACCGGTTACGACTATCAACCTGCGATTCCGGTAGGGCCGCAGGGCGTCGGGTGGAATGTCCAGGCTGCCGCTCATGATGGCGATATCGGGTTGTGCCTGCAGGCCCTGTTCAATGCGCCAGCGGCGAATGTCGGCAAATGCCGGCTCTCCACCGACCGGCAGGATATCCTGCGCCTCGCCGACGCTGCTTTGCCGGAAAAAACGGCCACTGGTGATCAGGATGTCAGCCTGTCCGGCCAGTTCCTGGTACAGGCGCCAGTCACGTGGGTTGGTGATTGCCGCCGGGACGATGTGCGTGGTGCGTCCGCTCTCGCCCACGGCAATACGGCCATCCAGCGAGCTGATGAAATTGCTGTAGACATAAGGCGCATCATCCAGCCCGCGGATATGCAGCAGGTGGTTAAGATAGAGGCCTTCGAGTGGCAGGTTTTCATGCGGCGCCGGATACAGGCGGGTAAGGGTGTCGTGGCTGGCCTGGTTGCTCATGGTGCGAAGTATATCAGCGCGGTTGTACGCTGTCGGCGCGGGCATTTGCACCCGGCGTTGCGCCACTGACGGCCATGGTTGCCCACGTCGGTGCTGCCCTTTCGTGATGCCGGGCAGGATGGTGGGTGCCAGGAAACCCGTGGGATCCGGTAGCGAGTGCCTATGCATTCATGTCCGTCAGTATACCTGCAGACATACAAACGGGGCCCGCAGGCCCCGTCTGGACTTCAATCGCGCGTGGCTAACCGGTGCTATGCACGCCCCGTTTTGCCCTGGTAGTCCTCGATGGCAGCCTTGATGGCATCTTCGGCCAGCACCGAGCAATGGATCTTGACCGGCGGCAAGGCGAGCTCTGTTGCGATATCCGTGTTCTTTATTGCACGGGCTTCATCAAGCGACTTTCCCTTGACCCATTCAGTCAGCAGTGAGCTGGATGCAATGGCGGAGCCGCAGCCGTAGGTCTTGAAGCGCGCATCCTCGATAATACCCTGGTCGCTGACCTTGATCTGAAGACGCATGACATCGCCACAGGCCGGTGCGCCGACCATGCCAGTACCAACCTGCTTGTCACCCTTGTCGAATGTGCCGACATTTCGCGGGTTCTCGTAGTGGTCCAGTACTTTTTCACTATATGCCATTTCGGTTTCTCCAAATATTAAGCATTGATACAGTCAACAATCAGGGGTATTAATCAGGCAGCGCTCTGCTGGGCCCTCGAGCCGAACAGTGGTTCCTGCTTCGAATCTTTCTGGTGCGATGCAACCGCTTCCTCCAGCGTGATGCTGTCGAGGTAGTCGTAGATCCTGTTACTCAGGTGCAGCCACATCTGGGCGCCCGCGGTGTTTGCGGTTTCCTCGCGGCGAGTGACGTCGTCAACGGTTGCAAGGATGTTCGCAACGGTGATTTCATTGGCGGGCCGTGCCAGGCAATAACCGCCGCCAGGTCCGCGCATGCCCGTCACCAGTCCGTGCTGGCGCAATCGCGCGAAAAGTTGCTCGAGATAGGAGATGGAAATGGACTGCTGCGCGGAAATGTCGGCAAGCGTCACGGGACCCTTGTCGTGTTGCAGAGCAAGTTCCATCATTGCCGTGACGGCGTGGCGGCCTTTGGTAGATAACTTCATGACTAACCTCGGTGAATACGGCACAGCTTGTGTATACCCGCCACGCCTGAACCGTATTCATTATCAGGCGGCGGAAGCGGATTGTTAAATAGTGTCCGCTTAGCAGATATATGAATGATGTAATGACCGAGTCTTTTAGTCAAGAATTCGGGTTGTTGTTTCGGCAGCCTGATATCAATTAACGGATTGAAATACAAGCAAATATTAATCCCTCTATCCTCAAGGGGATATATGTCAGCGACCAGAATGGGTGGTGATGTCCGCTGTGGACCTCACTCAACACCCGCTAAACTGCCAGAAAACTGTTTGATTTACATTGGCTTGTTGGTAAAGTGCACGTGAAAAGGGTGATATGGTGTCTTGCCTGGCGGGTAAAGTTCCGAGATTGCCGCGAGCCCGGGCGGGTACAAAGAATTGTCAAATATAGTATAAAAATCAACTAGTCAGGAGCGATATATGGGTTCACAAATCCCCGGTGGCGTTGATCGGCGGCAGCGTTCAAGTGACAACCTCGCTGCGCTGGTGAGCGCAAGGAACGAGACACTGTCGTTGCTGACCGATCTGGCCGGCAGGCAGCCGTTTCATCCGGACAATTCCATGGAAAAGGCGCTGCGCCGGTTTTGTGAGGCACTGATCGACTATACCGCGAGTGCTCACTTTCAGCTCTATCGCTATCTCGCGGACAACTGCGAGCGTCGCAAGGCCGTCCTGGCCATCGCCGACGAGCTTTATCCGAAAATCGTCGAGACTACGGATACGATTCTGCGCTTCAACGACAAGTATGAAGCGATGTCGCTCGATAACAGTGTCGAATTCCTGGCCATGGACCTGTCGAATCTGGGCGAGTGCATAGCCGATCGCATTCATTACGAAGACCGTGTGATTTCTGCGTTGCGCAGCGGCGCCAGGCATTGATTGCATCGACAGTTGAAATGCCGGGCCAGCTTACGCGTGGCCCGGAATGCCGTGTCGGCTGTGATGCTCATCACAGTTACCCGACCGGCTACATGGCAGCCTGTGGGTCTTGAGGCTGTTTCCATCCCGACCATTTGCATGACGGATGAATACTTGCAGAGAGTAGGGTATTTACTTGTCGGTTAATTGGTGTATAATCATCCACTAATTTTACTGGCGATAATAATATCTTTTGAATACAGCTAGTTATCATTGATTTAGGGCAGGAGTCAGTGGTATGTATGAGTCAAAAGATCGAGCGCGCCAGGCGTTGCTGGCGTCAGTCAAGCGACGCGATTTTCTCCGTATTGGAGTCCTGGCCGGCACCGCGCTGCTGGTGCACCCTGCGTTTGCCGGCACGAAACCGGCGCATGAACGCAGGCTCAGCCTGCACAATACCCATACCGGCGAAGATCTTGCTGCGACCTATTGGGCCGAAGGTGATTTTATCGACAGCGAATTGCAGGATATCAATACCCTGTTGCGCGATCACCGTTCCGGTGACATCCATCCGATTGACACCGACCTGCTGGACCTGCTGTACGTGCTGCAATCAACAGTCGGCAGCCGCAAGGCCTTCGAGGTTATCTCCGGTTATCGCTCGCCCGCGACGAATGCCACGCTGCGCAACAAGAGTTCCGGCGTCGCCAAGCGCAGTTACCACATGCAGGGCAAGGCTATCGATATACGTTTGCCGGGTTGCGATCTGAAGCAGCTGCATACGGCCGCCCTGTCGATCAAGGCAGGCGGGGTCGGTTATTACCCGGGTTCCGATTTCATTCATGTCGACGTGGGCCCGCAGCGCAGCTGGTAAACCAGCACCGGCGTAGCGCTTTCTGCCGGCAGCTCGAAACCGTACCGGCCCTGCAGACCCATCCTTCCATCCTTCCGTCGTGCGGTCGTCATCTGGCTTATACTGCCTCGCGTGTCGCATGGAGGAAGATGATGTCAGTCAGCAAGTCCGCTGAGCGGGAAAACATAACAGCATTGCTGGACGTCATGGACCGGTTGCGTGATCCGGACTGCGGATGTCCGTGGGACCTGCAGCAGGATTTTCGTTCCATAGCGCCGTACACCCTCGAAGAGGCTTACGAGGTCGTCGACGCCATAGAGGCTGGCGATGCCGCAGCCCTGCGCGACGAACTCGGCGACCTGTTGTTCCAGGTCGTTTTCCATGCCCGGCTAGCCAGCGAGGCCGGCTGGTTTGATTTTCCGGCCGTGGTCGACGCTATCGTCGACAAGATGCTGCGCCGCCATCCGCATGTATTTGCCGATGCCGTTGTCGAGGATGCCGAAGCCCAGACCGTGGCGTGGGAAGTGCACAAGCGCAGGGAGCGAAGCGAACCGGGCAGCTTGCTGGAGGGGATTCCGCTGGCACTGCCGGCGCTGACCCGTGCGCACAAATT
This sequence comes from uncultured Gammaproteobacteria bacterium, assembly GCA_963748215.1. Taxonomy (GTDB): domain Bacteria; phylum Pseudomonadota; class Gammaproteobacteria; order UBA9214; family UBA9214; genus UBA9214. Next base: position 96,867 of record CAVVHS010000008.1, on the reverse strand, counting down.
GCAGCAGAAAGCGGCCCGCGCCGGATTCGACTGGCCGGACATCGGCGGTGTGCTGGACAAGGTAATCGAAGAGCTCGCCGAGTTTCGCGCCGAGATCGGGCAGCGGGACAATCGCGCGGCCTTGTTGGAAGAATCAGGTGACTTGCTGTTCGCGGTCGTCAATCTGTTGCGCCATGCCGGTATCGATCCCGAGGCGGCGCTGCGTGCCGGTAACCGGAAATTCGAGCGCCGCTTTCAACACGTCGAGGCATTGTGCCGGGCGGCGGGGCAGGACGTGGCCGGTGCGGGACTCGAGACACTGGAGCGATTCTGGCAGCGGACCAAGGATGCCGAACGTGAAGACGGCGAATATCCGGGCTAGTTCTTGATCTGGTTCCTGCGATATTGTGCGTGGGCGTCGCGCAGATACAGGTACGGGTCGAGCGCGTCCCGTTTAACGCCTTCGTAGGTGTCCTTGTCCAGGGACAGGCTGTTCACTGCATCGGCGACGCGAGCGCCGATGTAGTCGTAGTTGTCCTTGTCCTTGCCCCAGATATGAAATGTCAGGTCAAGCCAGGAATCGCCAATCTGTCCGATGCCATCGCGCAAGTTGGATGGTCCGAGGAATGGCAGTACCAGGTAGGGTCCGGGTCCTACGCCGTAGACCCCCAGGGTCTGTCCGGTATCCTCGTCGTGCATCCTGATACCGAAATGTTCCTTGGCAGGATCGAACATGCCGCCGATTCCGAGTGTGGTATTGGTGGCGAAGCGGGTCAGTTCGTTACCGGCCACGGCAAACTTGCCCTGCAGCGCAGCGTTGACCATGCGTACCGGCGACTGCAGGTTGAGAAAGAAATTCTTGATCGAGATCCGCAGGGGTTCCGGCGTGTAGCGCAAGCCCCTGGCGACCGGTTTCAGGGCATAGAAATACATCTTGTCGTTGAACCAGAATATGCCGCGATTGACTGGTTCGAGCGGGTCGTAGACTTCCTGGAATTCGGCATCATCGAACAGGGGGATGCTGTCGGTGTCGTTGCTGACGGACGGGGTCGTGTGCGGCACGTCATCCTCGGCGGGCAGCATATCGCTGCACAGAGCGCTGGCGGGAATCGACAGGGCCAGCAAGATGGCGATTATTCTTGTCATGAGGGTCGCCTCAAAACGATTATCTACGGTGAATGGTCGGGCAGAGAGGATTTGAACCTCCGACCCCTTCGTCCCGAACGAAGTGCGCTACCAGGCTGCGCTACTGCCCGCTTTTTAGTACCTGCGGTTGACCGAGAATTCTGCGAGGCTGTACAGGGCGTCCTTGTAGGCTGACTCCGGCAGGGCAGTCAATGCCCCGATGGCAAGGTCGGCTTCCCGTTGCGCCGCCTGCGCAGTGTAGGGGATGGCACCGGTTGATTCAATAATTGCGCACACCGCCTGCATGTTGTCATGACCGCCGTTTTCGATGGCGCGGCGGATCAGCCTGGTCTGGCTGGGGGTACCCATGTGAATGGCATGGATCAGCGGCAGGGTCGGCTTGCCTTCGGCCAGGTCGTCGCCCAGGTTTTTGCCGGTATCCTCGGGTGAGGCGCTGTAATCGAGTACATCGTCTATCAGCTGGAAAGCGATGCCCAGATGCAGGCCATAGTCGGCCAGTGCCTGTTCCATGTCCTCGGGCTGGTGGCCCAGTACCGCGCCGATGCGGGCGGCGGCCTCGAACAGCCGAGCCGTCTTGCGGCTGATAACGTCCATATACCGCTGCTCGGTGGTGTCCGCGTCGCGGCAGTTCAGCAACTGCAGGACCTCACCTTCGGCAATGGTGTTGGTCGTATGTGACATGATTTCCATGATGCGCATGTCATTCGCGTCGACCATCATTTCAAAGGCGCGGGAGTAGAGGAAATCGCCCACCAGGACGCTGGCCTCGTTGCCCCAGAGGGCATTTGCGGTCATGTTGCCGCGCCGCAACTGGGAGGCATCCACGACGTCATCATGCAATAATGTGGCCGTATGGATGAATTCGATGACGGCGGCCAGGTTGATGTGCTGGTCGCCGGTATATTCACAGGCATTGGCGGAAAGCAGCACCAGCAGGGGACGCAGCCGCTTGCCGCCGCTGTTGATAATATAGTGCGACAGCTGATTGATCAGTGCCACATCGCTGTGGAGACTGCCGCGGATAAGGTCGTTGACCCGCTCCAGATCGTCGGTCACGACACTCCTGAGGCCGGCGATATCGCATGCATTTGATTGTTTTTTAACTAATTTTAGCATGTGTTCCTGGGGTTGATGCGGGCATGCCGCCCGCCCGGCCTGCGCTGAAGTCGAACGGCTAGTCTAACGTTGTTGGCCGGGCAGTTCCAGATGCTAGTTGATTGACCTGCCGGGGCGCAGTCATTAGAATGAGCGGCCTTTTTAATGCAGTATTCTTGTTCCGGAGTTACTGAAATGTATGCGGTAATCAAGACGGGCGGTAAACAGTATCGGGTGGCGCAGGGTGATACGCTGCGGCTGGAAACGCTGGACGGCAGCGCCGGCGACGCTATCGAGTTCGACCAGGTACTGATGGTAGGCGAGGGCGCGGATGTGAAAATCGGCACCCCCTTTGTCGCAGGCGGCAAGGTCACCGCCACTATCAAGTCGCAGGGTCGCGGCAAGAAAGTCGAGATCATCAAGTTCCGTCGCCGCAAGCATCACATGAAACGCATGGGACACCGTCAGAACTACACTGAGGTCGAAATTACCGGTATTTCCGGCTGATTTCCCGCGAGAGGCATTAGCAATGGCACATAAAAAGGCAGGCGGCAGTACCCGAAACGGCCGCGATTCGGAATCGAAACGTCTGGGCGTCAAGCGCTTCGGTGGCCAGAGTGTTCTGGCAGGCAATATCCTCGTGCGACAGCGCGGTACACGTTTCCATCCGGGCAAGAATGTCGGGATCGGCCGTGACCATACGCTGTTCGCGACCAGCGACGGCACCGTACGGTTCGTGCAGCGCGGCGCCAAGAAGCGCAAGTTCATCGAGATCGATGCCGGTTGAGCGGTACTGACATGCAGCATTCAAGCCCCGCCCCGTGCGGGGCTTTTTGCTTGTCATGAAGGCAGTTCGGCGTGCGGGGGAGGGAACGGACAGTGTTTGACTGGCTTGAAGGCGAATTCAGCCGCCCCGCTTTTCCTGCGCCCGCTCCGGCACGGTACCGCCTCCCGTGCACGGCGATGCGGAGTATCATATAGCCATGGTGATGTTCGGACGTGCATCGCCGTTTGGCTTCCATGTCAAGTCTGGTTCCGGTTGGCAGTATGAAATTCATAGATGAAGCGGAAATCGATGTGCGTGCCGGTGACGGCGGCAATGGCTGTATCAGCTTCCGGCGCGAGAAATACATACCCATGGGCGGACCGGACGGCGGTGACGGCGGTGACGGCGGCAGCGTGCTGCTGGAAGCCGATGAGAACATCAACACGCTGATCGATTTCAGGCATCAGCGCAAGTTCATTGCCGAGCGTGGTGAAAACGGACGCGGCAACAACTGCCGTGGTAAATCCGGACAGAACCTGATCGTCAAGGTACCGGTCGGTACCCTCGTGCACGAGGCCGAAACCGGCGAGCTGCTCGGTGACCTGGTGCGCGCGGGGCAGCGCCTGGTGGTGGCGCGCGGTGGCTTCCATGGTCTCGGCAACACCCGCTTCAAAAGCTCGACCAACCGCGCACCGCGCCAGTCCAAGCCGGGGACCCCGGGCGAGAAGCGCCTGCTGCGCCTGGAACTGAAGCTGCTGGCGGACGTCGGCCTGCTCGGCATGCCGAACGCCGGCAAGTCAACACTGATCTCTGCGGTGTCGGCGGCGCGGCCGAAAGTGGCGGACTATCCGTTCACGACCCTGCAGCCGAACCTCGGCGTGGTCGAATTTCCATCCCATCGCAGCTTCGTCATGGCCGATGTGCCCGGACTGATCAAGGGCGCGGCACAGGGCGCGGGTCTGGGCATTCAGTTCCTGAGGCACCTGTCGCGCACGCGCCTGCTGTTGCATCTCCTGGACATGGGACCACTGGGTCACCCGGTGGAGGACGCCAGGACGATTCTCGAGGAACTCCGCGCGTTCAGCAGCAAGCTGACCGAGCGCGAGCGCTGGCTGGTGCTGAACAAGGTGGACCTGCTGCCCGTAGAGGAACGCGACGCGCGCTGCCGCGAGGTGGTGGAGGCGCTGGACTGGCGCGGACCGGTCTACCCGATCTCTGCCCTGAACCGGACCGGTACCGGTGAACTGGTCCACGCGGTCATGAACTACCTCGAGCAACATCCGCCGGCTGCGGACTGATGCGCCTGGCCGGTCGCTGCACGAACTTGTGCGAATGCTGAAAACATAACACTATCGCGTTTGATCCACTGTACACAGGTGCGGCGAGTCTATGTCCGAGAAACGCAATCCCGCTTCGTGCCGGCGCTGGGTCGTCAAGATCGGCAGTTCCCTGCTGACCAACGACGGCCAGGGGCTGGCGGTCGATGCGATCAGCGGCTGGGTCGAGCAGATTGCCGGCCTGCGACAGGCTGGCCGGGAAGTCCTGCTGGTGTCTTCCGGCGCGGTCGCGGAAGGCATGACGCGCCTGGGCTGGAAGCGCCGCCCGCACGCACTGCACGAGCTGCAGGCGGCGGCGGCCGTCGGCCAGATGGGACTGGTCCAGGCCTACGAATCGCGCTTCCAGAAATTCGGCCTGCATACCGCCCAGGTGCTGCTTACGCACGAGGATCTCGCGGACCGGCAGCGGCACCTGAACGCGCGCAGTACCCTGCGCACCCTGCTGGGTCTCGGTGTCATCCCGGTGGTCAACGAAAACGACACGGTGACCACGGAGGAGATCCGCTTCGGTGACAACGATACGCTGGCGGCGCTGGTCGCGAACCTGATCGAGGCGGACCTGCTGATCCTGCTGACCGACCAGGGCGGCATGTACGATGGAGACCCGCGCAAGAACCCGGACGCACGGCTGATCGCCGAGGCCGATGCGGAGGATGCCGGGCTGGATACCATGGCATCGGCCAGTGGCGGGACGCTGGGCCGCGGGGGCATGCAGACCAAGCTCCGGGCCGCGCGCCGTGCCGCACGATCCGGTGCCATGACCCTGATCGCGCCGGGCCGCGAGTCGAACATCCTGCAACGCATCGCGGCTGGCGAGTCGCTCGGTACCCGCCTGTATCCGTCCAGCGCGCCACTGGCGGCGCGCAAGCGCTGGCTGGCGGGGCAGTTGCAGGTACGCGGCCGCCTGCAACTCGATGCCGGCGCGACGCAGGTGCTGTGCGGCGCAGGCCGCAGCCTGTTGCCGGTCGGTGTGGTGCGCATTGATGGCGAGTTCGAGCGCGGCGACCTGGTAGCCTGCATCGGCGATGATGAACGGGAAATCGCGCGCGGCCTGGTGAACTACAGCGCGGTCGACGCGCGGCGGATCATAGGCAAGCCGAGCAGCCGTATCGAGGAACTGCTGGGCTACGTGGACGAGCCGGAACTGATACACCGCGACAACCTGGTGCTGACCGGTTAACCGGTATCCGGATCAATGCAGCTGGCAGCCAACTGCTGCGACAGGCGGGTCAAGCACATAAAAAAAGCCGGTCACTGACCGGCTTTTTTGCGAGGCGTGATAGCCGTGGTCAGAGCGCGCGAATCTGCTGGTTCAGACGGCTCTTGTGGCGGGCGGCCTTGTTGGTATGGATCAGGCCCTTGCCTGCGGCGGTGTCGATGACCGGCACGGCGGCAGTGTAGGCCTGCGAGGCGGCATCGCGATCGCCGGCCTTGATAGCGGCGAGCACTTTCTTGATCGAGGTACGCATGCGCGAACGCTGGCTGGCATTGAGCTGGCGGTTCTTTTCGGTCTGGCGGGCGCGCTTGATGGCTTGTGGTGAGTTTGCCAAGGGACTGCTCCTGCAAATCGGGTCACTGGAAAGCCGCGTACTATGCGGATTCGGCTCGTATTTGTCAATTCGGGCAGCTGCTGCAGCGGCGTCTTTCGGGTGGGGCCGGCAACCGGGCGCGCCCGCGGTGTCCGTGGCGGGCGATTCAAGGGGTGGTAAGTCGTTGTTTTTCAAGTATACTGCACGGCTGTTTCGGCATTGCGCGGGCGCCTCCGCACCGGCCTGGCCAGGTTGACAGATGAGCAGCAAGTTACTGAAAAGCACTGCAATTGTTGGCGCGATGACGCTGGTCTCGCGGGTGCTCGGGCTGGTGCGCGATATGGTACTCGCGCGCCTGTTCGGCGCCGACGCGGCCATGGACGCGTTCTTCGTCGCCTTCAAGATCCCCAACTTCCTGCGCCGGCTGTTCGCGGAGGGTGCCTTTTCGCAGGCCTTCGTGCCGATCATTTCCGAATACCGCGAGCAGCAGCCGGCGGCGACGGTGCAGGCTCTGGTCAACCGCGTGGCCGGTACCCTGCTGGGCATCCTGTCAGTGCTGACCGTGCTGGGCGTGCTCGGCAGCCCGGTGCTGGTGATGATATTCGCGCCCGGCTTTCTGCACCGCGATCCCGCGCAGTTCGAGCTTGCTGCGCAACTGCTGAGTATCACCTTTCCCTACCTGCTGTTTGTCTCGCTGGTGGCCTTCATCGCGGGCATCCTGAATACCTACGGCAAATTCGCGGCGGCATCGTTCGTGCCGGTCTGGCTGAACGTGGTGCTCATCGTGGCGGCGTTGCTGGTTTCACCGCGCCTCGAGCAGCCCGTGTTCGCGCTGGCCGTCGGCGTGTTCGTCGCCGGCGTACTGCAGGTCCTGTTTCTGCTGCCCTCGCTCAAGCGCATCGGCATCCTGCCCCGGCCGCGCTGGGGCATGCGTGACGAGGGGGTGCGTCGCATCATGAAACTGATGCTGCCAGGCATCTTCGGTTCCTCGGTGGCGCAGATCAACCTGTTGCTGGACACCCTGATTGCCTCGTTCCTCGTGGCCGGCAGCGTCAGCTGGCTGTACTACTCCGACCGGCTGGTCGAATTCCCGCTCGGCGTGTTCGCCATCGCGCTCTCGACCGTGATCCTGCCCAGTCTGTCGCGCAGCCACGCCAACGGTTCGAGCAAGGAGTTCTCGCGCACACTGGACTGGGCCCTGCGCGTGGTGCTGCTGATCGGTGTGCCTGCCACCATCGGCCTGATGCTGCTGGCGCGGCCGATGCTCGCGACCCTGTTCTACTACGGGGATTTCGGCGCCACGGATGTCGCCATGTCCGGCCTTAGCCTCATGGCCTTCGCCTTCGGCCTGCCGGGGTTCATGCTGATCAAGGTGCTCGCACCGGCCTATTATTCACGCAAGGACGTACGCACGCCGGTGCGGATCGCCGTAATCGCGATGTTTACCAACATGCTGCTCAACATCACGCTGGTCGTGCCCATGGTCATGCTGGGTATCCCCGGCCCCCATGCCGGACTGGCGCTGGCAACTTCACTGGCGGCCTGGCTCAACGCCGGCCTGCTGTACCGGACACTCGGCAAGCAGCAGGTATTCACGCCGCAGGCCGGCTGGCCGCGCCTGCTGCTGCAACTGGCGCTGGCCGGCAGTGCGTTGACCGCGCTGCTGCTGTGGGGCGTGCCGTCGATCGATGCCTGGTTGCAGTGGCATGCCGGTGAGCGCGTCTGGCGCCTGTTGTTCTGGGTGCTGGCCGGCGCGGCAGCTTACCTGCTGGCGCTGCGTGTTGCCGGTGTGCGGCTGGCGGGCCTCTGGCACTACGGGCAGCATGGCGGCTAGCGGCGATGGCTCTGGAATTCATCCGCGGCCTGTACAACCTGCGACCCGCACATCGCGGCTGTGTCGCCACCATCGGCAACTTCGATGGCATGCACCGCGGTCACCAGGCGGTGCTCGGGCAGTTGCGGGAGCAGGCCGGGCGCCTGCAGCTGCCGGCCGCACTGATCACCTTCGAGCCGCTGCCGCGTGAATTCTTCACGCCGCAGGAGGCACCGCCGCGCCTGACCCGGCTGCGGGAAAAAGTGCAGGCGCTGCAGCGCTACGGTATCGAGCGCGTGGTGTGCCTGCGTTTCGACCGCCGGCTGGCGGGGCTCGCACCCGAGGTGTTCATCCGCGAAATCCTGGTCGACGGCATGGGTGTGCGCTACCTGGTGGTCGGTGATGACTTCCGTTTCGGTAAACACCGCGCCGGAACCTTCGCCACCCTGCGCGACGCCGGCGCGCAGTACGGCTTCGAAGTGGCCAGCATGCGTACCTTTCGGGTTGGCGATGACCGGGTCAGCAGCACGCGCGTGCGCGAGGCGCTGGCGCACGGTGACCTGTTGACGGCATCGCTGCTGCTCGGGCGGCCCTATGCCATGAGCGGGCGCGTCGCGCACGGCGACAAGCGCGGCCGCACCATCGGCTTTCCGACGGCCAATATCTTCCTGCACCGCGCCAGTTCGCCGGTGGCCGGCGTGTTTGCCGTGGAGGTCGAGGGTCTAGCGGACACGCCGGTGCAGGGGGTGGCCAATGTCGGCAGCCGGCCCACGGTCGACGGCACCCGTTCGCTGCTGGAGGTGCACCTGTTCGACTTCGAGGCAGACATTTACGGCAAATACGTGGAGGTCAGTTTCCTGAAAAAACTGCGCGAGGAGCGGCGCTTCGACTCCTTCGATGCCCTGCGCGAGCAGATCCTCGTCGATGCCGGCCAGGCGCGGGCGTTTTTCCGCGACTGAGCACGGCTTTCGGGGCATGCCATGCGTGCGCGGCCCCGCGGCGGGGAGTTTTGGTAGAATCACGGCCGACTGGCCGGAAAACGGTATGCAACGGATTATTAATGGTTTATAACTCGGCGCCTGGTGCGTCCCTGCGGTGTGTGTGATGCCTGATTACAAGAATACGCTCAACCTTCCCAGCACGGCCTTTCCCATGAAGGGCAACCTGCCGAGCCGCGAGCCGGAGCTTCTCAAACGCTGGGAAGCCATGGATCTCTACGGCAAGCTGCGCGCCGCGGCAAACGGCCGGCCGAAATTCATCCTGCACGACGGGCCGCCCTATGCCAACGGCGAGATTCATATCGGTCATGCGGTCAACAAGGTGCTCAAGGACATCATCGTCAAGAGCCGGACGCTGGAGCGGCTTCGATGCCCCCTACGTGCCGGGCTGGGACTGTCACGGTCTGCCGATCGAACTGAACGTCGAGAAGAAGGTCGGCAAGGCCGGCGCGAAGGTCGATGCGTCCACCTTCCGCAAGGCCTGCCGCGACTACGCCGGCAAGCAGGTGGACGGACAGCGCAAGGATTTCATCCGTCTCGGCGTGTTCGGTGACTGGAACAATCCCTACCTCACCATGGACTACCGGTTCGAGGCGGACATCATTCGCGCGCTGGGCCGGATCATCGACAACGGCCACCTGCACAAGGGTTTCAAGCCGGTGCACTGGTGCACCGACTGCCAGTCGGCGCTGGCCGAGGCCGAGGTGGAATACGAGGACAAGGATTCACCCGCCATCGACGTGCGCTTCCGCGTGCTGAACGAGGCCGGGCTGATGGCCGCCTGTCATCATGTCGACGGTCACGCCGGTGAAGGACCGGTCTCGGTCGTGATCTGGACCACCACGCCCTGGACGCTGCCGGCCAACCTGGCCGTGGCGCTGAACCCGGAGCTCGACTATGCCGTGGTGCAGTGCGACACCGGCAAGGGCAAGGAACGACTGGTCATCGCCGAGGCCCTGCTCAAGGATGCCATGCTGCGTTACGGCGCCGAGCACTACCAGGTGGTGGCGTACGGCAAGGGCAGCGACCTGGAAGGCCTGAGCCTGGCGCATCCGTTCTACGCACGCGAGGTGCCGGTCATCCTCGGCGATCATGTGACCACCGAGGCCGGTACCGGCGCGGTGCACACGGCGCCCGGACACGGCCAGGACGACTACGTGGTCGGCAGCCGCTACCGGCTCGAGGTGGACAACCCGGTCGGCGGCAACGGCTGTTTCCTGCCGGATACCGAGCTGTTCGCCGGCGAGCACGTGTTCGCCGCCAATGCGCATGTCATCGAGGTGCTGAAGAGCAAGGGCGCGCTGCTGCACGAGGAAATACTGCGCCACAGCTACCCGCATTGCTGGCGTCACAAGACGCCGATCATCTTCCGTGCCACCCCGCAGTGGTTCATCAGCATGGAGCAGGGCGGCCTGCGCGAGACGGCGCTTGCGGCCATCGACCAGGTGCGCTGGTTGCCGGACTGGGGCAAGGCGCGCATCGAGGGCATGGTCGCGGGCCGGCCGGACTGGTGCATCTCGCGGCAACGCACCTGGGGCGTGCCGATCACCCTGTTCGTGCACAAGCAGAGCGGTGAACTGCACCCGGATACGGCGCGTCTCATCGAGCGGGTGGCGCAGCGCGTCGAGCAGGCCGGCATCGATGCCTGGTTCGAACTGGAGCCGGCCGACCTGCTCGGGGATGACGCCGCAGACTACGACAAGGTCAGCGATACGCTGGACGTCTGGTTCGATTCCGGCGTCACCCATTTCGCCGTGCTGGAACGGCGCGCGGAGCTGGCGGTGCCGGCCGATCTCTACCTGGAAGGTTCCGACCAGCACCGCGGCTGGTTCCAGTCCTCCCTGCTGACCTCGATCGCCATGCGCGGCAGCGCCCCCTATCGCACCGTGCTGACGCACGGCTTCACCGTGGATGCGAAGGGCCAGAAAATGTCCAAGTCACGCGGCAACGTGGTGGCGCCGCAGAAGGTCATGAACTCGCTCGGTGCCGATATCCTGCGCCTGTGGGTCGCGGCCACCGACTATCGCGGCGAGATGACAGTCTCGGACGAGATACTCAAGCGCACCGCCGATGCCTACCGGCGCCTGCGCAACACCTCGCGCTTCCTGCTGGCCAACCTGAACGGCTTCGACCCGGCAGCAGCACCTGCTCGATCCCGAGCAGATGCTGTGCCTCGACCGCTGGGCCATCGAGCGCACGCGCAAGCTGCAGGAGCAGGTGCGGCAGGCCTACGAGAACTACGAGTTCCACCGCATCTACCAGCTGGTGCACAACTTCTGTGCGATCGACATGGGCAGCTTCTATCTCGATATCATCAAGGACCGCCAGTACACCACGCCGGGCGACAGCATACCGCGCCGCTCGGCGCAGACCGCCCTGTATCACGTGGCCGAGGCGCTGGTGCGCTGGCTGGCGCCGATCCTGAGTTTCACCGCCGAGGAAATCTGGCAGCACCTGCCGGGCAAGCGTGCGGAGTCCGTGTTCCTGTCCACCTGGTACGAATTGCCGCCGGCGTTCTATCCCGAGGGCGAGATCCTGCGGCGCATGGGCATGGATTTCTGGGAACGCATCATCGCCGCGCGCGACACCATCAGCAAGGAACAGGAAAAACTGCGCGTGGCGGGCGACATCGGTTCGTCGCTGGATGCCGAGGTTGACCTGTATGCCAACGAGCCGACGCGCGCACTGCTGGGCGCGATCGGCGACGAACTGCGTTTCGTGCTGATCACCTCCTATGCACGCGTGCACGCACTGGAGGAGGCGCCGGAGTCCGCCGTCACGGCGCAGGTAGCCGGGCTGAACTTCCGCATCCGCGTCACGCCGTCGCAACACGCCAAGTGCGTACGTTGCTGGCACCATCGCGAGGACGTCGGCACGCACGCAAAACACCCGGAGCTGTGCGGGCGCTGTGTCGAGAACATCGACGGCGACGGCGAACAGCGCCGTTTTGCCTGAGCGGCGGGAGCATACGACAGTGAAATGGTTATGGATTACCGTCGTGGTATTGCTGCTGGACCAGGGCACCAAGCTGCTGGCCGACAGCAGCATGGCATTGTATGACCCCATCGAGCTGCTGCCGTCGCTGGCCCTGACCAAGGCCTACAACACGGGCGCGGCATTCAGCTTTCTCGGCGACGCATCGGGCTGGCAACGCTGGTTCTTCAGCGGTCTGGCGGTAGTGGTGTGCGGCGTGTTGCTGGTCTGGCTGCGGCGTCTGCATGCACGCGAGTGGCGCACGGCGCTGGCGCTGACACTGATCCTGGGTGGCGCCATCGGCAACCTGATCGATCGTCTCCTGTATGGCCATGTCATCGACTTCATCGACGTCTATTACAAGACCTGGCACTGGCCGACGTTCAACATCGCCGATTCGGCCATCAGCATCGGCGCCGCGCTGCTGGTGCTGGATGCGCTGTTCAGTCACCGCCACGCGTCTACCGGGGCATGAGATATAACGTCAGTCCGGGCAGCACGGTCACCCTGCACCTGTCACTGACGCTGGAAGACGGCACGGTTGCGGAGTCCACCGGCGACGGCGAGCCGTTCACTTTCACCATGGGCGAGGGCGTGCTGGCGCACGGCCTGGAGCTGGCCCTGTACGGCCTGTATCCGGGCGACACGCAGCGCATCGAGCTGACACCGGAGCAGACCTTCGGCCGGCGCGACCCGGCCCACATCCACCGCCTGCCGCGTTCGGTGTTCCCCGCGGACATGCACATCGAGCCGGGCGTGATCGTCGGCTTCGAAACCCCGGAAGGCGACGAGGTCGGCGGCGCGGTGCTGTCCCTGGATGCGGATTCCGTCGAAGTGGATTTCAATCACCCGCTGGCGGGGCACGTGATCACTTTCGACGTGGAGATCATCGATGTGGTTCCTGCGGAGGGCGGGGAAGCGGAATAACTATCTCGCGCCAGGCCGCAAAAAAACTGCGACCAGTCGGAAAAAGAGGCTGATACATTTTTACCATTCCGGGCCGGATTACCTCGATACCAGAATGTGCCCGGACTCTCCTGTAGACAGCAGCCTGCCAACAGGCTGAAGAGGAAATCAATTCAACATGGAATGCTTTAATGACCTGGCGGATTTCAGTGTTGCTGAAATAAACGAACTGCTGACGCTGGCTGGCAGGCTTCATGAAAATCCGGAACCGCGGTCGCTGGAGGGCAAGGTGCTGTCGCTGCTTTTCCTGAGCCCCTCGTTGCGGACGCTGATTTCGTTTCAGGCGGCGATGGCCCGAATGGGGGGTGGCACCTTTGTCGTTTCACCGAACATGTCGATTCATGGCATAGAATCGCGGTCGGGTATCGTTATGGACGGCGCTGCGGCCGAGCATATCCGGGAGGCGGTTCCTGTGATTGCATCTTACAGTGATGCCATAGGCATTCGCGCGTTTGCGCGAAGAGAAAATCTCGATGATGACCTTGCTGATCGCGAATTCCGTGAATTGACCTCTCTGGTCGAAGTGCCGTACATCAACATGGAGTCGGCAATCAATCACCCGTGCCAGAGTCTTGCCGACTGGAAAACCATGGACGATCTGGGCGTGCCTGCCAATAACGGCAAGTTCGTGCTGGCCTGGACCTGGCACCCGCAAGCATTGCCATTGTCGGTACCCGCGGCAACGCTGCATATGGCTGCCTTGCGAGGAATGGATGTCACGGTATTGAGACCGGAGGGATTCGGGTTGCCGGACGCCATCATGGACAAGGCACGCAGTGCGGCTGCAATCGGTGGTGGATCGGTGACGGAGACAGATGATCGATCCCATGCGATGCAGGGCAGCCGGATTATCTATGCAAGTTCCTGGGCATCCGCGCGCCACTACGGTAACAAACGCACAGAAGAAGAGTTCAAGCTCGATCTGCGTAAATGGTGTGTGGACGAAACCTGGTTCGGGAATGCCGCCGGCGACTGCCGTTTTATGCACTGCCTGCCGGCGCGCCGCGGCGTCACCGTTACGGATGACGTGATCGACGGGCAGCGCAGTGTGGTTATCGCAGAGGCTCGTAACCGGATGCTGGTGCAAATGGCCGTACTGCACCGGATGTTGTCGTGTTCGTAGGCGGAGGGGTGCGGCGCCATGCTGCAGGATGCCCGTATGCAAAATATATCCGGCCCGTTTTTGCACCAATCACGGTACTGCATAAAACCCTTATATAAGACTTCGCTTACCGGCAGGAGTCGACCCAACTACGACCTTTAGCCACTGCCTATATAATCAGGAGCTTAACGAGTAAGAACGACCCTGGTCGGTCTTTCCCGATATTCCTGGGGATGGCAGGAAAGTACTGGAAGTTGCCGTTCCCGGGTCGGATTCTAGACTGCAACCATCGACCCAACCCGGTTCCCCGTAAGTTGCTATACGCGAAAACTGTGTTCTGACCCCGGTTTTGCTTGCTGCTATTGACGGAAAGTCGTATTTACGACTAATTGAAAATTGAATTCAGGCTCGCACGCAATTCGGTTTCGTCATCGATGTTGCTGACGACGCGTTGCCGCGTGCCGTCTGGCGCGAAAAATAGTAAGGAGACGGATCGGACTTGTTGTTGCTGGAGAAACGCTTGTCCTTGCGGTGTGTTCATATCAACTACTCGAAATTCAATTCGATCGGAATATTCAGAACGAACTTTATTCAGCGAGTCCATGAGGTTCAGGCTATACATCGATTCCTTGTTGTGAGCAAGCACGACGACATGGGAACCCTGTCCGATAACGGAGGTGTCGCTGCTAAACCCTTTGGGCAACAACGTGATTGCAACCACTAAAAAGGCCGCAATGGCGGCCAGTGTTATGAGGGTGGTACGTGCCACTGAACCGGTATGTATATATCTCATGATGTCACCTTGAACTGAAGTGGTCTGCCAAATCCGTACACCGGGTTAAAGCGGTAAAATGCCATAACGAGGCGAGAAATGAAAACAGCAGTGAAAAACACACGGAACTACAAGAGAGAATCCAGGCGGTATGCAGTGGCGCAAAGAATCCCTCCTTGCATTAACAGGGAGTCGGAGCAGGATTACTGCACCAGGGAAGGATAGTCTGTGGCTGGTTACTGAATTACCATTAACTGGGCGGGAACGACAACTTCTGCGGCACAGTTGCCCTTCGCTGGTCGTCCGTGTAGGTCAGGAGTTGGCCGATAGTCGCCGATTAGATAACCCGCATCAGCGAGTTTACTGCGTTAAAGGAACGGCAACTGTTGTCCGAACCCGGTACTACATGAAATCCTTATATAAGAACTCGCCAATCGACGGGAGCCGACCCAGACTGTGTGAAAACTCTGGAATCGATATAATACGGCTTTCATTCAGGAAAGCCGTGAAATGACAGGTTTTATTGAAGGAGAATGCAGGACACAAGCCACATTATTCCCGGAGCGGCTTGATGATTACATTGCCGAAAGCAGCCCGGTTCGTGTCATTGATGTGTTTGTTGATGAACTGGATTTGGGCGCACTCGGTTTCAGAACTGTACCTGAAGACACCGGGCGATCTCCCTACCATCCTGCCACTCTGCTCAAGATCTATATCTACGGTTACCTGAACCGCGTTCAGTCCAGCCGTCGTCTGGAGCGGGAGGCGCAGCGCAATGTTGAGCTGATGTGGTTAACCGGTCGATTAGCCCCTGCTTTCAAAACCATTGCCGATTTTCGGAAAGATAACAGCAAAGCCATCCAGAAGGTCTGCCGGGAGTTTGTGCTGATCTGTCGCAAACTGGAGCTGTTTACTGATGCGTTTGTCGCTATCGATGGCAGCAAGTTCAAGGCTGTGAACAATCGTGACCGGAATTTCACGAAGGCGAAGTTAAAGCGTCGTCTCGAGCAGATTGATGAAAGCATTGCGCGGTATTTCTCTGAGATGGAGAGCGTTGATCGCCAAGAATCGGAGTTGGCGGAAAACAAGTCGCAGCGACTGAAGGAGAAGATTGAGATCTTGAAGGGAGAGATAGCACGGCTAAAGGCGCTCGAAGTTGAGATGCTGGCTGTACCTGATCAGCAGATTTCCCTGACTGATCCGGATGCTCGCTCGATGGCGACGAGTGGCCGTGGTTCCGGGATAGTCGGCTACAACGTCCAGACGGCGGTCGATACGAAGCACCATATCATTGTCACCCACGAAGTAACGAACGTCGGTCATGACCGGAGCCAGCTCTCACCCATGGCCGAGCAGGCGCGAGAAGCGATAGGTGCCGATGAACTCGAAGTGGTAGCTGACCGTGGCTACTTCAGCAACGAGGAGATACGAGCCTGCGACGAAGCCGGGCTTACGACCTATTTACCAAAGCCTCAGACATCCAACAAACAGACCAAAGGCTATTTCGACAAACGTGACTTTGTCTATAAGCCTGAAGACGACGAGTACGAGTGTCCAGCGGGCGAGCGATTAGTTAACCATATGAGCTCAATCCAGGATGGACTGAAGATCTATCGTTATTGGACTTCGGTGTGTGGGCAGTGCGCGATCAAAGCCAGGTGCACGCCAGGCAAGGAGCGGCGTGTGACTCGTTGGGAGCACGAGGTGGTCATCGAGAGACTCCAGGCCCGACTTGATAAACATCCAGAGCGTATGCGGGTGCGTCGGCAAACAGTAGAGCATCCTTTTGGAACGCTGAAAGCCTGGGTGGGACACACCCACTTTCAGATGAAAACGCTGAAACATGTCAGCACGGAAATGAGCCTGCATGTGCTGGCTTACAATCTGAAACGCGCCATGAGTATATTCGGTGTTGAAGGACTGATGCTGAAGATGCAGATGGCCTGATCAGGGCCGTTTTTACCGCTCTCGCAGTACCACAGCATCTCTCGGCAGTGAAAGTGTTTACACGCAAGGCCGGCAATGCTCGCACCTGGAACGCCCTCTCAGTGGGTCATATGGAAAAATGCGCTATGATCTGTGGCATCGCTTCAAAATGAGTAATGAAGCGAGTTTTCACACAGTCTGGACCCGAAGTTGCCGTCCAGAAATAGGGACTATACGGTGAAAATGCACTGAAAGACGCCGTTGCCGGCTCGGGCTCTGGTAGGCAGCTTCCTACTCAAGACGAAAGTACCTGTTTTTACCGTCAGAAATTCCCAAATAACGAGTTTCTTCGCGAAGCTGATGATACTACACTGATCTTTCTGTTTCAGGCCTTGGATTGGTATTGACCCGGGTCGATGCTGATGGTGATGATGGCCATGATTTATTTTGAATCACGATTTTCGGGACAATAGCGCACGTCTGAGCTAATACGAGATTCCGGAGTGAACTCCAAATACAAAACCCCATTGTGCTGGACGATCAGGGTACGACAAGGTAGCTACCGCCCGCTCAAGATATATATGATATTCATTCTGTTTGTGCAGGTGGTATTGCCAAGTTGCACAATGATTCCGGTGCGAGAACTGACACCCAGTGAAGCAGCTGCAGTTCGGCTCAATGCTAAGTCGATCGTTTTGTTTCGTATCTCGGGTACCGATGACGGTAAACCAATAATGGCCTGGGAGACTGGTTGGGATCGTACGTTTATTAGACTGATACCGGTGAGAATTACCACTCTGCCGCCCAAGTTTATACCTGTGGTGAAGAATAATGCGCCGTCAGAGGAGGCACAAAAAGCGGGATGGCGCTATCTGCTTTTAGAACCAGGGAGCTATCGTATACTCATTGATACCCCGTATGGCACAGAAGGAACATGGCGAGATTCAGATGGATCCAATCGCCGCCCCAGCTATTGGATTAATGTTCCTCCCGAAAAACCGATCATTTATGCAGGTTCTATACATATCTCTTGTACCACACGACATGCTGATATCCAGTACAAGGCATGCAGTAGTGAAGTATTACTGAATGACGAAACTGAGGCTGCAACTGATATTGCTATACAGAACTTCCCTGAATTTGGAAGACTCGAGAAGATTCTGGTATCCCGATACGGAAGTTCCTTATCTAAGCATGAATTATCCCTTCTGCAATCCGTAAGGATTGTGACCGGAAACGGCAAGAACCTTGATTATCCGGACTGGAAGGCGAAAGCGCATGAGCGTTACTTCGGGGGGGGTGACTCACGCTATGGTGGCAATTGCTATGGCCCTGGATGCGGCGGGCTGATATTGCTGGCTTTCGCTTACTGGCCGTTTGCTGCTGCACTCGAGACCTCTGAGGTGGCCGCTGCGGAGCAGGCTTGGGGTCCTTGCATAGAGCAACTGGTTAATGAATTGCACAGTATCGACGTCCCCAATCTATTGGGTAGACGCGTTGCAGAAAGAGCGAGGGAAGCTGGGAATACTTTAGCAGTCGAGTTAAGTAATCATGCAAGTGATGAAGAATATTCACTACAAGATGGCGCACTCGAGTTGATTCTCCAGAGGATTCAATTTAGGCAATGCAATCAAGAGGGCGGCTATTGCTTCGAACTTGCAGTACGTGCGCGAGTTAAAGGTACCTTCAGAGAACCAACGTTATATGATGCCTTTCTTACTTATACAAATAGCAATGCATGGCACTCAAAGGAAGAAATAGGGATTGAATGGTTGCAGCAAATTGTGCAGCCAGAATCTGCTTGTTCTGATCTGGGACGGTTCTGTGGTTCGGGCGGAGCAGACCGCTTTCGGATCGAGCTTATAAAGGCGGTTGACGTGATAGCTAAGGCATTGATTAATTAAGGAGCCATGTCGTCTCATGTCGGCATTGCGCAAGGATGAATGACAATCACAGCTCATTCTCTGAACTAAAGGCTGTATGACGGGAACGGCAAATATTGCTGCATTTTCACCGTTCGCATCTCGCCCGGGAAGGGCGAGAGCTGGCCGGTTCCCGTCCTACATGAGACGCTTATATAAACTTTCGCTAATCGGCGGGAGTCGACCCAAATCAGAAGTCCGTCGTTTCGGGCTGAATGTCGCGGTACATGTCGTAAACGGACCTGCTCATTCAGTTCTGATGGCGCTGTATAGTTATGCAATACATGACGATTATCTGAATAGGAACTACCTCAACAGTAGGCGCGCTTATCTCCACCACTGCTGATAGCTACTGACAATAGGTCTTTACCTCGACATGTCGTCCAGTAGGTACAGATTAATTTCCTCCGCATCAGCATGTTAGCTATCGAATGTATATTTGTGTCTTTGTTCAACGACGCATACGGCATTTTTTACGGGGTGAGTATTTCGCCCAGATCAAACCAGATCCGTGTAACTAAGTGTTTTCTAATGGCATCTCAGTCATTGGTATAGGAATTGCCTTATGCTGTAATATTTGACGAAACGTGGTCGATATGAGCTTGTGCATCATGAAAAGATACCCGTTTCCTCACTTCATGCTGGTAATGGCCGACCAATTGTAATCAAGACTTTTACAGACAGGTAACAAGTTAGCTATGTGGCAGTATCGAATACCTGAACTGGACTGTGATCAAGGTCACCCTATTACCAGGAACAATTGAAGATGATGCAAATTATAATTAACCCAAGCCAGGACGTTTAATCCCATGAAGATAAAATATTGTGCTCTAGCAGTCATGCTTATAGCTGTTGAAGTGAACGCAGATAATTCAACATTGGACGCGGCAATCGGCGGCGGCATCGGTGGTGCCGCCGGCGCAGCCATTGGTAACGAGATCGGTGGTCGTGATGGTGCCATTCTAGGTGGTGCGCTCGGTGGAGCCGTTGGAGCGGCAGTTACTACCGACGGGCACACTCATCGATATCCACCGCAGAGAGTTCATCACGAGTATGCTCCACCTCGGAGAAGCCAGCCTTATTACTACCATTGCCCGCCCGGCCACAGGAAAAAAGGACACTGTTGATCGAATCGGTTTTCAGCAGTCTCTGCTTCGAGTCATATAGTATTTAAGTAACAATCGATGTGAAATCAACGGATGTCTGCCTGTGGTCTGAAGTGATAACCACACATTTATCCTGCCAAGCTCACACTATGTAAGCTGGTCTGATTCTAGGATAGTTGATGAGTTAACCACCAGGAAAGAGTAAAAGTTTATGAGAAATGCAGGATCCAGCTTTATCAACCTTATGTCTGCCGCCGGATTGACGTTCTTGCTTGCGGCATGTGGCGGCGGTGGTGGTGGCGCATCAACAGGCTCGCTAAGCCTAGGACTTACAGATGCCCCTGTTGACAGTGCTGACGAAGTCGTCGTCGAGTTCTATGGTGTGGAGTTGCAGCCAGCCAGCGGGGCGCGCATCACATTCGATTTTACTGACCGTTGTGCCCTGGACCCGGCATCCTGTCAGATTGACCTGATGACGTTGACAGGCGGGACTTCCGACTTGATTCTCGATAATGAAACTTTACCCTCAGGCCAGTACAACTGGTTAAGACTCATGGTCAACGCGAAACAGAACGTGCGTGACTCCTACATCGTAGTCGCTGGCCAGGAGTACGAGCTACGTATTCCGAGTGGTGATGAAAGCGGGCTTAAGCTGAACCGAGGTTTTGTTGTGCCCGCTGGCGGCATGGCCGAGTTCACAATTGATTTTGATCTGCGTAAGTCAGTGCATGACCCGGTCGGCAGCAGTGACTATATACTGCGTCCAACACTTCGGATCGTGGATAACACAGAAGTTGGGACATTATCAGGAAGCATAGATCCAGGTTACTTTGCCAGTGGTAATTGCGGCGGTGCTGTCTACGTGTTCCATGATGGCACAGCTGGAGCGCCTGACGACGAAGACGGGACGGGTGGTGGCCCGGATCCAATTACCTCGGCACTGGTTCCTGATGACGGTGTATACAACTATAAGGTCGCATTTCTATCCGAGGGAGACTACCACATTGCCTTTACCTGTGATGCCATGGCAGATGATCCGGTAGTTGATGATGACAGTGCGACTGTCAACTTCCTTAGCGAGGCCACAGTGACTGTTATTGCCGGTGCCAATACAGTTTACGATTTCCCGCCCATTATACCTTAAGTGCTGTTTTCACAACCAACATGAGCGGCCTTCGGGCCGCTTCTTTTGATTGGTGTTGAAGTAACCAAGTCTAGCCGGCGGGCGTGACCGTACCCCGGAACCCGAGCAGGGTCGGATTACGGGGGTACGGTCATTTTGATTATCGTTAATGCTTCTGACGGATGGGTTTGTTTGTATTTGTGACATCGGTCATACAGAAAACCCAGGATTAGTCGAAATTATCACAACTGTAAGTCCTGCAGATATTCATCATGAATAAGAGTCACGGCATTTGGGAAACCAGTGCCGCAACTAATTTCACGTAGAGATCATTAATGAACTATAAAACCTTGGCATGTGCTATCACAGGTGCCGCACTTGTCTTGTCGGTGGGCTCTGCATTCGCGGTAACAATCTACGACGAATCTGTAAACGGTGACCTGGACGCTATTGGCAGCACCAATGTGAACCTTATGGCAGGTGTCAACCAGATCCTAGGCTCGATCAACGCAACGCCGCCTGCTGAAACTGATCGAGTCAGATTCACACAGGTGGCCAATCTGATCGTCGACAGCATCGTTCTGTCATTTGCGGCGCCGTTTGATGATTTCAACATTGGTCAGAACATGACCACTGACTTATACAATGATGTGGCCAATCTGTTTGATGACAACTTCAATAACGTCACTTCGGGTGCTAGCATCTCGGCGTCATTTTTTGACAGCTTTGGGCCGGAAACCGGGCCGTTAAGCCAAACTACATTTGGGGCTATCTGGGACTTCCAGCTTTCGGCCGGCACGGTTTTCCCTGCACAACCCTGGACGCTGACGGTCACCACCTCCGTAGTGCCGCTGCCTGCTACAGTGTGGCTCTTCGGCTCCGGCCTAATGGGACTGGTTGGGATAGCAAGACGTAAGCAAGTATCTTGACAGTTCTATAAGACGGCCCTTCGGGGCCGTTTTCCATCGCGCTGTAGGTCAGGAGTTGGCCGATTGTGTTGAAAAACTCGAAAAGTTTGTAAGTCTGGATTACTTCTCAAATCGATTTCGATCAGATATTCAAAATCAGTTGAATGTCACGGTTCTCCACAGGCTGTTTGCAAAGGGATTGTGCCACAACTACTGTCTCCCTATGTGTTCAGAGTCGTGACACCTTTAACAGGCTAATATTTTCTCTACCTGCCAGGAAACGGAGTTTTTCAACACTATCGGCCATTCTCGGAAATTCCAGGGGGAATAACCGAGTAAATTAGACGCGTGACCGGGAACCGACCTTTTCGGACCTCCGTACAGCTATCAGCATAGTTACCTGCGCGGGTGAGAAATAAGTCCTCTAATAGCCGCGATTTCGATTACCGAACGTAATTGAAGTCCAATCCTCCATACGCCACCGTGCACTGCCTCGTTCATGAACAGCGCCAGAGGGTGGGGCAACGCCACGGCCGGATTGGCCAGGCAATCGTCATTGCGCAAGTCATGTATAAGCAGCGCCGCCATAATTGCATTAGTGGCTGCAGGCTCGAAAGTCTCTACGCCGTAGTATCCAGCACCCGCGTAGGCGGCTGCAAAATCCCATCGTGTTAACACCGAGGCAGTGGTGGTGGAAGGGGCGACGTTGGCAGACACTCGGTGTCCTGCGGTGCGGGCCGCTAGAGCACGCCATGTCTGAATACGCTTTGCCAATGCATAGTTAGGCCCCTGGAGAGGTATGACTCCGTCGTATAGCCCATAGTGGTTGCCATGCAAGTCGCTAATGTCATATTCGGCATTTGGTGCATACAATCGACCCTTGGTCAGTACCCTCAGTGGATCGCGCCACAGGCGACTCATGCCTGCCTGTGCAAAGTCCTCGCGTGCCGCCTGTGCGGCCTCATCAGGTATCAAGTACACATCAGTTGGTGTCAGGAGGTATGCCAGGGCGATGTCCCTGCGCTGCGACGTCAGATCATCCATGATGGCATCCATCGCCACCTCCACACGCAGGTGATTCTGGCCGTGCATATAAGCGTAGCCACCGATGCAGAAGGCACGATCCAGGGCCGCAAGCCAGGTTCGGATCTCGGGTGCCGCGGTCAACAGGTCGCTACCGGCGACAGCGGCCAGGCTCTCGTCATCCGCATCTTCAGGCAACGGTTCACGCAAGGGAAATTGCATGAATCCAGCCTCCTCCCGAGCGATGCGCAGGAGTTTCTTCCAAATAGCCGGTTGGTCTTTATCTACAGCAACGATATTGGCGCCCAGCCGGCTAAGCATCTCGATGGGCCCAATCTCGGCCGCAGCACCCAATAAAACAAAGTGCATATCGCGAAGGTCTAGCCAATCACTCCGGTTGCTGAGGCAGTGCAGGGCCTCTGCAGCAGAGGGTTCCATGATGCCGTTCTGTGCCCAGACATCGACCTGGTTTTTCAGGGCATCGCCGCTTAGCAATCCATCCCGGTAGGGTATTTGCAAGTGCTTCTGTCGCTCCCCCTCTCCATGGATGGTGCCGGTGTAAATACGCGGTTCGCGGAATCGATGCATTGCTTCTCGCACTGTCATTTGATCGCCATCGCGGACGAACTGGAATGATCCGTGAACTGAAGTCAGGCCATTGTGCGCAATGGAAACGGCCGCGGCGTCGCTGCGTGCTGAGAGCCGAACCATGTCTACGAGATAGCGTCCGTAGTGATTATGCCAGTTGGGTTCTGTCTGAATGGCTTCGGCTAGTCCCGGGTCGAGCTCTAGTACGGAGGCGGCCAATACTGCCTTACTGGCAGCCATGGAGCTTCGATGGCCGTCTTGGGTGCTGGGGAACTGTATGCCTACACCGGCATCTTTAGCATTCATAGGCCAATCTGCTTGAAACGCCGCTAATTAATGAATACACAGTAATCCATGCCACGAGGCGTTGTCAGGATTTAATGATTTTTGTCATCATTATAAATGTAGTGCTGCATATTGTGTATTGGCCGGAATGCGACCTCGAGGCTGAATCTGTATAAGTAATCGCTAAACAGTCGCGTGGAAGATAATGTTAGGCGGCGGCTACATAATGCGGCATTTTCCAGCGCACACACCCGCAGCCATGTTTGGACCAAACAGGCAATATGTACGCCAACGAACAGACAACCCGATTGGAATGGATGATAATTATCATGTAATCCTCGCTCGAGGACTGCTTGAACGGAGAGTGTTTCGAATGGAAGCGCACATAAAACTCATTGGTTGAGCATCGCGCTCGCGACCTTGCTGACGATTGCGATTAGTCGTGAGCAAGACCGGTAGCATCGTTTGTCCAGTGGCAATTACATTTATGCGGAGGAAGATACAGTGCAAAACAAGGACATCAAATTCAGGGTAATTATTTTAGCGGCCAGCTTACTGCTTGCGCACCAGGCCAGTGCGGTGGATATGGGCAATATGATGAATCCATCCAAGTGGATGGGCGGTAATAATGATAATGATCGTTATGATGATTATCGTGGTGGTTCCGGCTATGGTGGTGGTCCCGGCTATGGTGGCGGTCCCGGCTATGGCGGTGGTCCCGGCTATGGTGGCGGTCCCGGCTATGGTGGCGGTCCCGGCTATGGCGGGGGTCCCGGCTATGGCGGCGGTCCCGGCTATGGCGGCGGTCCCGGCTATGGCGGCGGTCCCGGCTATGGCGGCGGTCCCGGCTATGGCGGCGGTCCCGGCTATGGCGGTGGTCCCGGCTATGGCGGCGGTCCGGGTGGTTACGGCGGCAATCCGGGTGGCTATAGGTAACAGTATTTGCGGACGCCTGCTGACAACATAGGCGTTCGCTTGATCGGGATAGTTCTTCAGCTTCATGAACCCCCTGCTCGACAGGGGGTTTGCGTTTGCATCAGAGGTAAAAGGGAAGTTGCGTTGGAAAACAGGAAAAAAGTGCACGAGTGTATGTACCGTTCGGAAACTGCGTAATCCATCTTACTGTGGTACGCCCCAAGGCAGTTTTACCGCGCGATCGATACCTCAGGTTCGTCGATCCCCCGTTACAACTGGAACCCGAACGTCAACAATCACAAGAGCCGGCCATTCGTTAGTTGTTCGGCGGTCCATCGATTCTGGCTGGTAGTCGCCGATCAGATACCCCGCACCAGCAGAAATTTCTGTGTACGGGGAACCGCAACTTATGACCGTACCCGGAAGTACAGCTCAGCATTATCAGAGCTGGTGGTTGATGTCCGCTATATGTCTGTTGCTGACCGAACCCGGCCTGTATTCATTGACGGAATTGGATCACCCGGTCATGCCAAGTCCAGGTGGCCATACAGGATGCGGTGAACAAGGACAGGCCGGGCTGGTTTTGTACTGGCCAACAATGTTGAGAGCAAAACACGGCATCCCTTTGCCCTGTATGGTTGTTTCCTGGCAGTCGCGGTCCGCTACGGCCTATAATTCACTCGTTAGTCAAACCGGACAACTCATGAAAATCCTGCTTGCCAATCCGCGCGGCTTCTGTGCCGGTGTCGATCGCGCCATCGAGATCGTCGAGCGTGCGCTGGAACTGTTCGGCGCACCGATCTATGTACGCCACGAGGTGGTGCACAATCGCCATGTGGTCGAGGGCTTGCGCGCCCGCGGCACGGTATTTGTCGACGAGCTCGACGAGGTACCGGATGGCGGCACCGTGATCTACAGCGCGCACGGCGTGGCGCGGACGGTGCACGAGGAAGGCCGCCAGCGCGGGCTGCGCGTGTTCGATGCGACCTGTCCGCTGGTGACCAAGGTGCACCTCGAGGTCAGCCGCCACGGCGAGGCCGGGCGCGAATGCATCCTGATTGGCCACAAGGGCCACCCGGAGGTGGAGGGCACCATGGGGCAGTATGTCACCGGCAACGGTGGCGCGATGTACCTGGTCGAGACGCCGGAAGACGTGCGGCTGCTATCGGTACGGAACCCGGACGATCTGGCCTTCGTGACCCAGACTACGCTGTCGGTCGACGATACCGAGCGCGTGATCGATGCGCTCAGGCAGCGTTTTCCCGCCATCCAGGGGCCACGCAAGGACGACATCTGCTACGCCACCCAGAACCGCCAGGATGCGGTGAAGAACCTGGCCGCGCGCTGCGACGTGATGCTGGTGGTCGGTTCGCCGAACAGCTCGAATTCCAACCGGCTGCGCGAACTGGGCGAGAACAGCGGGATACCGGCCTACCTCATCGACGAGGCATCCCAGATACAGCCGGCGTGGCTGGCCGGCAAGCAGTCCGTCGGCGTAACCGCCGGGGCTTCCGCGCCGGAGGCGCTCGTCGCCGGTGTTGTGGAACAGCTGCGTGCCTGGGGCGCCGTGACGGTCGAGGAGACCGCGGGCAGAAAGGAGCCGGTGACCTTCTCGCTGCCGTCGGAGCTGAAACGCGACCAGGAGTAGTAGGGTGCGTTTTACGCGCCGATAGCGGTGCACGGAGTGCACCCTGCAAAAAATAATGGCCACGGAAGCACACGGAATTACACGGAAAATAATGCCCGGACGTGGGGTGCGTTTACGCATCGGCAGCGGTGCGCGGCGTGTACCCTACAAAAAAATAACGGCCACGGAATCCACGGAAGAACACGGAAACATAATGCCCGGGCGTAGGGTGCGTTTTACGCACCGGCGAACGGTGCACGGAGTGCACCCTACAAAAATAACGGCCACGGAATCCACGGAAGAACACGGAAAAATAAAATCCAATATCCTTCAGGCACACAAGGCGCCAGCACCGGTAGGAGCGGATGCGGTGCGCGAAGGAATCTCGTGAACTTGATCGGTGTTTTCCCCGGGGTGTTTTTCACGTGTCATTACGTGGCCATTTCATATCTGCTTGATCAAGGAACTAGCGCCAGCAGCGACTGTAATAGGCGGCATTGCCCACCGAGCGCACGCCCAGCGAGGTCAGCATGAAACTGCCGCACCGGTCGCGGTGCTGCCCGGTGCGTCGCGTCGGTGTGGCGCTGACGGTGTATCCGGTCGCCGACTGCGCATCGATACCCAGCGTGTAATAGCCGTTGACGGTGACGGTCGGAAAGACAGCACTGGCCCCGTGGCCCAGTGTCGCGCCCAGGTAAGTGCCGTGGTCGGCGTAGAAGCCTTCCAGGCGCGCCGCCAGCTCCAGCAGTGCGCCCATACCCTCCGCGCGCCGCGACTGCCTGAGTTGCTCGGTGTAGGCAGGGTAGCCGATAGCGACGAGTATGCCGAGGATGGCAATTACCGCCAGCAGTTCAGGCAGGCTGAAGCCGCGCCGGCAGGGAGGTGGCAGGAGAACGGGCCGCTGCAGTGTCACTCGCGCAGGTCAATCCAGCTGCGCCGGCCGTAGACGGGATTCGGCAGGGCAGCACCCGCTCCTGTTGCACGTGGCACCGTGACCGTCGCGCCGCCCGGTGTGCCCGGCAACGGTGTGCGGAGATAGACGCTCTGCACGATGCGCTGTGCACCACCCGATGTCCGGCTGCGCGCCGTCACCACGAAGGCCTGTATCCTGCTGCCGGTCAAGGCAGTCGGGGCGGCGGAACGCGATATCTGCCCGCTCAGGGTCAGTTCCATGCCGGCATCCTGGATGATGTACTGGCCGGTCCCGTCATCGGCGATGCCGTCGCCGTCAGTGTCACTGCCGTCACCGTCGATATCGGGCAGCGACACCTGCGCACTGCCGAAGGTCCATACCCGGTTGGCGGGTTGTTGCATGCCCGGGGTGCCGCGATCGAAGTCGACCGTATCCTGCGGATAATAGTGATCGCCGGGGCGGTCAGGGTGGAATGGATTACCCTGCTGCGCCTCGATATCCGCCTCGGCCGCAGCCAGTACGTACTCCACATTGTGCAGGGCCAGAACCTGGTACTGCGCGTTGCCGGCCATGCGATTTTCCAGCCGTGACTGGTGCATGCCGAACGTACCGAGCAGCGTGGATACCAGCAGGAAGACCAGCGCGACGGGCAGGGCCGTGCCGGACTGCCATGCAGCGGAGTGCACGCCACGGGTGCCGTCGGGTGTCATGGCGGCAGACCCGGGTTGCGCAGGTAGACCGTGTGCGAGTACAGCTGGCGCCGGTAGCCATCGGCCGGTATCAGGCTGATATTGCCCAGACGGTAGCTGCCGGTGTCGGTGTGGCCCGTTTCCGTGCAGTCGCTGCGCAGCAGGATCCAGAACCGCACTGCGACGACCGCCCGCCAGGCGGGCGTATCGCCGGCGGGCGGGGCATCGATATAGCGGTCGACCGACCCGTCGGCATTGGTATCGATACCGTACTGCACCTGCAACTGTTCCACGCCACGGGCGATCTCGCCGGCGACCAGCCGGCCGTTGGCGAGCGACGTGCGGTACAGGGCGGGAACGGTGCCTGGTTGCGCACAGCCGGTGCCGGGGGCGGTGTGGATGTAATAGGCGCGCGCGACCAGCTCGGCGACGCGCACCGGCGTGCCGGTGACGGCGTGGCTTGCCTGGTCGGCGCCTCGAAACAGCCGGCCGGCGAACACCGAACTGCGCAGGTAATACTGCCGCGGCTGAAAGACCGGTGTCGTTGTTCCGCCCACCTGCCAGGGTGCCATGTAACGCACCACCAGGACGTCGCCACGGGGCGTTTTATCCGCTGCCAGGCAAGGATAGTTGCGTCGCGTGTCGTCCTTGCCGAATACGCGGTATTCCAGCATCAATGCCCAGTCCGGGCCGCTGCAGCTGCCGTCATCGCGCGCCACGCGCCGACCCCGTGCGAGCCCGGCCGGGGTGTGGTCCTCGATGCGGTGCAGGTCGGCAATGCCGCCCCGGTAGCCGGTGCGACGCAGGTCGGTGGCCAGCGTCTCGAGCGCGTAGCGGGCGTTTTCCTGCAGGCGCGCAAGGCTGTCCTGCAGACGGTAACTGTGCCCGGTTGCGATGAACACCCGGCCGATGCCGGCCAGCACGACCAGTGTGATGGCCAGTGCAACCAGTAATTCGACCAGGCTGAAGCCACGGCATGGCGTGTGGACCCGCATCAGCGCAGTACCAGGCGCACACAGCGCAGGTCGGCCGCGGAGCGGGGTGGGCAATGGAAGCCACGTGCGACGGGGTCACGCGCCGCGTTCCACCACACCGTAACGCTCCAGGCGGGCTGACCGATGCCTGCACAGCTTCGGCTGCAGCGGCTGATCTCGCCCTGGCCGTCGGGCAGCCGCGTCAGTCGGGCGTGCCAGTCGACGAGGTCGGCCAGGGCCGTGCCGGTCGCGGTGCTGTGCCGCGCGGCGCGCTGGCGGGTGATGGCATACTGGCCGGCGGCCGTGCCGGACGGGTTGGCGTGCATGCGCTCGACCATATCCGCAGCCGCCTGCACGGCGCGCGTGCGCATGTCGGCCATCTGTCCGGTGCGCAGCGTACTGGTCTGCAGCGCGGCCAGGCCGAGCAGTCCGATCGACAGCACCAGCAGCGCGATCATCACCTCGAACAGGGTGAAGCCCCTTCCGAGGGGCGCGAGTCGTTGCCGGTGATCCGCTGATTGCCGCATGGTGCCTGTCGTGTCGAGTGTTCCGCGGCGCGCTGCCGCGGGTTTCTGCTGTTTGTACAAACCTCGCGCCGTGTTGTCATCCCCGATAAGATAGGCGGAGGCGTTTTTCCGACCAGTGGTTTTCCGAACCGCCAGCGGAAAGGTCCGTGCGCAGGCGGCAGCTGTCGCGCAGTCAGCCCCGGCCCGCCTTGCGCAAACCGGCTGACACAGACAGGCATAACCAGGGTGTTCATACAGGTACAACACAAGTGACGAGCGGCAGCGACAACAGTGTGGATTGTGTCGTCGCGGGCGGCGGCCTGATCGGGCTGCTGAGCGCGCTTTACCTCGCGCGCGAGGGGCTGACGGTCGCCGTGCTGGAGCGCGGCGAACTCTGCCGTGAATCGTCCTGGGCGGGGGGCGGTATCCTCTCGCCGCTCACCCCGTGGGACTATCCCGATGCGGTCGCGAACCTGGTCGCCCGCAGCCAGCAGGACTACCCGGGGCTGGTGGATGAGCTGCAGCGGGAGACCGGCATTGATCCCGAATGGATCCGCTCCGGACTCCTGTTGCTGGATACGGCGCTGTCGAAGGCTATCAGTGCCTGGGCCGAGCGTCATGCGGTCGAGGTGCAGGCACTGGATACCTGCGCCGTGCAGGCAGCGGACCCGGCACTGGCCGTGGCCAGCGGGCCGGCCTTGCTGCTGCCTGCGGTGGCGCAGGTCCGCAATCCGCGCCTGTGCGCAGCCCTGCGCGTGCGGCTGGAGCAGTTGGGCGTGCAGCTGCACGAACACAGTGCCGTGCAGCGACTGCTGGTCAGGCAGGGCCGCATGGAGGGGGTAGAGACCGCGCGGGGCCGGGTGACGGCGGAGCGGGTCGTCATCGCCGGTGGGGCGTGGAGTGCGGAACTGCTGCACGGCACGGGGCCGGTATTGCCGGTGACGCCGGTGCGCGGCCAGATGATCCAGTTCGAGACGCGCCCGGGTCTGTTGCGGCACATCGTACTCTCCGACGGCTATTACCTGATCCCGCGCCGCGACGGGCTGGTGCTGGCCGGCAGCACGCTTGAGTACACCGGTTTCGACAAGGCGACCACCCCGGAGGCACGCGAACTGCTGACGGCGCAGGCCGTGCGGATCGCGCCCGTACTCGCGGACTACCCGGTGATCCGGCACTGGGCCGGCCTGCGGCCGGGTACGCGCGATGGCGTGCCGTTTATTTGCAAGTACAATGAAATCAGTGGCTTATACCTGAATACCGGGCATTTTCGCAATGGCGTGGTAATGGGGCCGGCATCGGCCCGGCTGCTGGCGGACCGCGTGCTGACACATGCCGGTTTCACCGATTTCGCCCCCTACGCCTGTTGAGCGTGCGGCCCGCGGCATAGACGCAGGCGTGCCGCCATGCTTATAATTTGAACATGAAAAACACGGACAAACAGTTGCTTACTTCATCTGAAGTCGAACTGACGGATATGCTGAAGGCGCACGGCATTCTGCCTACCCAGCAACGGGTGATGATTGCGCGGGTGCTGTTTGCACAGTGTGGGCACTATTCAGCCGACCAGGTGATGCGCCAGGTCAACGCGGGCGACGACCGCGTGTCCAAGGCGACGGTGTACAACACGCTGGGACTGTTCGCGCGCAGCGGGCTGGTGCGCGAGGTGATCGTGGACCCGACCCGTGTGTTCTATGACCCGAACACCCGGCATCACCACCATTTCTACAACGTGGATACCGGCGAGCTGGTAGACATCGAGCAGGAGCAGCTCGACATCAGCGCGCTGCCGGAACTCCCGACCGGCACGGTGGCGGCCGGGGTCGATGTCATCGTCCGTATCCGCAATGAATCTGCGGTAAACTGATCCCGCAGGGCAGCATAACGCGGTACAATCCCCCGCCTCAGTACGCCGGAGTAGCTCCAACGGTAGAGCAGCGCACTCGTAACGCGACGGTTGTAGGTTCGATTCCTATCTCCGGCACCATTTCCTTCCGTTCCATCCAGACCCCCCCCACCTTGACGGCAGGGCCTGTCACGGCGGCCCGCGCGAAGCGCAGGCCGGGAAATGACCGCTTTCGGGTGGGCTGCCAGCGAAACCGTTGCGGCGTCCGGCTGATCCCGTTTGACGCATATCAAGACCGTTTTCTATGGCAGGTATAGAATAAACTTATCTTTTGACGTTGCAGTGCGCCGATAATTCACTGCGCATGTGAAATCACCGGAAGTGAGGAGAGAAGGACATGGCGAAGGAATCCAAGAAACAGGAACTGAAGAAGGCCAGGACAACGCGTGCCTTGAGCCCGTTCGAGGAAATGGAGCAGATGCTCGACCAGTACTTCCGCGGCAGCTGGTTGCGGCCCTGGCGTTCTGACTGGCCTGCGCTGCAGGAAATCAAGCTTCCCAAGGTGGACGTGATGGACCGCGAGGCAGAAATCGTGGTAAAGGCCGAGGTGCCCGGCGTGGACAAGAAAGATCTGGATGTCTCGGTCAGCGAGGACAGCGTCACCATCAAGGGCGAAACCCGCCATGAGGAAAAGAAAGAGGACGGCGACTATTACCGTTGCGAGATCTCGCGCGGTTCTTTCAGCCGCACCGTTGCGCTGCCGTCCAGCGTGGACGGCTCGAAGGCCAAGGTGGATTTCAAGGACGGCATGCTCGAACTGACCCTGCCGAAGATCGCCAGGTCGAAGCGTCACACGATCAAGGTGGAGTAGGCAGGCCGCGATCGCTTTGCCAGCGCAACGCAGTACCCAATGCCGGGTATTACGTGTTGTGGCGGCCCGAACCTGATCAGGCGGATTCTGCCAGCGTTCTGCGATGCCTCAATGAGCGGGACCGGCGCATGCAGCGAGATTCACGGTGGACGTCGCTGTCATGGGCGTGGTTGCCCCTGCGGTAGCAAGTCGCTTCGGATTTTAAGGTCATTTTAAGGTTGTAGCGCTAGGATTGCCGGTACACGTTTTCTCCCCTGTAGACGTGTGTGGTAGTTTCTTTCATAGAAACTTCTCCAACTTCGGCGGCTGTCCTAACAGCCGCCGTTTTTTTATGTGACGGGTTTCCGGGCTTGGCCATGAGACGACGTCGATACGGCCGCCAGGATTTCCCAATCTGCTTTTTCATGCCGGTTCGAAGCGCATCGCCAGGTCGATAGCGAGGAAGCGCACATTTGGTCAGACCAGCGCAACAACCTGACCGGTCGATCCAAATACTCGCAATGCGGGGCGAAAGAACACCTTGGAAGCGCCAATTCATACTCAAAACATGTTCTAAGCGAGCTTGCATCCCGCGGCTGCAGAGCTACTTCCGAAGGCGAGTTTCGTTAGATTGCTCATAATCTCTATGAAATGCTCCGCTTAAGCGTTCCACGGGCGGTAATCTGGAGGATAACCCAAGTGGCTTCAACAGCATACGTTGGTCCGACCCCGCACCTATCGGTCCGCCAGGCTTATCGGGTTCTGCGTCTGGCCATGACGAGGTCGTTACCGGTCACCGGGTGCGCCTGCGCAAAACCACGTACATAGTTGCCTTCGACGGCGTCGAAACGAAACAGCATAAAGTCCGGCAGTCTGGTCAGCAGTTGCACCGTATTGCCGAGCTGTTCCTCCATTTGCTTCAGGATGCGGATCCAGACCTTGCTGTTACGCTCGATATTTTCAGCGTTGCACTGAAGAACCAGGCGGCGCCGGGCGAACGGATTTCGGCTCGATGTCTTGTCCTCGATCCACATCAGGCTTGCTATCGGGTGTAACTCCAGATTTTTCGTATGCCGGGCAAGCTGGCTGATCAGGACGTGACACCGACCCTCGCCATCGAGTATGCAGGGTGCATAACTGGCATCAGGTATGCCTTCCGGGGAAGTGGTCGACAGCATGACGGAATCGAACGCCATGCGGAATGCGATGGCTTGCTGCTGCAGCTCTTTCAGGGTTAACTGTTCACTCACACCGGCATTCTGTGCTGTGCCACGGAGCATTTCAAGCGCGGTGCCCGCCTCCAATTCACCAAAACCATTTTTGAAAGCAAGTGCATTACAGCGCTATGGGTTCGCCTCCAGCGTGATTTCCCGAATGTGCGTCGTACTCTGGCTGTCCAGCAGATTCCCGGCAAGGTCCGCCGGGGAATGTCCGTTCCATATCCCGTTCACGGTCGCCGCTACGCTGACGTATTCCCCCTTGAATTTCGTGGTGACTGGCCCGAGAGTCTCTGTTCGCTTCGTTTTTTCTAACACCGACCCCAGGCCGTTCCTGACCCAGGTGAGATCGAACGTGACGGGAGTCGTGGGGGCGCAGTTGAAGTCGGCGGTGATAAGGTTGACGACGCAACGAATGACGAGGAACTCCGTCGGCGTCGTCACTGCCAGATGGGCCGAGGTTGCAGTCGTCGTGTAGGCACCGTTCGGAATTTCCCCCGCGCCCTGGATCAGGATGACCAGGTCCGTATCGGTCTCGTACGGCGTCGCGTAGGAAAATTCCAGTGCCGAGGTGTCCGCGATTTCGTCGATGCTGTTCATACCAAAGGACAATATCCACAGGGTATTTATATCGCTATCGTACTAACCAGTGGCAGCATAATAATTCTCCTCCGAATATTTGCCACTATCACACCCCGCGTACCAGCGTGGGTGTGATTCTTTTTGTCTGATATACACGACGGCCTCGTGCATAGACCGAACGAATGATTGGTGTCAGAGAATATAGTTACTGAGGAAGCTCTGATTAATTCAATGCTCGTCATTCCGGCGCAGGCCGGAATCCAGTAACGGCCTGAATTGTAACACCTGGATTCCGGGTCTCCGCTGCGCTTCGCCCGGAATGACGGATTAATCAGAGCTTCCCTAAATATTAGCCACAATTGCTCTCTGACCCCGGTTTCTCGAAGCGCATCGACAGGTCGATGGCGTGCACGTGCTTGGTGAGCGTACCGACGGAGATGAAGTCGACGCCGGTGAGGGCGATGTCGCGCAGGTTGTCGAGGGTGACGCCGCCGGAGGCCTCGAGTGGCACGCGTCCGTCGACCTGGCGCACGGCGTCGGCGAGTTGCGCGAGGTTGAAGTTGTCCAGTAACAGCCGTCCGGCGCCGGCCGGGATGGCCTCGTCGATCTGTTCCAGCCGTTCGATCTCCACCTCGATCAGGATGCCGGGATGCAGCCGTGCGGCATCCTGCACGGCCTGCCGAATGGTGCCGGCCGCGCTGATGTGGTTTTCCTTGATCAGGATGCCGTCGAACAGGCCGGTGCGGTGATTGCTCGCGCCGCCGGTGCGCACGGCGTATTTCTGTGCATCGCGCAGGCCGGGAATGGTCTTGCGCGTATCGAGAACCTGCACCGGCAGGTCGGCCACGCGTGCGGCGTAGCGATTGGCGAGGGTGGCGGTGCCGGACAGCGTCTGCAGGAAGTTCAGCGCGGTCCGCTCGCCGGTGAGGATCGCGCGTGCCGGCCCCGCCAGCGTGCACAGCGTCTGGTCGGCCTCGATGCGGCTGCCGTCCTTTACACGCCAGTCAACCGTGATGGCAGTATCGAGTTCCGCGAACACGGCGTCGAACCAGGCCATACCGCACAATACCGCGGCCTCGCGCGCGATGACCGTGGCCTGCGCCTGGCGATTGGCGGGAATCAGGTCGGCCGTGATGTCGCCCGGGCCGACATCTTCCGCCAGCGCCGCGCGCACGCAGTGCAGCAGCGTCTCGTCGAGGACCTCGATCAGCATTAAGTGGAAATTTCCAGCAGCTCGATTTCGAACACCAGCGTGGCATTCGGCGGGATGACGCCACCGGCGCCGCGCGCGCCGTAGCCGAGTTCAGGCGGGATCACCAGACGGCGGATACCGCCGACCTGCATGCCTTTCACGCCTTCGTCCCAGCCGGGAATCACGAAACCGCAATCGACCGGGAAACTGAACGGGTCGTCGCGGTCGCGGCTGGAATCGAACTTGGTGTCGTCTTCCAGCCAGCCGGTGTAGTGCACGATGACCGTCTGGCCGCGGCCGGTGACAGTGTCGCCCGTGCCGGTTTTTTCGTCGGTGTAGCGAAGGCCGGTGTCGGTGGTGGTTTCAGTCATGCTCGATTCCTCGTCGGGTTTGTACCAGTAGGGGGCCGGATACATTTTCCATCCCATGGTCAACAAAGGAAAGCCTGTCACCTGGAAAATGTATCCGGCCCGTTTTACTCGCCGGTCACCCGGTGCGGGCGGGAAAAATAATCGTCCTTCAGTTTCTTCACCAGGCCGGCCAGCAGCAACAGCCCGAGCAGGTTGGGCAGCGCCATCAGGATATTGGTGATGTCAGCCAGGTTCCACACCAGTTGCAGACGGTACCGCGGAGCCGATCACCACCAGCAGCGTGTAGATCACGCGGTAGGGCATGACGGCACGCTCGCCGAACAGGTAATAAGCCGAGCGGTCGCCGTAGTAGGACCAGGCGATGATGGTGGAGTAGGCGAACAGCGTCAGTCCGCCGCCGACCACCCAGGCGCCGGCATCGCCCAGGGCGCCGCTGAAGGCGTGCGCGGTGAGGGCCGCACCCATCAGGGCATCGCTGCTGTCCTGCCAGGCGCCGGTCACCACGATGACCAGGCCGGTCATGGTGCAGATCACCAGCGTGTCGATGAACGGCTCCATCATCGCGACCAGTCCCTCGCGTACCGGTTCGTTGGTGCGCGCCGCGGCATGCGCCATGGGCGAGGAACCCAGCCCGGCCTCGTTGGAGAACAGGCCGCGCGCCACGCCCCAGCGGATCGCCTCACCGACTGCCGCGCCACCTACCGACCAGGGATTCAGGGCATGGTCGAATATGGTGCCGAAGGCGGCGGGGATGGCGGCGGCGTAATTGATCAGCACCAGCAGGGCCGCGACGATGTAGGTGATGGCCATGAACGGCACGATGGTGCCGGCCACGCGCGCGATGCGCTTCACGCCGCCCAGTATCACCAGCCCGACCAGCACGGCGAGCAAGGTGCCGCTGTACCATTTGTAGTCGTGCAGTTGCGGAAAGATGTAGCCCAGGCCGTCCATTACCGAATTGGCCTGCACCATGTTACCGATGCCGAACGAGGCCACCAGCGCGCAGACCGCGAACAGCGCGGCCGTGCGCTTCATCTGCAGGCCGTTGAGCAGCGTGTACATGGGACCGCCCGCCACCTCGCCGGTGGGCGACACCGTGCGGAAGCGGATGGCCAGTGTGCATTCGGTGAACTTGGTGGCCATGCCGAACAGCGCGGTGACCCACATCCAGAACAGTGCGCCGGGACCGCCCAGCGAGATCGCGGTGGCGACGCCGGCGATGTTGCCGGTGCCGACGGTGGCTGACAGGGCGGTGGACAGGGCCTGGTAGTGCGAGACCTCGCCGACGTCGGCGTGACTGCTGTACTTGCCGGCGATCAGGTGGGTGGCGTGGCGGAAGCCGCGCAGCTGGATCAGCCCCATGCGCAGGGTCAGGTACAGGCCGGTACCGAGCAGGACGAGCAGGGTGATCGGGTTGCCCCAAAGCAGCCCGGAGAGTGTGCCGGTCCAGTCGGTCAGTTGCCGGATGATGTCCATGGACTCATACCCCCCCTTGCGCAGTCGCAGGGTGCGCTGCGCGCATCATTTTCGGTGTGTGAAACGCACCCTGCATTACTGCAATAATCTGTTATTCCGTGCCCTTCCGTGTAGTTCCGTGTGCTTCCGTGGCCATTCTTCTTTTCACATCTCACGTCCTCGGATTCATTTGTAGGGTGCACTTCGTGCACCATTCCCGATGCGTAAAACGCACCCTGCATCAACCACATCAACCCGCGCGTCGATTGCTGTAGGAGCGCTTCTCAAGCGCGATCTTTTGTGGACGCAACAGGATCGCGGACGCGGTCCGCTCCTACAATGCACTATTCCCGGTGCGTGAAACGCACCCTACACCTGCTCAACTCCGGCGTGCGCCGGACCGGCGCTAGCGGCTCAACAGCAGTTCCAGCAGGGCCTTCTGGGCATGCAGGCGGTTTTCCGCCTCGTCCCACACCACGCTCTGCGGGCCGTCGATCACCTCGGCCGCGACTTCCTCGCCGCGGTGCGCCGGCAGGCAGTGCATGAACAGGGCGTCGGCTGCCGCGGCCTGCATGATGGCCGTGTTCACCTGGTAGTCGGCGAAGGCACGTGCGCGCTTGTCCTGTTCGTCTTCCTGGCCCATGCTGGCCCAGACATCGGTGATGACCAGGTCGGCGCCGCGTGCCGCATCGAGCGCGGAGGCCATGACGGTCACGCGGTCGCCGGCGGCGGCGAGGATGTTCGCATCCGGCGCATAGCCGTCCGGACAGGCGATGTTCAGGGTGAAACCGAACTGGCGCGCTGCATTGATATAGGAATGGCACATATTGTTGCCATCGCCGATCTAGGCCACGGTCCGCCCGCGGATGTCGCCGCGGTGCTCGACCCAGGTCTGCATGTCGGCCAGCAGCTGGCAGGGGTGATACAGGTCGGTCAGGGCGTTGATGACCGGCACGCTGGAGTAGCTGGCGAAGCGCTCGAGCTTCTCGTGTTCGTAGGTGCGGATCATGATGACATCTGACATGCGCGAGAGCACGCGCGCGCTGTCCTCGACGGTCTCGCCGCGTCCCAGCTGGGTATCGCGCGGCGACAGGAATACCGCGTGTCCGCCCAGCTGCGCCATGCCGACCTCGAACGACATGCGCGTGCGGGTCGATGACTTGTCGAACACCATGGCCAGCACGCGGTGCTTGAAGGGTTCATGCAGCCTGCCGGCGCGGTTCCAGGCCTTCAACTCGATGGCGCGCTGCACCAGCCGCTCCAGTTCGTCCGCGCTCAGGTCCATCAGGGTCAGGAAGTGTCTGGTGCTCATGTCGCGGGTCCGTTGAGTAAATCGCTGACCAGGCCGCTGACCCCTTCGATGATCAAGTCGGCCTGTTTTTGGGTGATGATCAGCGGCGGCAGCAGGCGTATCACCCGCTCCGCGGTGACGTTGATCAGCAGTCCCTGGTCAAGTGCCTTGCCGACCAGTGCCGCGCAGGGACGGTCGAGTTCGATGCCCAGCATCAGGCCGTGGCCGCGTACCGCCACGACGCCCGTGACACCGGACAGGACGGCGTTGAAACCGTCCAGCAGGTACTTGCCGAGCGTGGCGGCATGCGCGACCAGCTGTTCGTCCTCGATGCTGTCGAGCACAGCCAGGGCCGCGCTGCAGGCCAGCGGGTTGCCGCCGAAGGTGGTGCCATGCATGCCCGGCTGCAGCAATTCGGCTGCCTTGCCGCGCGCCAGGCAGGCGCCGATCGGCACGCCGTTGCCGAGCGATTTCGCCAGCGTGAACACGTCAGGCTGTGCATTCGTGTGCTGCCAGGCAAACCACTGTCCGGTGCGGCCCATGCCGGTCTGGATCTCGTCCAGCATCATCAGCCAGCCCTGTTCATCACAGATGGCGCGGATGTCCGCAAGGTAGGTCGGGTCCGGTATGTTAATGCCGCCCTCGCCCTGCACCGGTTCGACCAGCACGGCAACGGCGTCGTTTTTGCCGGCGGCAATACTGCGCAGTGCCTCGATGTCATTGTAGGGCACGCGCAGAAAACCCTGTACCAGCGGTTCGAAACCGGCCTGGATGCGGCGGTTGCCGGTCGCGGTCAGCGTGGCCAGCGTACGGCCGTGGAAACTCTTTTCCATCACGATAATGGCCGGGCAGGCAATGTCCTGGCTGTGGCCGTACAGGCGTGCGATCTTGATGGCGGCCTCGTTGGATTCCGCGCCGGAGTTGCAGAAGAACACGCGGTCCATGCCCGACAACGCACACAGGCGATCGGCCAGCTGCGTCTGCAGGTCGATGCCGTACAGGTTCGAGGTGTGCACCAGCTTGCCCGCCTGCTCGCAGATGGCCCGGGTGACCGCGGGGTGGGCGTGGCCCAGGCCGCACACGGCAATACCGGCCAGGGCGTCGAGGTATTGCCGGTGCTCGCTGTCCCACAGCCAGACGCCTTCACCACGCTCGAATTGCACGGGCAGCCTGTTATAGGTCGACATAAGATGCTCGGACATGGTTCGTACTACCCAAAATAGAAAAGGCAGCCTGTGCAGACTGCCAGTATGACGAAGGCCGATTCTATAGTCCCGGGCCGGAAAAGCGCAAACCCGGTCAGGGACCGGGTTTGCTGCCTGTGCCGGAGACAAACCGGCCTGTCGTTACGACTGCTTCGTCAGGAAGCCCTGCCCTGGATCAGAACGGCAGACCGTGCATATGGCCGGTCATGCACATCAGCATGGGGATGGAGAGCAGGGTGTTGGTGCGCGAGGCCATCAGGGCAACCTTCTTGGCGCCGGCAATCTCTTCGGGGCTGGCCTGTACCATGCCGAGGATCTTTTTCTGGTTCGGCCAGATCAGCACCCAGACGTTGAACAGCATGATGGTGCCCAGCCAGGCGCCGATGCCGATGACAACCAGCCCTTCTGACAACGTGAACGCGCCGACAAGGCTGCTGCCTGGCATGGTTTCCAGTGCCGCGGCGCCGGTCAGCCAGGTGGCGACGGCGGCCCAGCGGAACCACAGCAGGGCGCGCGGCGCGACGTACTTGTTGATGGCGGCCGGGCCGGGGCCGTCCTTGTCACCCAGCGCCTCGCCGACGGCCGGTACCTGGACGAAGTTGAAGTAGTAGAGCAGGCCAATCCAGGTGATGCCGACCAGCACGTGTGCCCAGACCTCAATGGCCCACAGTCTGACTTCCGATACGCCCACACCCAGCACGATCAGTACTGCCAGGACAAAGCCGGAAATGATGGTTCCCCAGATAGAAGTTAACGGATTCATTGCTTTTTGACTCCCTAGGCCCGTGACGTGCGCCACGTGGATTGTTTGAAATAGGTGACTGAAACAGTCGGGAAATGGAGGATACGGGAGCGTTGGCCCATTTGCAATATGCTTGATTACCGTTTTCTGTCATTAAAGCATTGAGTTAGAGTAGTTGTTCCTGTGCCCGCAAATTGCTGCGGGCGAAAGCCGTCGGGTGAATTTGCGCGTGAATGCCATCGAGCTCAGCCTGTTTGTCAGCCAGGTCACTGCCGTCTGCGACGAGATGGGCGCCGTGCTGCGGCGAGCCGCGTTCTCGACCAACATCAAGGACCGGCTGGATTATTCCTGCGCGGTGTTCGACGCTGACGGTGAGCTGTGCGCACAGGCGGCGCACATTCCCGTCCATCTCGGCAGCATGGCGTTCGCCATGCGCGACCTGGTGGCGCGGCTCGACTGGGCGCAGGATGACATGGTGATCGTCAATGATCCGTACCTGGGAGGCACCCACCTGCCGGATGTCACGCTGATCGCGCCGGTGCACGTCGACCGGGAACTGGTCGGCTTCGTCGCCAACCGTGCCCATCACGCGGATATCGGGGCTCACACGCCGGGCTCGATGCCGGTGTCGCGGCACCTGGAGGAGGAGGGCCTGGTCATCGCGCCGGTGCACCTGCTGCGGGCCGGGCAAGCCGTGGCGGAGGTCATGCAGCGCATCACGCAGGCCACCGCCAGCCCGCTGCAGATGCGCGGCGACCTGGCGGCGCAGATCAGCGCCAACCATTCCGGCGTGCGGCAACTGGCGGCGCTGGCCGCGCAGGCCGGTGTCGATCGCTACCGCGCCGGACTGGACGCGGTCAACGATTACGGTGCGCGCCTGGCGCAGCGGGCGCTGGCGGGCATCCCGGATGGCAGCTATCGCTTCGAGGACGTCATGGACGATGACGGGCAGGGGCAGCAGGATATCCGCATTGCCGTCACCCTGCGCGTCAGCAACGGCGCTGTCGAGGTCGACTTCGCAGGCACGGCCGCGCAGGTGGAAGGCAACATCAATTGCCCGCTGTCCGTGGCCGCCGCCGCCGTGCTGTACGTGTTCCGCTGCCTGATGCCGGCACAGACACCGGCCTGTGCCGGCAGTTTTTGCAACATCCGTCTCCGGGCCCCGGCCGGCTGCCTGCTGAACGCAGGCTATCCCGCGGCGGTGGCGGCCGGCAACGTGGAGACCAGCAGCCGGATTGTCGATGCGGTCATGGGCGCGCTTGCGCAGGCCCTGCCCGATAGCGTGCCGGCCGCCAGTCAGGGTACGATGAACAACCTGGCCATGGGCGCGCGTTCGAAAGGCTTTTGCTGGGATTACTACGAAACCCTCGCCGGTGGCGCGGGTGCGGGCCCTGTGTACGATGGCCTGAGCGCCGTGCAGACACACATGACCAATACGCTGAATACACCGATCGAAGTGCTGGAGATGAATTTCCCGCTGCGCATCAACCGCTACCAGCTGCGCGACGGTTCCGGCGGGGCGGGCCTGCACCGCGGCGGTGACGGGCTGGTGCGCGAATTCTGCTTTCTCGCACCGGCCACGGTCACCTTGCTGACCGAGCGTCGCCGGCATGCACCCTGGGGCCTCAATGGCGGCGCGCCCGGCGCATGCGGTGTCAACCGGCGCGGCGCGGAACTTTTGCCGGGCAAGATCACCCTGCAAGTTGCCAGTGAAGAAACACTGGTGCTGGAGACCCCCGGCGGTGGCGGCTGGGGCAGTCCGCAGTAAGTAAAAAGGGATCAGATCAGTGCTGTCCCATAAGCATAAACTGAACTATCGGCAAATCCATGAATGACAGTGTTTTGCTTGCTGGTTGAACGCGCAAGAACATGAAACCCGGGCCTAGCTCTACAAACACTGCGTCCCTTCTCCCGCCGGGAGAAGGACAGGAAGAGGGGATAGAAAATCAGGAAGATGGCTTGATTTGAGCCCCTCTCCCCAACCCTCTC
Organism: uncultured Gammaproteobacteria bacterium; assembly: GCA_963748215.1. Lineage (GTDB taxonomy): Bacteria > Pseudomonadota > Gammaproteobacteria > UBA9214 > UBA9214 > UBA9214. Next base: position 55,149 of record CAVVHS010000008.1, on the reverse strand, counting down.
CCGGAGGGAGAGGGAGTATTTGCTGGACAGCAGTGGGATCAGAACCCTTTTCTGGCAAATGAGACATGAATAATTTTTCGTGATGACAGAAAAAGGGATCTGACACCTTTTACTGTTGCATGATGGGACGGGGCTGACTAAAGACGATGTGCGGAATCTGCGGTGAGTTGCGCTTTGACGGACAGACGCCGGACCGGGGCATGCTCGGCCGGATGACGGATGCGCTCGCGCGGCGCGGACCGGACGGCAGCGGCACCTGGTTCAACGGCCCGGTCGCGCTGGGACACCGGCGACTGGCGGTCATCGACCTGTCGGAACGTGCCGCGCAGCCCATGCGCGATGACGCGGCCGGACTCGCACTGGTCTTCAATGGCACCATCTACAACTACCCGGAACTGCGCAAGGAGCTGCAGGCGCTCGGTCATCATTTCGTTTCCGACGGCGATACCGAGGTCATTCTCAGGGCGTATGCCCAGTGGGGCGAGGACTGTCCGACCCGCTTGCACGGCATGTTCGCCTTCGCGATCTGGGACAGCCGCCGGCAACAGCTGTTCCTGGCGCGCGACAGATTCGGCATCAAGCCGCTGTATTACAGTTTCACGCGCCAGGGTATCCGCTTCGCCTCGACCAGCCAGGCACTGCTGGCGGCCGGCGGGCTGGATACCGCCATCGACCCGGTGGCCCTGCATCATCATTTCACACTCCATGCCGTGGTGCCGGCGCCGCGCACCCTGCTGCGCGGCCTGCGCAAGCTGGCACCTGGCTACAGCCTGACGGTCACGCCGCAGCCGCGCAGGACGCTGCGCCGTTACTGGCACCTCGATGTCCGCGAATTGCCGCCAGCAGTACACCGAATGGGAATGGATCGAGGCGGCACACGAGACCCTGAAACAGGCGATCAGGAAACGCCTCGAGATCGCGGATGTGCCGGTTGGCCTGCTGCTGTCCGGCGGACTGGACTCCAGCCTGCTGGTGGCGCTGCTGGCCGAGGCCGGCTGCAGCGATCTGCTCACCTTCTCGGTCGGCTTCGAGGACCAGCCGGAGGAAAAGGGCGACGAGTTCCAGTATTCCGACCTGGTCGCGGAGCTGTATGGTACGCGCCATCACCGTTTCACCATTCCCAACAGCGAAGTGCTGGCGCGTCTGCCCGAGGCCGTCGCCAACATGGCCGAACCGATGGTCAGCCAGGATGCCGTGGCGTTCTACCTGCTCGGCGAGCGCGTGTCGCAGCACGTCAAGGTGGTGCAGAGCGGGCAGGGCGCGGACGAGGTGTTCGGCGGTTACTTCTGGTATCCGCGCATGCAGGATGCACATGGTACCGACATCGAGCGATTCGCGCCGCATTACTTCGATCGTGACCACGAAGAGTGGCAACGCATGGTCGATCCACGTTATCACGGCATCGACTACACCACGCCGCGGGTGGCGCACGGGCTGGCTGGCTTCCGCGCCGACCGCTTCATCAACCGCGTGCTGGCCTATGACGTGACCACGCTGATCGTCGACGATCCGGTCAAGCGCGTGGATAACATGACCATGGCCTGGGGTCTGGAGGCGCGCGTGCCGTTCCTCGACCAGCACCTGGTCGAGCTGGTGGCATGCATGCCACCCGAGGTGAAACTGCGTTCCGGTGGCAAGCACCCGCTCAAGGTCATCGCGCGCGGCCTGTTGCCGGATATCGTGATCGACCGTCCCAAGGGTTATTTTCCGGTGCCGGCGCTGAAGTTCGTGCGCGGCGAGGTGCTGGCGTTCGTGCGCGACGTGGTCAATTCCGACGCCTGCCGGAATCGTGGCCTGTACCGGCGTGACTACGTGGACGAACTGCTGGCAAACCCGGAAGGGCAGCACACGCGCATCCAGGGCAACAAGCTGTGGCATCTGGCCCTGCTCGAGTTCTGGTTGCAGTGCAATATCGACAAATCCCTGTAAGCGGTCGCTTTATTTCAGCCTTGTAACAGGGGTACACTGCCCCAATAGGATTTGTACCTGTTCTAAATTCACGAGGGTAAGATAATGGATGTAATGGAGCGTATCGATACGGCGGTGAAAGGCAGCCCGGTGGTCATTTTCATGAAGGGCACGCCGCAACTGCCACAGTGCGGCTATTCCAGCCGTGCGGCGCAGGCGCTGGCCGCCTGTGGCGAGCCGTTTGCACATGTCAACGTGCTGGCCGACCAGGAGGTCTTCCAGAACCTGCCGCGCTATGCCAACTGGCCGACCTTCCCGCAGATCTACATCAACGGGGAACTGATCGGCGGCTGCGACATCACGCTGGAGCTGTACCAGAAGGGCGAGTTGCAGAAGCTGGTCAAGGAAGCCATGGCGGGTGCGGCGGGGTAATTATAAATTGCCACGGAATCACACGAAAGCACACGGAAAAATTACATCAATGTAGGGTGCGTTTTACGCACCAGAGCTGGTTCACGAAGTGCACCCTACAACCTTTTCCCTGGATTCCGGCCTGCGCCGGAATGACGGGGTATATCAGCAATTCGTCAAGCGGCTGAATTCAGCTGTCTGTCGTTATTAACCACAATGCACCCGCATTGAAATTTTTCCGTGTGCTTCCGTGGATTCCGTGGCCATTTTTCTTTTCACGTTTCACACCCCACCTCAGCTGCAGGGAGGGCACCCCGGGCGCTGTCATGGTGCGTAAAACGCACCCTACGCCTGCGCCCTGGGGTACGGGTGAGGCAACCTTCCGTGTCATTCCGTGTGTTTCCGTGGCCATAAATTAAATCAGTTCGCCTCGAGTTTGAGCAGTTCCTCGATGATGTCCATCATCAGTTTCTGACCCTTGTCAGACATCTTTTCGGTGAGCTTGTCCGTGTCGCGTTCGCCTTCCACCAGCGGGCGCAGGCGACCGGCCAGAATGCCCATGTCACCGCCGGCTGACAGCATCTGCTGGGCGATGTTGCCGATGATGTGCAGGGCCTGTGCATTGCCATTCCGCGAGGCGTGGATGAGACCGGCGATACCCGGGGCAGCCATGCCGGACTCGATGTCCGTCTGCAGCGGCGGCAGCGTGGCCGGGTCCTGCAATCCCTTCAGGATTGACTCGGCAATCACCCGGTCCTCGTCATCCAGTCCCAGGAGGACGCTTTCGTCGCGCTTGCCGGACATGATGTCGCGGATGGCAGTAACCAGCTGCTTCCAGTCATTCGCTTCTGCCTGCTGCAGTACCTGTTCGATATCCGGTACCGAGCCGGGGTTATTGCAGTGCATGACCACGCGGTGTATCAGTCCTGTATGGGATATCAGGATCTGTTCGTTCAGGTCGGGTAAGTCTGACATGTGTTAATTACCTTGCTGTTGCTGCCGGTGAGTGTCGGAACCTGCGTGGTGCAGGCTGAGCTCGTTCCAGCGATTGATGATGGAACAGAAGAGATCGGCTGTCTTTTCGGTATCGTAAATGGCGGTATGGGCCTTGTCATTACTCCAGTCGAAGCCGGCCGCTTCCACGGCTCGGGCCAGCACGGTCTGGCCGTATGCCATCCCCGCCAGCGGCACCGTGTCGAAGGTGCTGAAGGGATGAAACGGATTGCGCTTGATGCCGCTGCGCGTGACGGCGGCGTTCAGGAACGACAGGTCGAAGGCGGCGTTATGGCCGACCAGGATCGCACGATTGCAACCACTGGAGCGGATCAGCCGTCGCACCGGCTTGAAGATGATCTCCAGTGCATCGCGCTCCGGCTTGGCCATGCGAAACGGGTTGTAGGGATCGATACCCGTGAACGCCAGCGACTCCGCGTCCAGGTTGGCGCCGGGAAACGGTTCGACGTGACAGGCGATGGTTTCCCGGCGGCAGATGAAACCCTCTTCATCCATGTCCAGGGTAACGGCGGCGATCTCCAGCATGGCGTCGCGTTTCGCGTTGAACCCGCCGGTCTCGATATCCACCACGACCGGAAGAAAGCCGCGGAAACGTCGCGCGATCGGTGATTTTTCGGACTCTGTCAGCATCCGCCTAGCATACCGAATCGGGGCGGCCAATGCGATGCAATCACTGACGGCCACGCTGAAGCATGCAAGGTAATGGCCACGGAAACACACGGAATGACACGGAAGGTTGCCTTACCCGTACCCCAGGGCGCAGGTGTAGGGTGCGTTTTACGCACCGTGACAGCGCCCGGGGTGCCTCCCTGCGGCTGAGGTGGGGCGTGAAACGTGAAAAGAAAAATTGCCACGGAATCCACGGAAGAACACGGAAAAATTATAATGCGGTTGCGAGGCAGTTGATAATGACAGACAGCTGAATTCAGATGATTGACGAACCGCTGATTAATTCCGTCATTCCAGCGCAGACCGGAATCCAGGGAAAAGGTTGTAGGGTGCACTTCGTGCACCAGCCCTGGTGCGTAAAACGCACCCTACATGGATGTAATTTTTCAGTGTTCTTCCGTGAAGTTCCGTGTGTTTCCGTGGCCATTAGTGAAGTTATACAACAGCTGCCACCGGAAACGGATGGCCGCCACAAGACGTCAGTCCCTGAGCCGCCAGTGCAGTGTTTTGCCGGCGTGCATCGGTATGACAGTGGAATCACCCAGGGGATAGCTGTCCGGCACCTGCCAGTCTTCCCTGACCAGCGTGATGCTGCCGGAGTTGCGTGGCAGGCCGTAGAAATCCGCGCCGAAGTGGCTGGCAAAGCCCTCCAGCTTGTCGAGCTCGCCGGCATCCTCGAAGGCCTGGGCGTACAGTTCCAGCGCGGCGTGCGCGGTGTAGATGCCGGCACAGCCGCAACTGCTTTCCTTGCGTTCGCGGGCATGCGGTGCGCTGTCGGTGCCGAGAAAGAATTTGCCGCTGCCGCCGGTCGCGGCCTTCACCAGTGCGTCGCGATGGGTTTCGCGTTTCAGGACCGGCAGGCAGTAGGCATGCGGCTGCAGGCCACCCTGGAACATGGCATTGCGGTTCAGCAGCAGGTGATGCGCGGTGACGGTCGCCGCGATGTTGCTGCCTCCGGCCTGCACGAAATCCACGCCGTCCTGTGTGGTGACGTGTTCCAGCACGATCTTCAGCGCCGGGAAGCGGCGCGCCAGCGGTTCCAGCACCCGGTCGATGTACACCCGTTCGCGGTCGAACACGTCAACCACCGTATCGGTGATCTCGGCGTGCACCAGCAGCGGCAGGCCGCGGCTCTGCATCGCCTCCAGTGCCGCCCAGGTATTGCTGATGTCGGTCACGCCGGCATCCGAATGGGTGGTGGCGCCGGCGGGGTAGAGTTTCACGGCGTACACGCTGTCGTCGGCCGCGGCCGCCTCGATGTCGGATGCCGTGGTGTTGTCGGTCAGATACAGTGTCATCAGGGGATCGAATCCGCTGTCCGCAGGCAGGGCCGCCAGGATGCGTGCGCGGTAGGCGCGCGCCTGCTCGACGCTGGTGACCGGCGGTTGCAGGTTCGGCATGATGATGGCGCGCGCGAACTGGCGTGCCGTGTGCGCGATCACGGCCGCGAGCGCGGCACCGTCGCGCACATGCAGGTGCCAGTCATCGGGCCGGGTCAGGGTCAGTTCCACGTGCCGTCCAGGATGGCCTGCTGGCGCAGCAGGTTCAGGGTCAGCCGTACGCCGAAGCCGGTAGTGTCGGTCGGCACATGCGCAAGCCCGCCCTTGTGATTGCTGGCGGCCAGGTCGACATGGATCCAGTCGATGCTGTCGTCGACGAAACGCTTCAGGAAGCGTGCCGCGAGGATATGATCGGCCTCGCCCTCCAGGGTGCACTGCAGGGTGTCGGCGACGTCCGACTTGAGTGCCTCGTCGAAATCCTCGTCCAGCGGGAACGGCCATACGCGTTCGCCGCTGTCACGCCCGGCCTGGATCAGGGTCGCATTGAGCGCATCGCGGTTGCTGAACACGCCGCTGTAGCGCGAGGACAGCGAGTAGATGCAGGCGCCGGTCAGCGTCGCGTAGTCGATCATGACGGCCGGTTTGGTCCGGCTCGCCAGCGCCAGGGTGTCGGCCAGGATCATGCGGCCCTCGGCATCGGTGTGCTTGACCTCGATGGTTGTGCCGTTGCAGGCGGTGACCACGTCGTTGGGCTTGTAGGCGCGGCTGCCGATGTGGTTTTCCGCCAGCGCCAGCCAGCAGTCGACCGGGTGCTTCGTTTTCAGCCGGCTCAGTGCCAGCAGGGTGCCGAGCGCCACCGCGCTGCCCTGCATGTCCTCGTGCATGCCGTTCATGTACTTCGCCGGTTTCACGTTGACGCCGCCGGTGTCGAAACAGATGCCCTTGCCGACCAGGGCGAGTTTTTTGCCGCGCGCCTGCGGACGGTATTGCAGGTGCACGATGCCGGCATCCGGCTCCGGACTGCCCTGGCAGACGGCGAGAAACGCGCCGGCCTTTTTCCTGGCGAGCGCCTTGCGGTCGAGGAACTGCAGGCGCCAGCCTTCCTGTCTGGCGAGTGTCGCCACGAAGGCGCGGTAGCTGCCGGGCGTCAGTTCATTGCCCGGCAGCGCGGACAGCCAGCGTGCCAGGTGATTGCCGACCGTCTCTGCCCGGACCTGGGCCAGGTCGACCGTCTCCTGCAGGCCATGGATGTCCAGCTGTTTCAGCGCGGCTGCGGGTTCGGGTTTCGACTTGAAGCTCGGCATCGGGCAGGCACCGGCCAGCAACGCGGCGGCCAGCTGTTCCAGCAGGCGGTCGCCGCTGGCCGGGTCGAACCCGGCGAGCTGGATGCCGGCCACGGCCGGATCGAGCTTGCGCAGCGCGTCGGCCAGCTTGCGCGCCCGGTCCAGGCCGGCATACGCCGTGCCATCCGGCTTGATGGCCTGCAGGAAGATGCGGGTGCCGCTGCGATTGGGCAGGTCGGTGATGAGGCAGTCGCTGTCCGGATCGCGGCGCAGCTGACGCTGCCAGCGCGGCTTGAGAATGTCCGCATAGGGCAGCCGTTCCCACACCGCCTTGCCAGGCTTGTCCGGCACCAGCAGGATGACCGCCGCCAGGGCGTCGACCGCCGACGGTGTCAGGTCTTTTGGGTGCTGATTCAGCTTGATTTTTTCGCTATGCCGGTAGGGGATGTCCATGCTGATTGCCTTGACCTGTTGCTGCAAAACGCTGATCATATCGCGCTTGCCGGGTTTCTGATACCACTGTCCCCTTTGAATTCAGGGGGATGGCGATACCACCGGATAGTGAAACCTGCCATCGACCTGCACAAGCTGCCTGGGAAAGAGGGTGCCGGAAATCCGACGCTAACTGCCATCGTATGAAAGACGCCGATAAAATACGCCTGCTACGGGAAATGCTGTTCGCGCGCCGCTTCGAGGAGCGCTGCTACGAGGCCTACGTCGAACGCAACATCGGCGGGTTCCTGCACCTGTATCCGGGTGAAGAGGCCTGCGCCCACGGCGTACTGGAAGCCGCCCGGGTCGGTCACGACTACGTCATCACCAGCTACCGTGACCACGTGCATGCCATCAAGGCCGGCTCGGACCCGCGCGCGGTGATGGCGGAACTGTTTTCCAAGGAGACCGGCGTCAGCAAGGGACGCGGCGGCTCCATGCACATCTTCGACGTCAAGCACCGCTTCATGGGCGGCTACGCGCTGGTCGGCGGACCGTTCCCGCTGGCGGCCGGCATTGCCAAGGCCATCCAGATGCAGGGTGGCGACGAGATCTGCATCTGTTTCCTCGGCGACGCGGCCAACAACCAGGGCACCTTCCACGAGTCGCTGAACATGGCCGCGCTGTGGAACCTGCCCGTGCTCTACGTGTGCGAGAACAACCTGTATGGCATCGGCACGCGCATCGAACGCTCCACCGCGGTGATTGACCAGTACAAGCGTGTCGCTGCCTACAACATTCCCTCGGCGCAGGTGAATGGCCAGGACGTCGAGCTGGTGCACAAGGCCGCGGTCAAGGCAGTCAAACACGTGCGCGGCGGCAAGGGCCCGTACTTCCTGGAACTGATGACCTACCGCTACCGCGGTCATTCCATGTCCGACTCCAACGCCTACCGGGCCAAGACCGAGGAGCGCATGTGGAGCAAGCGCGACCCGGTCATCATGCTGCGCGACCGCCTGATCGAGGCCGGCAAGCTGACGCTGAAGGAATTCAAGGACATGGATACCGAAATACTGGACGAGATCGAGGACGAGGTGATCCGCTTCGCCACGGAATCGCCCGAGCCGCACATCGCCGACGTCGGGAAATACGTCCTTGCAGAGAATGACCCGTGGGTCAGGGGCGGGACAGCGTAATGGCCGAGATTATGTACTGGGAGGCGATCCGGCGCGCCCATGATGAAGAACTGGCCAATGACCCGATGGTGATCGCGATGGGCGAGGACATCGGCGTGGTGGGCGGTACCTACAAGGCGACGCTGGGCCTGTACGAAAAATACGGCGAGAAACGCATTATCGACACGCCGATTTCGGAGAACGGTTATACCGGCCTGGGTATCGGCGCCTCCTTCCTCGGTGTGCGGCCGATCATCGAAATCATGTCGGTGAACTTTTCCTGGCTGGCCATGGACCAGATTTTCAACACGGCCGCCAAGGTGCGCTACATGTCGGGCGGCCAGCTGACGGCGCCGATCGTGGTGCGTTCCCCGGGCGGCACCGCCCACCAGCTCGGTTCGCAGCATTCCGCGCGCATGGAAAAGGTGTTCATGGGCATCGCCGGCCTGCGCGTGGTGACGCCGTCCAGCCCGCGCCAGGCCTATGGCCTGCTGAAATCCGCCGTGCGCTGCAACGACCCGGTGTTCATCAACGAACACGAACTCATGTACAACATGAAGGGCGAGGTACCGGAGGAGGAATATTTCCACCCCCTGGAAGGCTCCGAGGTCGCCCGCGAGGGCCGCGACGTCACGCTGTTCGGCTACAACATTTCCGTGCACTGGTGCATGAAGGCCGCCGAGCTGCTGTCGCAGCACCACGGCATCGAGGCCGAGGTCGTCGACCTGTTCGCGCTGAGCCCGCTGGACCGCGCCGGTATCCGTAACTCGGTGAGCAAGACCCACCGCGCGGTGATCGTCGAGGAGGCCGAGCCCGCCGTCGGCGTCGGCGCCGAGGTCATGGCGATCATCAACGAGGAATGCTTCTTCGAGCTGGATGCCGCGCCGGTGCGGGTGTCCGCACTGAACGTGCCGATTCCCTACAACCACGCCCTGGAAAAGGCCGCGCTGCCCGATGAGAACGACGTGGTCGAGGCCGTGCGCAAGATGCTCGGTATTTAGGGTATTTCAAAACACATTGCCACAGAGTACACAGAGGAAATTAAAGCTGAACCAGGCTTTGCCTGGATTCATCGCGCATGAGATGCGCTCCTACGCCTGTTAACGTTCCTGTAGGAGCGGACCGCGTCCGCGAATTGTTAATTTTCTGCGCGCTCTGTGGCTGAATTTTTCTGAATGGAAAACCATGGCTGAACCCTATGTAATCAAGATGCCCCAGTTGTCCGACACCATGACGGAAGGTGTCATTGTCAGCTGGGAAAAGAACATCGGCGACGCGGTCAAGCGCGGCGACATCGTCGCCACGGTCGAGACCGACAAGGCCGTCATGGACGTCGAGGTGTTCCGCGACGGCTACCTGTCCGGACCGCTGGCCCCGGTGGATGCCGTGGTGCCGGTGACCCACGCGATCGGCTACCTGGTGGAATCGAAATCCGACGTCGATGCCAGCACGGCAAAACCCGCCGCGGCTGGCGCGCAGCCGGCATCGGCACCTGCGGCGGCAGCACAACCGGCCGCGGCACCCACACCGGCAGCGGCTGTGCCTGCCGCCACGGGCGCCGCGCCGGCGCCGCGCCCGCAGGGCAACAAGGCTTCGCCGCTGGCACGCCGGCTGGCTGCACAAGCCGGTACCGACATCGATCGACTGAGCGGATCGGGTCCGGGCGGCGTGGTGACGGCCGCCGATATACAGCGTGCGCCGGCGCCGTTCGAGATGGCCGTGCCCGGCAATGGCCGGCCGATGAAATCGATGGAAAAGGCGATCGCGCGCGCCATGGCGTCCTCGATTTCCATGCCGACCTTCCGCGTAACCACGCACATCCACCTCGAGGCGCTGATGGCCGAGGCCAAATCGGCCGGTGTGTCGGTGACAGTGGCGATCGCACGGGCCTGCGGGCTGGCCATCACCAGGCATCCCAAGATCAACTGGTGTTACCAGCCGGATGACAAGCTGATCGAGCGCAGCCAGGTCGATATCGGCATGGCGGTGGCCGCCGACGACGGCGGGCTGGTAGTGCCGATCCTGCGCGGCTGCGAGTCGCGCGAACTCGCCGAACTGAACACGGACTGGAAAGACCTGGTGGCGCGGGCACGCACCCGTCACCTCAACCTGGAGGAATTCACCGGCGCGACGTTCCAGATTTCCAACATGGGCATGTTCGACGTCAGCCACTTCGACGCCATTGCCACGCCGGGACTGGCCGCGATCCTGGCCATTGCATCGAACACCGACAAGGGCAGCGCCTTTACCGTTACTGCCGATCACCGCGTAATCAACGGCGCCGATGTGGCGCTGTTCCTGCAGACGCTGAAGGAATTCGTGCAGCAGCCCGGTGACTGGATGGGGCCGGGCGGACCGGCCATACCGGAAGGCGACTGGGACTACGACGTGGTCGTGGTCGGCGGCGGCCCGGGTGGCGAGGACTGTGCGCGTGACCTGGCCGGGCACAAGCTGAAGGTCGCACTGATCAACGACGCGCCGTTCCCCGGTGGCGAATGCCTGTGGCGCGGTTGTATCCCGTCCAAGGCCTGGCGTGCCGCGGCCGACCGCATGCGCGACCGCGCGGAAGACGCTCTCCTCGGTGTCACCGGCACCAACAAGGCGAAGCTGGTGTGGAAGGACCTCGAGGCCCATCGCCGCCAGGTGCTGGAGACGCGCGGCGAGATGGCGTTGAAGACCGACAAGGGTGTGCGCATCGACTACATCCAGGGCTTTGGCCAGTTCGTGGACGCGCACACGCTGGCGATCAATACCTCGACCAACAGCGACGATCCGCACAATCGTACCGCTGCGCCGACGGCACCGGCCGCCCGCAGCATCAGCTTCGGCGCCGCCGTGATCGCCACCGGCGCACCGCCGTTCGTGCCGCCGATCCCCGGCGCGCAGGAAGGCCTGGATAACGGCGGCGTGCTCACCTCGGACACGGTGTGGACGCTGGACGCGCCGCCGAAAAAACTCGCCGTCATCGGCGGCGGTGCCATCGGTGTCGAGATGGCGCAGATCTTCCAAGACTTCGGCGCCAAGGTCACGCTGCTCGAGGCGCAGCCGCGCATCCTGGCCGAGGTCGAGCCGGAGATCGCCAAGGCCCTGACCGGGATCCTGGTCGCCGAGCCGCGCCTCGAAGTGCTGACCGGTGCCGCCGTGAACAAGATCAGCGGCACGCCCGGTGCGATGAAGGTGAGCTGTACCGACAGCGACGGCAACTCGCGTAACCTGTCCGTGGACTGCGTCATCATGGCGACCGGCAAGCGACCGGTGCTGGGCGGGCTCAACCTGGAGGCAGCCGGTGTTGCCAGCGAACGCAGCATCGTCACCGCCGACAGCCGCTGCCGCACCAGTGTGCCGCACATCTTCGCCGTCGGCGACGTCATCGGTGGCCTGATGCTGGCGCATACCGCCGCGCAGCAGGGGCGCGTCTCAGCCGCGACCATCCTCGGCGAGAATATGCAATACGATCAGGACCGGGATTGCGGCGTGATCTTCTCGCGCCCGCAGGCCGCGTTCGTCGGCCTGTCTGTCGATCAGGCGAAGGCGAAGGGCATGGATGTCGCAGAGGTGAAGGTGCCGATGAACATCGATGCCAAGGCGATGATCAACCACGAGACGCATGGCATGATCAAGCTCGTCGCGGACAAGACTACGCACCGGGTGGTCGGCGTGCATTTCCTCGCCGACCATGCCGACACCCTGATCGGCGAGGCAGTGATGATGGTGGCAGGCCGACTGACCCTGGAGCAGGTGGGCGAGGCGATCCATCCGCACCCGACCCAGACCGAACTGTTCGGTGACCTGGCGCGGCGCCTGCTGTCGCGCCTGCGCCGCAGCACGAAAAAGACAACGGCGTGACAGTCGGATAGCTTTCCTGTGTGGAAACAGGCAAGAACGTGAACAGAGAATTCCTTCTCCATTTGCCCGTTATTCGGGTACGCCGGGAGAAGGCCAGGCCTGCCCCCGGGCAGGCGGGGGATGAGGGAGTTTGAACAGGCCAGCGTCCTGTATTCTATCCCCTCTCCCCAACCCTCTCCCGGGGGAGAGGGGGTGTAGGGTGCGCTCTGCGCACCGTGAGCTTAAAAGAATTCCTCCTCCTTAATACCCGCCTTTTTGGGTACGCCGGGAGAAGGCCAGGCCTGCCCCCGCGCAGGCGGGGGTTGAGGGAGTTTGAACAGGCCAGCGTCCTGTATTCTATCCCCTCTCCCCAACCCCTCCCTTAGGGAGAGGGCGTTAAAAGGGTTACAGTGGAATGTCTGACATAAAAAAAGTTGTACTCGCCTACTCGGGCGGGCTGGATACCTCCGTCATCCTCAAGTGGCTGGAGGAGACCTACGGCTGCGAAGTGGTGACCTTCACCGCCGACATCGGCCAGGGCGAGGAGATCGAGCCGGCGCGCGCCAAGGCCAAGGCCATGGGCGTCAAGGAGATCTATATCGAGACACTGCGCGAGGAATTCGCGCGCGATTTCGTGTTCCCGATGTTCCGCGCCAACACCCTCTACGAGGGCGAGTACCTGCTCGGTACCTCCATCGCGCGCCCGCTGATCGCCAAGCGCCTGGTGGAAATCGCGCACGAGACCGGCGCCGACGCCATCGCGCATGGCGCGACCGGCAAGGGTAACGACCAGGTGCGCTTCGAACTCGGCGCCTACGCCCTCAATCCCGATATCAGGATCATCGCACCGTGGCGCGAATGGGACCTGACCTCGCGCGAGACGCTGCTGGCCTATGCCGAACAGCACGGCATCCCCGTCGAGCACAAGCAAGGCAAGAAGAGTCCGTACTCCATGGACGCCAATTCGCTGCATATCTCCTACGAGGGCGGCATCCTGGAAGATCCGTGGGCGGAGCCGGAAGAGGATATGTGGCTGTGGAGCGTATCGCCCGAGAAGGCGCCGGATACGCCGACCTATGTCGAGATCACCTTCGAGCGCGGTGATGCCGTGGCCGTCGACGGCAAGTCAAGCAGCCCGGGCCGGGTCATGGAGATTCTCAACAAGGTGGGCGGGGCAAACGGTGTCGGGCGCACGGACATCGTCGAGAACCGCTATGTCGGCATGAAGTCGCGCGGCTGTTACGAAACCCCGGCCGGCACCATCCTGCTGAAGGCCCACCGTGCCATCGAATCACTGACGCTGGACCGCGAGGCGGCACATCTGAAGGACGACCTGATGCCGCGCTATGCCAGCCTGATCTACAACGGTTACTGGTGGAGCCCCGAGCGCCGCCTGCTGCAGGAACTCATCGATGCCTCGCAGGAACACGTTAACGGCACGGTGCGGCTCAAGCTCTACAAGGGCAACGTTGTCCTGGTCGGGCGCAAGTCCGACAGCGACAGCCTGTTCGACGAGCGCATCGCGACTTTCGAGGACGATGCCGGCGCCTACAACCAGAAAGACGCGGAAGGCTTCATCAAGCTCAACGCCCTGCGCATGCGCATCGCGGCCAACCGCAAGAGGCGCAAGTAAACCGGTAGCCGAAAACGGGCCATATTTTTGTGCATACACGGTAATGGCCACGGAACCACACGGAATGACACGGAAGGAAAATAAAGTCGTTCCAGGTGCGTCCGTGGATATTGTTTGAGGTCAACGAAAAAATATGGAAAGGAAAATTTTTCCGTGTGCTTCCGTGGCTGTTTATTCGTTGAATTCGCCACGGAATCCACCAAAGAACACGGAAAAATCAAATACATTCCAGATATTCCCGCGGCTGTTTTTTAAGGCAAAGGCCGCGGAACCCGGGTTGATCAACGTGGTCTCTGCGCTTGTTCCCGCAAATGCATTCCGTGTGGTTCCATGGCCGATTATTTCTAACCCGATGCCATCATGTGCTACCGTCTGATCACCCTGCTGCCGCGCCGCGCGTTCAAGCTGGCCGTGCGCTGAACCACCTGTTAACCGGAGGGTCGAATCATGCGACTGTTACACACCATGCTGCGGGTCGGGAACCTGCAGCGTTCCATCGATTTCTATACCCATGTGCTGGGCATGCGCCTGCTGCGGCAGAAAGAGTATCCGGACGGCAAGTTCACGCTGGCCTTCGTCGGCTACGGTGACGAGCGGGACAATACGGTCCTCGAGCTGACCTATAACTGGGACACCGAAGCATACGATCTCGGCGAGGGCTTCGGACATATCGCGATAGAGGTCGACGATGTCTACAAGGCGGTGGAGGATTTGCAGGCGCGCGGTGGCAAGGTTATCCGCGAGGCCGGGCCGATGAATGCCGGCACCACCATCATCGCGTTCATCGAGGACCCGGACGGCTATCAAATCGAATTACTGGGCAGGAAATACTGAGAGGGAGAGGGTATGAATATGAACATCTTGTACAAGGCGGTGATTGGCGGCAGCCTGCTGTTTGCCGCAGCTGGCGTGCAGGCCATCCAGCTGGAACCGGGCAAGTGGGAAATGCAGTTCGATGGTTTCAACCCGATGAATGGCTCGCAGATGTCGCGTACGACCATCGAATGCATCCCCGAACGCGAGCATGATCCGGTGCAGCTTGCCGGTATGGCGGAAGGCATGTGCGACGTCACCAACCTGCAGGAGCGGGGCAATACCGTGACCTGGCACATGACCTGCGGCGCTGCCGCCGGCGGCGGCATGCCGATGATGCAGGGTGACGGCCGCTTCGTATCGCAGGGCAGGGCTGCCCGGGGTGAACTGAACATGACCCTGTCATTCGGCGGTATGGAGATGCAGCAGCAAAGCCGATGGCAGGGCCGTTTTATCGCGGCCGCGTGCGATTGATCCACTGCCATGCCGACGGACGCGGCATGTTAAGCAAACAATGGACTGCATGATTCGGCAAGCCATTCCGAGGAGAACAATATGATGTTCAGTACAAAACATACGCCGCGCACGCTGCTGGGCTGCCTGCTGTTCGCGTGTGCGCTGCCTGCCGCCGCCGTCACACTCGAGCCGGGCAAGTGGGAGATGAGTGTCACCAGCCAGAACCCGATGACCGGGCAGCCCGTCAACCGGACGAGCGTAGAATGTATCGAGGAAGGCAGCTACGATCCCTCGCAAATGATGACCGACAACCAGGAATGCCGCATGCTGGATATGCAGGACGACGGCAACTCGGTGACGTGGAAAATGGCCTGCAGTGCCGGCGAGGGCATGCCGGACATGAACGCCGAAGGGCATTTCGAGTCGCAGGGCAAGACCGCAAGCGGCGAGATGGTCATGTCGATGTCCTTCAACGGCATGAATATGGAAATCCGGAATACCTGGCAGGGCAAGTTCATCAGCGCGAAGTGTGACTGATCGTACAATAAGGGGCCGGATACGTTTTCCGGTGATATTGTGTACCGGAAAACGTATCCGGCCCCTTTTATGAAGCAACCTGGCGCTGCCAGTCCGACGAGCCCCGTTTTATTCCTGCCGCACGGCGGTGGACCGCTGCCGTTGCTGGGCGACCCGCACCATGCGGGACTGGTGCGCTTTCTCGGCGCCATCGCCGCGGAGCTGGGCCAGCCCGACGCCATCCTGGTGATCAGTGCGCACTGGGAGGCACAGGTGCCGACGCTTACCGGTGGTGCACGACCGGCGCTGATCTACGACTACACCGGTTTCCCTGAAGCCTCCTACAGCATCGAGTACCCGGCGCCGGGCGCACCGGCACTGGCCGCGGATATCCGGGACATACTGCAGGACGCCGGTATCGCTGCGGAACTGGACGCGACACGCGGCTTCGACCACGGTGTATTCGTGCCGCTCAGGCTCATGTACCCGGAAGCCGCGATTCCCTGCCTGCAGCTGTCGCTGGTGCGCGGCCTCGATGCAGGTCTGCATATCCGCATGGGCAAGGCGCTGGCCGGGCTGCGTGCGCGCAACGTGCTTGTCGTCGGGTCCGGATTTTCCTTTCACAACATGCGCGCCTTTTTCACCAGCCGGCCGGGCACGTCCGATACGGACAACGAGTCCTTCCAGGACTGGCTGGTCGAGACCTGTACCGGCCCCGGTCTGACAGAACAGGCACGCGAGCAATGTCTTGTCGAGTGGGAGCAGGCGCCGCATGCCCGTTATTGCCACCCGCGCGCGGAACACCTGTTGCCGCTGCACGTTTGCTACGGGATTGCCGGCGGTCCGGCACGTGTGGTGTTCGATGCAGAGGTGCTGGGGAAGCGGGCGGTCGGGTTGCTGTGGTAGTGGTGTTATTCAGTAAGCATCTCGCGCCAGGACGCATAGACACAATGAATAGCATGGATGTCTTGCGCAAGGTCTGTTTCCAGCTATCACTGCCCTCGTTCTGCCAGAAATCCCACTAGCCTTTTATTCTATCGCATGAGGTCAGCGTGGTCGTATAGTCGGAATATAGTGCAGGCAAGGCCATTCATCGTTTGCATCGGCCTGTTCAGGGTGATTCCGGTATAAGGCGTTGATAAATCGAGAAGTGCGGTAACAAGTGTCGGGCGTTCACGCATTGTTTTGCACGAATATCGTGCTCTACTCACTGCTAGGTCTTTTGAAGCATGCAACCTTCCAAAGCCCCACATGCAGAGCTTGAGCGCGCGGGCGAGGCGATCGCGTGCATGAGGTCAGCCGCCTCCCTTGACGAGTTCGAAGAACACTGGAAAGATTTCTTGCACCGGATCGAGCGGGTATTGAACAAGACAAAGGCGCACTACGGGAGAAGCCCAAAGTTTGGCAATTGGGCTGCTCCCGTCGAGGAGTTCCGTCGGAAAGATCCTCTTCTTGCTTACCTCTGCAACGCCCGTGGTGCGGAAGAGCACACAGTCAATGAAATTACCGAGCGAAAACCCGGTGGTGTTGGAATAGGCCTCGCAGATGGCGTCGGTCTGCAGCCCGACGGTTCGGTCCTTATCGAGCGTCTTGAAATCCGGTCTAACGAACGTGGCATTCACGTTCGCTCTAAGCAACCTCTCAAGTTCGAATTCGAACCGGCGAGAGCCAGAATGTCACGTGTCGTGAACCGAGGGCGAACATACGAAGTGCCCACCGCCCACAATGGAAGCTCCATTAACCCCGAGGATCTTCCAGCTACGGCAGAGGCTGCCCTCAACTACTACGCCGAGGTCGTAAAGAAAGCTGAAGCATTCTTTGTCAAATGAAGACAACGCCTAACCCATCGTTCGAGTCGTTCGCTTCGCTCACTGGGGCTGGCCGCCTGCGGCGCCCAGCCCCTCAACTCAAACGTTATATGCTTAGAACGTGAAGACAACTGCACTCATTATTTTCATCTTGGCTGTCTGCATATTTGCGCCAAATCTTATTTGGCTTGCTAATTCAACGGCACGCATAACAAATGGAGGGACAGATGCAATAAGTTCCGTAATCGTGCATGTTGATGATAAGAAAACCAAGTTAGGAGATCTGCTTCCTGGGGAAAGTCGATTCATATTCCTTCCAAAATCCGGTGATGCGACATACAAGGTTAGTTATGGAGATGAAAATAACTCGGAATCTGTGTGTGAAGAGTATGTGGAAGGTAACATGTATCATATGGAAACAGTATTAGAGAGCTCCCAAGGTTCAGGGTGTGAGGTCTCACTGCCACTTTTTTCAGAGGTGTTCATTTTAAAAGTGATATAAAGTGACGCCATACAAGTCACTCCTGCCGACTGCCTTCGTCGCTAGCGCTCCTTCGGCAGCGGCAGAGTTCCAACGTGATGTTTCCCTAGAAAAACAGATTATGACCGCATTGATAATTATATTCGGCGCACTGATTCTACTGGCTGGAGTGGTAATCGTAATAAACCCGGAAGTTATATTCGGATATCTGCGAACTAACATTGATAAGCTGGCAATACATATTCTTGCTGTTGTAGTGAGACTGATTATTGGCGTTTTACTGATAACTCAAAACAGTCTATCGAAGTATCCGTTAGTAATTGAAATTCTTGGTTGGTTCTCTATTGTCGCCGCTTTTGCTCTAGCTGTAATGGGACGCCACAACTTTTACCGGTTAATGTCCTGGGCGCTATCTGGTTTAAAGCCGTTTGCTCGTGTTGGCGGTGTCTTTGCAGCAGCATTCGGCGGGTTTCTTATCTATGCTTTCGTTTAGAAATTGAGTGCCACGACATAACAAACGGTTGCACATGCGCAAAAGCGCCGGTTATGGAAAACGTGGGGCGCCTGCGGGAATAAGTTAGGGAACGTCTGATTAATTCACTCATCGTCATCCCGAGGCATGCCGGGATCCAGTGTTTTCAATAGCCTGGATGCCGGCTTTCGCCGGCATGACGAATTAATCAGAGATTCCTTAGCGTTTTCAAAATGTTTTGTGGAAGCAGGCGCTGTAATCCAGCACGCGAAGGTGAGAATATTCATGGCCACCAACACTGTTCGTCTCCACCGTGTTTTCCGTGCGCCACCCGAACGGGTATATCGCGCATCCCTCGATGCTGACGCGATGGTCAAGTGGCTTCCTTCGAACGGCTTTACCGGAAAGGTGCACCGCATCGATGCACGAGTTGGCGGGACATTCAGAATGTCATTCACAAATTACACAACCCAACAGAGCCATGCCTTCGGTGGTGAATACCTGGAACTGGTGCCAAACGAACTGAACCGCTACACAGATCAATTCGAGGATCCCAGCCTTCCCGGCATCATAAACGCGACAGTGTCTTTGAAGACTATCTCGTGTGGAATCGGGTTGAATGTCGTGCAGGAAGGTATTCCTGACGAAATGTGTTATCTCGGGTGGCAGGAGTCGTTCGTTTTACCCGAAAAACTCATTGAGCCCGAAATTCGGCAGTAATCAACGTGCGTCCAGTGCCGAACTATCCATTCAACAAGGTAGTTCGGGCCGCTGCGCACCCCTTCGGCCGGTTAATGCTATCGTCAGGGCAATTGGCATAAACGAATTAGGGTTGAATTTACACGCCATTTCAAGTCAAGAGTAGAATTCATCCGATGTTTATCGTACTGCTGAAATTTTCCGACAATAAAAGACAGGCAAGTGACTTTATGAAGGGCCACAACGAATGGATAAAATGCGGTTTTGATGACGACGTATTTTTGCTGGCCGGCAGTCTTCAGCCCAGCCTGGGTGGCGGGATTGTCGCTCACAATACGTCACTGACTGACCTGCAGGCCAGAGTAAATGATGATCCGTTTGTGGCCCATAATGTAGTAAGCGCGGAAATCCTCGAGATCACGCCTGCAAAATCCGATGCACGACTGCAATTTCTGGTTGAGTAGGTCATTACCCTTATTTCAGGAAAACGTGGGTCAGGTCCTGGTAACCCATATAAGCAGGAATGAGGATCTGACCCCGGTCAACGATCAGGGCCTGGCTGTCGCCAGCAGTTTCTTCCGCACCATGTCGATGTGCAGGCGCAGGTTGTAGAGTTCGTCCGAGTAGGACAGCGGCACGTGCAGCTTGCGCACATCGTCGTCAATCGACTGGAGCTGCCGCAGCAGTTCATCACGCCGCTTTCCGTCCAGTGCCGCGCTGTCGCCGGTTTCCAGTTTGCGCAGCAAGCGATACCAGCGGTAGATCTTCTTGCGCACACGCCAGCGGTACACGGGCGGCATTATCTTTATCAGCGGGAACAGCAGCGTCAGCAGCGGCACCAGCATGACCTTCATGCGATCGACCAGGTCGGCGGTCCAGAACGGCAGGTAGCGCTGCAGCAGTGGTGGACCGTACTTGTAGAAGCGTTCGGCAGTCTTGTCGAGCGGGTATTCCAGGTGTTGTGCATTGGGAAATTCGCCGGGCTGCGAGAACAGGCTGCCGTGGCGATGCATGTCGCTGACGATCTGCAGCAGCAGGCTGATCAGGGCGGGGTGGAAGTCCGCGCGCGCAACCAGGTTCGCGGTGGGGGCGAGCAGGGTGGTGTCGCGTGCCGGGATGTTGGCCTGCAGGTCGATAATGCCTTCCGGCAGCGTGACGGCGGACAGGTAGTGATGGGTTTGCACATAGGCCGCGGCGCGCGCGAACGACAGCAGCCGGATGTCGGGCCGGTGCAGCAGGCGCTGTACCACCGGTGCCTCGGGTGAGGCGACGAAAAACGCCGCGTCGATACTGCCATCGAGCAGCGCATCGGCGGCGGCCTGCCCACCGAGCGGCAGGATGGTGTCGGCACCGGCATCGATGAAATTGTCCGCCAGCAGGGTCAGCGTGATGCGGCGCGTGCCACTGCCGGGTTCGCCGATCGCGGTGCGCATGCCCGCCAGGTCGGTCAGCCGGTCGGTCAGCCGGTCGGTCTTTGGCTCGCGGTAGAATAACCATAGCGGTTCGAAGTACAGACTGCCCAGTGACTTGAGTGCAGCCGCTGAGGACCGGTCACCGGTGCCGCCCTGCACGAAGGCCAGGTCGACCGCTGCGTCCGGCGCCTGCAGCAGGGCGATATTCTCGACCGAGCCGGCGCTTTCGCGAATATCCAGGGTTATGCCCAGCCCGGCCAGCCGCTCGCGGTAGCGCGTTGCGAACAGGTAGTAGGCGCCATTCGGCTGACCGGTGGCGATGGTGATGCTGCGGGGTGGGGCGGGATTGACGAACTGCCAGGCGATGACCAGGCCGGCGAGTACAACAATGATGGCCGGACCAAATGTTTTCATTTGCATACCGGTGTGAATCCTGGCGGTTGCTTGCCGGCGCGGTGTGCGCGGCACGCTGAATACGGGTTATTCCTTCAGTACCAGCCGAAGGGTGCCGTCGTGAACTTCGATGTTGTCGACGCCGTCGGCGAACGCCTTCCAGAAGCCGGAATTGCCGCCGTACTGTTCGACCAGGTCGATGTTCTTCAGGCCGCCGAGCCAGGCGTTCGGTATCGGTACGCCCATGATGCTGACCCCCTTGAGGATCACGATGGGCCGGCCGTTGCGATAGGCCGTCTCCACGCCGGCGCGCACCTTGATGATCTGCCCGGCGAGGATCGGAAAATCCGGGTCTACGTGCACCAGCAGCTTGGCGCTCACCAGGCCCTCGGACAGGTCGATGGCGAGCTTCTTCGCCAGGTCGGTATTCTTCGCCAGCAGTGAATTCACTTCGCGCTCGGAGAGGGTGATGCTGCGGTCGGCCCCTTCCTCGCTGTAGGCCTCGGGCTGGAGGACTTCGGCGTCTGCCCCGGCGCGTTCTTCCTGCGCCTTGGCCTGGCCGCGGGTGCGCCGTGTTTGCAGGTTGTCCAGGCGCGCGAGTTTATCTTCCAGCACTCGCTCTTCCTTCTGGGACAGCTCCACCGGCTTGAACTCGGCGGGAAAGATATAGGTGCGGATCACCCAGTACGACAGCGCGGCCGTGACCAGGATGGTGATCAGTACAATGAGGAAGATCGTCCAGCCGCTGCGGCGGCGCGGCTGATCGGGCTCGATGGCTTCCGGCGTGGTTTCCATGCGTCAATAGTGACGCAAAAACCGTGGTCAGACAACGGTCAATGCCCGGGGAGGGAAGTCTGGACCGGGATTGTGCGAGTTGCACTATAATACGACGCTGACTACGAGGGATGTGACATGCGCTGGAGAACAGGCCGCAGAAGCAGCAATATCGAGGACCGGCGGGGCAGCCGTGCAGGGGTCGGTGCCTTCAAGGGCGGTGTCGGGACGATTGTCATCGCCCTGGCGCTGGGTTACTTCCTCGGTATCGATCCGAGTGTCCTGCTGCAGCTCACGCAGGGTTTCGGGCCGGCGGAAACGGGCGAGCCCTATCAGCCTACCGCCGAGGAGCAGGAACAGGCCGATTTCGTGTCGGTGGTGCTGGCGGATACCGAGGATACCTGGCATGCGATCTTCCAGAAGGCCGGGCTCAGCTACGAGGAACCCGGGCTGGTACTGTTTTCCGGGTCGGTGCGTTCGGCCTGTGGTATGGCCAGTGCGGCCATGGGCCCGTTCTACTGCCCGGCCGACCGCAAGGTCTATATCGACCTGGCTTTTTTCGGCGATCTCAAGCGCCGCCACGGCGCGCCCGGCGATTTCGCCCAGGCCTACGTGATCGCGCACGAGGTCGGTCACCATGTGCAGAAGCTGCTCGGTACCAGCGACCAGGTGCGCAGCGCACAACAGGGTCTCGGCAAGGCGGATGCCAACACCCTGTCGGTGAAACTCGAATTGCAGGCCGACTGCTTTGCCGGTGTGTGGGGCAACCATGCCGATCGCAGCCGGCAGGTGCTGGAGGAAGGTGATATCGAGGAGGCGCTGAACGCGGCCACGGCCATCGGCGATGACCGCCTGCAAAAGGAAAGCCAGGGCTACGTGGTGCCGGAGTCGTTCACGCACGGCAGCTCGGAACAGCGCGTGCACTGGTTCAGGCAGGGCATGTCGCAGGGCGATGCGAGCGCCTGCAATACATTTGAATAAACGGCCCTAAATTATAATGGCCACGGAATCCACGGAAGAACACGGAAAAATAAAAATGATAATAACAAAGGGCCTTCATACGCCGGGCCATGTACGGTACTCTGCCGGACTGAACGGGTTGCTCCTGCCTGTCCCGGAAAATTTTGTCAGTCTTTTTCCGTGTGGTTCCGTGGCCATTACCAGCGTGCTGAATGCGCCAGGTCCGCTCTAGGGACAGTCCGATGATCGATCACATCACCGGCCCTTGCATGTCATGAAATTTCTCACCCTTGAAGCCGGTCAGCTCGGTGTCCTGCTCGATGCCACGGTCATCGACATCCCGGCCGCCACCGCGGCATTGCAGGCCGGCACGGCGCCTGGCACGCTGGCCGAACTGGTAACAGCCGGCGATGCCGCGGCCGCCGCCGTGTTCGCCCTGGCGCAACAGGCGTCGCAGCAGGGGATCGCCGCGCGCGCCTTTGACGAGGTCAGGCCGCAGGCGCCGATCCCGGTGCCGGTACGCAACATTCTCTGTCTGGGCAAGAACTACCTGGAGCATGCTCAGGAAGTCGCGCAGAAGATGCATACCTCTGCCGATGCGCCGGCAAAACCGATCATCTTCACCAAGGCGACCACGGCCGTGATCGCGCCCGGTGCGTCGATCCCCAGCTACCCGCAGTTCACGCGCAAACTCGATTACGAGGCCGAGCTCGCGCTCATCATCGGCCGCGGCGGGCGCGATATCGCGCCGGAACAGGCGTGGGAGCACGTGTTCGGCTATACCGCGATCAATGACATCTCTGCGCGTGACCTGCAGAAGGACCACCTGCAATGGTTTCGTGCCAAGAGCCTCGACGGCTTCGCGCCCATGGGCCCGGTCGTGGTGCACCGCAGTGCGATGCCGGAAGTGAAAGACATCGAGGTGAAATGTTACGTCAACGGCGAACAGCGCCAGTGCGCACGCTTCGACAGGCTGATCTTCGATGTACCGACGATTATCTCGGTTCTCTCGGCCGGCATGACCCTGCTGCCGGGCGACATCATCGCGACCGGTACGCCCGCCGGCGTCGGTATGGGCTTCTCGCCGCCAAAATACCTGCAGGCGGGTGACGAGGTGGTGGTCGAGGTGACCGGCGTCGGGCAGCTGCGCAACCCGGTGAGCTGATCCGTGACGAAATAGATCATCTTATTCGCGCTCATACCCGCTATAGAGGCTCCTGCAGGAGCGGATCTCATCCGCGATATTTTCGAAACAAGCTCGCGCTTGCGAAGCGCTCCTACACATGAATTGACACACCTGTAGGAGCGCATCTCATGCGCGAACGATTCGTGTATCGGTGTTCGAGGGCGGGTTACTCCTTCACCGGTTTCTTCGCCAGTTTGCGCTGCAGCGTCCTGCGGTGCATGTTCAGTGCACGGGCCGCGGCCGAGATGTTGCCGTTGTGTTCGGTCAGAACCTTTTGCAGGTGTTCCCATTCCAGGCGCCTGACGGACAGCGGCGCTCCTGCCGGTGCGACGCTGCTGTCGCCCTCATCGCGGTGCAGGGCGGCGACCACTTCGTCGGCGGTGGCGGGCTTGGTGAGATAGTGCACGGCGCCCAGCTTGATGGATTCCACCGCGGTGGCCACGCTGGCGTAGCCGGTCAGCATCACGATGCGGGTGTTCTCGTCCAGCGCTGACAGCTGCCTGACCAGTTCCAGGCCGGAATCGGTGCCGATGCGCAAATCGACCACGGCATACTCGGGCTCGTTGTCGCGCGCCTGTTGCAGGGCATCCGCCAGGTTGTGGGCGACGGTGACCGCGTAGCCGCGTCTGGACAGTGCATCGCCGAGCACTTCGCAGTAGACCTCGTCGTCGTCCACCAGCAGCAGCGCCGGCAGCTCGGATGGTGTTTGTTCGCTTGCCATGTTCATGCCCTGTGGTCCCGGTTTGCCAGCAACGGCAGCACGATGCTGATCAGGGTGCCGCCCTGTTCACGGTTGCTGATGGACAGCCTGCCGCCGAGTCGCTCGATGGTGGCGTGTGACAGAAACAGCCCGACGCCGAGCCCTTCCTGCTTGGTGCTGATCGGCTGCTTGCCGAGACGGGCGATCAGCTCTGTGCTCAGGCCCGGACCCCGGTCGGATATATTGAGTGCCAGCTCGGCCTCTGTCCAGGTGGCGTTCAGCTTGACGTGATCAGGCGAGGCGTCGGCCGCATTGTCGAGCACGTTGATCAGCGCCTGGGTCAGCGTGCGTTCCGCGATGATATCGGCGTCCGGCGCGCCATCCCCGATCTGCAGGGCCAGCTGCGCCGCGGGATGTTGCTCGCGCCATTCCGCGATCACCGCGTCGAGGTAGCTTGCCACCTTCATGCGGTGGCCGGATTCCGCGCGCCCGGCACCGACGCTGGACGACAGGCCCGACAGCGCTTCCTTGCAGCGTTCTATCTGGCGCTGCAGGATAGCGAGTTTCCTCTGCAGCCCGCTGTTGTCCTCGCCGGCATAGTCCTGCTGCAATTCCGCGGTGAGGATGGCCATGGTGCCTAGCGGCGTGCCCAGTTCGTGTGCCGTGCCGGCGGCCAGTGTGCCGAGTGCCACCAGCCGCTCGTTCTTCAGCGCCTGCTCGCGTGCCTCGGCGAGTTTTTGGTCGCGCTCGCGCAGGCTGTACGCCATGCCCACGATAATCACGGCAACGAAACCGGCACTCATCACAAACCCGAGCCACATGCCGAACACATGCATCTGAAAACCTTCCGCATGGTGATGGACGTGTTCGCCGTTGGCGGGCGTGTCGATCAGGAACAGGGCCGAGTAACACAGCACGGTAACGGCGGCCATGGTCCAGGTGTGACCTCGTGGCAGGATGGTGGCGGCGATCATCAACGGCAGCAGGTAGAACCAGACAAACGGATTCGAGGCGCCGCCGGTAAAGAAGAAGACGGCGGTCAACCCGGTCACGTCGAGCAGCATCAGGATGAAGATTTCGTTGTTGCTGTAGCTTTGACCGGCTGCGAGGCGCAGCCAGGTGTAGATGTTCAGGCTGGTGATCAGGGCGAGTGTAACCAGCAATGGCGGCAGCGGCAGCTGCTGTTTGAAATAGACGGTCGCGACCGCCAGGCCGAGCGTAATCAGCACGATCTCGGCATTGCGCAGCATGAACAGTCGATAGTAATTGCGGCGGGCAATGTCCTCGGGGAACCTTGCGGTCTGTGAACTCATATCCGGATAATGCATGGGTGGTCAGCAGGCGACAAGTCCCGTGCCGGCAGGCGACAGCTGTTGTCGTGCTGTGTATGCCGCATGCGTATCCGGGTGCGACCGAATGTCGCGCGGCACCATGTCACATTCTGCCGGCGACTGATGCCCGCTAGAATATTCACTGTCAAAAGCCAATCCTGTGAAAACTCACACGCTTTGCGGCGGCCTCTCGCAGACTCCTGCCTCCTCCCTGGTCTGCTCAAGGTTGCCGCAGTTTTTTTTGCCTGTCCCGCTGAGGTTCAATTCACGCCATGGCAGGAGGGCGCGCCTGCCTGCCGGGCTGCCCGCCGGTCTTCGTAGTGTGCCCAGTCCCATGTTTACGCGCCTGTCATTGCCAGGGCGAGCGCCGTACAGTCCGGGATATGTATGTCCTGTCCCCGTGTCGATAGCGCTGTCTGTCTGATCCTGCCGGCAGGTGGTGGCGACCTGCCCGGGCCGCCTGTAGTGCGCGCATGCAATGAGCGGTGAGATTATCGCACCGCCTCGCAATCGAAGACGTAGCTGTTGCTGGCATCGTTCGTTTGCGGGTATTTTTCCGACATCACCGGGTCATTTTCAAACAACTGACCGAAGCTGTCGAGACAGGTATTTTTATCCGGGTACAGTCGCTCGTCTGGATAGACGCGCTTGTTGTTCCTGTTCTGTTCACAATCGGGCCAGTCGGTCACGCGACAGACATAGCCTTTCCACAGGCTGCTGGCGTCGACTGCAGGTTCCGGCGCGGCAAATACCGTTGCAGACAGGGCCAGGATGATCGGCGTTACTGTTATCCAGTTCATGTTGTCCTCTCGTTTTTACCGTATCGAAAAAACCGGCCTGTCCGGTGAGATGGAATCTATAGACATCCCGATGCCCGGCAGAATGGCCCGGATTACACTGCCGCCTGACTTGCAGTCCTGCCCGGTTCCCGCGGCGAGCGTCAACGGAGCAGGCTCGTGCTTGTCCTGAACAGCGATCTTTGTCCTTGCTCCGCGCACACAAGCCACAGCAACACGCCGGCTGGTGGGGATGGCAGCCGATCACCGTCGCGTCCTTGCCGGTTTGTAATCTGCACCCGGTGTCGGGCCCGGGCCGGAATCGCGCCGCTGCTTGCTGGCCTGGCCGTTGCGGTTCGGGTAGCTAACGTTGCGATAATTATACTGATATCATGAGCATGTAATATAACCGGCAGTAACCGACAGCGCCGGCAAGGGTTCGCTGCCAGGTCTATACAGGCCTGTATCAGGGTCGGCGCCTGCACTCACGTAACGACCTGAATATCAGTCGCGAGTTCCCTGTGCCTGCAGGGTATTGTTGTTTGTACTGTTGAGGCCGTCCTGTGCGGCCATCGAGTCGGGGCATGCAGCCCGGGTTTCATGTCACAATCCCGCGACCATTCCGGTAAACTGATTCCGGTCGTCGCCCCGCACGAAAAGTCAGGCAGGCTCTCGCAGCGGAAATCGCACCTGGACTCTGAAGGGTCTCGTCTGTGTCCACAAGCAATGTTTCGTATGTTGATGCGCTGGAATCCGAGGTTCATGTCTGGCTTGCCAGGCCGGACGCTGTAACGGATGCCGCATACCTGGCTGACTGTATTGCCATGCTCGGTGACGACGAGCGCGAACGTTACCGCCGCTTTCGATTCGAAAAGGACCGCCATCTGTTCCTGGTCGCGCATGCGCTGGTACGCCGGGTACTGTCTTGCTATGTCGATGTCGGTCCGGCTGACTGGCACTTTGTCAGCGGCGCACACGGACGACCCGAGGTCGCGGCGCCCCCGTTGCCGGTAAACCTGCGTTTCAACCTGAGCCATACGAGCGGCCTGGCAGCATGCGTGGTGACGCTGAATGACGCCTGCGGTATCGATGCGGAAAGGCTCGACAGGCGACCCCGGATGCGCGCGATTGCCGCGAAGCTGTTCGCCGGGCCCGAGGTGCAAGACCTGCTCGATCGGGAAGGGAGCGCGGTCTATCACGAACGCTTCTTCACCTACTGGACGCTGCGCGAGGCGTGGTGCAAGGCGCTGGGTACCGGGCTTGCCCATGAGGACAGGTCTGTCTGGTTCGACCTGGACGGGTGCGATGCCGTCAGGCTGCACGGTGCCGCCGGACAGTGGCAATTTGCTGTACAGAAACCGACGACTGAGCATGTGCTGGCCATCGCGGTACTCGGTACGGACGGTATCGACAAGGCGGTCGTTAGCCGTTTTCTCGAACCGTGATTTCCGTTACCGGCACCCGTAGCCGGATTCAACCTGCCAACGCCGCGGTTCTCGCGACAACAGTCCCCGCGCTTGTGCCGGCGAGGCCGCCGGCGCGGCGGTCGGCTACCTGACCCTGGTTTGTGTCCGGCCACGACTGGCGTGCACTGACTGTACGCCGGGTAAGGCAGGCTCGTCCCGCAACTGTACGGCCGGCTATGTTCAAGGGGCAATGCGGCTGGACATACGTCGGGGGTATACCTGGCAATGCCAGGCTGATAACGGCGTGCCGTCTGCCCTGAAAAATAACAAGTACATGAAAAAAAACATAAAAGTATAGAAATCGCAGGATTGACAAACAACAAATGATAATATTAAAATCCTCTAACTTTCTAAATCACCAGGTAGCCGGAGGAATAGGTATGTTTGCCTGCAGCTCGGATAAAGCCGCTGTACACAGCGCCTCACGCAACAAGACGCTGATTGTTGCCCGTCAGGATTTCTTTGTTGACGGCATCGTACGCATCCTCAAGACCAGCCCGACCGCCGGCGCGATCACCTGCGTGGAGCCGGGCGAGCCCTGCACCAGGCATTTCGTCGGCGGCAATCCCGACTTCCTGCTGATCCAGGAAAACTCCAAGCCGGAACCCTTCGATGCGTTCATCCGCGAAATGGTGGATGGATTTCCCGGCATGCGCCTGCTGGTGTTCGGACAGTCCATGTCGGACGACTACCTGTACCGTCTGATACAGGCCGGGGCGCACGGTTATTTCAATGAGAAGATGACCGGCGAACACATCATCAAGGCGTTCGATGCAGTCAGCCGGGGCGAGTACTGGGTGGAACGCCATATCATGCAGCGCTTCATCACCGAGCAGTCGATACTGAACGACATCAACACTCGGGTCAGGGAACTGGGCGAGCGCCTGACCCCCCGCGAACTCGAGGTGCTCGAGCTGATACTGCAGGGCTTGTCCACCGGCGAGATCGCCGAACGCATCTTCCTGTCACACCAGGGGGTCAAGGCGCACCTGACCACCCTGTTCAGAAAATTCCATGTCAAGAACCGCTCCCAGCTGATTCTCAGTGCGCTGGACGAGGTGAGCCCGGTTGACAGTATCACCGGCCTGTTCCAGCAGGGCCTGCAGGCATTCCGCCTGCCCGAGCAGCAATCTGCAACCGGCTGAGCCCGAACAGCAAGCGCAGAGGACTATGGGTCGACCTGGCGGTGTACCGGAGCGGGGCTGTATTCCGCCGTCCGTACCAGGTCAAAAACAGAAGAAGTTACTCTCGAATACCTGCAGGACTTGGTGAGCATGATCCAATTCCATTCACGTCATGGATTCCAGGGGCATTATAGGGTGCTTAACACCACTCACTGTTGATCGAAAGGGAGGTATTTGAGGCGCCCCGAATAGATCATTCGCACTTACAACTCGCACTTACACATCGCGGACTGCTCGCAGGGTGGTGCAGCTGCCACAACGCAAGCTCCCTTGGCGAAGCCCTCGCCGGTACACCAGGCGTCGCAGTCGAACATATCGTGATGGCCGACGTCGTTCTTGTGGCTGTGCAGTTCCTCGAAGCCCGGGTTGGATTCCACCAGCATTCCGTCTGGCAGGCAGGCTTCGCCGAACATGCGGCCGTTGGGCGCACCCTTCTCATCGGTGCCGATATGGCAACCCGGCGTGCCAGGATCGACACCGTCGCTGTCCTTCCACCAGGAGGTGGTACCCTCCATCCAGTCGGCAGGTTTGAACTCGAAGGTACCTGCGGCGCCAGGCATCCCTTTGGCGCCGGACGACGGCTCATCGGATGCGCTGACCAAAGTAGTCGACATCATAAAAACAGTGCCAAGAACAAGTACGATCCTGAAAATACGGGACATAAGTAACTCCTTAAAGCGATCAGTTTCTATTGGGAGGCCAAACGCTATCCCATCAGATGGCCGTAAGCAACACGATTACCGTCAGAATTCTGAATTTATCACATGCAAGGCAATCACAGCGACCGGTAACCACCCTTACCTGGTATTTGACAATTCCCGTCGTACCTCCGGAGTGTGTCGGAGCCGGTTATCTGGCTGAATTACCCGGGTATTTGCGCTGGTACTTCCGAGTACGCCAAAATCGGACATCCATCTCTCACAGAACCTCCTTTCCCGGAAAGCATTCCTATCCATACGCAAATAGACGATCGATCTGAGGAGGCGCTTAGGTGGCTGACACCCCTTTCGTATGCGGCATGCGTCGACGTACGGTGATTGTTCATCGGGATCGCCTGCGCATGAAACGCGTGGAAGTATGGAGACTTGCATGCGCAGGCAGCGATATCACCGGCAAGCCCGTGGCTGGAGTACACTGGACTGACTTGGCGACCGCCATTTTCCAACAGATCTAACAGTGATGACTTTTCCTGAACGACTCTCCCGGCGCGAATTGATGAAAACGCTCGCTGTGCTTTGTGCCAGTGCCCTCGTGCCCGCCACAAAGGCGGCCAGCCGGGAGAAGCTCATCCGCAAGCCGGTCCCGTCCAGCGGCGAAGCCATGCCGGTGATCGGTCTCGGCAGCTCGCGCACCTTCAATGTCGGCGATGACATCGACGCACGCGACACCTGCACCGAGGTGATCCGGCACTTCCTCGATGCCGGCGGCCGCATGATCGACTCCTCGCCCATGTACGGCAGCTCGCAGCCGGTGATCGGTTACGCGCTGGATAAGCTCGGTAAGTCGAGCAAGGTTTTCTCCGCCGACAAGGTATGGATCTCGACGCCGGACAAGGGCCGCCAGCAGATGGAGGACTCGCGCAGGTACTGGGGCGTGCCGGGCTTCGATCTCATGCAGGTGCACAATCTGGTTTCGTGGCAGGAGCACCTCGAGAACCTGTACGAGATGAAGAAAGCCGGCAACATACGCTATGTCGGCATCACCACCTCGCACGGCCGCCGTCACAAAGAGTTCGAGGAAGTGATGAAAAGCCGCGAACTCGATTTCGTCCAGTTCAGCTACAACCTTGTCGACCGCGAGGCCGAGCGGCGCCTGCTGCCGCTGGCGGCTGAACGCGGCCTCGCAGTCATCGTTAACCGCCCATTCCAGCGAGGCGACCTCATCCACCGCCTCGAGAAGTACCCGTTGCCTGGATGGGCCGGTGAGATCGGCTGCGCCAACTGGCCGCAGTTCCTGCTCAAGTTCATCGTCTCGCACCCGGCGGTGACCTGCGCGATACCAGCGACCTCGCAGGTCGAGCACGTAAAGGAGAACATGGGCGCCTGCTACGGCGCGCTGCCCGATGCCGACATGCGAGCCCGCATGATCGCTTACGTCGGAAACCTGTGATGGATGAATGGTGGACGTACGGCATCGCCGATCTTGTGCTGTTCACGCCAGAAACCTATTTCCGCCTGTTTGAGTTCTACCACCGCGACTGGTGGCCTATGCAGCTGGCGTGCAAAACCATGGCCGTGGTCATTTTGCTGAGCCTGTGGCTGAAACCCGCCTGGAGCGGCCGGGTGATCGCCATCCTGCTGGCCGAGAGCTGGGCCTGGGTGGGCTGGGCGTTCCTTCATCTTCGCTTCGCCCCCATCCACTGGATCGCGGACTGGTACGCGGTTGTCTTCTTTCTCCAGGCGTTGCTGCTGTTCAGCTACGGGGTATCGCGTCGAAGGGTGGAATTTGAAATCGGAAATTCAGCGCGCGCAGGCATCGGCGTTTTCGTCCTGCTGGGCGCGCTGCTGGTAATGCCGATGACCGCTCACCTCACCGGACGCGAGTGGATGCAGGCGGAGCTGTTCGCGATGACCCCCGACGCAACCGCGCTGGCCACACTCGGCCTGTTGCTGCTGGCGAAAGGGCGAGTTGCCGCCTGGCTGGCGGTGATTCCTGTGGCCTGGTGCTTCGTAACCGGTGCTACGTTGTGGGTGCTGGAAGCACCCGAGGCTATGATACTGCCTGCTGGCGCCATGCTGACCATTGCATTGATGTTCATGCCCGTACGCCGACGAGGATAATCCGCGTGATACCTGATCCTCTCGTGAAACTAGGCGAGGCCGTGAATGATCGACATGGATTGCCAGTTCAACCGATCCGAATAGAAGAACTGGCTAAACTTCCTGAACCGGCAAACTCAGACATTCAGCGCGATGAGAAACGGCCCCGAAGGGCCGTCTTTCAGCATACTGTCAGGCCGTTTTCTTTCTTCTGGATATTCCTATCAGACCCAGCAGGCCGGAACTGAACAGCCACACTGTTGCGGGGATTGGTACGGAGGCGACTGTGTCTAGCACACCTAGACCATCAAATAGCGGATTATCCGAGGCATCCAGCTCGTTGATGAAAAATATCGCATGGTCGTAATTTCCCGATTCGAGAGGGAAGTTGGCAAAGTCCACCCCCGTCCAGGCGTTGGAGTCCAGTGAAATGAAGGACAGTCCGAAAGTGGTTTGCACGCCAGTCGCCGACACGAATGTGGTGTCGATGTCCGCAATATCTACCACACTGCCAACACTCAGAGATGTCCCCAGCAGGTTATTCAGTAGATTTGCTGTATCAAGGTCGAGCACCACATTGTCATCAATCGTAACCTGAACGGGTTCAGTGGTTGACCCGCTGGTAGCTGTCGTGCCATCGGTGATCAGACCGCCGTAGGGTGGTGAGGTGAAATTATAATCACCGGGAAAAAGGGGGTCGGTAGTTGCCTCAGATTCCTGACCGTAGCTGAAGCTGCCGGAAAATACCTGATCAAGAGTCGAGCCCGAGTATCGCGCTCCGCCGTTATCGGTTATCACGTCAAGCTGACCGCTGAAATTAATGATTGTGGCTGAGGCAAGTCCTGACGTAAGCAAAAGCATCAGGAAGAAAATGCTGAGGTGATACGGTTTTCTCATTACGTGATTCCTCCGGTTTTATGGATGCTCCGTAATAATTTCTATATATTTTTTGTAAGGTAAATCTAATCAAAACAGAATTTATCTTCAATAGGTTAACGGTAATATAAAAGTATTATCTGTAATTAAAATGTACGTCCGATTATGGTCGTTCTTCCCTGTTAAGCCGTTGTTTATATTAGCAACGACAAAACGTCCGAGAAGGGTCGACTCCCGCCGATTGTCGATATCGTTTATAAGGATTACATGTAGTATCGGGTTCAGCCAGAAGCGGACATTCACATCGCCCGAGAGTGGTAATTCAATGTGTGCTTGAGCGGCGTGTGAGGTGGATACGTTGCCAACTCCAGCAACGTATCTCCGTACCGGCGGTAATCCTTATGGGCTGCCGGGGATGGTCAGGCGTGCGGATATCTCCTGAGCGTTAGTTCGTTGGCGTTTGACCGCTGCAGGATTCGCCTTTGTCGTTACAAGACCGCTCAGCGGGCACCAGACCGCTGGCCGCACTCTGCTCGCGCCAGCACGCTAACGGGTCGGTGGGAAGCGGTAAGGGCTGTTCAAGAGCAATGTGTTTTTGAAAGAACTGCTGCGCAAACAGGGTGAAATTCCCATTATAGATGGCGTTGTGATCCGCTATCACATCCGCGTCGGTCGTGACCACGAGATACGGATAGTTGCTTGCGTACTTCGGGCTCGAGACGGGTTTCAGACAGAGCCCATTACCGTAGTTTTCATTTAACATGGCGTCGAAGCTGTCTCCCTGCATTTGATCAAGAGTTAATTCAGACGTAGGCCGGAGATGGGGACAGTCGCAGGCGCTCTTCTCTATATATTCATCATCAAGCCTGTTTCTGTCTCCTGCAAAGGTCAAGTCGTGGGTCTTGTATCTCTCATTGTGGCCTATGGTCTCGCGCATGCTGTCCCCCTGCTCGGCAGACCCCTTGTGCTGGAAGAGCGTATCAAGGGTCCGGCCAATCGGGAACGCAATACCGGTGGCTTTATCGGCATTGGAGGTCACAATCATCATCACCGGCGGTTGCTTCTCCTCGTAGCAGCGATTCGTGGCGATATTGAATAGCGGCTCGTACAGCGAGCCCTCAAAAGCCGGGTTGACCAAGAACACGAAGTCGCCATAACTTTTCGCGATGCCATATTCGGTAGCAGGGTCAGGACACTCGTTGGCCTTCGTGGGACGCGAGGTCTTCGTTGCTCGCTCCATTAAAGCACGTGACAGGGCCGAGTAGATGACGAGGCCGCCAAAGCTATGACCCGTGATCACGAGTTGGGTCTTGTCGGTATCCGCAGACTCATCTCTTTGCCGAATGTCCCGGTAGTCCTTCAGGCGCGTCAATAGCTCAAAGACGCCCCCACTGCCCACGCGTGCCGCGGTGTCCTTCCGGGACCAGAATGAGAGGTTATTGAGCGCGGTGTCGAAGGGCAGACCCCGCCAGCCCAGATAAACCCCAACCACAGTCCGGGGTTTGATTTTGTCCAACGCTCTCTTCTGCTCTTCAGGAGGCATTCGGCTAATATCTAGTTGAATTTGCATGATGGAATATGATTTTTTCAACATGAGACGCTTGGCGGCATCTTCAGGTGTCTGCTCCTTGAGCTCCCTGCGCTCCTCCTCTGTGAGTTTAGGTATCTCCGTCAGCATGTAGCGCATGACCGCTTTATTCTTCTCTGCGAGGTCAGTACGCTCGAGCAGTCGCGAGAAGCACAGCACGTTGTTGTCGCAGGCGCTTGCGTTGTGCTTCCATCCATGTGCGTAGACCTGGATCAGGATGTGGCCACCGGTCTCCTTGTCCTTCTTCTCGAGATCCTCAAGAAGTGCAAAAAGCGCTTTCATCTGCTCGCGGTCGGCAAACCAGCCCTGGTCATCGAATTCCACGAAAGAGAGGTAGTAGTCCCCTTCCTGTCCATCTTCCGTTTGATAGAAACGGTGCTGAATGGCTTGGCATTCAACGTGGTTCCGACTCTCAGGATCGGTGCATTTCCGATTCCCATGTCCGGCAGATTTCCGAATCTCGCAGAGCCCATCCGGCAGGAGTTTATCTTTTTCCTTTTCACCATTTTGCTTTCTATCCACCACGCTTTGGTCCACTGCACACTCAAACGGTTGAAAATCAGCGGATTTCAGATTCGGAATTGCGGTTCGATAAGGCGTGAACTGCGCACAGGCCGATAGCAACAAACCAACGAGCACGATGGTCAGAAGACGATAGTTGCTCATGACTTTTCCATTATTTAGGTTGGCCTACAAGGCGAAGAAACAGACGAACTAATTTTCTCACTGCTGCGTACGTGCAGAGTGTATAGCCATTTTCCCTGAAGACCACCTACTATGATTCTTGGATTCGGATTCCCGTGTGGAGACTTCCACAGCGAATGTCCGATTTGGGTTATCAGCTCCCGTCGATTACCGATTCTTTTATAAGCGGTTCGTGTAGGCCAGAACACGACATTCCCCAGATTCAGGTGAACTTCCTAGATGCAGCAGACAATGCCAAACTGACTCACGCGGAAACTCACCGGTCCTTGCTAAAGTCGCCATTGATCGAATTGCGCCACTGCTGATCTTCCCTGTCGAACAGACGGCTGGACCCGTCAGGACCCCAGGATCCTGCCGGGTACGTTGGAATGTAATCGCGCTCCATGGCCCATGATTTAAGTACTTGGTCGACGATCTGCCAGCACAGATTGACTTCGTCATAGCGCAGGAACAGCGACTGGTCGCCCTCGATGACATCCAGGAGCAATGCCTCGTAGGCATCGATCTGTGTCCCAGTCAGGATGCATGAGGCTGCGTCGAGGCGGGTGGTCTCCGTACGCATCTCCAGACCCTCCTGCTTGACTTGCAGTTCCATCCGCAGGCATTCGCTGGGCTGTATATTCATCAAGATCCAGTTTGGTTCCAGGCGCTCAATCTGCGTCTCGCGAAACAGTTGTTGTGGCGGGTGCTTGAAGCGAATCGCAATCAACGAATTCGATTTCTCCATCGCCTTGCCTGTGCGCAGGAAAAACGGCACATTTCGCCAGCGCCAGTTGTCGATATAGAGCTTGAGTGCCGCGTAGGTCTCGGTCGTACTCTTTGGATCGACACCTTTCTCGTTCAGGTAACCCGCTACCGGCTTGCCATTGACGCTACCGGAGCGATACTGAGCGCGAAACGACTGTGCATTGACCGAGGCACGTGTTATCGGGCGGATCGAGCGCAGCACCTTGACCTTTTCGTCACGCATGGATTCGGGGCTCAGGTCGGGCGGCGGTTCCATTGCCACCAGGGTCAGCATCTGCAGCAGATGACTCTGTATCATGTCACGCAATGCCCCGGCGCCGTCATAATACGGCGCCCGTCCCTCTATCCCCTTGGCCTCCGAATGGGTGATCTGTACATGATCGATATAATTGCGGTTCCACAGCGGCTCGAGCATCAGGTTGGCGAAACGGAACACCAGCACGTTCTGTACTGTACCCTTGCCGAGGTAGTGATCGATGCGATAGATCTGATTTTCGTCGAAATTTGTGCGTAGCTGCCTGTCCAGGACGGAGGCGCTCTCGAGGTCATAGCCAAACGGCTTTTCGACCACCAGTCGTCGCCATCCCTGCTCTTCGCGGTGCAGATCGACTGCAGCCAGCGAGCTTGCTACGGTGGCATAGTCTGCCGGTCGAATCGATAGATAGAAGAGAATATTGGGCAGGCAGGCCGGATTGTCGACAAGGAAGTTACGTAATTCGGCATAGATTTCTGCATCGTCCAGATCGCCGCAGAAATAGTGCAGTCGCTGGCAGAATCGTTTCAGGACCTCATCCTGTACAGGATTACGCGAGCGTTCACTTACCACCCGGCTTACTTCATCACGCCAACGCTCGCTGCCCCACTCGCGTCGCCCAAAGCCCACGATCGACATCTGCTGCGGCAATCGTCCCGCTTCCTCCAGATGATAGAGTGCGGGCAACAACTTGTTGCATGACAGATTGCCGGTCGAACCGAAGATGACGAAGGTGCAGGGATCTAGCATCTTGTACCTACTATGATAGGTAAATCCTGGTATCTGTTATGTGCGGTCATCAACCGCTGCCTTTCTTCACTGCATGTCCGCCGAAGGCATTACGCATCATGGACAAAAGACGATTTCCGTAACCATAGTCGTCCTGGCTGCTGAAGCGGGCCTGCAGTGCGAGTGTCATTACCGGAGTAGCAACACCCTGATCGATGGCCTCAACCGCGGTCCAGCGACCTTCGCCTGAATCGGCTACGAATGGTGCGATATCGGTCAGTTCCTGGTCCGCGGCCAATGCCTCGGCGGTGAGGTCGAGCAGCCAGCTGCGCACCACGGAGCTGTGCCGCCACAATTCCGTAATCTGTGCCAGGTCAAGTGCAAATTCCTGCTTGCCGCGCAACAGAGTCAGACCCTCGGCAAATGCCTGCATCATGCCGTACTCGATGCCATTATGGACCATCTTGGTAAAATGACCTGCGCCAACCGGGCCGACATGTGCCCATCCACGATCCGGTGCCGGTGCCAGCACCTGGAGCGCGGGCTTGATAATGTTGATGGCGGTTGTCTCGCCGCCCACCATCATGCAGTAACCGTTGTCCAGCCCCCACACCCCACCCGAGGTTCCGGCATCGACATAATGGATACCCTTTGCCGCGAGGCCTCCAGCACGGCGCAGGGATTCGTGGTAGTTGGAATTACCACCATCGACAAGAATGTCGCCGCTCTCCAGCAGGGCAGAAAAGGCCGTAACGGCTTCTTCTGTCGTCTTCCCGCTGGGCAGCATTAACCAGACCACGCGTGGTGCAGTCAGCTGTGCGACGGCTTCTTCTCGCGAGGTGGCAGGAATTACGCCGACCTCGGCAGCGAGCTCGTCCACGACTGACTGTGTGCGATTGAGGCCGATAACTTCGATGCTGCCCCGGCACAAGCGTCGTGCCATATTCGCGCCCATCCGGCCCAGTCCCGCAATCACTATACGCATGATGTATTCCCTTATCAGTTGCTGTCGATAACATCGCAATGCAGCGTATTGATCGGCTGGCAGTGCTAAAGCTTCAGCCGGCGTACCCCGTCGGATTCTGCAGACTGTCACGGCCAGCTTCCAGCACGAGGGTGCGAGTAACAAGATGTTATCCATGTAACGGACAAAGAATAGCCCGTCCCGATGAAATTGCTTATCCAGACGGAAAAGAAAGAACGCCCCGATCAGCGGGCATAAGTGTCAGCCCCACGAGATGCCCCGCTGAATTTCCTTGTACAACCCAGCGCGTTCCACCATCCGGTGCAGGTATAACCTTAGCAGATTGAGGATGAATTTGTCCTTTATGCATTCGGCGAGTCGCTCCATCAGGATGAAGTGGTCGAGCGACGCGTAATATTCCTTTACATCTGTGTGCTGTACAATGCGATAGCGAGGGAGTGCCCCCCTGCACCCCCGCTCATCGTGGCCTTGAGCCCACCCTGGCCCTTGACGTGGGTGCAGGCCGACAAAATCGGCAATACCCCGGCTCGTACTCTGGAAAGCTCCTTGAGTACCAGTGCATCAGGCGTCGACCACAGCTGAATAATCTCGCCATCGGTCTTTTGCACGGACTGCAAGGGCGAAATCTGGTAGCGTTTATGGTTTAGCAGCTTGCGCACATGAGCTTTCTCACGCACCCAGTGAAAGCGCAGCTGCAACACATCGGCATCCAACGGATAACGCCGACGTCGCCGGCACAATCAGGTGTATACGTCATCCAGTTCGATTCCGGTTAGCTGCATAGGAAAATTAGAGCGGGTAGAGCCAAATGGCCAGATAAAATCAAACGTCCGCTTCTACTGGGCTTTCCAGACATTCAATCTGAGACGCCATACATCCTAGTTGGGTCGTTCTTTCCCGTTAAGCGATTATTTATATAAGTAGCGACTGTAGGACCGGAATGGGGTCGATGGAAGACCTTCTAAACTCCACTCAAACGCAGGCTTTATGCATGCCTTGGCGTGATTTCGCAGACTCAGTGAGCGCTTATAAGGAGGGCAGGTCTTTCTACCGTTTGATTTGCCGATGCGTAGCTAAGTCAATACGACTGGTTGCCACTAGAAATAGCGCGCCAGTTCCATGCGTACCCGGGTGTCGTCTGCAAAACTCGAGGAGACGCTGTTGTCCGGGATGTTGGCCTGCCCGCGCGCCTCCAGTGACAGCTTCCAGGCATCGCCGAGGCGGCGGCTGGCTTCCAGGTTGTAGCTTTGTCCGCCACCCTCGAGATCGATCACGACGCTGAG
The DNA here is from genome assembly GCA_963748215.1 of uncultured Gammaproteobacteria bacterium. GTDB lineage: Bacteria > Pseudomonadota > Gammaproteobacteria > UBA9214 > UBA9214 > UBA9214. The sequence goes on along the minus strand of CAVVHS010000008.1, from coordinate 16,167 downwards.
CAGCAATTCCGAGCTGGCCGCGTCATTGAGCGTAATGCGGGTTCCGAGCACCAGGTCGTTCTGAAAGGGCGAGAGGGTGAACGGCTGGCTGGCAAGGATGGGTGCCGGGTCGATGTTGTCACCACGACTGTCATACAGGTACTCGGTGATGATCCCGACGTCGATCGCGGATTCGCTGACGCCGACGAAGGTATATTCGTAGCCGCCGGCGTATGAACGGATACGCTTGCCCTGGCCGCTGCGCATGATGGCTTCGAGCTTCCACAGCCAGCCGCCGGTGATGGCCTGCAGGTCCAGGCTGGTCTGGTTGATGAGTTCGTAGTAGGGCGTGATCTCGCTGATAGCCAGGCCGCTGATGGCGCCGGGCAGGGCGATGAAGCGCGGCTCGCGGGACGTGCCGGCGAAGTGGGCGAGGCCGATATCGAAGGCGCCGATGGAATGCGACCAGCGCACCGCGAAATCGGTGTGCAGGTCTTCGGCGCCGGATTCGTACCGTGCATCCTTGCTGACGGGGATCGCAAAACGCGGCCGGCCCTCACGGCCCGGAAAGGTGCGCTCGCGGAAGCCCGGCAGCACGAACAGGTCAAGCACGCCCCAGTCGCGGATCAGCGCCAGTTTCAGCATCGGTTGCCCGAGCTTGTCCTCACCGTCCTCGTTGATCACCAGGTCGGTCTGGTTGATGATATCGACCAGGTGCGCCGCTTCGGTGACGCCCCAGTAGACCTTGCTGATACCGATATTGGTTTCCCAGTCGCGCGCCGCGTGAATCCATGACAGCTCGCGCAGGTCGCCATGCGTGCGGCGCGAATCATGAGAATCAACCAGCAGATAGGGCTTGAAGGTGAACAGGTCGTGGCGGTCGTTCCATTCGTGGAAATATTCGGGTTCGATCGCCAGCGACGCATAGCCATTGTGCTGCGCCGGCTGCGCCGGGTCCTCGATAAAACCCAGCAGCTCGCCGGCCATATAGCCGCGCCACTCGCCGGCCCGGGCGGTGGCCGCCGCCAGCAGGCAAACGGCGATGCACAACAGCCTGGACATGGGCGGGATGTCCTAGCGGGCGCGCTTTAGCGAGTTCTGGTCGAAGTCCCGCTCGGTCAGGCCAACGTTGAACTTGAAGCCGGTCTGCAGCAGGCGCGTGCTCTTGCCGGTCTGGTGGTTTTCCATGTACATATCATGCGCACGCCAGAACCTGTCGTCGTACAGGTGGTAGTCGGTGAACAGCAGTGTTTTGAGCAGGCTGTCCTTGCGATCGTAGTATTCGATCTTGCGTTCCTTGTAGTGTTCCTTGTCCACCCAGATGATCATGCGGGTATAGCCGGATTTTTCGTCCTTCGGGTAACGCTCGAAGACGAACATGTCCATGCCGTCGAGCTGCTCGTCACGCAGATACTTGTAGGTGTACTTGTCGACCTCGCGCGAGGTGATATCTTCGTAGGCGAATTCGCTGCCCATGAACGGCCCGGACTTGTTGTCCGAGGCGATGCGCTTGACACGTTTCAACGCCGGCAGGTACAGCCACTGGTCATCGGGACCTTCCCGGTGCGTGAAGCTGAGCAGGGCGGTGCCCTGGACATCGCGTGGCGCGTCGAAGATGGTGAGTATCTTGTCGCCGTCGTCAGCCACTTCCAGCGTCTTGGAGCGGATTTCCCGGGTGCTTTCCTGACCCTGCTTGTTCCTGAGCACCATCCTGATGTCATTGGTGTAGTCGCCAAAACCGGAATCGCGCCGGTCGGCTTCCACGGCGATTGCCAGCGCCTTTTCCTCGGGTGTTTCGGCGCTGGTTACCAGCGGCAGCAGGCACAGCAGCAATGCCGGCAGCAGGTACAATCTGTTCGTCATCGGTATCTCCCGGTGTTTTGAGCGGCAGTGACATGAGCGGCTGGCCCGGTTGCCGCAAGCGGGCAATGGTAACGGCAGTCAAGCTGCACATGCCAGCCGATCAGACCGCCGGTTCATGCCGTCAGTTCATGCGGATGCGCGGTCTGTTGCAATTGGCTGCGCGGACAGGTGATGTACCGGGTGTGGCTCGCTGCACGCGCATGACAGTCCTGGCATTGCGTCCCGGCAGCCCTGGACGGGACGCGCCGGCGTATCGCATGAATGATTGTATCTAACTGAAAAACAACAGAAAAAATCAATGTTTGAGGCGGGTCGAGGCGCCGCTGCACGGCCGGCCGGCGAGGCGCAATGTCCGCCTGGCGGCGTGTTACGTCGCGGCAGGCGCAATAGGGTCGGCCGTGTTGCCTGCCCGTTGAAGACGTCGTTCACTGCCCCCGGCAAGCGTGCCGGAAGCATTGGAGTCTGATTGCTGTTTACTTTATAGTCTCAATGACTTAGAAAGATGCTCCGCGGACATCGATGTCCGTCGCGGGAACAGGAAACAACATGGCGGATCGCAGATTACAGGTTTTTCACACCGTTGCCCGGTTGCTCAGCTTTACCAAGGCGGCGGAGAGTCTGCACATGACCCAGCCGGCGGTGACCTTCCAGGTGCGCCAGCTCGAGGAATACTTCAATACGCGCCTGTTCGACCGCACCCACAACCGCATCAGCCTGACCGCTGCCGGCGAGCGCGTCTACGAGTACGCGGCGCAGATCTTCGACCTGTACGCCAAGATGGACAATGCCGTGCGCGACATGACCGGCGAGATCAGCGGCGTGCTGATCATCGGTGCCAGCACCACCATCGCGGAATACATGCTGCCGGCGCTGCTCGGCGACTTCAAGAAAAAGTATCCGGATGTGAACGTACATCTCAAGGTGTCCAATTCGGACGGCATCGTGCACATGGTCGAGAACAACGATATCGACCTGGGCGTCGTCGAGGCGCCGGTGGTGAACAAGAACCTGGTCGTCGAGAACTGCCGCAACGACCGCCTGGTCGCCATCGTGCCGCCGCAGCATGCGCTCTCGGACAAGCGCAAGGTCAGCCTGCAGGATCTGCAGAACCAGGCCTTCATTGCGCGGGAGGAAGGCTCGGGTACCCGCGAGGTGATCGAGGAATACATCGCCGAGGCGGGTCTCAAGGCCACTGATCTCAATATCGCCATGGAACTCGGCAGTCCCGAGGCCATCAAGGGCGCGGTGGAGGCGGGCATGGGCGTCTCCATCGTCTCGGAAGTGACCATTCACAAGGAATTGCAGCTCGGCACGCTGGTGGCGCTGGAACTTGACCCGCCGCTGGAGCGCCCGTTTTCCTTCGTGCACCAGAAACAGAAATTCCGCCAGCGTGCCATGGACGAGTTGCTGGAATTCGCGCGCGCCTACTGCCTGTCACACAAGGATGATGGCTAGTCGCCGCCTGCCTGCACTGACACGAACATGAACATGCAACAGAACCTGCTCGAGATCTTCAGCCGGCTGGATGCCGGTGACCAGGCCAGCCTGCTGGCGTTCGCGGAATTTCTCGCCGCGCGGGCACCAGGCACGCCGCGCGTCACGCCTCAGGCGCCGCGCGCACCGCGCGTGATAGCGGATCCCGAACCGATCGAACGCCCGGCGAAGGAATCGATCGTGGCCGGACTCAAACGCCTTGCGCGCACATACCCGATGCTCGACAAGAGCGAGATGCTGAGTGCCACCTCCGATATCGTGGCGACCCACATCATGCGCGGGACCGATGCCACACCGGTCATCGATGAACTGGAAGACATATTCGCGCAGCATTACCGGCAACTGAAAGCCGCAAGCGGAGGCTAGTGCGTGAATATCGTGTACGAATGGTACCAGCGTACCATGTCCGATCCCCATGCCGTGATCCTCGCCGTATTGCTGGCGATCGGGTTCATCGTCATGCTGACCCTTGGCCAGATGCTGGCGCCGGTACTGGCCGGCGTGGTGATTGCCTACCTGCTGGATGGCGTGGTCGAGAAGATGCACCGGCTCGGTGCGCCGCGTTTATCGGCGGTCGTGCTGGTTTTCCTGCTGTTCATGTCCTTTCTGGCCTTTGCCCTGTTCTGGCTGGTGCCGCGGCTGTCCGTCCAGGTCACGCAGTTGCTCAGGCAGTTGCCGGACATCATCGCGACGGTCCAGGGACTGATGCTGCAGCTGCCGGAAAAATACCCGGCCGTGTTCACGGTCGAGCAGGTCAATGACCTGGGTGCGACCATCCGTATGGAAATCACCGAGCTGAGCCAGCGCGTGCTGTCGCTGTCGTTGCCGGCCGTGTTCGGCCTGATTACGATCCTGGTGTATATCGTCCTGGTGCCGGTGCTGGCGTTTTTCTTCCTCAAGGACAAGGATCGCATCATGGGCTGGTTCAGCCACCGGCTGCCGCAACAACGCCGGCTGGTCGACGTCGTCGCCAGGGACGTCAATATCCAGGTATCCAATTATGTGCGCGGCAAGGTGTGGGAAATCTTCATCGTCGGTGGCGCGGCCTTCGTAACCTTCACACTGATGGGTCTGGATTATGCGCTGCTGCTCGCGACCATGACCGGGCTGTCCGTCATCATCCCCTATATCGGGGCGGTGGTGGTTACACTGCCGGTGGCCATGATCGCCTGGTTCAAGTGGGGCTGGAGCCCGGACTTCGGCTGGGTGCTGATGGCGTACGTCGTGCTGCAGATGCTGGACGGCTATCTGCTCGTGCCACTGCTGTTTTCCGAGGTCGTCAACCTGCATCCGGTGGCGATCATCATCGCCATCCTCGTGTTCGGCGGTCTATGGGGTTTCTGGGGCGTGTTTTTCGCCATCCCGCTCGCCACCCTGGTGCAGGCCGTGATGCAGGCCTGGCCGCGCAAGGCCAGGTTAGAGGGCGAGGCGGAGCACGGCACCGGAGAGGCAGCTGCCGACGCGCAGAACCCGTAAGTCGCCCGTGGCGCCGGGAGCCGGCGCGGTGTTAATCCTTGGTCATTGTCTGCCGATAACGGGGCATCTCTTGACACAGGACCAGCCAGTGCCGGGTAGTGCAACAGTTCAGCGCGGATTTACCTTGATCGAGGTCGTTATCGTGATCGCGATACTCGGCGTGCTTGCGTCCATTGCCATTCCCAGGTTTGTCGATCTCCGCGAGCAGGCCCACACCGTCGCTACGCAAAGCATCCATGGCGGTTTTACCAGCGGTCTCGGTATCCTGCACGCGGCATGGGCGGTGCGCGGCAGCAGCGCGGTGATCACCAACGGCGCCGGCTGGCCGGTCGGGACGAGCGGCGGGGCGGTGATGACGAATGCCCGCTGCGCCGCGGTCTGGACCGATGTGCTGACCAGTCCGCCGCCGGCCAGCCCGGGCTATAACCCGAATACCGACGGCTGGGGTGCGCTCGGTGCGGGGACGTTCTGTGTCTATGTCTATGAGCCGGACAACACGCCGTACCGCATCATCACCTACAACACGCTTAACGGTATTACCGATTACCTTATTATCTGAATGCCTTGCGCCCGGCCTGACCGGCCGGGTGTATCACGTTAACGGCGTTGCTACAGTTCATTGATCGCGTCCAGCACTTCCGCGACATGCCCCTTAACCGACACCTTGCGCCATTCCCGGCGCAGCATACCCTGCTCGTCGATCAGGAAGGTGCTGCGCTCCACGCCCATCACCTTTCTGCCGTACATGTTCTTTTCACGGATGACGTCAAACAGCTTGCAGGCCTTTTCGTCGGCGTCCGACAACAGTTCGAACGGGAATTGCTGCTTCGCCTTGAAATTCTCATGGGACTTGATGCTGTCGCGGGAGATGCCGAGGATCACGGTGTTGCGGCGCCTGAAGGTAGGGATGCTGTCGCGAAAATCCTGACCCTCGGTCGTGCAGCCCGGGGTACTGTCCTTGGGGTAGAAATAGACCACCACGCGTTTGCCCAGGTAGTCGGAGAGCGCGATCTCCTTGTCGCCGGTCGCGGGTAACCGGAAATCAGGCACCTTCTTGTCTATCTTCACCTTGCTCATGAGTCTGTACCTCCTTGCGGTAAGAATGTGATGGGCGGTGCGTAAGGAGTTTCCGTGATTGCGCATCGCGGATGAGATCCGCTCCTACCCAAATCAGATATTTCTGCAGGAGCGGACCGCGTCGGCGATCTTCCACCTTCCGAAAGAAGCGCTCCTGCACCTATTGCATCTGTGGCGGTTGATGCGGTTCGCAAGCTCACCGCATCCTACGGACCTGACCCCTTGATTTCCTGGTTCACTATTTCAGAAATTCAAATGGCCACGGAAACACACAGAATGTTTTGTCATTGTTCCGTGTTTTTCCGCGAATTCCGTGGCCATTAACCCTGTAAAAATAGCCACGGAATCCACGGAATCCACGGAACCCACGGAATCCACGCAACAATAGGCTATGGATTGGTTTTTTCTTTCTGTCTGTATTTCCAGATATTTAAATGGCCACGGAAACACACTGAAACACACGGAATGTTTTGTCATTTTTACGTGTTTTTCCGTGGCCATTAACCCCGAAAAAAACAGCCGCGAAAGCACACTGAAGTTAATGATGGGGATTTATATTTCCTTTGTCTTTCCGTGTTGTTCCGTGTGTTTCCGTGGCCATTTTAAAGTTGCTAGCCCTTGACCGGCTCGATCACGGCATCGAGATTGAGCTGGTCACAAAATTCCATGAATTCCTCGCGCAACGCGGAGATCTGCTGGCTGGCCGGTATTTCGACGGTCAGGTGCACCGAGAACATCGGCGTGCCGCTATGCGCAGCCGCGTAACTGGTCGTCAGCATTTCCTGGATGTTGATATTGCGCCGGGAGAAGAACCTGGCCAGGTTGTGCACGATGCCGGGCTGGTCCAGCGCCACCACGTCGACGCCGTAGGGCAGCAGGTCCCGGCTGCCCGCGCGTTCGGAGGTGCGGTGTGCGGTGATGGTGAGACTCAGCCGTTGTTCCAGTCCCGGCAGCTGGTCCTCCAGTTTGGCGATATTGTTCCAGTTGCCGGCTACTTGCAGCAGCAGGGCGAAGTCGCCGCCCAGTACGGCCATGCGGCTGTCACTGATGGTGCAGCCGCTCTGCAGGATGCAGCGGGAAAACTCGTCGACCAGGCCGGTCTTGTCCTCGCCCAGCGCGGCGATGACCAGATGATGGTTGTTGGATGCGGATTTTTCGTTCATTCATCGTTTCCGGAGACTTCAGGGAGCATAGCTGCAGTCAGGGCCAGTTTACCACTTTTGCCACGCCCCGCGTGGCGCTCCGGGCCTGTCGCAGGATTGCCTTGTCAGTCGCAGGTGCCGCCAGTACCATGTCGGTTTTCTTCCGTGCGTGGAGAATTCAGTAATGTTTCAAGGCAGTATTGTGGCGCTGGTGACCCCGATGCACGCGGACGGCGCCATCGACGAGGAAAGCCTGCAGCGGCTGGTCGACTTCCACGTGGACCAGCGCTCCGACGCCCTGGTTGCGGTCGGCACGACCGGCGAATCCGCCACCCTGGACGAGGAAGAGCATTGTTACCTCATTCGGCGCATCGTGGACATGGCCGCCGGACGGCTACCGGTCATCGCCGGTACCGGTGCGAATTCCACCCGCGAGGCCATCGAGCTGACCCGCTGTGCGCACGAGGCGGGGGCCGACGCCTGCCTGCTGGTGACGCCGTACTACAACAAGCCCACCCAGGAGGGGCTGTACCGGCATCACCTGGCTATCGCCGAGGCCGTACCGGTGCCGCAGATTCTGTACAATGTGCCCGGACGAACCGCCATCGACATGTTGCCGGAAACGGTGGCGCGGCTCGCGCCGGTCGAGAACATCATCGGCATCAAGGAGGCGACCGGCAACCTTGAGCGTGCGCGGGACATCATGCAGCGTTGCGGCACGGATTTCGCAATCTACAGCGGTGATGATGCCACGGCCATGGAATTGATGCTGATGGGTGGCAGGGGCAACATCTCCGTCACGGCCAACATCGTGCCGGCGGCGATGCACGAACTTTGTGCAGCGGCCATGCGTGGCGACCGGCAGGCGGCGGAAGTCATCAACAGCCGGCTGGACATTCTGCACCGCACACTGTTCGTGGAGTCCAACCCGATTCCGGTCAAGTGGGCGCTGTACGAAATGGGTATGATTCCTCCCGGCATCCGGCTTCCGCTGACGCCGCTGGCGGAGAGGCACCATGAAACAATCAGGCAGGCGCTCCGGCAGGCCGGCGTGCCGCTAACCGCAGGGTAAATCTATGCAGTGCAAATCCATATCCGGAGCTTTCGGGATCATGCTGGCCGGTCTGTTACTGGCCTCCTGCGGCGTCATGGACAAGATGGCGCCGGGACGCGACAAGATCGACTACAAGAAGAGCAAGGCGATCGACACCCTCGAGGTGCCGCCGGAGCTGTCTTCCTCCACCATCAACGAAGCGCCCGAGCAACTGAGCGCGGCGCAGGCCACGCTGTCGGATTTCGGCGCGACCCAGCCGGCACGCGAGTCCACGGGGGTGATGCCGGTCAGTTCCGACGTGCGTGTGGAGCGCGATGGTGACCAGCAATGGCTGGTCGTGAAGGGCAGCCCGGAACAGCTCTGGCCGCGGATCAGGGAATTCTGGCTGCAGGAGGGTTTCCTGCTCACGCTCGAGGACCCGCGGCTCGGCATTCTCGAAACCGACTGGAAAGAGAACCGTGCCGACATTCCGCAGGGCGCGATACGCAATCTGATCGGCAAGGCGCTCGATGCGGTCTACTCGGCCGCCACGCGCGACAAGTACCGGGTGCGCCTGGAACGGGGCAGTGACGCCGGTATCACCGAGATCTACCTGACCCATCGCGGTGTCGAGGAAGTCATCAAGGGCGGCGCCGCCGATGCCTCGTCCACCTGGCAACCGCGTCCCTCCGATCCCGAGCTGGAGGCGGAAATGACCAAGCGCATGCTGGTCTTCCTCGGCGTCGAGGAACAGAAGGCGCAGACCCTGCTGGCGCAGCGCACGGAGCCAGAGGTGCGCGCGGAACTGCTTACTGACGGCAGCGGGACCATGCTGATCATCAGGGAAGACTACTCGCGTGCCTGGCGCCGTGCCGGCGTGGCGCTCGACCGGGTCGGATTCACCGTACAGGATCGTGACCGTTCCAGCGGAACCTACTACGTCAAGTACAACGATCCGCTCGGCGAGCAGGACAAGAAGGGCATTCTCAACAAGCTCGCGTTCTGGTCGTCGGACGATGACAAAGACGGCGACGAGTACCGCATCGAGTTGCAGGCCAGCGGTGCGGACACGCATGCCATCGTCAAGAACAGCAAGGGCGAGCGCGATACCAGCCCCACGGCGAAACGTATTCTGACCCTGCTGGAAGAGCAGCTCCGCTAGGTGCCTGTCCGGGTAATGGCGACCGCCGCGAGGCAGTGGCACGGCGGAAACAGACGGATACGCGTGCGGGGCGCATGGTGAATGCTGTTTGAGGACAGGCGCGCAGGTGGGTCGTCATGGCGCTTTCGCAGCAGGTTCAGCGCTGCCCGGACCGGCTGCTAGGCATGCGTTTCGCCTCGCTGGGCAGCGGCAGCCGCGGCAATGCCACCCTGGTCGAGGCGGGCAACACGCTGGTGATGGTCGATTGCGGCTTTTCCTGCCGCGAGACCGAGCGCCGCCTGGCGCGCCTCGATCGATCCGCGCAGCAACTCAGTGCACTGCTGGTGACGCATGAACACGGCGATCACGTGCGCGGCGTGGCCGCGCTGGCACGCAAGTACGACCTCCCGGTGTGGCTGACGCGCGGTACGTGGCGCATGCTGCGCGACAACGATCTGCCCGATGTCCGCCATTGCGACGGACACCAGGGGTTTGCCATCGATGACCTGCAGGTCATGCCGTTCACCGTGCCTCATGACGCCCGCGAGCCGTGCCAGTACGTGTTTGGCGATGGCGCGCACCGGCTGGGTGTGATTACCGATACCGGGCGCATGACGCCGCACATCGTCGAATGCCTCGATCACTGCGACGCGCTGCTGCTGGAGTGCAACCACGATGCGGAGCTGCTGGCGTGCGGACCCTATCCCGCCTCGCTGAAACAGCGCGTCGGCGGACCGCTCGGCCACCTGAGCAATGCCCAGGCCGGTGAACTGCTCGCGCGGGTCGACACCTCGCGCCTGCAGCACCTGGTTGCCGCCCACCTGAGCGATCGGAACAACAGCCCGGAACTGGCGCGCGCGGCGCTGTCGGACGCGCTGGGCTGCGAACCGCACTGGATCGGCGTCGCCGATCAGGATGCCGGTCTCGAATGGCGGGCCGTCTGCTAGGGCATCCCGCAGGCCTCGCCTGCGCCATGCCGCCCACCATGCTCCATGGAGTGAGGCGTGAAATGTGAACACCGGCTGCGGCTCTGGATGGCCACGGAACCACACGGAAATACACGGAAACACGGATGCAGGGTGCGTTTTACGCACCGGGAACGGTGCACGGAGTGCACCCTACATCCGATGTGACGCGAGACGTGAAACGTAAAAAGAAAATGGCCACGGAATCACACGGAATGACACGGAAATAAACGCTGTACCCCGACTTCTTGCGCCGGGTGTCGCAAAAGGCGTTCGTATGATCGCAGGGTGCGCTGTGCGCACCGTTGCCCGTGCGTGAAACGCAACCTGCATTTCTAGTACCACTCCCCGGCGTTCCCCTCAGGAGGCAGGTTAAATCGGCCGCATGGCCGATCGATCCGGCTTTCAGCCATAACCCGAAGCCACCGGGTTTGGCTGGTGGAGTATTCACGACCGTTGGCCACGGATTGCAACGGCGGCCGCGCTGACTTTGCCGGGGTGATCCAGTATCATTCCCCGCTTCACGGGGGTCCTGTCCTGGAGTCGTAATGCTGTACCTGCGCGGTTGTCCCGCCCATTCTCAATTCCGTCTCGACAAGCTGATCGGGCAGTGTCGCGAACTGTTACCGGACCTGGCGGGGCTTGCCGCCGATTACCTGCACATCGCCGAGCTCGATGAGCCGCTTTCCGCGCATGAGCGCGATATCCTGGAAAAACTGCTGCATTACGGGCCGCACCAGACGGCCGCGCCGGCCGAGGGTCCGACGCTTATCGTGGTGCCGCGCCCGGGCACCATCTCGCCCTGGTCGAGCAAGGCCACCGACATCGTGCACAACTGCGGCCTGCACAAGGTGCGCCGCGTGGAGCGCGGCATCGTCTACCGTTTCACGCTGGCAACCGGCAGCCTGCCGGACCGGCAGCGGCTCACTGTCCTGCTGCCGCTATTGCACGACCGTATGACCGAGACCGTGCTGTCCAGCGTCGACGATACGCGCGCATTGTTCCGTCACGCGGTGCCGGCACCCTGTGAACGCATCGACGTGCTGGGCGGTGGCCGCGCCGCGCTGGAGACTGCCAACCGCGAGCTGGGCCTGGCGCTGTCGGCGGACGAGATCGACTACCTGGTGGAAAATTTCACCGCACTCGGGCGCAACCCGGTGGACATCGAGCTGATGATGTTCGCACAGGCCAACTCGGAACACTGCCGGCACAAGATCTTCAACGCCGACTGGCTGATCGACGGGCAGGCTCAGGACAGCAGCCTGTTCGACATGATCCGCGCCTCCTACCGGGCCAGCCCGGCCGGCATCCTGTCCGCCTACAGCGACAACGCGGCCGTGGTGGAAGGCTACCCCGTGCAGCGGTTCTTTGCCCACCCGAAAGACCATGGTTACGCGGAACACGCCGAGTCGGCGCACCTCGTCATCAAGGTCGAGACCCATAACCATCCGACGGCCATTTCGCCGTTTCCGGGTGCGGCGACCGGTTCCGGCGGCGAGATCCGCGACGAGGGCGCGACCGGACGCGGTGCCAGGCCCAAGGCCGGACTGTGCGGCTTTTCCGTGTCGAACCTGCGTATCCCGGGATTCGAGCAGCCCTGGGAAACCGACCACGGCAAGCCGGCACGGATTGCTTCCGCGCTGGAGATCATGCTCGAGGCTCCGCTCGGCGCAGCCGCCTTCAACAACGAATTCGGCCGCCCCAACCTGTGCGGTTACTTTCGCACCTTCGAGGAACGGGTGCCCGGTGCCAGCGGCCCCGAGCTGCGCGGCTACCACAAGCCGATCATGCTGGCCGGCGGCTGCGGCATGATCCGTGCCGGACACGTGGACAAGGGCACCATCCCGCCCGGGACACCGATCGTGGTGCTGGGCGGCCCGGCCATGCTGATCGGCCTGGGCGGTGGCGCCGCCTCGTCCATGTCCAGCGGCACCAGTGCCGAGGAACTCGATTTTGCCTCCGTGCAGCGCGGCAATCCCGAGATGGAAAGGCGTGCGCAGGAGGTGATCGATGCCTGCTGGGCGCTGGGCGATGCCAACCCGATCGTGTCCATTCACGATGTCGGTGCCGGCGGCCTGTCCAATGCCGTGCCGGAACTGGTCAACGACAGCGGCCGCGGCGGCAGCTTCGAGCTGCGCAGCATTCCCAACGACGACCCCGGCATGACACCGCTGCAGGTGTGGTGCAACGAGTCGCAGGAACGTTACGTGCTGGCCATCGACAAGGCGCACCTGGAGGACTTCGAGCGCATGTGCCGGCGCGAGCGCTGCCCGTATGCGGTGCTGGGTACGGCCACCGAGCAGCAACGGCTGCTGCTGAGCGACAGTCATTTCGACAATTCACCCATCGACCTGCCACTGAGCCTGCTGCTGGGCAAGCCGCCCAAGATGCAGCGCGACGTGCAGCGCCTGGCGGCCACGCATACCGAATTTGCCTGCGCCGACCTCGACGTGCGCGAGGCGGCGTATCGCGTACTGCGCCTGCCCGCGGTGGCGGACAAGACCTTCCTGATCACCATCGGTGACCGCTCGGTGACCGGCATGGTGGTGCGCGATCAGATGGTGGGGCCGTGGCAGGTGCCGGTCGCCGATGTCGCGGTGACGGTATCCGACTACCGGTCCGTTACCGGCGAGGCCATGGCCATGGGCGAACGCACGCCGCTCGCCCTGCTGCACGGCCCGGCTGCCGGGCGCATGGCCGTGGGCGAGGCGGTGACCAATATCGCGGCCAGCGCGATCGACGCCATCGGCCATATCGTGCTGTCGGCCAACTGGATGGCGCCGGCCGGGCACCCCGGCGAGGACGCGACCCTGTACGACACGGTGCAGGCGGTCGGCGCCGGGCTGTGTCCCGCGCTCGGTATCGCCATCCCGGTCGGCAAGGATTCCATGTCCATGAAATCGGTCTGGCGGGAAGACGATGGCGACCGGGCGGTCACGGCGCCGCTGTCGCTGATCGTGTCCGCATTCGCGAAGGTCAGTGACGTGCGCCGCACGCTGACCCCGCAGTTGTGCACCGACGCCGGGCCGACCGAGTTGCTGCTGATCGACCTGGGGCAGGGGCGCAACCGCATCGGCGGTTCGGCGCTGGCTCAGGTATACAAGCAGGTCGGTGCCACGCCGCCGGATGTCGATGCCCCGGCACTGCTCAAGGCCTTCTTCACCGCCATTCAGCAGCTCAACCGGCAGGGCCTGTTGCTGGCTTATCACGACCGCTCCGACGGCGGCCTGCTGGCCTGCCTGTGCGAGATGGTGTTCGCCGGCCGTATCGGTGTGTCGGTCCATATCGACGGTCTCGGCAGCGATGCCGTCGCCGCGCTGTTTGCCGAAGAACTCGGCGCGCTGGTGCAGGTACGCAATGCCGACATGCATGATGTCATGCGCATCCTCAAGCAGCATGGCCTGGAAGCCGACACGCACGCGATCGGCCGCCTGAACGACAGCGACAGCGTGGAAATCAGCGCCGGCGAGAACACCCTGTTCCAAGAGTCGCGCATCGAGCTGCAGCGCGCATGGTCGGAAACCAGCTACCGTATGCAGGCGCTGCGCGACAACCCGGCCTGTGCGCGGCAGGAATACGACGCCGTGCTGGATGCCGGTGATCCGGGCATCCGGCCGGTGCTAAACTTCGATGCGCAGGAGGACGTGGCCGCGGCGCTGATAATGACCGGTGAGCGGCCGCGTGTCGCCATCCTGCGCGAGCAGGGCGTCAATGGCCAGATCGAGATGGCGGCGGCATTTCACCGCGCCGGGTTCGAGGCCGTCGATGTGCACATGAGCGACCTGCTGGCGGGCCGCGCGTCACTCGATAGCTTCAAGGGGCTGGTGTCCTGTGGCGGCTTCTCCTACGGCGATGTGCTCGGCGCCGGCCAGGGCTGGGCCAAGTCGGTGCTGTTCCATGCCGAGCTGCGCGATATGTTCGCGGCGTTTTTCGAACGCAGCGACAGCTTCGCGCTCGGGGTGTGTAACGGCTGCCAGATGCTGTCGAGCCTGAAGGAGCTCATCCCGGGGGCTGCGGACTGGCCGCGCTTCGTACGCAACGAGTCCGAACAGTTCGAGGCGCGCTTCGCGCAACTCGAGATCCTCGACTCGCCCTCGCTGCTGCTGGATGGTATGGCCGGCTCCATCCTGCCGGTCGCGGTGGCGCACGGCGAAGGGCGTGCCGAGTTCGGCGACGCCGGTGCTGCGGATGTGCTGGCCAGCGGCCTGGTCGCGGCGCGTTATGTCGACGGGCGTGGCGCGGCGACCGAGCGTTACCCGGTCAACCCGAACGGCTCGCCGCTGGGCATCACGGCGCTGAGCAGCGCCGACGGCCGCGTCACCATCATGATGCCGCACCCCGAGCGCGTGTTCCGCACGCTCACCAATTCCTGGCATCCGGCGGAGTGGGGCGAGGACGGGCCCTGGCTGCGCATGTTCCGCAACGCGCGGGTATGGGTGAACTAGCGATAGCCGACAGTTTTCAGCTCGCTGTATGCCATCTCGCAGGCTGACCGGTCACAGTCTCGAGAACTGGCTGGAGCGCGTGAATCCACGTTGATATGTTCAGTCTCTACCTGCATGCGACATATCGAATGTCTGTTTCCTGATGAGACTTTCAGCGTACCGGGTCTCTGTCCGCAATGACTTATCTTGATATACAGACAAGCAAGGCTTATTTTCCTTATTTAATCTGTGCCTAAGGCGCGCTACCTGTTGTTGTGCCTGGATGCATAATTAATGGAGAGAAGATATGAAACTTCTGGTGGCAGTTGATCTTTCTGAATTTTCAGAAAAGATTGTGTTCAAGGCCGAAGAAATCGCCAAGGCATTATCAGCAAAGGTGTGGCTCCTGCATATAGCAGAACCCCGGCCGGTTGACTTTTCTATCGCAGGTTTTGAACCAGACTCCATTGGATTGGAAGTGGATCCACAATCACTCCGGGATTCACTGGCGAAAAGATTCCGCGCAGAGCACCGCCAAATACAAGATATGGCAGATCGATTACGCAAGGCAGGCCTGGATGCGACGGCCCTTCTTGTACAAGGCGCAACAGTAGATACAATTCTGAAGGAAGCCTCAAAACTCGATGTTGATATGATTGTAGTAGGTTCGCATGGACGAGGTGCGATGTATCAGCTTCTCATGGGTAGCGTCAGCGAAGGGGTCCTTCGTAAATCCGAATGCCCGATTCTTGTTGTCCCAACACATGAACGCACCTAGCAAGCCATGCAGCGGATCACGTCTTGTGCGCATCCGCTGATAGCCAGCGTTGAACACCCGGTTATGGCCGGAATGCGACCCGAAGACTGAATAAGCGACCGGGGAAAACCCTGGAATATGAAACGCCAGCAGATAAGCTGCAGGCTGGTGTTGCATCAAACAGATGAACCTGCGATTGCTGAACTTCGAAATCGCCCCGATGATGAAGTTCAGCGTTTAAATTGAATGTTCAAAGAGTCGGCAAAAGCCGACTTTTTATATTAGGGAACCTCTGATTAATTCACCCATCGTCATCCCGGTACATGCCGGGATCCAGATTCTTCAATGACCTGGATGCCGGCCTTCGCCGGCATGACAAATTAATCAGAGATTCCTTGGCTGACTTATTGGCTCAAGCGGCCAGATCAAGTCATTCCGCAATTCATGCGAGCGGCAGTTTAGACACGGTCGGCAGTCACTCAGTTACAGCCATTAAGCAGCAATTATTCAAATCTAAAACTCTATGCCGGGAATAGATGACATAAGCACTTCAGCTTCACCTGAAGCGTTGCATCCCAACCGCCTATCTTATCGGCCATGCCGAGTCCTTTTACCAGGCATCCGGCAGCGCCACCAGGATCCGAGGCCATTTCAATGCGCACATGGCCGCGACAACGCGATAGACTGTCCAATCTTGTTACCGAATTTCTTATCCGTTCCGCGCAACCCGTCTAACGAGGCTCCTGCACCTATATCGGAGCTCCCCCGAAGACGGTTGGGGCCGGAGCGAGGAGGGCAATCTTGGCAAAAACGTTT